>VHAX01000053.1 GCA_016872215.1 Sphingomonadales bacterium | reverse complement strand
CTCGAGGATTCCGTGGTTAGCTTTCTGTTTCAGCAGGCGCTTCATGGCCCAGTCGAAACTGATGAGGGTGCGGCCGGATGGTGAAGATTCATTCATGCCCGCAATCTAGCGACAGGCGGAGGCAGGAATCGTATAGCAGACGTGTACTTATGGAAGTTAACGTAATCGGAATGAAAATCACTATTACCTAATCCCCAAGGGGCGGTCGCGCCAGTTCATTTACCCCACCAATCGCAAATGCTACGCCCATGCCGCAAAAAATCCAGCAAGTTTGGCAACTCAGTCAAGTCCGGTGCAAATCCAGTACAAGTCCGGTGTGTGCCTAATACAAGTCCGGTGCGAGCCTGGCACCAAAAGGGCCTTTCAATCAGGCTCATGTTACTTAACTTGAGCCATCCCACTGCTCTATTCATAACGCAATCCCCTTTCCTCATCTTCTGCCACGAAGGCAAGTAAAAAGGTAGCCCTTACAAATAGCCAGAATCCTATATTTGTCCGTTATGCCCCCCCACATCCCGCCTGAAACATCAGGGCCTGCCGAACCCCTGGTGGTGCTCGTGGATGTGAACGACCATGAAATCGGCGTGGCCCCCAAGCAGGAGGCGCATGTGCTCGGACAACTGCATCGGGCCATTTCCGTATTTCTGTTCGACCCCAATGGTTCGATTCTGTTGCAACGAAGGGCGGTCGACAAATACCACAGCGGGGGGCTGTGGACCAACACTTGTTGTAGTCACCCCGCCCCGGGCGAAACCCCCCACGCCGCCGCCGAGCGTCGACTTCAGGAAGAAATGGGGATTGCATGCCCGCTCGAATTCCGCTTTTCGTTTGTGTACCGCACAGAATTCGAAAACGGACTCACCGAACACGAATTCGACCATGTATTTTTCGGAACCGGACATTTTGAATCCCAACCCGACCCGCGCGAGGTAGCCGAAACCCGTTGGGTGACCCTCGCCGAACTCAATCGGTGGATGGAACAGCAACCCGAAGCCTTCACCTTTTGGTTTAAGCACATTTACCCCCACGTGCGCAGCCATATGAACGAGCAGCAGCCCTAATGCGCATCAACCCTTACGGCCCTACACAGCCAAGCGCACGACTTGCAGGCAAGTGGTCACACTTAACCGCTTCACGGTGGTCACTATTTTCCAACGTGATGCTGTTCCGCATCCTGATCGGTCTGTTACTGGGGGACGCACTACCCGCATGCCAGAGTAAGGAAACCGAGACTACTTCCACTGAGAAAAAAAAAGCCGTGCCGGCAATGCGCCACGGCATTAACCTACACCCCTACCGGGTGCGGAGCAGCATGGTGAAAAATGGCGAAAACCTCGGCAGCATTCTGGCGCAATGCGGGGCCAACCCCAACCAATCGCGGCTGAGCATTGAGCGTCTGACGGCGCACATCGACAACCGCAAAATCCGAACGGGACTCTCCTACACCTGGTATGCGAACGACAGCAGTGGTGCGTTGGCCTATTGGGTACTCGAGCCCGACGCCTGCAGCTACCTGAAGGTTGATTTTCAGTCAGATACCCCCAGCGTGGCGCGGGTCATGCGCCCCACCGAACACAAAATAGTCCGCAAGAACGGACGCATCGACGGCAGCCTCTACCAAAGCATGGATCGAAGTGGGGCCACACAAGAGTTAATTGCCAACTACACCAAGCTGTTCGATTGGACAGTCGATTTCTTCCACCTGCAGGAGGGCGACTCCTTTCGGGTAGTGCATGAAGAAGTATGGATTGACGGGCGGCCGGGACCGGCGCGACAAGTGCAAGCGGCCGAGCTCCGCCACAAAGGAAAGTCGTACTACGGTTTTGTGTGGATGACCGCCGATGGCAAAATCCAGTACTATAACGAAAAAGGCGAAAGCATGAAAAGGCGATACCTGAAGGCGCCGCTCGACTACACCCGCATAAGTTCGGGCTTTGCGAAAAGGCGGTTTCATCCGGTATTGCGCATCAATCGCCCGCACTTAGGGATCGACTACGCGGCACCCACCGGAACACCCATACGCGCCATCGGCAACGGCACGGTGACGGAGGCCGGCTACAAAGGAGGGAACGGAAACTTCGTTCGCATTCGTCATAATAAAACCCACGAAACCGGCTACCTCCATATGAGCCGAATTGGCAAGGGCATCCGCAGAGGCGCACGCGTGCAGCAGGGACAAGTGATCGGCTATGTGGGCAGTACTGGCCTCGCCACAGGGCCACACCTATGCTTCCGCTTTTGGGAAAAAGGCGTACAGGTAAACCCCGCCCGGATCCAAACACCCCCATCAGACCCCCTACCCGCCACCGAAAAGCAGCGGTTTATGGTGCAGCGCGACAGCCTCATGCAGCGCCTGAAAGGGGGGTAAGTATTAAATTTGGGTGATGGCGTGGTATGCGGCGTCGACCACAGCCGTCATCTTATCGAAGTCGAGCGTATCGATCGTGTCGCTCATTTGGTTGTAGTTGGTGTTGCGCAGAAACGAAGTGTCGTTGATCATGTGCGCCGAATAGCCAAAAGTCCAGTAGTTGCGGTGGTCTGACAGTCCGGCCAATCCGCCTGCACCGGGGAAACTCACCACCTGCACATCCACCGGTGCGGAGGCGGAAGCGGGGGCGGAGTCGGAAGCGGGGGCGGATTTCACCAACTGCCACACCCGCTCATTGAAGGCCCGGTGCTCCTGAATGCCCACCACAATGATGAAATTGGCCGTGTGGGGGTAGAGCGCCTCCA
>VHAX01000052.1 GCA_016872215.1 Sphingomonadales bacterium | reverse complement strand
GTTGGTCGCTTTTTGAACGAAATCCGTGGGATCCCATTGGGCAGGATTTGAGTAGTCGCTACGATGAATTGTACACCTCGGGACAGGTCAATCAGGATAGTCGTTTTGGAGAACGGGCGGTTCACGGGGCCATTTGGGACATGAATCCACACAATAATCGGTGGAAGTCGAGTGTTTTTGCAGGAAAAACCGAGTTAAATGCCGGCCTGGGAGGCATTCCATCCGGAAGCATGGGGGGGCGGATACAATGGAATCCATCGCCCTCAGGATGGGTAGCTTTTAATACGTTCCATCATTTTCAGGCACTCGATACGCCAGGCACCAACCGATGCGCTTATCAGGTGAACACCCTCGAAGGACGCTATGCCTTTCCTCAATGGGAAGCGCGCGGCGAATGGGGCTTTGGAAAGTATGAGGATCCGGCCCAAAAACTGGGATGGGCACCCTTGGGGCATCTCAAAGTGCTCACGAGACCGAGCCTGACCGGAATACCCATTGAGGTGCATGCCTATCATATTGACCCAAAAGTGGTCAATAACAACGGTCTATATTGGAATGTCTCCGTTCGTGAGGCCTCGCCCCCGGGCAGCGGAGAGACCGTAACTGGCGGTGTGGGAAGTAATGCTGTGCTCCGTCCTTTTGCGAGTGCGGTGTTGCCCATCGGCCTAATGACCAATAACCGTGAGGGGATCAACCTGAATACCCGATGGACATGGGGTCAGCTTCGGTTTAATCTCGGCATGGGCATGGCGCGTGAAATTGAGGCCATCTCCAACCGCATCACCTACAACCATCCCGTCAATCAATTTACCCGCGCGCGTTTTTGGCGGTGGACGTTCCCCCAACAGGTTGGTCCATATGGCCGGCAATCGGTGATGTACCGCGACGTATTCGAAACCGTTATCCTATCCGACGACAGCGCAGGGATTGCCATCAACCGTAAGCACTTCTCGACCATTGAGGGTCAAATCAGTTGGCGGTCGGGGTCCGGTGCCCGTCCATTGTATGTCATGTACCTCACCCGCTTGAACAGCGTTCAAAAAACCGCCTCAGCTCTGCCCCAATTTGCATCAAACGCCTATTTACGCCAATATAGCCATGAATTGGAGGCCTATAAGGCCGTTAGTCGGATGGCGCTGCTCTGTGCCTATGCGGCTTATGAATGGACCCTGGGCAACTACGCAACCGATTTGGATTTGGTGACCTACAAGCCCCGAAACCAACAAGGATGGGCGTTGGGCGTGGGATGCGACATCAACCTTGGCCCACGCTCTGCCTTGTTTTTCCGCCACCGCCTTTATGGCTTTCGCGATTTTAGTTTTGATCTCGATCAATTCCGCGGGCGCGAGAGTCTGGTGGAGCTTAAAGTTTTCTTTTAATGATTTATATTCCCTTGAAAACACATACATCCAATACTCTGTTCCGAATGGGCACACCGCATGCGTGGGGTTTTGCAGTTTTTTTCCTCGTGATGCTCGGTCGCCAACCGGGTGTTGCCCAGCCGACGCAGCCTTCGAAAACCTATGCATCTTCCTATTCGCGGGGACTCCTCTCCATCGAAAAGCTTGAAGAGCAGGCCGACAGCACTGTGGAACGTTTGGCCAATCTTGGTTATGTGCTCACCGATGTAGGTATTCACCTGAACCCATATTCAGCTTTGGAAGTGCACGCTCAGATGCGCATCAGGAGCGAATACGGAGGGTTCTGGGGATCCGGACTTACCTTGGACCTTCGGCAAATGTGGATCCGAGGGATCATCGATCAAAAATTGCGCTATCAAGTTGGCGACCTCGACTATCGTCTGTCGCCCTTCACCTTGCAACAATCGGATGAGTGGATACTCTCTACGCCTTCCCTGTTGTTCACCCCCCAATTGGATATGATTCGGTATGACTTGTTTCAATCGGGTGACCTCAGCCGTCGTCAACAAGGTATTGCCCTCGATTTTGGATGGGACCTCTTCTCTGATCGATGGAAATTGACCTCATCTCTGTTCACAACGCGCGTTGTGGCCAGTGATTTTAACCAAACACCCGATCGTCTGATGAGCGGGGGCGCTGTGTCTTTGGGTAATCGCAACGGCACACAAATTCGATTTAATTATGCGGATCTCTATGATGTGAACCAAACTTCGGCTAGCATCCGTCAACTCAGACATCCTGTGGGCAGTGTTCGGGCGACAATCGATGGGCAAAAATTCCGTAAACGGATGCCGCTGCGCTTAGAAACTGAGTGGGGGCAATCGAAACTGGAGTGGGTGGGACAAGCAGATGCCCCTCGTCTTACCGATGGTTTCGCCTTCGCGCAACTCGAGTACCAGGGATCCGGCGATGAGCGGCTTCTCAGCGCGGAGGTGTGGCGTGTGGGTAGCGACTACCGAAGTGCGGGAGCCCAAACTAAGCGCATCGACTTCGATCGGAGTCCGGCCATTTTTCGCAGACTCGCCACCGATGACCAAATCCGTGAATTAAATATGCTTGATTTGTTTCGTGATGGCAGCCTCCATCGCTTTCAGGTGCAAACCGGGCTTATGAATTACGATCCTGCCTACGGAAATGCCATGCCCTATGGGATCGCAACCCCAAACCGCCAAGGTGTTATGCTGAACTGGAAACGAAAACAACCGGCCGACGTTTGGCAACACGATCTAAAAATGGGAATGTTGATGGATATTAAAGGTCAGGGTATCGCAGCACGTCGCCAATTCGCCATCGCAGAATGGAACGGCGCCGCACCGCTGCACGTGATCCTGGGATGGAATAAATCGTGGTGGTTGAGGGCATCGGCGCGTTTAGAAAATACGTCCCGGGCCGACGGTACAGGGGATCTGATCGATACGCGTGTGGATCTGACCAATCGCCTGCTGCAGCTACAAACCGAATGGCAGATTTCGCCCGAATGGCAGGTTTTTGCTGAGTGGAGAAATTACTCGTCTCATGGCCAGGATTTCTATGGGGTGCGCAACGCCTATTCCGAAGTCATCGACTACCTCCCGATGAGCATGAACCGCTCCGAACACTGGGCAGGCCTTGGTCTCAACTATCGGGTTTCGAACCGGTTTCAGGCTCAATGCATGGCATACAACTACCAATGGATGCCTCCCGCCGAATCGGCTTCACCCAAAATACGTTGGAATTCCGCCTCTCTTTTGCTGGTCATGAA
>VHAX01000051.1 GCA_016872215.1 Sphingomonadales bacterium | reverse complement strand
ATGTCGGTCAACCCTGGGTTCGGCGGGCAATTGTTCATTTCATCGACCATGATTAAAGTGCAAGCGCTCAATCAAATGAAGCAACATGAAGGCCACAGTTTCCTCATCGAAGTGGATGGGGGTGTGCGATCCGGGCAAGGAGAGGCATTGAGATCGGCGGGTGTGGATGTGGCTGTGGCCGGACATGCTATTTTTTCGGCTGAGGACCCGAGGGCGGTGGTTCTGGCACTCAAGGGAACGAATGGTGACAGCTGAACGGAGCCGGTCTGCGATCCTGTTTTTTTTAGGAATTCTGCTCTTTCCCTTTGTGATAAGGGCCCAAAGTCAGGGTTCAGGGACGATTGTGTTGACCGGGAAGGTAACCGACACCGTATCTGCGCCCATACCCATGGCGAATGTTTGGGCTCCCCGCCACAGCAAGGGAACGATGAGCAATGAACGGGGCGACTACCGCCTGGAGGTTCCGGCGGGCACCTGTTCGGTGCAGGTGCAGATGCTGGGCTACCAGACCAGATTTTTGGTGGTCACCGGAAAAAGCGGACAGGAGGTACGGTTGAACGTGCGCCTCGAGGCTGCAGCGGTTGAAGGGCCGGGCATCTCAGTGGAAGGGGCACGCGAATCGGGGGCGACCATGCAGCGAATCGATCCGCGTGTGGCCGGGCGTTTGGTGAGTCCATCCGGTAATTTCGAGACGATTCTGCAGGGACTCGGTGCCCGTAGTCAGTCTGAGTTCAGTTCACAATACGCCGTACGCGGGGGAAACTTCGATGAAAACCTGATCTACGTTAACGACATCGAGATCTATCGCCCCGTACTCATGCGCAGCGGTCAACAGGAGGGAATGAGTTTCATACACCCCGATTTGGTGGGCAATATTCAATTTTCGGCAGGGGGATTTGCGGCGCGCTACGGTGATCGTATGTCGTCGGTGCTCGATGTGCAATACCGCGTACCCACCGAGCAGCGGGTGAAGGCTCAGCTCAGCATGATGGGGGCGGGGATTACCACGGAGGGTTGCGACAGTAGCCGGAATTTGACCTATCAGCTGGGGGTTCGCTACCGAACTCTCAACAACTTGCTGGGCTCGCTCGATACCCGTGGCGAGTATCAACCCGCCTCTGGCGATGTTCAGTTTCTGTTGAACTACCGTCCCACAGCCCGCTGGACCCTGGGGGTTTTGTCGCACTACAGCCACAACGATTTCCGGGTGGTTCCCTCGAGTCGCGAAACCGTTTTTGGGACGGTGAAGGAAGCGCTTCAACTTCGGATTTTCTTCGATGGGCGCGAGCGCACATGGTTTCACGCCTATACGGGCGGCGTCACTGCTGCTTTTCGTCCACATCCGCGCCTGCAGTTGAAGTGGATAGGCAGCGTTTTTTCGAGTGATGAGCGTGAGTATTTCGATGTGGATGGTGCCTGGTGGCTCAACCAGCTCGATACGGAGCTGGGCTCTGAGAATTTCGGAAAGGTCGCCTTCACCCGCGGGGTGGGAGCCTACCAGAATTTTGCGCGCAATCAGTTGAGCATGCGCGTGGCCGCGTTCGAGCACCGCGGTTTTTGGGAGAGTCTGTTGCTGGGCTATGTACAGTGGGGGGTACGGACGCAGCGCGACCGGGTCGCGGATCGATTATATGAATGGAACAACCTCGATTCGGCCGCTTTTTCGGTGCCCTCCTGGCAACCCGGCGATACGGTGGTCCACCTTCGCGAGTTCATCGACGTTAGAAACCGCGTCGAATCGGGCCGCTATTCGGCCTATGTGCAGAGCCGGTTGCCGCTGTGGGAATCCCGAAGCCTGTTTATGACCGCCGGTGTACGCGCCAACTATTGGACCTGGAATGGCGAATGGCTTCTGAGTCCGAGGTTGGAAATAACCTACACCCCACGCTGCAAAAAGGAGTGGTTGTTCCGTACCGCCTGGGGGTTATACGGACAGCCTGCCTTCTACCGTGAAATGCGTGATCCCTGGGGTCGCCTGAACCCACAGGTACGGGCACAGCGGGCCTGGCATTATGTTCTGGGTGCGGATCGCTCGTTTCGCATGGATGGCCGTCCCTTCCGCTTTGTGGGAGAGGCCTACTACAAGGACCTGCGTTCGATTGCCCCCTACGAACTCGACAACGTGCGGGTGCGCTATTTGGGCAACAACAACGCCCGGGGCTATGCCACAGGGGTTGATCTGCGTATCAACGGGGAGTTTGTAGGGAATTTGCAGTCGTGGGCCTCATTTTCGTGGATGAAAACCGCTGAGACCATTAATGGAGCCGTTTATACCGACACCTCGGGGGCTACCCGGCCGGTGGGTTACATACCCCGGCCCACCGATCAGCGGGTGATGGCCAACATCATGTTCCAGGACCTGCTTCCCTCCAATCCGGCCTATCAGGTAAATCTGAATCTGGTAGTGGGATCAGCGCTCCCATATGGAGTACCCGATTTTAGTAGGGTCGGCGACACCCTTCGGATGCCCTTCTATCGCAGGGTTGATATCGGTTTCTCCCGCTGCATGGTGGGGGAGGGAGTCCGACGGTCTCCGGTCTGGCTCGAGCGAAATTTTCGGTCGCTCTGGCTGAACGTGGAGGTATTCAATTTGCTGCAAGTGAGCAACACCATCTCTTATCTGTGGATTATGGACACGGAGGGATTTCGTCAGAATGTGCCCAATTACCTTTCGGGGCGACTTTTGAATCTACGTTTGGTGGCAGAATTCTGAGGTTTTTCCACCCCATTTTTTTATCTCCCTCATTTTATCTTTTTGGTTTTTTCTTTCTACCTTTACACCCCCGTTGAGAACGGCTTTGTTCTTTACTTTTAACATTGCGGGAATAGCTCAGTTGGTAGAGCACGACCTTGCCAAGGTCGGGGTCGCGAGTTCGAGTCTCGTTTCCCGCTCATAGTGGGCCCAGGTGGTGAAACCGGTAGACACGCAGGACTTAAAATCCTGTGACCGATGAGGTCGTGCGGGTTCAAGTCCCGCCCTGGGTACGATCGCAAACAAACCCCGTTCCCCGAAAGAGCGGGAATCTGCCGGGAGGTAGATTAATTGAGTTCATTGACATACTGGATACCTGAGAGACAGGAGAGGGGGGGTGAGATGGATTGTGGAGGAGGGGTGCGGAGGGCACGTCAAGGACAAAAAAAGAATAGATGAAAGTCTAGAGATTAAACTTTAC
>VHAX01000050.1 GCA_016872215.1 Sphingomonadales bacterium | reverse complement strand
TGGGCAAGCCCGTGATCTGGCATCTCCATGATTTTCGTCCATTCACCGGCGGTTGCCACTATCCGGGGGCTTGCCCAAACTACCTACAGGCATGTGGGCAATGTCCGGCACTTCGCACGTCATCGAGGGGTGATGAGTCGGCCCGACAATGGCAGCAGCAGGCGGCTATCTACCAACGCTACCCCATGGTGATGGCAGGTGCCAGCGATTGGATAACCCGTGAGGCGCAGCGGAGTGGACTTGGCGCATGGGTGCAGGCGGTGCATATACCCAATCCGATCGATACCCGCCAATACGCTCCTGGACCTCGTGAAGCGAGTCGATCCGCTTTCGGCCTCCCCCAAGACGTGCCGCTGCTGCTCTTCGCCTCTATGAATGCGACCGATGAACGAAAGGGGTTTCGGCAACTCATTGAGGCCCTCAACCACCTGAGCCGTCAAAATCCCCTCGTTGAACTGATCGTGGTGGGCAAGTCAAAGCCTGAATGGGCGCATTCTTTGCCCTGCCGTGCCCACCTGCTGGGCAGTCTTTCTCCCGACCGAATGATCGATGCCTACCGTGCAGCGGACGTTTTTGTACTCCCCAGTCTCGAAGACAACCTGCCCAATACGGTTTTGGAGAGCATGGCCTGCGGCACGCCAGTGGCCGCTTTCCGCATCGGGGGCATCCCCGAGATGGTCCAGGATCCCGAAAATGGGGTTCTGGCCAAGGCCGGTGATGGTGCGGACCTCGCTCGTGCCATCGATGCGGTCATCAATCACCCCCAACCAACGAAACTGGCCGAACGCGCCCGGGCGTGGGTCGAAACCCATTACCATCCCGATCTTGTGGCAGACCGCTACACCCGATTGATGCGGGCACTCATGAACGGCGGAACAGATAACTCATCCGCTCACTCGATCATCTGCTAACTCAATCAACCGCTCATCCGATCATCTGCTAACTCAATCAACTGCTAACTCGATCATCTGCTCATTCGATTATCCCTTATGGATCAGCCCCAATTCAGCATCCTCACCGTTACCTACAACGCCGCTCCTTTGCTGGCCACAACCTTCCGTTCGGTTTCAGAGCAAAGGAATATACGATGTGAGCATGTGGTGGTCGATGGAAACAGCACCGACGCGAGTGTAGACTTGATAGAAACATACGCTCAACAAAGCACGCACCCCGTTCGGTGGATATCGGAGCCCGACAAAGGGCTCTACGATGCCATGAATAAGGCACTTTCCATGGCCACGGGGCAGTACGTCCTATTTATCAACGCGGGGGATTTCTTACACGATCCGAATACCCTCAGCCGGATAGCAGCATTGCCCGAGGTGGACGTCTATTACGGCGAGGCCTTGCGGGTCGACGAGCACGGAAGGTCGCTGGGATACCGTCTTCCCCGTCCACCCCGTCGGCTCCATTGGCGCAGTCTTCGCTTCGGCATGTCTGTATGCCACCAATCATTTATTGTGCGCCGCAGCTGTGCCCCATCATACAACACCAACTACCGGATTGCAGCCGATATCGATTGGATGATCCGCTGTTTGAAAGTTTGCCCAAATACCCTGCACACCCAAGAAGTCATCAGCCACTTCTTGGTGGGGGGGCTCTCGTCGCAGCGGCGATCCAAAGCCTGGCGCGAACGATACCGCGTTTTATCGACCCACTACGGAGTGGCCAACAATCTCCTGTGCCACCTGTGGATGTTCATCCGCTACCCCTTCCGGCTCCTCGCTGGCCAGCCGTAGGCCAGCCCTAGGCCAACCCTAGGCCAGCCATGGGCCAGCCATGGGCCAGCCATGGGCCAGCCAGTAGTCTTATTATTCGACTTCCGGTTCGCTTGTTTTTTTCGTTTCTCTATTCTGTTTATGTCGGTAGTTTGAGGTTTTGCGAAGAAGTTCAGCACACGTTTAGTGACGGATGATGTTTTTCGAACTAACTGTTTTTTATCACAAAAAATGTCGGAATTTCTGTAAAAGGCATTGATTTAATTGCAGCATGAATAGGACGGATTCTTCTTCTCGGCCTGTTGTGCCCCTAAAACTGGTATTTAGGGGAAACAAGGCCTGGGTTTGTGTGGCACTTCCCGATCTGCCCTCAGTTATTCCCTTCATTCGCTCGTTACCAGGGGCTGAGTGGAACGGCGATCAACGTGTTTGGATGATTCCCTTCGGTCAAGGTCATTTTTGATTGCCTAGAGGCTGAAGCCGAAATGCTCGAATATGAGTCAGGGGTACGGGCGATGCAGGCACACGAAACAGGCTTTCGTTCCCTAGAATCGTGGATGAATTCGCTTAAGTTGTTTTTAAAACAAATTGGACACTCCCCAATAAGTCTGGATCAAATTCACCGGCCAAGAAGGTCGTTTCGCCTGCCTCATATATTGTCTAGGCAGGAGGTTAAACGAATTCTGGAGGTATTTTTGTTTGTTGCTCATTCCAAAGGCGACAAGGATCGGGTGGTTCCTCTTAGTCAAAAATTGCTCATTCAGCTACGGGAATAGTATCTTGATTACCGTCCTAGGGTGTTCCTTTTTGAAGGTCAGGGCGGTGGAAAATATGCCCCTAAAAGTTTGCAATTGGTATTTCAGAAAGCGCTTGAAGAGGCCGGAATTTGTAAGCCGGCAACTTTGCATTGGTTGCGACATAGCTATGCAACCCATCTGCTTGAAAGTGGAACAGACATTCGTTACATTCAGGAATTACTTGGCCATAGCAGCAGCCGAACCACAGAAATCTACACCCACGGCAGTAATCGTGAATTGAAGAAAATTCGGAGGCCTTTTGATGATCTGTAAGTCAAAACCCTGTTGATGGGACAGGATCGATGAGTGGGAGGAGACTGAATAGTAGAGCAAAGCTTAAAACGATCGGCTGACTTAATTTCATAAAAGCCCGCCAACCCGTCATGAGAATTGAATTTTTCGCGCCAACCCAAGCGAATTCAGCATAATGTCACCCTACCCGATCTTTGCTTCCAACAACTGCACCAATACATCGGGCTTGTGTTATATTTGACAGAACAAACTGCGCTTATAAGTAAGTTACCGGAAACCCTATGGCGACAGCGCAAAGATCTAACAGACGGACATGAAGCGAACATTTTTACATACTGACTCAAGCGGATGGACATCCCGACACCTCATCCGCTGCAAAGAAGTTTTATTTTTAGCCCTCGCACATTTTTTGTTTTTACACCCCTGCACATTGCACACATTTGTCATTGCCTTCCCCCACACAAGCCCTCCAAAGGCAAAGCCAAAAGAGTGCAATTTTCCAGCGCAATTTAGTTACTATACCAGTGAGGATTCCCCAACATTTAATTTAATAAGACTCACAAA
>VHAX01000049.1 GCA_016872215.1 Sphingomonadales bacterium | reverse complement strand
GGGGTTTCTTTATGCACATCAACCGTAACATACTCTACCAAAAACTGGAAAGTTTTATCAGGAGTTCGTACCACCGATCGGATATTGGCTTGGTTTTGTATGTGACCCATAAGATTGTTTATCACCAGCCGGCTTCAAACTGTGATATCAGAGGCAGTCGCAGCGACTGGAAAGGTCTGCCCCGCGACAAAAGTTTGTTTTATGCCCCCAAAGATTGTGGATTGCCTATTGGAAACCTCAGCAGTCAGGTATTTGCTAATTTTTATTTGCATGCCTTCGATAAATTTGTAACAGAGGAGTTGGGGGTCTCTCACTTCGGTCGCTATGTGGACGACTTTGTGTTGGTGCACCCAAACGCTGATTACCTGAATTCACTGGTTCCTAAAATTGAGCAGTTTCTGCGCAAGGAGCTTGCTTTGACTTTGCATCCCAAAAAACGGTATATGCAACATGTAAGCAAGGGCGTTACATTCCTTGGGGCTAAAATCAAACCGGGTAGAATTGAGGCGGCCGTTCGCATTAAAACGCAGTTTTATGGCGCTATCCACCGCATCAACGCATTATTGAATCAGAAGAAGCCGCTTTCCAAAATTCAAAGATTGTATGTGGTGTGTTGCATCAATTCCTATTTGGGCCTACTTCGGTGGTATTCGACTCACCGCCTTCGCAAGAAGTTGCTGATGCAAGTGCTGGATCCGGAGTGGCGCGAACAATTATCGGTTCGCAACCGATTCCGAAAGGTCTGTTATCGAAAAAAATGCCATCACTTGCGCCAATGATTGGGGTGTGGTCTTTTTATTCCTATTCAATGCCAACCCTTACGGGCTTGTGCGATACGGAATGGTCAGGCGAAGGTTTTGGAAGCGGTAGGCGGCGAAGACCCCCTCACCGCCTTCAACATTGCGGTGCATTACGGTGGGCTCAGCAAATGGATTGTCGCCAATATAATTGAGCCTCAGCAAATGGTAGCGGTAGTAGTCGCGCCCCGTTGTGGCGAGGCCCACATCAAGTTTTAGCGAGTCGCCACCATTACCATTAAAAAGATATACCGGAATGCGGGCGGAAAATTGACCATTCCGGGCATCGCGGGTGTCTACAACCTGGTTGCTTTGTACGTAGCGGCTTGTATCGCCAGTAATATCCACCGAAAGCTCCCGTGCAATGAGGTGGTAGTAGTCGTCGCTTCCCGGCAGATCATCCCAGAAGACCTGCACAAAATCCTCAGTGAAGTCAAATTCCCGGATTTGCCCCACTTCATAGCGTACTACAGCAGCGGATTGTGTGGGAATGAGGGTTTGGCCGGTTACACGCTCCCCTCTGGGGGTGGTCACCACCAAGCTGCATACCGCACCCGGAGGTAACAAAAAGGCACTCGACGGCAACGAATACCAACTGCTGCTTTTGTAGGGGATGCGTATGGAACGGCCTTCACAATAGAGCATAACCTCCGCATCGGCCACCGTATCGCTGCCCGCAATGGGCCGGCTGTAGATGGGAAGCGAGCGGCCAACACGGATGTTGATCTCCGGTTCATCGGGCGAAATAAAGCCATAAACGACCAAAACAGGGTCAACTTTGGGCAGTTCAACGTCGGTCACGATCGATATGCACGACGTGAGTTGCAGGATGAGGGTGAGCCCAAAAAGGGTTGAATAACGGTAGGCTTTCATCAGAAGGAGATGTTGTAGGAAATGGAGGGAATGAGCGGAAACAGGGCCACTTGTCGCAACACCCTCCTGTCACCACCGCCCAAAAAGCCCCCATCGGCATATCCGATGTAGTAGAAATAGGGGTTAAGGCGGTTATATACGTTGTAGACACTCAGCTCGAGGGTACGCACATAGCCCTTTTTCTGTTTAATGAACTGAAGTCCGAAGTCGAGGCGGTGGTAAGGAGCCATGCGGAATTGGTTGCGGCCCGGGTATTGGTTCACATACGACCAGGTAAACCAGTCCCATGATTCGTCGTGCAGACCGCCGCCGGGTTGGTTGATGGGCGCAGAAAATTCGCCAACAGGAAGCGTAATAGCATTACCCGTTCCATACACCCAGGTAGCCGATACCTTCAACCCGTCCTTGCCCGGGCGCATCTCGCGCGCGGTAAAGTTACTCACGATCGAAAAGTCGTGCCGTCTGTCGTAGCGTGCCCAGAATGGCTGCCCGCTATTGAGTTCGTCGAACTGCAGGCGGGTCCACGAGAGGGTGTAGCCCATCCACCCGGTCCACCGCCCCGATTTTTTTTGAATCATGGCCTCCATGCCCTTCGAATTACCCCGGCCACTGGTTACGGCATCTTCCCAACGGAATTTATCTGCATCGGAGGCCCCCAGCTCCAGATTGAGGAATGAGGCACCTTCCCGATACGAGATGATGTTGTTCATGTCTTTGTGGTAGAGCTCGAACGTGAGCGACACGGGTTTCTTGGGGAAATCGTAGGCCAACCCGGCGGCAAACTGTTCTGAGCGCTGCGGCTTGAGGTTCGGCGTGGCCGGCACCCATAGGTCTGTGGGCAGTCCGGCCCCCGTATTGCTGATGAGGTGCACATATTGGTTCATCAGGGCATAACCGAACTTGGTCGACCAATTTTTGCGGAAGCGGTAGTTCGACGAAAAGCGGGGTTCGATGTTTTTGTAGGTGGTACCCGCCACGGAAAAAGCCGTAAGGCGCACCCCGGGCTGGATATTCCATTTCGTACTCAACCTGATGTCGTCTTCCGCATAAACAGCATGTTCCCAGGCCCAAATAACGTTATCGTTGGTACTGTCGATGTTCTCGTAGCTGCTTTCAAAAGCTAAAGCCGAGGGATTAAAGCGGTGCAGGATCGATTGAAATCCGGTGCGGATGCTGTGGTTCTCACCGGGGCGGTAGTCGATATCGTGTTTGAGGCTGAAATCGCGTATGCCGCTGCGGTAGATCAGCGAGAAAACATCCAAATCATCCGTGAAGGTGATGTAGTTGCGGAAGGTGTAGTCGGTGAAAATCAGGGAGGTATTGGCAAACAGGCGGTTGTTGAACATATGGTTCCACCGCAAGGTGCCCGTGGCGTTCCCCCAATCGACACCCGCTCGAAAGCTTTCACCAAAATCCCTGAAACGCAAGAAAAAATTGTCTTTTCCAAAGTAACCACTGAGGAAAATTCGGTTGCGGGCATCGATGTCATAATTGATTTTCGCGTTCAGATCGTAGAAATAATAGCCACCATCCTGTCCGCGCGGAAGGAAAGGCCTCACCAGCGCATCGAAGTAGGTGCGTCGCCCGCTGATCAAAAACGAAGAGCGTCCTTTGGCGATGGGTCCCTCAACGGTAGCGCGCGATGATATAAGGCCAATGCCCACTTCACCTTTATACTCCTCCTTATTGCCGTCTTTCATGTTGAGCTCGATCACCGAGGAGAGTCGACCCCCGTATCGCGCAGGGAATCCGCCCTTAATGAGGTCCACGCTCTTGAGGGCATCGCCGTTGAACAGACTAAAGAAACCGAAGAGGTGGAACGCATTGTACACATTCGCCTCATCGAGAATAATCAGGTTCTGGTCGGGCCCGCCCCCACGGACATAAATTCCGGCGTTGCCCTCCCTTCCCTTTTGCACACCCGGCAGTAGCTGTATGACCTTCAACACATCTTTTTCGCCCAGCAGTGCAGGGATTTCGCGTACCTGCTGAATGGGTATGTTGATGATACTCATTTCCGTGCGTTCGGTTTCTTTTTGCTGCACCAGGTCGCCTTCCACCACCACCTCCTTCAATAGGCTCTCCGAAGGCTTGAGTTTGGGCGACAGCGTTAGGTCGCCCGTTCGTAGGTCTACCGACAAGCTCAGGCGGGTGTAGCCGATGTAGCTTACCTCCACCGTGTAGGTATCGGCGGGCAGGGTAATGGAATAGAAGCCATACGCATTGGTGGTGGTGCCCCCGCTGCGCGACGGGAAAAAGAGGGATGCACCAGGGAGCGACTCCCCGGATTTGGCATCGCGAACGTAGCCACTCAATACGAACTTACCGGCATTGCGGGTTGTGCTTACCTGAGCAGAGGAAGTCAGGTTCAGGAACATGCCGCAAAAGCTGAGTGCGGCGAGAACAAAACGCATTTGGCGATGCATGGTAGGTTAATTGGGGGCCTTAACGCGCAAAATTTGACCGATTTTGATGTGATCATCCGGCAGGTTGTTCCACTTTTTAAGGTCTTCCACCTTCACCTTATAGCGTCGTGCCAAGCTGTAGAGGGTTTCCTGCGTGAGTACCCTGTGGAAACCTTCCTCAAC
>VHAX01000048.1 GCA_016872215.1 Sphingomonadales bacterium | reverse complement strand
CTCCAAATCGCGCTGATCGTAATTTTCACTGCACCCTAACAACTGTTGAGGTGCCGACGATACTCTGGGGCACCCTATTTTTGTGGCATGTCAGACGTCTATGATATCGTCGTAGTGGGTGGGGGCATCGTGGGTGCAGCCACGGCTTATAAACTCCGCTGCCGATACCCCGACGCTCGTCTATTGCTGCTTGAAAAGGAACCTGAGCCGGCCCTCCACCAAACAGGCCGCAATTCGGGGGTGATTCATTCTGGGCTCTACTACAAACCGGGCTCGCTGAAGGCCCGCACCTGTATCGATGGCTATCGGCAGTTGCTCGATTTCTGTGGTGCGTACGAGGTGCAGCACGAGGTCTGCGGGAAGGTGGTGGTGGCGGTGACGGCTGAAGAGGCGGCTCGCCTTGCCATGTTGCAGCAGCGGGGCCTGGAAAACGGATTGAAGGGTATTGAATCGCTCGACCCCAGGGGTATCCGCGCCATCGAACCCATGATTGGTGGGGTGGCGGGGTTGTTCATCCCCCAAACGGGTATTGTCGACTACCGGGGTATGACCCGCGCGCTTCTATCGGCCGCCATTTCTGTTGGCAAGGCCCGCGCCGACATCCTCTACGGTTTTGAGGTCGCCTCCCTGCGTGAGGACTCTGGAGTGGTTGAATTGTGGTCGACCCAGCGACGGCGGGCGGCGGCGCGACGAGTCATTTTTTGCGGAGGACTGCAGGCCGACCGTCTGGCGCGGCTCGATGGATTAGAAACGGACCTGAGGATTGTGCCGTTTCGGGGCGACTACTACGAGCTGGCGCCCCATGCCCGCGCTAAGGTGCGCAATCTGGTATACCCGGTTCCCGACCCGCATTTTCCGTTCCTGGGCGTACATTTTACACGGATGCATGACGGCTCAGTTGAATGTGGTCCGAACGCGGTGTTCAGTTTTAAGAGGGAGGGTTACAGCAAGACTGCTTTTCGATGGGCAGACACAGCGGAGGCCCTTGCCTTCTCCGGTACCTGGCGGCTTTTTGCGCGCCACTGGCGCTATGGCTTGGGCGAGTACCGGCGCGCCTTCCATAAGCCCTCATTTTTGGCGGCCTTGCGTCGGTTGATGCCTACTTTGGAGGGGCGCGATCTTGTGCCGGGCCGCGCAGGAGTGCGCGCCCAGGCGTTGAGGCCCGACGGTAGTTTGGAGGACGATTTTGTGTTGATGCGGAGTCGACGTTCGGTGCATGCCCTGAATGTACCCTCGCCCGCCGCTACCGCCTCTCTAGCCATTGCCGACCACCTGGTTGGCTATTTTGAGGAGTTGGAAGGGTAGTTGTGGCCCATTTCCCGCTTTCGCATTTGTTTCTGCCCTATTTTCTTTTGACCGTGCTCGGTTTTTTATCCCGCGCATCACCATTACTTCTAGGAGGCCGCTGCCTGTGTTCATCTTTTTTAGCCCCTGCATCCACCTAAACTTTTAGTTTTCCGCCGTCAGCGCTCATTTATTGGTAGCCCTCGCATCCTTCTATACGTTCTGCTCTTCCGTTTGCTATGTTCATTTTTTCCAGCCCTCGCTTCCCCCAAGCCATTCCACTTTTCCGTTGTGGAGGCGATAGTGGTCGCCACTTTCAGGGCATTGGGCTTTGCCTTGTTCATCGAATTGTAGCCGATGCCCATATCGGCTCATCCATCCGGTTTGTCGCGCCGGGTTGCCTACCAGCAGGGCGTAGGGGGCCACGGATTTGGTGACCACAGCGCCTGCGCCTATGAATGCGTATGCTCCTATGTCGTGGCCACAAACAATGGTGGCGTTGGCCCCAATGCTGGCGCCGCGACCCACATGGGTTTGTGCGTATTGCCCCCTCCTGTTCACCGCGCTGCGGGGGTTGATGACGTTGGTGAAGACGCACGACGGCCCGAGGAATACATCGTCGTCGCACACCACTCCGGTGTATAGGCTCACGTTGTTCTGCACTTTCACGTTTCTACCGAGGCGAACTCCGGGCGACACCACCACGTTTTGACCGATGTTGCATCCCTCGCCCAGTTCGGCATCGGGCATAATGTGCGAGAAATGCCAGATTTTGACGCCGGCCCCGATGTGGGCCCCTTCGTCGACTACCGCTGTGGGGTGGATGTATGCCGTTTCGTGAATCACGCGGCAAAATACAAAAGTCTTAGTGATGCAGCAGCTGGTGGCCGGGTGGGAGTTCGAAAAGGCTGCAGCTCGCTTGGGTGCCGAACCAACGGTAGCGTCTTCGGGCGATGAATCGGTAGAGGGCGCGGGTAAGGGGTCTAGGTAGGAAACTAAGGATAATCAGGAGTCGCCACGGGTTTTTCATGCGCGCGATCAGCGGCCAGAGGGCGGGTGGGCCGCTTAACCAATGTTTGTTGTGGTGTGTTTGTATGGCTTGATGAGCCTCCTGGAGGATGTGGTTTGGTAGGTGCCTTTGGGCCCATGGCGATTGAGCGGCGGTGTAGTACCCATTCACGCCGGTGTTGTTTTGGCAGTCTTTTTTTTCTGCTTTCGCGACCCTTTCGAGGTAGAATTGAAGCGTTCTGTTGCACAGGATGCATTGGCCATCAAACACCACCAACAGGTCGGGGATGGAATCGGGCAGGCTATTTTTCATCTTTGGGATGAAAATACTGATTTTGCCGGCTGTGTGCGGCTGGGCTTGTCTGCTCGTGGATGCCTTTTATGCATTCAAGCCCGTATATTGACGCCCTGATTGTTGATGCTTGTTGATCCATGCCGAACCAAACCGAAATAGAGGGGTTGCTTGCTGCGTCAACGCCTGCGTCTGCGTCTTCGCCTGCGTCTGCGTCTTCGCCTACGACTGCGTCCGCGTCTTCGCCTGCGTCAACGCCTATGGCAGATGCCCGATTATTGTCGGTCGTGCTGGTGGGTCTTGGCCATATCGCTGCCAAGCATTTGATGGTTTTGCAGAGCCATCCGCGTATCCGGCTTGTGGCCACGGTCGACCCGACACAATCTGAACGACCTGATTCGTTCGTGGGTATGGCTGAGGATATCCCGCATGGGTCGGATTTGGGTGCTGTGCTTCGTTTGGTGGACGTGCAAGCGGCTGTCGACCATCGTTTGGTGCTTTTGGCCACGCCCAATGGCACGCACATCCCCCTGGCGCGGGTGGCGGTGGAGCACGGCTGGCATGTTTTGGTTGAAAAACCTATGGGATTGGACCCCGTTGGTTGTGCAGACTTGCTCCGTTATGCCCTGCAGCGTGGATGTGTTGTGGCGGTGGCTATGCAAAACCGATTCGGCCCGGCGGCGCGTGCGCTCAAGGATCTGGTGGAGCAGCGTTTGTTGGGTGAGCTCCGCATAGTGCAGATTGATTGTCTCTGGAATCGCGACAAAAAGTATTACAACACATCGGCCTGGAGGGGAACGCGGGCACTCGATGGGGGCGTTTTGTTCACGCAGTTTAGTCACTTCATCGACCTGCTGCTTTGGCTGCTGGGGCGGCCTGCGGAGTTTTCGCTGCATTCCTCGAACCGGGCGCATACGGACCTCGAGCTCGACCACGATACGGGAGTTTTGTCGATGCGCTGGTTGGACGGCACTTTGGGCAGCATGACCTACACCACCGCTGCGCCCCCTGGGCGTGCGCTGAGTGGTTTCACGCTCCTTGGCAGTCAGGCCGGCGTGCGCCTGAGCGGGCAGTATATGGATCGGTTGGAATGGCTGACGGGTAGCGGCCAAGTATCGCCCGAATCGGGACCAGGGCCTTTTGCAGGCGACCACCCCAGCACTCAATTCTTGCTTTGGGATCACCTGTGTGGGGTAATCCTCGACGGACATAAACTTCAACTGCCTCCTGAGGAGGCTTTGGAGGTGGTGCGCTTCATCCACGACATCCACCTTGCGCGTTCATAAGCATCTCGTACCTTTATATTTATGTTTTGTCATCGTCACCCCACACCCGCCGCTGCGATTCCTCTTGAGGAGTCGTTCTTTCTTCTGCATCGAAATTCTACGACTTCCGCGATAGGATGGGATGTCACGACCCCTAAACTGCAGCATCGGGCTAAACCTTCTGCGGTCAGTATAGATGTGACGAGCTTTAGCATCCAGAACAGCCCTGTCCCTGTTACTTCTGGTATCAGCATTGATGTGACGAACTGCAACATCCAGAACAGCCCTGTCCCTGTTACTTCTGGTATCAGCATTGATGTGACGAACTGCAACATCCAGAACAGCCCTGTCCCTGTTACTTCTGGTATCAGCATTGATGTGACGAACTGCAACATCCAGAACAGCCCTGGCACTCCCGCGACCCACGCAGATGTGACGAACATTAATGGTTTGCATCTCACTTTCACGCATTTTAATGCATGTTTGCGGCGGCTGGGATCTGGAAGTATGGGGCGTATGGTGCAGTTGGCTGTTGTGCTAACCGTTTTAACGGCTTATTCGGCTATTGCGCAAACGGTTACTCTCGGGGTGCCCTACTACGATCAAGTCCTGCGGCGTGCCCAGTTGCTGGGGCAGGTCGACACGAACCTATCTTTTTGTCTGAACCCGGTCGACCTGCGCCGGGCGGCCAGACACCCCCGATATTTTGGTCAGGATTCGGTGTTGTTCCCCACCGAGACCTTCGCTACTCCGCTTATGGAGCCCCAACCCTTGGGCGTACGCGGAAAGGGTGAATGGCATTTCCTTCCGCTGGTAGGCCGAATGCGTTATAGTGGTCACCACCCCTATGGGTGGCAAGACGGTCCCATGATTCCGGCCAAGGGCTGGCAGCAGCTCACCTCTATGGGGGTCCGCTTACGCTATGGCCGACTGGAAATTCAACTTCGGCCCGAGTGGGTGACAGCCGACAACCAGCGGTTCGACAACCCTCCTGTACGTGTAATGAAAATCGATAACCCAGACCGTATGGGCACCGAACCCTACCGGACTGCATTTTGGGGTCAGTCATACGCCAAATTGCATTTTGGCCCGGTGGCGCTCGGCTATGGTACAGAAAATGTGTGGTGGGGTCCGGGCTTGCGGGGGTCCATGCTCATGAGCAACAACGCACCGGGGGTTCGCCACGCTACCATCCACAGCAACCGGCCCATACCCACACCCATTGGTCACATAGAATTCCAGTTGATGGGCTTTCGTCCGCAATATTCTGGTTTTTTTGGCTATGCTACCACCTACGATACCAGTTTGGTGCCGCCGCGTGCGCCCGACATCCAACCCAACGACTCGCTGGGCACTACGCCCCATAGTTGGGTGAGTGCGGGTATGGTGACCTGGCAGCCATCGTTCATACCAGGTCTATTTGTGGGGGCTACCCGAGGCGTGCAGATGGTAGACAAGCCCCGGCGGCTGCCATTCTTTTACCTCAGTGCCTATCTGCCCGCCGATACAGAGGGGGAATACAGCGACGAAGGGCAGTTTGGCCGCCGCAATCAATTAGTGAGCGTTTTCGGACGGTATTTGTTTCACCAGTCAAATGCTGAGGTTTATGCCGAAATCGGGCGGGAGGATTGGTGGTACGACCACCGCGACTTTATCAATGACCCCGATCACACCACGGCCTGGCTGCTGGGGATGCGTAGAATTTATGGTGGTCACCGCCCCAACCGACTTGTGGAGGTCACCGTCGAATATACACGCACCCAAAACCCGGCGAGCATGATCGCAAGGGGGTTTGGATACAGCTTTTACACACATAACACAGGACGTGGTTGGACACACCGTGGTCAAATCATGGGTGAGGGTATGCCCCCCGGTAGCAACCGCCACTACCTTGGCGTGGTCTGGATCCGGGGTCACAAGCAATTCGGTGGACACATCGAGCGGGTGGTCTATTCGGAAGACATGTTTCTGAGCGGAAGAATGCCCTTTCTCAACAATCAGCCGCAGTTTCCGGGTAAACCCAACTACACCAAGCGCTTTGTGGATATAAACCCATCGCTGAGTCTGCAAACCAGATGGCGGGGGGTCATCATTGGCTCAACCCACCGACTAATGCGGACCTACAATTTCCAATGGGTCTACAGGCCCGGCCGGCAAGCCCCGCCACGGCGTGACAACGACTACAACATATGGTCGTATGTCCTTGACGCCTTTGTGGTGTATCGTTTTTAATTCAGCACACCCATACGGACATTTCACAAGGCCCGACGCAGACATTGCGGTCTGTTTATCTGGTGATCTAGAAACGAAGTCGAAATATCCGTTTTTGTGTGATCTTTCACAGAACACACAAATCTGTATTCACTTTTGAATTCAATCCGGAATTTTCCCCACTTTCTTCAAAGTCGCTTCCACTTCTGAGGGTTCCATGCCAAGTATTTCAGCGATGCTTTCAACGCTCATTCCGTGTTTGTACATATTCTGCACGGTAGACTCCACCTGAATCCGGGCACCTGTCATAAGTCCCTCCTCCCGGCCTTCTACTCGACCTTCAGCCTTGCCTTTTTGAATTCCCCTTTCTATTCCCTCTGCTCTGCCCTCCGCTCTGCCCTTTTTCATACCTTTCATAAACCCCTTATACTCCCCTTCGGCCTCGCCATCGATCCAGGTCGACATGAGCGTTTCCTCTGAAATGCCGAACGCA
>VHAX01000047.1 GCA_016872215.1 Sphingomonadales bacterium | reverse complement strand
AAATGCAAAAGCAGCCCTCAATCCGTGCCCTCCGCAACGGAATCATCCTCCGCATAGCCACCGGCATCCAGCATCGCCTTCGACTCCACCGCCGGCAGCTCCTGAACCTGCCTGAGCTTCCGCTCTATGGTACGCGTGCGCACACCGGTGCTGTCGAGCTCCTTGGTAGCCGCCACCAGCTTGTCGCGCGTTTTCTCGATAATACCCCCAAACTTGCCAAACTCGGTCTTTACCGCGCCCAGTAAGTCCCAAACTTCGCCGCTCCGCTTTTCAATAGCCAGCGTCCGGAAACCCATCTGCAGGCTGTTGAGCAAGGCGCTTAGGGTGGTGGGACCCGTTACGGTGATTTTGTAGTCGCGCTGCAGTTGCTCGAACAAGCCCGGCACCCGCAACACCTCACCAAACAAGCTCTCATAGGGCAAAAACATAATGCCGTATTCGGTGGTGTTCGGTGGATTGATGTACTTCTCCCGGATCTCGCGGGCGTTCTTTTTGATGCTCAGGATAAAAGCCTTGCGGTACTCCTCAATCCGGTCCAGTTCACCCTTCTCATAGGCATCCACCAGCAGTTCGTAGTCCTCCTTCGGAAACTTCGAATCGATGGGCAACCACAGCGTCTTCTCCAGTCCATCCCCATGCGGCATTTTAACAGCAAACTCCACTACGGCACCACTACCGGGCTTGGTCTTGACGTTCTTTTCGTATTGCTCATTGGTCAACAAATCCTCGATGATGTTCTGCAGCTGGTACTCGCCCAAAACGCCCCGCGATTTGACGTTGCTCATGACCTTCTTCAAGTCGCCCACACTCGTGGCCAGGTTCTGCATTTCGCCAAGGCCCTTATGCACCGCATCGAGCCGGTCGCTCACCTGCTTAAAAGACTCCCCCAGGCGCTTTTCCAGCGTTTGGTTGAGCTTCTCATCGACCGTCTGCCGCATCTCTTCGAGTTTCCGCTCGTTGCCCTCCTGCATTTTAGAAACCGACTGCTCGAGGCTTGTGCGCAGCTCCCCAATCTTCTGGCTCATAGCCTCGTTTTGCTGGCGTTGACTCCCTTCAAAGGCCGTAAACGACTCCCTCATCCGTTCCTTGTAGTCCTTGAGCGCATCATTCATCCCCAGTTTAATCGCATCCAGGTTATCGCCCATTTCCTTGCGTCCCTCCCGGTTGTTGGCATCGATCGCCCGCTGAACCTCGGTCAATTTATCGTCTGTAGTCTTGCGGATCGACTCCAATTTGGACTCGTTCGATTGGGTAAGTTGACCGAACTGACCGAGTATTGTCGCGGTGAACCCGTCTATGCGCGTGCCCAGCTCCTCACGCAGGCGGGTCGACAAGCCCTGGTTTTCGTTGCGGTTGGTCACGAATTCGCCTTTGACGTTCTGCTCGGTTTCTTTGAGCTGCGCGGCTAAGTTTCCCTGCGCCGAACGAAGGTCGCCGAGCACAACGGCCGACTCCGACTTGCCGGATTTGAGGGTGAGCACTATGTTGAGGATCGCGAGCAACAGCAACGCAATCAGAAGTAGGGTTATGATGTCCATAGGGGTGAGGAAATACAGGTGAAGGGCGTCAGGCCATCGCTTCAATGGTTTATACGCATGGGCGGGGCGACCCTAACAAATATAAAGAACAAAGCACCCACTGCATCAAGTGCCGCAAAAGGTTTGGTAGGTCGCCTCAAATCCGGGGCCGGGCGGTGTGCTGTATTCCATAAATTCTATCCGGTTGCGGTAGGGCTCCGAAACGACTTCCAGCAGGCGGTTGAAAGCCTCAAATCGCCCTGCTTCGGCCTCGTCGAGGGCCTCTTCAACCCTATGGTTTCGGGGGATGAACACCGGATTGCTGGCCTGCATTCGTTGCCGGGCCTTTGCACGCCCCCCCGGTGCGCGGTCAACCGCCTCAATCCACCGTTTGTGCCACGCCTGGTATTCGCAACGGGCATCAGAATCGACGTAATTTTCGGCAGGGGAAATCGCCGCAGGGTTATTGGGGGGGTAAGTGGATGCGGGGGGTACGTTTGGGTCGTTGGGGGATATGGTAGATGTGCGATACGCTGTGGCGAAGAAAGGCAAGTCCACTTCCATTTGGCTATCGTTCACCGACTCTATTGCCCCATAAGTGAGGGCGTGAAACGTCTGAGTATAGTCACACCCCCAGCGTTCCATCATCAGCAGGAGGTCGCTGAAAAGCGTGTCCCCTTCGGCATTGCCGGGCGGCAGACCGATTTTTTGACACATCAGGTCGGAATAGGCAACTCGCCAGGCCACGGGGTAGGCATCGACCGCCTTCTGCGCCAGGGTCAATGCTTGATTGGGGTCGGTATGCAGCAGGGGCAGCAGCGACTCCATCCAACGCGTGAGATTCCACTGCAGGATCTGTGGCTGTCGGCCAAAGGCATAGCGCCCGTACCGGTCGATGCTGCTGTAGCGTGTGGCGGGGTGGTAGGCATTGAGGAAGGCACACGGACCATAATCAAACGTTTCGCCGCTGATCGCTGTGTTGTCGGTATTCATTACTCCGTGGATGAAGCCCACCCGCATCCAATGCGCTAATATGTCGACCTGCCGCTGCATCACCCTATGGAAGAGCGACAACACCGGATGTTCATCGCCGGCCGCCTGAGGGTAGAGCCGGTGGATGCTGTAGTCGGCCAGCGCCCTGAGGTCGGCCTCCGTGGCCAGTCGCGCTGCATATTCGAAGGTGCCAACCCGGATGTGGCTGACCATTACCCGCAACAAAACCGCCCCCTCCTGAAGGCTTTCCCGCCGGACCTGCCTCCCTGTGCGCACCACCGCAAGACTCCGTGAGCTATCAACATCCAGGTGGTGCATGGCCTCGCTTATGAGGTACTCGCGCAACATGGCACGCAGGGTGGCCTGGCCGTCACCCCCCCTCGAATAGGCAGTGGGGCCGCTGCCCTTCAACTGTAGGTCAACCCGTCGGCCGTCTGGCGTGTCGCGCTCACCGATCACCAATGCGCGTCCGTCACCCAGCCGGGTAAAATGACCGAACTGGTGTCCCGCATAGGCCTGCGCAAAGGGCGTGGGCATGCCGTCGCGAACCTCCGGCTTTAGGAAATAATCAGCCACTGCCTGCGGGTCAATGCCCAAATCTTGACAAAGGGGTATGTTCAGTACCACAAGGGAGGGTGACTCCCACGCTTCGGGTTGGGCCCGGCTGTAGAAGGTCTCCGGCAAGCTGAGGTAGGAATACCCGAGACAAAACATAGGGGGTGACAGGGGGTGGATGGAGGTGGACGGGGGCGGACAAGGGATGGACAAGGGATGGACAGGGAACGAAATACCGGTCCACAGCACAAAAATAGTCAATAATGACACCTCAATTGGATGAGTATGTGATTTAATCCTGCTGAAGCTGTCAATCACTGTCGAAGGCTGGATGGCGCAGTTGCTGATTGTGGTTGGAGTAGGATTCGGTGTGCTCATGCTCTACCTGTCGAACGACTTCGACTGCATTCGGAAAAATCAAAAAGCGGCTTGAGCAGGCCTACTAATACCGCAGATCGGTGAACGACACCACCTGCGGAAACCGCCAACCCGCCACATTCATCGACTTTTTGCATGGGGCACAAAATCCTGTTTCCTCGTGGAGTGTATTGCCTCCATTGGCGTCGCGCAGATAACAGGTTTTCTCCGCGCAATGCCTAAGCCCACGCACGTGCCCCAATTTATGCAGCTCAACTTTATACAAATGATCCTGCTTAACCCCATTTTTGTATACCCGGCGTGAGGAGATGATGCAGGCCTTGCTCGGCATAGTACTCATCCCCATAATTCCAAAATCGGGTTTCATGCTGTCCTGTGCGTAACTCATGTCGCGATGGGCGAGCCCAATCAACCGCTCGCCGTCGGCAACTCTTCTCTTCAAAAACGCCAGAAGGGTATCGGCACGATATCGACTGCGCGGTGGATAAAAGGCACTTTTGGGTAGCGGTATGGCCTTCCGGACCTCCACAGCACCGGTGTAGTCCTCCTTGAGCCGCCTTTCCAGGTATTGTATGTCCGACTCCGGAAAACCCTCGAATGGCTGAATCACACAAGCGTTGGTCTCGGCGCCATCCGTTCCCTCATTTCCACAGACCATTGACGCACATCCAATCTACCATCCTCCGTACAGGCGCATACAAATAACCCCACAAGCAGGATGAAGTTGTATTTGAAGCGTACTATAAATTCTTTACGATGCCAGTCGTTACTTTTATTTGATTTATGCTGATCTAAAAGCGTGCTTTGTCTAAAATAAATCCAATTTTCAAATTCGTGTATGTAGATCGCTGCCTCCGTAAAATATGCGGTGAAAAACCTTTTTCTCCGCAAAACACGTTTTCAAGAACAAAATAAGGTCATTTTAGACCCCATTATTGCTTGATGAGTTTGCCGCTGTAATACCCATTGGCCGTTTGAGCCCTAATGAAGTACAGTCCACTCGGGTAATTTGACAGGTCGAGCTGACTATCAGTCGTTACTTTGACGAGCATTCCTTTTAAGTCGTAGACCTTAACATCCAGAATAGTTTGATTTTGTATTTCTAATTGGGCGCGACCATTTGTTGGATTAGGATAAACCGTAATGAGCTTTTCAGGAGTTGAATTTTCATTAATCGCAAGGGGGTTGCTCAACAAAGTGGAGAGCAGCTGAATAGAAGCTTGATTAGCTTGGGCCGGGAGTTGATTGATTAGTACACAAATGACAATTCCTGTCGCAGGGTCATACATCATAGAAGAATTATAACCACCCCAAATAAGACCGCCGTGTGTCCAGACCGTTCTGCCCAGAACGGTGACACGACTAATCCCAATGCCGTAATTCCCCGAACCCACGAAAGTGGTGAGTTCGTTCATTGATTGGGCATTTAAAACCATCCCACTCATGAGCGCGCGATACCATTGGAGCATTTCCCCAGACGTGGAATACATGGCGCCGGCAGACCATGCCGCACTATTGATGGACGTTCTTGGGGTCGAATTGAAGTTCATCCCCCCTTGCCAGGGATGTGCAATAGGATATAGGATGGATTCATAAACATCAAGAAAGGTGCTGTCGAGCTGTAGCGGAGTCAAAATACTATCCCGTAATAGTTGGCTATACGATCGTCCGGTTGCGCTTTCTGCCACCAATGCTGCAAGTAGATAATTCGTATTGCAATAACTCCAACCCGTGCCGGTCTGGAATAAAGGTGGGCCAGCCCATGTCAATAGTTCACTGGCCGTAAATACCCGATTTGGATTTGCCAACATGGAATCGGAATACCCGGGAACGCTTGTTACATCATACAATCCGCTTGTATGATTGAGCAATTGTCTGATCGTGATATTTGAATCAACATGATTAAATGCCGGTAAATATTGACGCAATGAATCATTTAAATGCACAATATTATTCTCTGCTAATTTCAACAACAGTACACCGGTAAACAATTTTGTATTGCTTGCGATCCCAAACAGCAGATCAGATGTCATCGGTGTGCCGGTATGTGATATTCCTGTCACACCTTTCCATGTGCCCATTCCTGGATAGAATACACCGGCCGAAATGCCCTTTAGATTGTTCGCTGTTCTAAAACTGTCGATTTTGTTCTGAAGTCTGCTCGCTAAAATGGGGTCAAACGACTGGGCAACGACCAGCTGCGGTTGAGCTGTGGTGGTCAACCACAGCAGTGTAAAAAATAAAACGTGTAATTTTTTCATGCAATGAGTGCAAAAATAAAACAACCTGCTCCATTTATCTTTATCAAATCAATTTGGACGCCATGCAAAACTCGGCATCCTTTTGATTTTGACCGGGATCATTGATATAAAACCGCGAAGAATGTAGGGGGTCAGTTTACTCGGAATGGCGGTCAATTACGCTGGAATGCATACTTGGCCTCAAATTCGTTTATAATTTCAATGTATTCGTTCGGCAGCCTATCCAAAACGAAGTCAATCATCGCTACAGGAATTTGTTTGTAATAGGCCGAAGCTATGCCGCCCGTTATACAAGCTATGGTGTCGCTATCGCCACCAATTGAAATAGCCAGTCTAATGGCATGCTCAAAGTCGGCACTTTCAAGAAAGGCTACAATGGCTTGCGGCACCGTACCCTGACAAGTTTCGTCAAATTCATACGTTGGTCGTATCGCGTCGAGCGTAAAATCAAGATCGTAATTGAATTTCTGCGACAAAAAATCCTTCATTTCTTGCTTCGACCTTCCTTGTATGGCCAGAAATATGGCGGCCGCTGTCGCCTGCGCTCCTTTTACACCTTCTGGGTGATTATGGGTGACCACTGCCGTTTCCTTGGCCACTTCCAAAACAGTGTCCATATCATCATACGCAAATCCCACCGCACTCACCCTCATGGCTGAACCATTGCCAAAACTACCATAGGGTTGCAGCTGGTTCTGCTGCAGCCAACCGTAAAATCTGCCACCGTACCCTCGGTTAGGGTATGCCCTACCATATTCCCAAATGGTCTTGGCCAAATCCTTATTGTGCAACACGCAATCGGCAACGGCGATGGTTAAAACCGTATCGTCTGTGAAATCACAATTTGGATGAAACATATCAAATTCTGTCGTACGAATATTATCGAATTCATAAACAGAACCAATCACATCCCCAATGATCGAGCCGATTATTGTCATAGCGTTATTATTCTTGTTTTGGTGGATTTATACGACTAGTGCAAAAATAAAGCGGACTATGCCATCTATCTCCATTATTCCAGGTTGAACGCCATACGGAACTTGACATTCTTTTTATTTTAAATGCGCTCATCAAAATAGAACCTACGAAAGGGTACTGGGAAAATTTGTCCTATTATTTTAGATAGTCACCCCTGAAAAACTCATAAGCCATTGATGTTCATATAAATACACCACATTTTGCTTGGTTTTGTCTGCAAGGTTAAGTTTTCTTAAGTTGCTGTCCAAATTTACCCTACCAGCTCACAGCGCCCTTAATATGCCAGAAAATTCCCTGTAAAAATTTTTTATTAAACAGCATTGAAAATCAAATCAAAACAATTATTTTATGAATTAATTTTTACTAATAAATAAAAAAACGATGGGAAATACAGAAACTAAAACACCAATTTATAAAAATAAATGGGTCATCATTATCGCAATAATTGTATTGGTAGGGATAATATTTGGCAGAAAAGAAGAAAACGTTTCTATTCCCAAT
>VHAX01000046.1 GCA_016872215.1 Sphingomonadales bacterium | reverse complement strand
AACCCCCTCCATATTGAATGGCCCGATCGTGTGGTAGCCGGACGCCCATGCAGCCTGCTGATAACCCAAAACAGTCGAAGCGATGAGCCGCTGAGCGTTTGGGTCGATGGCCGAAGGGTCTTCCGGCATATGCCAACGCCGCGGACGGACCACTTGATTCAGAAAAATCCTGTTCGCCCTGACAGCCTCGAAACCCCCGAAGCCACGGCTGAATCGGTCTCATTGACCCCCGAAAAACCGGTAGCACCCGAAACTTTTTCCATACCGCTACAATTGAACAAAACTTGTAGGGTATCGGTGGCGTGGGGCAGCGACCTCATCACCCGGCAGTTCCAGCCGTTACACCCGGCCTGGAGTCTGCTCCCTCCCCTACTCGCGATCCTGTTCGCCCTCTGGTTTCGGGAGGTCTACAGTTCCCTGCTGGCAGGCATCCTGGCGGGGGCCTATTTACTCGCCTACAGCACACGGGGCGGAATAGAAGCCATTTGGGTCGCGCTGGGTGACTTCCCTACACGTCATTTGATTCCTGCTCTGAGCGATTCCGACCATCAATCGATTATCGTGTTCTCCATGCTCATTGGCGGGATGGTCGCTTTGATTAGTCGCAACGGCGGCATGCAGGGGGTCGTGGAGGCCCTGGCACGCAAAGCCAAAACACCGCAATCCGCACAATTCATAACCTGGCTCTTGGGTGTGCTTATTTTTTTCGACGACTACGCAAATACCCTTTTGGTAGGCAATACGATGCGACCTGTGACAGACCGACTGAAGGTATCGCGCGAGAAACTCAGCTATTTAGTAGACGCCACTGCCGCTCCTGTGGCTGCTATTGCCTTCATCAGCACTTGGATTGGAGCGGAAATCAGCTATATCGAGGGGGGGTTGAACAAGCTGCATGGGGTTGGGCTGGGCGCGTATCAGGTGTTCCTCTACTCTCTTTCCTTTGCCTTCTACCCCATTTTCACCCTCATTTTTATGCTGCTGCTGATCGGTATGAAGCGTGATTTCGGCCCGATGTACACCGCCGAATCGCGTGCGCGTTCGGGGATTTCGTTACGATCCGCTGAAACCGCCACCCGTTCGGGGGATGCGGGTTCGGGGGATGCCGATTTCAGCATGGCACCGGGACTCACACCATCTCTTTGGCTGGCCGTGCTTCCGGTCTTGGTAGTGGTGGGACTGGTGATGGTGGGACTATCAGTAACGGGCTATGAGGCGCAGACTTGGGGCGATTCCGGCATTCCATTCTCACAAAAGCTATCGATCACCATTGGACGAGCCAATGCCTACACTGCTCTGCTGTGGGGATCCTTTGGTGGACTCCTCACTGCGGTGGTGCTCACACTTTTTTCGCGCAGGCTCACAATTCATGATGCAGTAGAAAACTTTCTCAAGGGGTTCAAGACCATGTTGGGGGCCGTGGTCATTCTCATTCTGGCCTGGGTGTTGGCCGGGCTGACCGAACAACTCGAAACTGCCCATTTCCTCACGCAGCAGTTGTTGTCGGTCGACCTGGGTCCGGGTTGGCTGCCTAGTCTGACTTTCGTTCTCGCTGGCGTAATTGCCTTCAGCACAGGTACGAGCTGGGGTACCATGGCCATACTTTTCCCCTTAGTCATCCCCGCTTCCTGGCAACTCACGGAGCAGGCTGGTATTCCACATGCGGAAGCAATAGTCATACTTTGTAATGTTGTGAGTACCGTTCTGGCCGGCAGTGTATTGGGCGACCATTGTTCACCCATCAGCGACACCACGATCATGAGTTCACTCGCCTCGGGCTGCAGCCACATCGAGCATGTGCGCACCCAACTGCCCTACGCGCTGGTGGTGAGTGGGGTTTCGATCGGGGTTGGCACCTTACCCACCGGGTTCGGACTACCTCCTTGGATTAGTTTCGTGGCTGGTATCCTTATTATGGCGCTGATTATACATCGCTGGGGGAAAAAAGTAATCGACTAGCTTCAATTCAATGGGAGTACCCTTGCGCTGGCCAAAATCAGAAAGCTGCGGCCGGTGTCTTGGCACACACAGAGGCATCGGGTGCGTCGCAGCGCGCCTTTTCGGTACGTTCCGCCTTTTTTCGTAGCAAAACGCGTCCCTTTAGGCAGTTCACGTAGGGTGATCTCAAACTCCGATGGGGGGTTATGCGCCGATAAAGCCTCCATTAGATGAGGATCGGAGCAGCTGCTGGCCGCCGGATTGAGAAGATAGCGCCTCAACTCGGGCAATATACTGTTTGGGAAAATCTCCTCATTTAGCACGGGTTGCATAACGATGGCAAAAGCCCGTTTCCATTCTGGGCCGTGTGGGCGCACCGAGGATTTATGTTGCTCCCACACCCTAAGGTGCGCAAACTCATGCAGGAGGGTCACGAGTATCGCATAGGGGTTGAGTGACCGATTGACCGAGATGCGGTGCCCAAACCGCCCGTGTGGGTGTCTGTAGTCGCCATTCTTGGTGGTCCGCTCGCGGGTGAGTCGCACCCGAACCTGATGCGATAAAATCAGATCCGCCACATAATCAACCGCTTTTGGCGGCAGGAACCCCGTCAGCACCTGCACAATTTTATCGCGTCTTGTTTGCCAGATTGCCGTCATAGGGGGGGAGAAGAATGAATGAGTAGAAAATAAGGGGGAAGGCATCACGATAACCCACTGTAAACAAGCAGAGAGCCGATATAGGCCAGGGCCCCCATATAAAAGAATTGAACGGCTGGCCACAGCCAACTTTTTGTTTCGCGGCGTGTGACAGCCAGCGTGCTCATGCATTGGAGGGCGAAGGCGTAAAACACCAGCAAGCTGAAGCAGGTGGCGGTGCTGTAGACCGGCTTACCTGTGGCCGGGTTCACCTCCGACAACATTCGTCCACGCAGTTCCGATACCTGAAAATCCTCCGTGCCCAAACTATACATCGTGGCCATGGTGCCCACAAACACCTCCCGGGCCGCGAATGAAGTCAACAAAGCAATCCCAATCTTCCAGTCGAATCCGAGCGGGGCAATGGCCGGCTCCAGAAACTTACCCGCATGTCCGGCCCATGACGCCGCCAGCAACTTTTGCTCGAGAATAGCCTTGCGCACCATTCCGTCGGGCGATGAAGAAGCCCCTAACACTGTTTGTGCGTCAAGTTCTGCCTGCAGCGACTCCATCCGCTTGCCTGGACCAAAATTACTCAGCACCCATAAAACGATCGATATAACAACGATTACTTTACCAGCTTTCATCACGAAACCTTGCAGCCTCTGGCCCACCATATGCGCCACATTACGCCATACAGGCCACTGATAAAGGGGCATCTCAAGCATGAAAAATGAGGTCTCGCGGGTTTTGATTAACCAGCGCAGAACCAAGGCCGCACCGATGGCTGTCAACAACCCCAAAACATACAGACCCATCAAAACGAGCCCCTGAACATTAAACACGCCCAACCACTGATTCTCGGGCAGACAAATGCTAATCAGGAGCGTATAAACCGGCAAGCGCGCGCTGCAGCTCATCAACGGCAGTACCAATATAGTGAGAAGTCGTTCCTTTCGGTTGTTGATTGACCGGGTGGCCATGATGCTGGGGACCGCACAGGCAAATCCCCCAATGAGGGGCATCACTGAACGGCCGTTGAGACCCACAGAACGCATCAGGCGATCGGTGAGGAACGACACGCGCGACATATACCCGCTTTCCTCGAGTATCCCCAAAAAGAAAAACAACAAGCTGATCTGAGGAATGAACACCAGCACACCGCCTAGCCCTGCCAGAAGTCCATCGATCAGCATCCGAGAAAACCAGCCCTCCGGCAAGAGATCTGTGGCTAGTCCACCCACATAACCAAAGAGGGACTCGATGAGCTCCATAGGCAGTGTGGCCCACGAAAAAATCGCCTGAAACATCAAAAACAAGAGGGCAAACAGAATCGCATAGCCGCCCACGGGGTGCAACAAACAGCGGTCGATGCGGGCCGAGGAGGCCTTGCGGTTTACCGTTCCGGGGTCGCGCCTGATGTGTTTCATGAATCCCGCTATCCGCTCATAGCGCCGCACCGTTTCGGCAGCCCGGATTTTCCCCCGATCGAGGGGAGCTGTCTGCGCCTGGGTGCGGCATAGTTCGGCCCAAGATGTACAAGAGTCGGGCAAGCGCTCGTGGCACATCAACGAAACAAAATCGCGGTATTCCGCTGGGCGGCCTTCACCCTGAGCCAACAGCGAGATTTGTCGCTGCACCTCAGGGTTGTCGGAGAACCAAGGATAACGATGCACGGGCAGCGCTTGCAGCAGGGTCTGCTTCAACTCATCTATTCCCTCGCCACTGCGGGCGTTGGTGGTCACCACCGGCATTCCCAAGGCCGCTGAAAGGGCGGGTACATCGATGTGAATGCCCGCCGAGTCGGCCATATCCGATTTGTTCAGCACCAGCACACAGGGCAGGTTCAAGTCGGATAGTTGGGTAATCAATAGGAGGTTTCGGCGCAGGCTGCTGGCATCGGCCACCACCACCACCCGAGTAGCCGCTGAGAATGCTGACGAGGCCCGGACTTGCTCCATAAGCAGTTGAAAGGCCACTTGCTCGTCTTCCGTCTCCGGGAACAGGCTGTAGATACCAGGCAGGTCCACCACCTCAGCCGTGCCACCACCGGGCATCGGCATCCGTCCACTGTATTGTTCTACGGTGACCCCCGGATAGTTGCCAACCTTTTGGTGTAGTCCCGTGAGCCGGTTAAACAGCGAAGATTTGCCGCTGTTGGGGTTACCAGCGAGCCATACCCTTAGCGTATCCTTCATAGTGCGATTGGCTCCTTCGGGGTATCGTTTGAGAGCGGTGGTTCAGACATAGATGAAGAGGGCTCCGAAAATTCCTTTGGGTGATGAGGGTGTTGGGGGTCTTTGGGGTGCTGGGGGATGTCTGGGCGAACATCTACTTCGATGACTTCTGCTTCCATGCGCCGAAGTGCCAGCTGATAGCCCAAAATTTCGATTGACATGGGGTCGCCGGGTGGGGCAATCCGAATGACGCGAATCCACTCTCCCGGCAGGCATCCCATTTCTGTGAGTTTGGCCGACAGTGGATGTGTGCCCAGTCTACGGATCACCGCTGCTTGTCCGGGTTTCAATTCACTCAATCGGGTTGTCACGGCCAAAAAACAGGTTCAGGGCTAAAGGGGGGGCTAGTCTGCAAAAATACGAAGGGCATCCCATTTTTGCCTAATTTTGAATGCAAACCGATCCCCTTTGAGTCGTTTCCGCGCACTGGCCTCCCAAACCGTTGTATATGGATTGAGTTCTATAGTGGGGCGTATGCTCAATTTTCTGCTGGTGCCCTGGTACACCCGTCTGTTTTTACCAGCCGAGTATGGGGTGGTGACGGATTGGTATGCTCTGGTGGCGTTCCTGAATGTGGTGTATGCCCTCGGAATGGAAACCGCCTATTTTCGGTTTTCGCGGGAGGGCGACGGCGCAGCTGAAGGATTAAGAGACAGAGCATCCCAAGGCACATCCACAGATGCCTATCGTTCGGCCTACGCCACTGTAGCCCTCAACTCCATCCTACTGTCGTCGCTCTTTTTGCTGTTGGCCCAACCACTTTCGGCGGCCATGCACTACCCCAACCACCCCGAATATGTGCACTGGTTCGCATTGATTCTCCTCTTCGATGCACTCGTGGCGATTCCCTTTGCGCGACTCAGGCAGCGGGAGCAGGCACTGAAGTACGCCCTGCTCCGCATGTTGTCGATCGCGCTCAACATCGGCTTCAATCTGTTTTTTCTGGCTTTTTGTCCTTACTTAATCAAAAACGGCGCATCCATCCCCACGTGGGTCTACCAACCCGACATGGGGGTGGGCTACATATTCATCAGCAACCTGCTCAGCAGTGGCATTCTGGCTTTCTTGATGTTAGGCGAAATCCCGAAGCAACTGGGCCGATATTCCCGCAGCCTGGCGCAGAAAATGGCTTCCTACGCCTGGCCACTAATGGCGGCCGGACTCGCCGGTATTGCGAACGAAACCCTCGATCGGGTAATGCTCAAATACCTCCTTCCCCTAAAGCAAGCCGAGGCATTGCATCAGCTGGGGGTATATGGGGGCGTCTATAAACTATCGATGTTCATGACCTTGTTCACCCAGACCTTTCGCATGGCGGCTGAACCGTTTTTCTTTAAGTTGGGTCAACAATCAAAGAAAAGTAAATTAGGGCGCGACGATGCCTATGATGTTGTGATGCAAGGTTTTGTGGTAACTGGCAGTGCGGTTTTCCTAACCCTTACCCTCTTTCTCCACGAAATCAAATGGTTTTTATCGCCCGCTTATTTCGAAGGCCTCTGGGTCGTTCCCCTGCTTTTGATGGCCAATCTACTGCTGGGCATCTACTACAACCAATCGGTATGGTATAAACTGGCCGACCAAACCCGGTGGGGTTTGTATTTGTCGCTCTTCGGTGCGGGCATCACACTATTGGGCAATTTCCTGCTCGTGCCGGTCTGGGGCTACGGTGGATCGGCCCTGTCTACGCTCCTGTGCTATTTGGGGATGGTTGTTGCCAGTTCACTCGCCTCCCGCCAACGGCACCCCATCGCCTATTCCTGGAAAAAAATTGTAGGCTGGATGGCCACGGCTGCTGCACTCTCCGCCATCTACTATACCGCCATCTACTATATGCCCTACCCTCATACACGCTTATCTGCTCTGCTCCGGTTACTGATTTGGGGGGTGTTTGTGTTTCAAGCTAGAAGAACACTACGCAAACTTTAGCCCTTTAATTTATACCTGCTCACATGCCGGCTGCAACAAAAATGAGATTCGGGCGGTTTTTCCCGCGCCTTAGAGGCGCATGAAAAACCCCATCCCGCACCCACCACACAAACCCAAAAAAGTCAAAATTCGAGGTTCAATCCCGGGCGCAGCGAACCGAAAAACCATAACGGTGGTAGCCGCCGTTGTAGCGGTACGCATTTGCATAGTCGTAATTCAGAACACGGTACCAGGCACTGCCCGACCCAGCAACCGAAGAACTCCACCAGAATCCGTAGTAGCCCAAATTGTTGAACCCGCCACCAGAGTCGCGGTAGCCACCAGGCAGACCCGTGAAGCCGCTCGAATTCGTGGCGCCGAAGTTTGGCGCATTCCAACCTCCAGGAGTGGGTTGCGTGGCTGTGCTCTTCATCGCTCCGCCTGCTACGTACAATCCGCCTAAGAACGTGGTTAGGGTCGTCCACTCCGCATCTGATGGTACATGCCAGCCCGTAGGACATAGTCCCCTTGAATCAGTTGCCGCATACCAATTGTAGAGCTTGCCATACAAAGCGTCATTCGCCGAACTATTGTCGTAGTTGCACCAAGCCCCTGTGCTGGACGTGAAGGTTTGTGACCATGCGGTATTGTCTGTGATGTTTGATATATTATCCCCATTCCTGTACTTACTCACCTTGAGGTTGCTCTGTGTCCAGCACTGTGTGCCAATCTGTACCGTGTTGTAGACATTTCCATCAATATCGGTGACCGTTGGAGTACCAGGACAAGGAACACCAGAAAGAGGCGCACTGGTCGTAAAAC
>VHAX01000045.1 GCA_016872215.1 Sphingomonadales bacterium | reverse complement strand
CTCGATGACGTGCGAAGTGCCGGACATTGCCCACATGCCTGTAGGTAGTTTGGGCAAGCCCCCGGATAGTGGCAACCGCCGGTGAATGGACGAAAATCATGGAGATGCCAGATCACGGGCTTGCCCAGGGCGCCTATCTGTGCCCATTCACGAATACCCAGGAATCCGTGCTGCACCCAATGTATGTTAATGACGTCGGCCCACTGCAACCAGGGGTGTTTGGCGATGGGATGGGCCAACCAAGGTTCTGAGGCGAACTGATAGCCCGTGCGTACCTTATACCGATTGGAAACAGCATATTCCACATGCTTGAGATACTTCGAAACGTGCGCGTGTGTGGCACTGGCCGTTTGCACCCAATCGGCTTGCGAACGTTTTTCTTGAACGAGCATGCGCACCGAATGGCCCTTCGATTGCAGGGCTTCGGCCAGCCGCATACAGGCCAAAGCAGCGCCCCCTGAACGGTCGGAGGTCGACAGCTGCAGTACGTTTATTCCGGTTTCCGGACCCATACGACATTGTTGAAATACAGGCTGCTTTGTTTGGGCAGAAAGGCCGACAACACCCACCCCAGCAAGGTAAAGGGCGAAATAAACAGGGCTGTGAAAACGAGGCGGGCGTATTTGTTGGGTGGACAAAGATTAAACAAGTACAGATTCCACAGTTGTAGGAGAACGAGGAAAAAGTGACTGTCCTTCCGCGATTCTACCAACTCGAAGCCGGCCTCTTTCAGCAAATGATGCAAGCCAAACGAGGAATAGCGTCCGAAATCGTAGGGCACCTCATGCTCGTCCCATACAAAAGGAACCACAAACAGTCCGGATCCACCCGGTTTGAGCACCCGGTAGATTTCACGGATGGAATGGGGTAGGTCGAATACGTGCTCGAATACTTCACTGCTGAAGCATGAGTCGAAATGCCCCTCAGGGAAAGGAATATCCCGACCACCGTAGAACACATCCACATCTTCTTGTTCGTGGGAATGGCCTTCTTGCTCCACATCGAGTCCTGTGTATTGGTCGACGCTAAATAAGGAACGGTAGGATTTTGAGCCGCAACCGAAATCGAGTAAATGCCCCTTGAGGTGCGGCGCCAAATGCTTGACCTCGCGCCAAATGGCTCTTCTGATAAAAAAGAATGGGTTCAGCCAAATCCCTGGTATTCCGGGATGAAACACCTGCTTTTTATAGACCTTTCCTAATATGCCCATCATGACCCAAGCCGAAAAGCGTAAACATTGGTTTGGTAGTCCATCGCCAATTCCTGCCCGTGGTTTGTTAACGGCTGACGGCGACGGTTTTCCGTTTTTAGGTAATAGCGATAGCCCGCATCCTCAAGACAGCGTAAAATAGACCCCAAATCTTGGGGATCGTTCGGACGACTATGGTATTCCACGAAAAGCGATTGCACCTTGTGCAGGCATTGCGCGATATGGGGAACAATCAGTGATTCGGCGCCTTCCACATCCATTTTCAAAAAATCGATGCGTGATTCCCGATCAAGCAGGGTTCGTAAATCGCGGGCCTGAACCTGAACAGTGCCGGCGCCACCCATGGAAGAATCGCCTATCCTACCCGCGTCGGGGTCGCCCTCAACCGCAAACTCCAGCATTTCATCGCGAATCCATGCCGCCTCCCGATGTAGGTTGATGGTGCATCCTTTCAAGTCCACTATGTTCTGTTTCAGCACTTCAGCTACCCTTGGGTTGGGCTCAAAACATTCGATCCTGGAATTTGGGTAGTATTTATTATAATACAGTATACTTAAACCGATGTTGCTTCCGCAATCGTAGATCACCGGATTGGGGCCATTGCAGGGGAAAGCGTAGCTTCGATCGGTAAAAATCTCCCGAAACTGCCAAATAAATGAATAGGCATCGAGCACTTTCCAGAGGTGTCCAAGTACTCGAATGCGTCGCGGTCTGTTACGTTTTTGGTCGCCATAGCGGATCACAAGACCAATAAAGACTCGGTACATGGGGTCGGTGAGCCAATAATACACCCCACGGAAACTGATTTCAAGAAACAACCTCATAATTCTGGGGATGTATGTAGCGGATCGCGCATGAAAGAGCCAAAATACAAAATCTATTTGAGGTAGTCAGCCCTCAAAGAACAGGCGCAACCACTTCTGCACGCGCGCGCTCAGTTTTCTATACCAGGAGGGGTATATGTGATGCGAAAAAGTATGGTAATCGGCCTCATGCGCCACACGAAAATCTGGATTATGCCGTATTTCGCCCAGCGGTTGGGTGGGAATGTGGAACAGTGCATCAACCGATGGATCAAAGCTGTGGGTTTGATCGACTCCGGCCCCTGCACCGATGTTGGTCACCAGGTTCACTTCGGGGAGTATCGTCACCTGCCTGTGCCACCATGAAGCAAACATGAGGGGATAATCCCAGGTATTGTAGTGTCCTTCGAGGTAGCGAGCAAATGTTTTTTCCCATCTGCGGGCTTCGTCGGCGTATTTCACCACCTTACGGGCACCCCCGATGCTGATGAAGTCAGTGTAGGACCGCATCTCCAGGTCGACTTTCTCCCAGCTCCTGCGCCAGGTAGCCCATCCCCAGATGTGGGTATACCAGGAGTAGTAATAGGAGTAAGGCGTTTGCCGCCGACCACGCTGGAAATTATTGCCCGAAATCATGAAGATCCGATCATCGTTGCGGTAGCGGTCGAGCAGGTCGGCGCAGAACCGGAAAAAGTCGGCCGAGGGCAGGCAATCGTCTTCGAGCACGATGCCCAGCTCTTCGTGTTCAAAAAACCAACTGATGGCATCGCTCACGGCTTGCCGACATCCAAGATTTTGGGCACGATAGTGTCTTTGAACAGTACAGGGCCAATTGATGTTGGTTTCGGTGATCTGGCGCACCTCCGCAACCCGTTCTTGTTCCCCTTCACGCCCGGCACGTGGACCGTCGCACGCAATGTATAGGCGCATCGGACGTGCTTCACGGATCCGCTGCCACACTTTGGCGGTGGTTTCGGGGCGGTTGAACACCAAAAACAGGATTGGTACCTCTTTCTGGGTCATGCTTTTCGCGTTTTTGAGAATCGGTCCAGAATCAGATGCTTGTTTTTGTGCCACATCCCATTGATCTCGGGCGATAGATTCCACCGAAACATGGCCGCCACAAAGAGGAGCATTAGCGCGAGTGATTTACCAAATGAAACGCCCACCAGCTCTACTGGATTGGTCATCTGTTGCGTGGGCCACAAGGCCTGCAGGCCGAAGAGGGTGGCGACCAACCCCATGGCATACAGCGTCTTCCGGTCGAAGGCCCAGAGGCGGTAGCGAAACCAGATAAATCCGCTTTTGAGGCTGTTGTAGAGCAGCACCGAAAACACCGTTCCGGCTGCTGCACCGTTCATTCCATACAGAGGAATCATGACGTAATTGATGGAAAAGGAAATAATCCCAAGAAAAATCAGTGCGATCAGGCTAAACCGGTAGGCGGGGGAATTCAGCAAGATTTCGTGATTGCCTCCAAAAAGTAGATCCACAACCTTGGTAAACCCGATTATGAGCACCACATAGCGGCCGGCGGTGTAGATTTCGCCATTGGGCATGATCCGAAACAAGAGATCAAGATTGGTCCAAATGAGGAGAAGAATCAGGGCACCGAGCAGAAACTGATTGATCGACACCTGGCGGAACAGGGTCTGCATGGCGGGGAAATCTTCGTTTTTCCAGTGCCCGGCAAAGAGGGTGGCTGTCAGCTGGCTGATGGCACGGCGGGGTAACTCGATGAGTGCCGCTATAAAAAACGCCATACTGTAGATCCCGGTGAATTCGAGGCCTGTCATTGATGCCAGCATGAGGCCATCGATCCGCTCCGCCACCACATAGCCTGCCCCGCCAAGGATTACATAGGCCCCATACCTGAGCATTTCCGACACCCGTTTTTTATCGGCTTTCAGATAAGAGATATTGAGAAACAATATGCCCATGCGCTTTAGGTGCCCCACCAACAGCAGGCACACGAACAAATAACTGAGTGTGTAGCCCAGCAAAAACTGACCAAAATCGATGTGGCCTTTGCCAAACAGGAGTGCCAATAGAGTGAGCACCGCGCGCAACAAGAGCTCCCGGGTGAGGGTGTTGGCCATGATGTTCATGTGCAGGCGCGACCAGGTTTCGAGTATATTTTGCAGGCCGATGCAGAAGGTAAGGGGCAACACCAACCAAAAATGGGGGTGCATTCCGGGCGATTTTTCGGCAAACAGGGTCAGCAACTGTTCTCGACACAAGCTAACACCCACAGCCGCGGTCAGAAATCCGATAGCACCCAGCAGGAGGCAGAATAGCAGGAATCCGTTGTGCTGCTTGTGGCGGTCTTCGAAGTAGGGGAAGAAGCGCGCCATAATAAAATGAACCCCAAACTGCGAGAACATAGATACGAACAGGGCCGAACTCAGTAGCACTTCCTTAATTCCCAATTGGGATGGGGTGAGCCAGGCGGGGAACAAGATGACCTGGTTGAAGGCCCCCAAAAGGAATCCCACATAGCCCACCAGAGTGGCGTTCAAACTTCTGCGAATCACAATCCCCATATCCTGCTGATTAAATCACCCAAAATGCGAAACTATTGGCTGGCATCAAGCAACTTATGTATGATATCGGACAACTATTGGCTGGTATCGAGTGGCTACCGGCCGGAATTAGTCGCCTCACTGCTTTGATTTTGATGAACCGGGCCATTCCATCGTCCCACGTTCCGGAAACGTTTGTTGATGATGACACGTGATTAGCTACCAGGATTGGTTGATTGTCGACTCCTGCCGCTGTGGATGAGGCACTCCAGTTCGCGCAACAATTCTCGCTTTGACTCCTCGGGGTAGTAGACGAAGCCCTCCATACTGATCCATCGCCGTCCAATGGTGTCGGAACGGGTTAGATGGTAGAATGGGCCGCCCATAAAGTCATTCTCGATTTTCCAGAGTCCCCTGATTTCTGTTCCCGATAGGGGATTGCCTGGTATCACTGAATGAGAAACAGGTGGTTCCATGTATTCCGTGGTATAGTAGCTGCCTTCGAGTGGACCACCCACATTGATCTGGGTGATGCGGTCTTTCCAGGACAGGATGCTGTCGACCGATACAATGGCCGGTTTTGAACCCGGCTGGCCAGCCTCCTCCCAGGATTGCGACCAGATCAAGATGTTGAAACTTTTGTCGCCCAAATCGCGCGCCATCCACACAAAATCGCTGTTTAGCGTCCTGATCGCATACGTGTTGGGTATGTGCATATCGATCCCCATGCTGTCGCGCAGGCCGTTTACCGCCTCCTTTAGTGCAGGAATCCGTTTTAGTCGAGCGATACCCCGACTGCGCTCCGACTCATTAAGCCGATGCAGCAGTGGGGTTCTTCTTGTCAACAGAGCTTTGGCCAAATCGGCGTCATTGCGTCCCACCACATACATGATGTGTTGCTCATTTGCCCAGTAGTTTTTTTTCTCAGCAAAAATGAACTCCTGCTTACCGCCGCGGTCTTGCGGACGTTGGGCATCGCCCCAAAGATCTCTCTCGAGATCCGACGCTGTTTTGTTACGGTCGGCCGTTGCCACGAACAAGAGGTTCCGATAGCGGCGCGACAAAGAACTGATCTGGTCGGGGCGAAACTGGTAGATTCGAAACCACGGCTCTGGCTGTGGCATACCAGGTTGAGAAGCACCATAGATGGATCGAATGGCCTTTCCCGTGGCTCCATTCCAAAGTACAGGGTCGCATACTATGATAATTTCACCTGATTGTCCGATCGGCTCCGGACGAGTAGCGGTGGGATTACCGGATTCGCAGGCCAACAACAGGGTCGCCCACATGACACCCGCAAGTCGGCTCAGCCACTTCATTAACCCGCAGCAATTTTTAGTTTTTGTCCGGGCTGCAGGCGACTTGATCGTGTTAGTTTATTAGCCTTTTGTAGCTCGGCCACGGTGATTCCCTTGCGCTGTGCGATGTCCCACAGCGTATCCCCCTTACGCACGGTGTAGTAGTTGTAGACCGGTGCTCTGCGTACTGTCGACGCAGGTTGGCGTGTAGCTGCCACAGTTTCTGTATTCGCAGCTGCTATCTTGTTTTCAGAATTTTCGGTCTGGAGATCGGTCGACTGGACCGAAGGTGGTGCGGATGTTGAAGTTGTAGCAGTTTGGCCAGCGGAATTGCCAGGCTGACTGCCGGCATGCGCAGCAATCCCGGTACCTGCTGATTGGGTACGCGCCGCAGTAGTTTGTGCCGTGGCGGAGGTATTCGATGCGCCACTGGTGGCGGGTGCGGTTGTGGGGTTTGCAGGTCGACTCGCCTGCATCTGCTCGGCAACAACCGGTGCGCCTGTGGGCACTTTGGTGCGCTGAACAATAAGTTTTTGTCCGACTCCGATGTTATTGCCCGATAAATGATTCCAGTTGCGCAGCGATTGTACCGTTATCCCATAGCGCCTGCCGATGGTAGACAGGGTTTCACCTCTTCGTACGGAATGATAACGCGTGGGCTTCATAATCCACTCACCACTGGGCGGCGAAGCGGGTTGGTTGCCCTGACTTCCCTGAGCGAGCATGGGTGACGAACCTCCATCCTGTGCAGGCATTATGACGGGGGCAGGTTGCAGAGCCGCTAAAACATTGGTTCGGTTTCGTTCAAATTCGGCCACTTTAAACACGGGCAGTCGGATTGGGTACGACTCAAAGCTACGGGGGATCTCTTGTTGCTTGAATTGTGGGTTCAGCAAGCACAGCTCTTGAGCTGTCATACCGAGTTGACCAGCCAATGCAGGCAGAGATAGAGGTCCCTTCAGGTGTAGGGTGTCGATATGGCTCGGCAATCCCGTATAGCGAACCGGATTGAGGTTATGCTCTGCCGCGTAGTGCATGATGTAGGTAACCGCCACAAATGCTGGTACATAGCCCCGTGTTTCCTGTGGCAGGTACGGCATGAGCGACCAATAGTCGGTTACCCCGCCCGAACGGCGAACGGCTTTGTTCACATTACCCGCACCGCAATTGTAGGCCGCCAAGGCCAATAGCCAATCATTATAGATTCGGTAGAGGTCTCTAAGGTGTCTTGCGGCCGCATCCGAGGCCAACCAGGGATCGCGCCGCTCGTCACAATAATAATCGGCATCGAGTCCGTACTGCTTTCCGGTGGGGTACATAAATTGCCAAAGTCCAGTGGCGCCCACGCGGCTCACAGCAACGGGGTTCAGCGCCGACTCCACAATGGCGAGGTACTTGAGCTGGTGGGGCAATCCATGTCGCTCCAAGGCCTCCTCGAAAATAGGGAAGTAATAATTGGCTAGTCCGAGCATCCGCTCAGAGGCCGCCTTGCGGCGCACGGCATATAACTCGATAAATCCACGCACATGAGCATTGTAAGTCAATTTCATGGGCGAAGGAATGTGCTGGATGCGGAACGATATAACTGAATCTGAAAACCGAGGCACTTCATCGTATCGGTAGCCATATTTGTTGATGGGCCTCTGGGAAGGAACAATCTTATTGTCGAGGAGCTGCAGATGCATTAAGCTATCGAGGGCCTCTGCAATGGGTAATTGTTCGGCTAGAAGTGTTGAATCCCCAGGATTTTTTTGACCCCATTGAAGCGGCGTCTGCTCAACAGATGAGCCAGGCGCAACCTGAGCATAGGCGGATTTTGGTGCGATGCAGCCCAAAACTGCAGCGAAAAACGCGCCTTTTAAGAAGATTTTGAGCATAGAAGCGCTAAGAACCGGGTATTTTGTGAAAAAAGCAAGTAAAAAAGAAGTTGTTATAGTGTAAATTTTACACTTTATATTTGCACGTAGATTTGAACAACCTTTTCCATATATTCACAATTCCCTTTTCTACATTCCTAATACCCATGAAAATTTCAGTTTTATCACTCTTCACATTTTTTTGTTTGATGAGCCTCTCCACTTGGGGACAGAATTACTACTCCGTTACTTTTCGGCTCGATATGAACGACTACAACGGTTCGTATGGTATACCCGAGGTGAATGGCACGTTCAATAATTGGTGCGGAGCAAATTGCGATCCCATGTCGGACCCCGATGGCGATGAGATCTGGGAGGTGACGGTCGACTCCCTCGCGGCGGGTACCATAGAATATAAATTTGCTTGGGGAAATTGGACTGCCCAAGAATCACTTTTGCCCGGCAGCACCTGCACACAAACTACGGGCAGCTTCACCAACCGTATTTATACGGTGGCGGGAAATGCCACCCTACCCGTGGTGTGCTGGGGATCTTGCGGACCCTGCTCGGGTACGCCTTCGTCGGGTACTATACGATTCAGGGTAGACATGAACGGATACACCGGCCCTGCCTACACCACGGTGAACCTAAACGGCACTTTCAATGGCTGGTGTGGTAGTTGTGCCCCTATGGCTGACCCCGATAACGACAGCATTTATGAACTCAATGTGGTCTTGCCATTAGACACCATCGAATATAAGTTCACGGTTGATGGTTGGTCGGGTCAGGAAACACTCCTAGCAGGCAGTTTATGTACACGAACAACAGGTACTTTTACCAACAGGGAATACATTGTGACCGGTAATGACACACTCGACGCGGTGTGTTGGGGGTCTTGTAACCCTTGCGCAGGGGGGCCGACTTCGGGTCGGGTGCGGTTTAGGGTCGATATGC
>VHAX01000044.1 GCA_016872215.1 Sphingomonadales bacterium | reverse complement strand
GGAGCTTCGGGAGACCGAATCGGAACTGCGCAAGCGGGAAGACGACCTCGCCTTGCTCGAAAAGGATGTGCGCAACCGCGAAGTGCGGATTCAGGAGATGCAGGGCATAATGGATGTGCAGGCCCAAACCCTCAATAACCTGAGGCAAACCATCAGCAAGGCTCTGCTCGGCTTCGAAGAAAGTGGCCTCACCGTGCGGGAGAAAAACGGCAGGGTTTATGTTTCATTATCTGAAAAACTCATGTTTAAAGTGGGCAGCGCCGAGGTAGATCCGCGGGGACGACAAGCCATACAGGAGTTGGGGAAAGTACTGGCCGGCAATCCCGACATCAGCATTATGGTTGAGGGACACACCGACGACCAGGGAGGAGATGCTTTAAATTGGGACTTGAGCGTTCGGCGCGCCACAAGCATCGTCAAAATACTGATCGAAAACCCGCAGATTGAGCCCTCCCGGATTACTGCGGCGGGGCGTGGTAAGCATCTGCCCCTCGAAACGGGCAAATCGAACGAGGCCAGAACCCGAAACCGTAGGACCGAGATTATTTTGTCGCCCCAACTCGATCTGTTGTTTCAATGGCTGGAAACACGCTGATAAACGAGGATCAAACCGGTCAACCCCCAACCTGATCTTTTGTTTTAATGACTGCATATGTCCCATTGAACGAAAATCATTCTGATTTTTCGCTCAACTTTAATTGCTTGACTTCAAGTTGCTGATACATAAATAGGATTGTTTATTTCAATGGAAGGAAAGACCCGGACGAACAACGAGCAGTCGGATAAACAATACCGGGTACTCGGACTTATGTCGGGCAGTTCGCTCGACGGAATTGACTGGTGCATGGCTAGTTTTAATTATAAGAACGGGTCATGGTCCTTTCAAATGGAGGGGTGTGGCGTCCAGGATTATTCTCCTGAGATGGTCGGCCGACTGACGAATGCCCACCTCCTAACAGTGAACGAGGCCATGTTGCTGCAAGCCGATTTTGGTAAACTCAGCACCATAGCCGCTGAAGAAGCGGTCGGACGATGTGGTCGGCCTGAACTGATTGCCGAACACGGCCACACCCTCATTCACCGTCCCGAATTGGGCTATACCTGGCAAATGAGTGCCGCTCCCATGCTGGCGACTCGGATGAGGTTACCCGTAGTGAGCGATTTCAGGCGGGTGGATGTGGCGTTGGGTGGACAAGGAGCGCCGCTTGTGCCATACGGCGATGGGTTGCTTTTTTCTCAATACACTGCCTGCCTCAATCTGGGCGGAATTGCCAATTTATCTTTTGAGCGTAACGGCGTGCGTCTGGGCTTCGATGTTTGCTTCGCCAACCAGGTCCTCAACCAGCTCGCACAGAATCTTGGGCTTCCAATTGATGCGGGAGGGGCGATTGCTTCAATGGCCAGGCATTCTGCCGACAGTACCAAGAGCGCCCGCGTGGCAAGGGTACTTTCGGATTGGGCAAGCATCGATTTTTCGCGCCCCATTCCCCCGCCCTCTTTGAGCCGAGAGTCACTCCAAACGAACATCATGCCTCTATTCGAATCCGCACAGCTATCAACAGAGGACGCGCTCTGGGCCTGGTGCCAACATATCGCCCAATGTGTGGAGAATTATCTCCAGATTTATCAGGTTAGGGGCAAAATTCTGATTACGGGCGGGGGTGCCTTCAACCGATTTTTGGTGGACTGCCTGACCGAGACTGCCTCAACACATCCCGAGTGGGAATGGGAGGTGGGCTCAAATGCTCTGATCACCCATAAAGAGGCCCTTCTTTTCGGGTTTTTTGGCTTGTTGCGCTATTTGGGACTACCCAATGTGGACGCCAGCTATACCGGCTCCTCATCCTCCCACAGCGCCGGCTGTATTTATGAACCATTCCCCAAATCCCCTACATTTGACCCCAATCCGCCCGCTCATTGATGGGGCGAAATTCAACACACCACCCTTGGAATGAACGCCCACACAGGACGCCCGCTGGTAGATGCCCCCCAACGACGCGCACTGGTGACGGGAGGAACTGGCTTTATTGGCAGCCATTTGGTACGTCGTCTACTTGAAACGGGATATGCGGTTCGGGTGGTGGCGCGACATCCCCAGCGCAACAACGAACACCGACAATTGTCACCCCATCAGGTCGATTCGGTTGAGTGGGTCGGCGCGTCGCTCAACGATCATGAGCAAATCGAAAAGTGCATGCGTGGTGTGGACGTGGTGTTTCATTGTGCTGCCCGGATTTCATTCCATTCCCTGGATCGCGACACCCTCTACAAAACCAATGTTGCAGGAACGGCCCGACTAGTCGACGCCTGCCTGGAAGCTGGCGTGAAACGCTTCATTCACCTGAGCAGTGTAGCCGCTCTGGGTAGGTCAACACGTGCTGATGGGGTTTTGGACGAGGGGGCGGAATGGGACGAAAAGAGCCGACCCACGACCTATGCCCATAGTAAGTATTTAGCCGAACTTGAGGTATGGCGCGGACAAGAAGAAGGGCTGGAAGTCGCCTTGGCACATCCAGGCATTGTGATCGGTCCGGGCAAAATCGACCACCGGGGAAGCAATCGCTTCTACCAGATGGGTCGACAAGGCATGCCTATTTACCCCACCGGTTCAGTAGGCTTTGTGGACGTTCGCGATGTGGCGGAGGTGTTGTATCGCCTCGATCGCAACGCATTGATCGGGCGCAAATTCGTATTGAATTCGGTGAATATTTCTTATCGTGGATTCTTTCAGCGAACTGCTGACTTAACCGGGGCACGCCCGCCCCGATTTCCCCTCCCATTTCTCCCAACTATGGTTGTGGCCACACTGGTGGAATGGCTTTCATTGATCTTGCGCAAACGATTTCCCCTAACCCGCGAAACCATCCGCGCAGCGTGTTCTCATTCTCAATACGACGGGAGTTCGATCCTTGAGGCACTTCCCGATTTTCATTACCGGGATTTTGCAGACACATTAAACGACGGTCTCTATTTCAATGCATAAAGCGCATAAACTTTCACCTTTACAGGTACTGAATCCACTCAAACAACCCGAAGAAAACAGCCAGCCAGATCAGTCCCTTTAGGAAAAAGAACAGGAAGCCCCACCACCCAATCCGCTTCAGCCAGGTTATCATTTTGGAAGACATCACGGTTATTTACACCTCAAAACGATATTTTTTCACCACTTGTTTTCCTTCGACAAAAAAAATTGTTTAGTTTCGTCCCGATCATGATTAGTTTCGTCCCGATCATTTTAGAACCCTCCTACCCTACTCTATAATCTATCTATGCGTTTCATCAATTCTACCCGCCATTTAATACTCTCTTTTCTTTTCCTGACAGGAATCTCACTTTCCTCTTGCGAGGACGGTGTCGATTTGAAAGTGGTTGACGCGCCTGCCCTGACAACCGGGGGGGCTGAGATTACCTCACCTTTCAGTATACGGGTGAGTGCGGAGGTTACTTCAGACGGTGGCGACATCGTGGGCGATCGCGGTGTGTGCTGGTCAACCAACCCAGGCCCTACAACGGCCTCTTCAGTCGCTCGGTCGGGCGGTGGAGTCGGTTCCTTTTCTGTTTCCTTATTGGGACTCGGGCCAGGCAGAACCTACTTCCTCCGCTCTTTTGCCTCCAATGTGGGCGGTGTCGGCTATGGAAATGAGGTTACATTCACCACTCCGGCAGCGCCCTGGGCCAACAACACCGACACGGTTTCGGATGCAGCTGGCAATTTGTATTCCTATAAAACCATTGGAACCCTTGATTGGATAACTCAAAATCTACGTTCGGTTCTTTTCTGCAACGGCGACACCATTCCACAGAAATCCAGCGCCGGGGCATGGTCTTCGGCTGATACTTCTGCCCAGTCGGCCTACAACAATGACCCATCACTGGCCCCCATGATGGGATTACTTTACAACGGCTCCGCTATGCTAGACCCCCGGAATGTTTGTCCCTGTGGCTGGCGCGTAGCCGATGAAGACGATTGGAACGATCTCATCAACAACAACGGAGGCTTGTTTGAGGCAGGTGGTGCACTCAAAACAACCGGGACCGGCATTTGGAAGGCCCCCAATACCGGTGCTACCGATGCGGTTCAATTCACTGGATACCCCGCCGGCTACCGCGCACCCACAGGCGAGTTTTTCAATTTTGGAACGAATGCTTATTGGTGGAGCAACAATACCACAAGACCGGTTAAAATCGTTAACACTTACGGTCCTGGTATGCAGGCCTGGACTGGGGAACAGAAAACCGGCTACTCGGTCCGCTGCGTTCGCGATTAATTTTCAGTTCATCTTTTCTTAGGCCTCCTTTCCCGCCTGCAGGGCCGGGTAGAGGCTGCTGAGTAGCCCAATCGCCACAACGGAAAGGAATACAACGAGTGCGTCGTTTAGGGCCACTCGGACCGGGTAACTTTCCACTATGAACTGGGCGGATTCGTTTCCCAGTTTGAGCCAGCCGTATTTCATCTGCAGCCACACGAGCGATGCGCCGGTGGTTACCCCGGCCAACGCGCCCACCACAGAAACCCCAACTCCCGACAGCAGAAATATGGCTGTTATTTTTGACCGTTCGGCGCCCATCTGCCGGAGTATTTTGATTTCCTTTTGCTTTTCCAGCACCAACATCGACAGGCTTCCGATCAGGCTTAGAGATGCAACGCCCACAATCAACAGAAGCAAGGCGAATGTCCACCACTTCTCGGATTGAAATATTTTATAGATGGCCTGCTCCTGCCGTATTCGGTCGGCTACCTCAAAGGAGGGACCCAGACGTTGGCCCCACTCCATTCTGATTTCATCGGGATCGGCTTCGGGGATTAACTTAATTTCTACTCGGCTCGACCATCCCTTCGGCAGCTTTATGAGTTCCCGCATCCACTCCTCAGATACCAGAACATATTTGCGGTTGATTTCAGGCTGTACATTGAACAACCCGGCGACTAACAGGTTGCCTCGTGCAAGAGATTTTTCTGGCATGATGGGGTCAAATGTTGCGCCGCGGCGGGGGAGAATAACCTCTACGCCCGTTTGAACATCCTGCAATTTCACCTGCAACTGGACACCTAGTTCTTGTCCGACCACTCCATAACTCATCCCAAAATCATCAAAGAAACCATACTTACCATAGCTCATTTGCTGACCTAACCCCGTCACCTCGGTGAACTGATCATCGACTCCCTTTAGTACGGCCACCTCCTCGCGCTCCCGGCAACGTACCAGTGCATTTTCTTCCAGGGTATAGGAATATTTCAACACCCGCTTGTCGGATGTCCACATAGGGCTCAGTGAATCGGTGTTTAGGTACTTCCCTTCAACGGAGCGAATCAGCAGTTCCGGATGAAAATGGCTGTACATGCTGCGGGTCAGGTCTTCGAGTCCGTTGTAAACACTCAGCACAACAATCAGCGCGGCAGTACCTGCAAAGACGCCTAAAAACGAAACGCCAGTAATCAGGTTTACGAAATGGGTTTTTCTACCGGCAAACAGGTATCGTCGGGCCAAAAGGAAGACGAACCTCATATTCCTTCTCTACTTTTGGTGGCCACGGCCACCACCTCGGCTCCTTCAGAGTGCCCTATATAAGCGTCTATGGTGTTCAACACAATGATGACGGGGTACATGAACAGAAAATACAAGGGCAGCAGATACAGGTAGTTGTCGTTGCGACGGAGCAGCTGATTCGGCACTGAAATGCCCAAAAAGGTAGAAAGCCGACCCGAATAGCCATAAGAATAGTGCGCTTTGCATCGCTTAAAGCCCCCATCCCTAAGCAATTTTTTCAAATCAAAATTATTGTAGCGGTGTACCACCTCCTGATTCGAAGTTAGTTTGTTGGATAGATTGGGCTGGAGAGGAAAGTTCTTGTCAGACTGCACCGACAACAGCAGTTGTCCACCCGGTTTAAGGGCGGCATACATATTGGCTACTGCCTGAACATCCTCTTCAATGTATTCTATCACGTTCACCGCCAAGATCAGATCATAGACCTCATTACGTTGCATTTCAGCAACATTCTCTGTGCGGAACAAAACCCGTTCATAGTGTTTTCTATGAAAGTACTCATTACAAGCAAAAATCTCGTCAGGGTTGCGATCTACTGCATAGATGTTCCAATTGGGATGGCGGAGCGATAAGTAGTGTACATATTGCCCCATTCCGGTGCCTGCGTCCAACACGTGTGCCGACCCTTTTAGCCTCCAGGCAAAGGTGTGGATCGAGCGACGAATATGCCAGAATGTGACAATCAGGCCATCCGTGAGTACATAGAATAGAGTCCTCAGCGTTGGCCGATTATGAAAAACAGTGGTCAATCGCATTCGTAGTTCTTGATGATGCATATTGTGCTCGGTTTTCAGGGCTCGGGTGTGGTGCGCACCGACTGTAGAAGAGTGTCGATCCGGTCGGAAGCATCGAGAGAATCATCCCGTTGCCAGGTCAACTGGGGGATAATCCTCATGTTCTTACCCATCCTGCGGCCCAGGCGCATCCGAATCTCGGGGGTTGCCGACTCCAACTGCACGAATAGCTCATCCGTTTTACCACCGAAAAGACTCACCGAGCAGCGGGCAATGGCCAGATCCGGACTCACCCGAACGTTTGTGACCGACAACAGCGTACCTGAATGAGCCCAGTCCATTTCCCGCAAAAGCACCTCCGCCAATTCCTGTTGCACAAGGCTTCCCACGCGCAACTGGCGCTTCGATAATTTCATGTTGCAAAAATAACATGAATATCCACTGCCAATCCCCGCCTATTTTTGGATTTCAATTCAATCCCTATGCCCAAAAGCAGCCTATTAGACTCATTTGATGCCAAGTCTTTTCGATATAAACAACCCATCCCATTCCGATGGGCGGATCTCGATGGCATGGGCCATACAAACAACGCCATCTATCTCACCTACTTCGAGCAAATTCGCATCCTGTATGCCCGAGATGTGATGAAATGGGACTGGGAGTTGGTGGGAATGATCCTCGCACGCACTGAAATCGACTATATCCACCCCCTCGCTCACCCACAAAACGTGGAAGTATTGGCAAGGGTTATTCGATGCGGATCGAAAAGTTTCGACATGGAGTACGCTGTAGCGGATCTGTCTACTTCTATTCCCAAAATATACGCCATTGCCCAATCCACCCTAGTTGGATTCGATTATAAATCCCAAAAGTCGGTGGTTATTCCATCGGCCTACCGGGAGGCGGCCGAGCTATTTGAGCCTTTGCCTATTGAGGGGTTAAAATGATCTCTACCCTGCGGTTCTGAGCCAAATCTGCAGGCGCAGTGCCTGTATTGATCGGACGATACTGCCCCCGACCCGCGGCAACCAGCCGTTCTGGTTTGATTTGTCCGGTCGATGTCAGGATCTGAACCACTGAATTCGCCCGGTCTACGCTCAGCTTCCAATTGGCGGCGGGCTTACCTTTATTGTCTGTGTGTCCCTCGACCATAATACCCATCCCAACTTTTTCTTTGAGAACAGGCATCATAGACAGCAGGGCTGCCTTGCCCCTGACATTAACAGCTGAGCTGCCTGTTGCAAAAAGCAATTCGCTGGGCAGTACGATATTCACTTTTCCTTCCAGTTCCTTCACTACAATTCCAAGTTTGGCATATGCCTCCAAGGCTTTGGAAAGGTCATTGCGAACGGATTGGGCCAGGGCTTGTTCCTCCTGCTTCTGCCGCTCCACCTCAGCCAACAAGGCGTCTTTTTGACGAAGGTCAGCCTCTACCCTCCGCAGATCATCCTTCAAACGGTTGATCGAGTCCTGCTTGATTCCCAGTAAACGGCTCGTGGAGCTGCCGAGCGAATCCACATGTTGACGAAGGTGTTGCAGTCCGCTGATATTGGCCTTCAACACACTATCCATAAAGGCATCGCGAACCGCACCACCGGCCCGAACATGGGGCTTGCGGTCCAAATGCGTCGTTTTACCTGGCGTGAATCGCAAGCCAATTTGCGCTTGCAGCATATCATCGCGCCCCCTCATGCTGCCATAGGCATAGTTGAATCCATCCCATGCATCAGAAGCCATAGATGCATACTGAAGAGATCCAAACATATGCCAGTGATTATTGAGGTGGTAGCGGGTACCGAGGCCCAGCGATAAACGGTCCACTACATCCGAAAGGGTCTTTTCAGTCCCTAAATAGCTTGGAATCCCGGGCTCCTTTTCGAAATAGCGCGTGGTGGAAAATGATGCCCGGTCCCAACCGAAACGCATATAAGGGGTCCACTTATTGGACTTGATCGTCACCCACCTTTTTAAGGCCAAATTCAATGCCAATCCGTTGAAACGTACGTCCGACTCATAGTACTGCACCGCATTGGCACCGGTCATGGTGCCGCTGCTGCCGCTGTATTCCAGACTCAGCGTGGGACTTAAAAAATACAAGACATCCAAACCTACCCCCATATCGAAGCGGGTATTTTCGCCCTTCAGTGCTGACAGATCCGCACCTTCATAGCCAAATTCCTGACGGTCAAGTCTTGTATTCAGCAAATCGCGGTAGTGGGTTCCGTAAATCCCCAGACTGACACGATTCGAATCGATAACAGTCCTTTTGACAGAACTCAAAATGGTTTTGTGCCATTGGGCATAGGCCGAAAAAGAGTTGAATACTGCCACCAACACGATGGCTGCATAAGAAAAGGTTGAAGTCCGAAGCATGGCGATCAGCGGTTGGAGTTAATGACGATTGACTGGAACAAACTTTTGTCGCTTGCCCGCAGGTGAACCAGGTATCGACCCGGAGCCAGTTGCGACAGATCCAAAGCGGCCGTACCGGCTGTCAGTTGGGTAGCGGTCATCCTGCGGCCGCTCATATCAAAAACCTGGATTTCTGCTGAATCCTGATCGCGACCAGAATAGTCAACCTGAATCAGGCCTCCCGAAGGATTGGGATAAATATTGAGGGTGTTTTTGTTGAGTTCGTCAACCCCTACCCCAACACCGAATCCGTAGGGTGGGCTCATTCTAAAACAACCAGCGCCATTCATCACCCGTACCTCATATACACCCGTCAGCACCACATCATAGGTAGAAGAGGTGGCGCCCGGAATGGCTCCACCGTAGCGGTACCATTGGTAGGCACTGTAGCCGGGCGGCGCCTTCAGTAAAGTGGCAGTAACCCGCTCGATCAAAGGCTCGGAAGGTGCAGGCAGCACTTCCATGGGGATGTAACCCGTGGTGACACACCCAAATGAATCCGTGTAATCATAGCGCAAATTGAAGTTACCCAACGGAGCCTGTGCAGGATCAAATACGGTAGGGTTGCGCATTCCGCCACCGATGATGTTGTAGCCGGTAAGACCTGTACCCGGTACACCCGAAACAGAAGTCAGATCGAATGGCGCATCTGTTGAGCAGAAAGTACGCCCGGGGGGCACATAGGGGACAAGCGGTGCTGATTCTATTACGGAGACGTTGAACCGAACTGTATCGGTATTTCCAAATACATCCCTCACTTCAAAAACATTGGAGCGAACTCCGATGGGGAATGTGCTGCCGGGCGGCAACCCAGATATCTGTCGCACTGTCGCCCCGAGGCAATTGTCTGATGGTATGGGCAAATTGTAAAAGTAGGTGGCCTGACATTCCCCTAAAACAACATCCGCTGGCATATTCGCCGGAAGCACATAGGGCGGGAAGGTGTCGAGCAGGGTAACGGTTGCTGTTCCCGAGCCCAGGTTACCTGCAGCATCACGCATAAAAAGGGTGACTATGTTGTTGCCTGCTGAAGTTTGGCAGTTGAAATAATTGGTGCTCAGCGTTCGGCTCGTAATCCCACAGTTATCAGTTGACGCGCTGTCCACCACCGAGGGTGTGATGAAGGCTTCGCCGGAACTATTCAAATAGGCCAGAACATTTCGGGTTACCACACGCGGTGCCCGGTTGTCCACCACCTGAATGGTCGTCGAAACAAAAGATGTGTTGACCCCGTCGGTTCCCGAGAGAAAAACCGTGTTTGTCCCAACCTGCCCGCACGAGAAAGTGGATGGGGAGACCGACAAACTCAGAGAACAATTGTCATAGGACCCATTGTCGATGTCGGATGGTTGAATCGTAGCCGCACCAGATTCATTCAGTGCAATGACAACAGAACGCGCACTGAGCTGCGGTGGCGTCGTGTCTATTATCGTTATGTTCGATGTGGC
>VHAX01000043.1 GCA_016872215.1 Sphingomonadales bacterium | reverse complement strand
GGATGTTCCGCCCAAGAAGTCGGTGAGGGTCGTCCACTCCGCATCTGATGGTACATGCCAGCCCACAGGACATAGTCCCCTTGAATCATTTACCGAATACCAATTGTAGAGCTTGCCGTAGAGAGCGTCGTTTGCTGTATCGTTATTGTAGTTGCACCACACCCCTGTATTGGTCTGTGACCATGCGGTATTGTCTGTGATGTTCGCAATGTTGTCGCCATTACGGTACTTACCCACCTTCAAATTGCTTTGCATCCAGCACTGCGTCCCTATCGATACCGTGTTGTACGTGTTATTGTCCACATCGGTTACTGTTGGTGTTCCTAAGCAAGGAAGACTTACTGTTCCTGAAGTCGTAAAACTCACCTGATTTCCATAAGCCGTGCCCACACTGTTGGTGGCATAGGCGCGAACATAATAGAGCGTCGAAGCAGTTAAGCCCGTAAGCGTGCTGGTGAAGACACCCGTGCCAGTGCCATTGCTCGTTGTGCTGTTTGCGGTCGTTGGGTTTTGAACTGTGCCGTATGCCACGCCGCGCGCTGTGACCGCTGCTCCACCGTCAGAAGTTACATTTCCTCCTGTTGACGATCCTGAAGAGGTAACCGATGTTGCAGCTGTAGTGGTGATCGTTGCTAAAGTTGTAGAGGAAGTTGTAGAAAAACTCACCTGATTTCCATAAGCCGTTCCCACACTGTTGGTGGCATAGGCGCGAACGTAATACGTTGTCAATCCTGTTAGCCCCGTCAGCGTGCTGGTGAAGACACCCGTGCCAGTGCCATTGCTCGTTGTGCTGTTTGCGGTCGTTGGGTTTTGAACTGTGCCGTATGCCACGCCGCGCGCTGTGACTGCTGCTCCACCGTCAGAAGTTACATTTCCGCCAGTCGTTGCACTCGTTAAGGTAATGCCAGACACAGCAGCAGTCACGATCTTAGGTAAATTAAACTCCGTGAATTCCTTCGCACAGGATGACAGGAGCACGATAGTTGAAATACAGAAAAAGGGCAATTTTCTATTCATCAAAGTCTGGAGTTTGATCGAAATCTGCTCTCTTGCCAGATTACAAAATATTTCTATCAGCGCTCTATTCATTATACTCAGTGGCTTAAACCCTTATGCCGACTTCTTGTTCCACTACCTTGCGCCGGGCTTCGTCGAGCAGTTGTTGTTCGAGACGCGCTCGTGAGTCGTCGCGTCCAAATATCCGTTCACCCCTATACTCCTGCACATTACCCTTCTGGGCAAAGGCCAAGGCGGGTAGGCTTAAAATGCCCACGAGCGACATTATACGGAAAGGGGAGATGAAACACATACAATCTGCAAATATAACATCTATTGATGTCTATAATGTTTCTGCCTGATCTTTGGAATAATTTGGCGGTTTTTCACGCGCCTTAAAGGTACGTGAAAAACTCCCTCCCACTCCCACCGCACAAACCCAAAAAAGTCAAAATTCGAGGTTCAATCCCGGGCGCAGCGAACCGAAAAACCATTCCGGTGGCGGTGTTTTTGGGGAGTATTACAGTAATATCTTAAGCGGGCGGTAGCCTCCGCAGAGTAGAGGGAACAGACCAAGAAGTCAATAAAATCCTGGTCGGACGGGTGCCCTGTTAGAGGGAGCAAATCCTGAACTAAATGCAGCGCTGGATCCGGAATACACCTGAAACAGAAATGCAGGGTATTCCTTCATAATTCTTTATATGTGGTGGAACCGCTGCAGCTGGTCAGCCCGAAGAAATATTGTCGTATGGGGATGTACCCTCAGCGGCATATGTTCAAGCAAAACATTTAAAAAGCCGGGCGCACACGAATCAGCTACCGCATGCCTCGCAGGCATCCGGATTGTCAAGCGAGCACGACATCTGGGCTCGCGCTTCGTCGATTTTCATGGTTGGGCCCTCAGGCAGATCCTGACCTGGCTCACCCAATGTCTGTTCGGTTGTTAAGGAATCCGATGCCACCACTTCCACCAGCTGTGGCTCCGCCTGCGGCTGGGGAACGGGCGATGGACCACCCGCCGCATCCGACTTCTGCTGAATGGTGAACTTAACCGCCTGAGCGGCCGCCTTCGTGCGCAGGTAGTACATGCCCGTCTTGAGGCCCGCCTTCCAGGCATAAAAATGCATCGACGTGAGTTTCGCAAAATTCACGTCCGTCATAAACACATTCATGCTTTGGCTCTGACAAATAAAAGCCCCCCGGTCAGCCGCCATATCGATGATGGTCTTCTGTTTGATCTCCCAGGCCGTGCGGTACAATTCACGCAGGTGCTCTGGAATCTCCTTAATGTTCTGCAAGGAGCCATTCCCCGCCACAATCTTGTCCTTGAGTGCCACGCTCCACAAGCCCTCATTCACCAGATCACGCAGGAGGTGTTTGTTCACCACCACAAACTCCCCACTCAATACGCGTCGGCTGTAGATGTTGCTCGTGTAGGGCTCGAAACACTCGTTGTTGCCCAAAATCTGGCTGGTAGATGCTGTAGGCATCGGAGCCAGAAGGAGGCTGTTGCGGGCGCCATACTTGGCCAAACGCGCACGCAGTTCGTCCCAATCCCAACGTTTAGACGGGGTCACCCCCCAGAGGTCGAACTGGAACATACCGCGCGACAAAGGTGAGCCCGCGTAGGTCTCGTAGGAACCCTCCTCACGGGCCATATCGCAGGAGGCCGACATAGAGGCGAAGTAGAGCGTCTCAAAAATCTCACGGTTCAGCTTACGTGCTTCGGCCGATTCGAAGGGGTGGCGCATGAGGATGAAGACATCGGCCAATCCCTGCACGCCGATGCCGATGGGTCGGTGGCGCATATTCGACCTGCGGGCCTCCTCCACAGGATAGTAGTTCACATCAATCACCCGATTCAGGTTACGTGTCACTGTGTAGGTAATCTCGTAGAGCTTCTGGTGGTCGAACTGCAGATCGGTGGTTACGAAGCGGGGCAATGCCACGGAGGCCAGGTTGCACACCGCCACCTCATCGGCCGAGGTATATTCTATGATTTCGGTGCAGAGGTTACTGGAACGAATCGTACCCAGGTTCTGCTGGTTGCTCTTGCGGTTGGCCGCATCCTTGTAGAGCATATAGGGCGTTCCGGTTTCGATCTGCGATTCCAATATGGCAAACCAAAGTTCTTGGGCGTCAATGGTTTTGCGCGCCCGGTCCTCCTGCTCGTAGCGGTGGTAGAGTGCTTCAAACTCATCACCCCAGCAATCGTGGAGCCCGGGGGCTTCGTTCGGACAAAACAAACTCCATTTGCCGTTTTCCTCCACCCTTTTCATGAACAAGTCTGGAATCCAGAGGGCGTAGAAAAGGTCGCGTGCACGCAACTCCTCCTTACCGTGGTTCTTTTTGAGGTCGAGGAAGTCGAAAATATCGGCATGCCAGGGTTCCAGGTAGACGGCAAACGAACCTTTGCGCTTGCCTCCCCCTTGGTCGACATACCGCGCGGTATCGTTGAACACCCTCAGCATGGGCACAACCCCGTTGCTGGTGCCGTTGGTGCCCCGGATGTAGGATCCTGTGGCCCGCACATTGTGGATGCTGAGTCCAATGCCCCCCGCGCTTTGTGAAATCTTCGCTGTTTGCTTGAGGGTGTCGTAGATGCCGTCGATGCTGTCTTGCTTGAGGCTCAGCAGGAAGCAGCTCGACAACTGCGGTTTGGGGGTACCCGCGTTGAAGAGGGTGGGCGTGGCGTGGGTGTACCACTTTTCGCTCATCAATTCATAGGTTTTGATGGCGGCCGGAATGTCGTTCTGGTGGATACCGACGGCCACGCGCATGAGCAGGTGCTGGGGGCGTTCGGCCACCTTGCCGTTCATCTTGAGCAGATATGAGCGCTCCAGGGTCTTGAACCCAAAATAATCGTAGTCGTAGTCGCGCGAGTAAATGATGGCAGAATCGAGTTGCTCAGCATTTTGGTTCACCACGTCCATCACTTCATCGGCCAAAAGGGGCGCTGCCTGTCCCGTGGCCGGGTCGATGTAGCCATGCAGGGCGCGCATGGTCTCCGAAAACGACTTCAGTGTTTCCTTGTGAAGGTTTGAGATGGCGATGCGTGCGGCCAGCAGTGCATAATCGGGATGCAAAGCCGTGAGAGAGGCCGCGGTCTCGGCAGCCAGCTCATCGAGGCGCGTAGTGGCGATGCCGTCATACATCCCCACGATTACTTTCTTGGCCACCTCAACCGGTTGCACATAATCACAATTCAAGCCATAACATAGCTTTTCAATCCTCGACGTAATCTTATCAAACAAAATCGTTTCCCGGCGTCCGTCTCTCTTATAAACGTACATAAGTCAAAATTTGAAAATCCGAAAAGAATTAATCATTGTTCAGAAGTCTTCCTCCGTGCTGAAGGTCTGCTGGGTGCGGTCGGACGTCACCCCTGCCTTTTGGTATTCACCTACGCGGCGCTCGAAGAAGTTCGTTTTGCCCTCCATTGAAATCAGTTCCATAAAATCGAAGGGATTTGTTGCCCCATAATGGGCAGGTAATTTGAGGGTGTTTAACAGGTGATCGGCCACGAACTCAATGTACTGGCACATCATGTCGCTGTTCATTCCGATTAGGCGAACGGGTAGCGCGTTGGTCACAAACTCCTTTTCGATTTCGACCGCGTCGGTGATGATTTTATTGACGACGGACGGGTCGAGCTTGTTGCGGATGTGCTCGGTGTAGATGAGACAGGCAAAATCGCGGTGCATGCCTTCGTCGCGGCTAATCAACTCATTGCTGAAGCTGAGTCCTGGCATGAGTCCCCTCTTTTTCAACCAGAAAATGCTGCAAAAACTGCCGCTGAAGAAAATGCCCTCTACTGCAGCGAACGCAATGAGGCGTTCCAGGAAGTTGCCCTTGTCGATCCAGCGCAGGGCCCATTCCGCTTTTTTCGTGACACATGGGATGGTCTCTATGGCGTGCAGGAGTTTGTGCTTCTCCTCCGGGTTCTTGATGTAGGTGTCGATCAGCAGCGAATAGGTCTCGGAGTGGATGTTTTCCATCATGATCTGAAAGCCGTAAAAGCAGCGCGCCTCGGGGTACTGCACCTCATTGAGGAAGTGGACCGCGAGGTTTTCGTTGACGATACCATCGCTGGCCGCAAAAAAAGCCAATACGTGCTTGATGAAATGACGCTCGTCGTCGTTGAGGAGGTTGTTCCAGTGGTGCAGGTCAGCCGAGAGGTCAATCTCCTCAGCCGTCCAGAAGCTGGCCTCGGAGTTTTTGTAGTAGATCCACAGGTCGTGGTAGCGGATGGGGAACAGGACAAAGCGGTCTTTATTCTCGGTGAGAATGGGTTCAATCATGGCAGATTTGCTTTTATGTTTGTCGTCATCATCGGGTTTATCGCCGGATAGAACTCCACCGGGGCAGCGGGAATTTAGTCCGGAAAAAGGCCCGATCGAGTGACCAATCGGTTGACAAAAATTGAAAAGAAAGAGGCAGGGAAATCCACAAAAAGAGAGAAGTTTTGCACATTCAATGAAGGCTTTGTTTAAGTCGTTGTTAGGCACACGCAAACAAAATCGCTGCCCGCATCGCCCCAAGGCACAACCGACCCCCGAAGCCCGAAATGGGTGGTCTCCAAGCCTCGATTTTGGGTTGACTTTACACACCACCTGTGTATTTTTCAACAGACAGTTGTACTTTTATCCCTTCATAACCTCAAGCCTCCGAATATGAACCCATCACGATTCCTCTTCCTCCTCATCCTGATTGCTGCTCTGCTGTGTTCAGCCACCCCTGTTCCGGCCGCAGAACCGCCCCGTTTTTCGAAGGAGATGAAGCAGCTGCTCAGCTGGATGAGCGGCGATTTCGACAACCGCAACATCGCCAAGCGCGACACCAGCGTAGCCGTTCGCGAGGCCCACATCGTTCGGGTCTGGGAAAACCTCTACTCCGACGCGGCCTGGCTCTACGAAGAGATCACCGATGGTAAAGGCAATCCCATCAGCCAGCGCTTCTTCCGGCTCACCGATGGCATCAACGGCACCATAGAAGCTGTCCTATACACCATGTATGATATATCAGCCGTGGCAGGCGAATACAAAAAGAAGGTTCCGTTCGAGGGCTACGAACCGCGGACTGACCTCGATGAATTGCCCGACTGTAATCTGTTCTTTCAGCTGAAGGGCGAATCGAGATTTCAGGGTGGAAGTGTGGAGAAAAATTGTATCCACGGAGTCAAAGAAGACGATGAGTATGTGATGTATTCGTACACCGTCTATGAGAATAAGGTGGTCATCGCCGAAAGGGGCTACAGCGACCGCCATGAGCCGCGTTGGGGACCCACCGATACGGAAAAGGGACTAGAACTCCGCCGGAGCGACCCGGAGGTGGCGCCCAAGCCCGGCAGCGCGGCAGCCAAATCGGGCAGCAGCGCGAAGAGGAAGAAGTAAAACTACCAGCCTGAACCCGCAAAAGCGGTCGGATTCCAAAAATTAGTTGTTACAATATCGGCTAAATGGTACGCCTGCCGCAGTTATTAAGCTCACCATTTATGCAGGCCTACGGCCTGTTGATGCTGGTCGGCACTACCCTGCTGCTCTTGACCACAAAGGCGGGACTCTTTCTATTTATGAACGCCTTCCACACCCCTGTGGCCGATGTCTGCGCACCCTGGCTCACCATTCTGGGAGATGGGCGCACCGCAGCCCTACTCCCGGTGATGCTGTTTTTTGTACACCGCCCGCTAGCCTGGCGCGCGGCTCTGGCTCTGATCCTGACCCTTGCTCTGGTTCAAATCTGCAAACAGCTCATCTTCCACGACGCCCTTCGCCCAACTGCCTATTTTGAGGCCATCGGGTCGCGGGTCAACCATCTGATTCCGGGCGTAGATCAACACCGTCACCAGAGTTTTCCATCGGGACATACAGCAGCGGCTTTTGCCATGGCCGCCCTGCTCTCTTTTCTGTCACCCCCCAGGCCGCTGTCGGCCCTTCCTGCATCCACCCGCAAGGTAACCCTACTGACCCTGGCCCTCTTGATAGGCTACACCCGCGTGTACCTCTCGCAACATTTTTTTGAGGATGTGGTGGCAGGCTCTTTTCTCGGTGTATTCAGTGCTACCCTCATGATCTGGGTTTGGCCCCTGCCCACAGATTCAAAAGAAGTGTCCTGGGTTGACGGTAACTCGGGCGTTTCGACTACAAATGGATGACCTCGCCGTAGGCAGCGGCGGCTGCCTCCATTATGGCCTCGCTCATGGTGGGGTGCGGGTGTACTGATTTGATGAGCTCAGGCCCGGTTGTTTCCAGCTTACGCGCCACTACCGCTTCAGCAATCATCTCCGTAACGTTGGCTCCAATCATATGCGCTCCCAACAGCTCACCGTAGCGGGCGTCGAACAACAATTTCACCAGACCATCCTTGTGGCCCGCCGCGCTGGCCTTGCCAGAAGCCGAAAAGGGGAAACGACCCACTTTCAATTCGTAGCCCGCATCGCGCGCTGCTTGTTCAGTCATCCCCACCGATGCAATCTCTGGTGAACAATATGTACATCCGGGAATATTGCCGTAATCGAGCGGCTCCGGGTGGTGACCCGCAATCTTTTCCACACAGATGATTCCCTCCGCCGATGCCACATGCGCCAGGGCTGGTCCCTTCACAACATCACCAATGGCATAATACCCGGCCACCCCGGTGCGGTAGTAATCGTCGACCACAATCTTGCCTTTCTCAGTGGCAATCCCACATTCCTCCAGACCGATGCCTTCAATATTCGCTACCACACCGGCGGCCGATAGCACCACCTCCGTTTCCAAAGTCATCTCGCCCTTCTCCGTCTTCACCCTCGAAACGCACCCGTTGGCACTTACATTCACCGACTCCACGGAAGCACCCGTGTGGATGTCGATACCCGCCTTCTTATAGATCTTCTCGAGGGTACGGGAGATTTCCTCATCCTCCACAGGCACAATCCGGGGCATGTATTCCACCAGGTGCACACGTGTGCCCATGGCGTTATAGAAATAGGCAAATTCGACCCCAATGGCTCCCGAACCCACGATCAGCATGCTCTCAGGCTGCTTTTCTAGACTCATCGCCTTGCGGTATTCAATCACCCGCTTTCCGTCGATTGGAATGTTGGGCAGTTGTACTGCCCGCCCGCCCGTCGCGATGATGATGTGGGGCGCCGAAAGAATTTGCTTTTTACCCGATGCATCGGTCACCTCAACCTTGCCTACGGGCAGTATGCGACCAGCACCCATGACCACGCTGATGTTATTTTTCTTCATCAAAAAACCAACCCCTTTGCTCATTCCGTCGGCCGCCTTGCGACTGCGAGACACCACAGCGCTGAAATCGTGGCGGGCATCCGATACCTGAATGCCATAATCGCCAGCGTGTTTGATGTACTCAAAAACCTGCGCGCTCTTCAGCAGGGCTTTTGTGGGAATGCATCCCCAATTCAGGCAAATACCACCCATCGCTTCACGCTCCACAACCGCAGTTTTGAGTCCCAACTGGGTCGCGCGAATCGCCGCCACATAACCGCCCGGACCTCCGCCCACTACTATTAGATCGAAATTACTCATAAACTCATCGGATTAAGAATAAATTTAGTTTGCTTTCCTCTGATCCCCTTACGGCTAGGAATGAAATCCGCAAACGCGCCGGGTGAAAAGCGTGCAAAGATAAGGCGAAAAACAAGAACCCTATTGCGACTTGTGGGGCAGGTATGTGCCCCGCGATTTTTGTCGCCTCTTGATGAAAAAGGGAATCTGGCTGAGGACAAGCGCCACCAACAGACATAGGAAGAGGTAGTGGCGTGGACGAAATTCACCGAGGAGGCTGCCCATGGCGATAAAGCCAAGGTTCACGGCGAACAGCAACAAAGAGGCCTGGCGGTGACTCATCCCGATGTCGATGAGGGTGTGGTGGATGTGATTGCGGTCGGCCCGAAAGGGCGAATAGCCTTTCAAGATGCGCACCACCGAAACCCTCAGCGTGTCGAACAGGGGAATGATCAGCAGGTTGAAGGCATACACCGCGCCGGCGATGCTGAAAAAATAATTCGGATCAAATTCGCGGCTTTGCTGGATGAAGCGGATGCTGATTACCGAAATCAGGTAGCCAATCACCAGTGAACCCGAATCGCCCATGAAGATATTCGCTTTGCGCACGAAGTTGTAGCGCAAATAGGCCAGCAACGACCCGATGAGGGTCACGCACAGGAGCACGAAAACAAGGTTGTCCATCTTGTAGAACCAATAGCCATAGGTCGACAACACAATCACGGCAACCCCTGCAGATAGTCCGTTGATGCCATCGATCAAATTGAACCCGTTCATGATGGTGAGGATGGCCAGAGTACTGATGGCCACGGTCACCATATAGGGAAGGTCGTGCAGGTCGAGAAGGCCATACAGGTTGGTGATGCGCACATCGCCCTGCACCACTACAATTAAGGCGGCCACGGTCTGAGCCCCCAATTTCAGCCACGACTTAAGCGGATAGAGATCGTCGCGGATTCCTACCACGAACAGTATGATCAAGGCCGATAGAATAGAGTGGAAGCTCCGCATGTGCAGGTCGTAGCCCCAAAACACAAAAGAGAAAAAGAACCCCACGAATAATGCCAGTCCACCCAGAGTTGGAATACGGGCCGTATGCTCTTTGCGGTGGTTGGGCTCATCGTAGAGACGCTTCAACCGTGCCAGCTTTATGATGCCTGGTATACTGAAATACGTGATGGCAAAGGCGGTTAAACCGGCCAGCCACAACTCTACGGAGGGATGAATGCCGAACAAAGCTTGTTTTGGGTCAAATCTAATGCAGTTGAGGCAAACTTTTCACCTGTAGATGCGTTTTATGAGCGGAATCAACCATTCATTTATGCACCCGCGCCTTTCCTTTACCCTGCTGCTGTTGATCTTGATGTTGTCGGCCGCTTGCACCACCGCCCAAACCCCCAAAAAAATGTTCCACAACTACTCCTTCACCTCCATCGACGGCGAAAATGTTAAATTATCCCAATTTAAGGGTAAAAAAGTACTGTTGGTGAACACCGCATCGCGTTGTGGCTACACCCCACAATACAAGCAGCTACAGGAGCTCCATGAAAAATTTGGCAAAAAAGTGGTGGTCATCGGCTTCCCTTGCAACGACTTCGGCGCACAAGAACCCGGCGACGCCGAGAGCATAGCCAGTTTCTGTGAAAAAAACTACGGGGTTGACTTCCTCATGGCTGACAAAGTGCAGATTAAGGGCAATTCGCCGCACCCCATCTACCAATGGCTCACCCAGGGGGCTCTCAACGGCAAGACCGACGCCACGGTTCGCTGGAACTTCCATAAGTTCCTGGTTGATGAAGAAGGTCGCCTTATAGGCGACTTCCCGAGTAGTGTTTCGCCCACCTCAACGGATATTACGGGTAAATTGTAGGGTTCACAACCCTATTTGGGCTCTGCGTTTTCTTTCATGAGTCGATTTATACGGACTAAACCTGGCTTTAGTTCGCACCGTTCACGCGTTTAAACAGCAGCTTTTTTCGCCTCTTTCAAACTGCTTACGCTTACTTCCATAAGTACACGTCTGCTATACGACTCCTGCCTCCGCCTGTCGCTAGATTGCGGGCATGAATGAATCTTCACCATCCGGCCGCACCCTCATCAGTTTCGACTGGGCCATGAAGCGCCTGC
>VHAX01000042.1 GCA_016872215.1 Sphingomonadales bacterium | reverse complement strand
AGGACGAGTGTCAACCACGCCATCACTCCCGCCTTCCTTCAGATTTCGGCGATTGAGGTTTTGACGCCTTCTGTATGCAAATTGTATGCACATAAAAAAAGGAGCTACCGATTTTTATTGGTAACTCCTTGATTATCAAGCTCCCCCTGCTGGACTTGAACCAGCGACCCTCTGATTAACAGTCAGATGCTCTAACCAACTGAGCTAAGGAGGAAGAACGCATAGGAATGGACATGAACTCGTCCCACATGAACTCGTCCTAAAAAAAAGAGTGCAAATATAGCAAAATCAGTCAACCACAACAAGTTTTCTGAAACTTTCGGAAAGGACAACGGCAAAGGGGAACCATGTCGTACCCCCGAATACTGGGGGAAGTTTCAGAAGCTGCGTACCCAGAAAAATATTGAGAGGTGCCTGAGTCGTGGTGTCACAACTCTATATGGTCAACTATGCAATTGATCTCAGGCAGGGGCAAACAAGCCACAGGAAACAGTCAACCACTAATGGTAACGAACAGCAAAGCAAGTAATCACAGGCAGGGGCAAACAGGGCACAGGAACTAGCAAAGCCCAAACATACAACCGCAACTAATATGCCGCAAATAGTCAATACCAACCCCGTAAACTGAGTCGATCACAAGTCTGAAAAATACAGTCACCACCGCAGACAAGACATTGCAACGGCTGGAATGCACCATCCATTAAACCTCGGGGACACGCAAATCGTCTCACTCCTCTATGGCTTGCCCAGAAGACTCATCCGATTGTACACCCGGTAGTCCGGATGCCAGCAATTTGCAAATTCCCTACCTTTGCGATATGAGTGGACCTGCCCCATGGCTGCTGTGCGCGGCCTATATGATTATTCCAAACCTTTTTCTGCAGTCATGCACCCCCGAAGAGGGTCGAGGGGGCTATGCACAGATTGAGGGAGTGGTGATGGTGCGTGACTGGAATTCCTCTTTCACCCTCATCCAGGACACATTCCCGGCGATGGACGAGCGAATCTACCTGATTTATGGCGACGAGGGGGTGCCAGGAACGGACGTGCGCACTTCTTTCGATGGGCGCTACCGATTTGATCAACTGCATCCGGGCCACTACACGGTCTATGCCTATTCCGACAGGAAACCCACGCCCGACAATACCTCTACGACAGAGGCGGTGGTATTATCAATACACATCACGGACAAGCGGGCACGGCAACAAGCCGACACCATCTGGATCAACCGATAAAATAGCCCCATAGAACCTCTATGTCGCCCAGAAATGAGCCCATGATGCACCTAAAAAACCCATTCTGACCCTGAACCAAGCCCTTGCTGATCCAGAACTGACCCCAACCCGCCCCGCCCGACCCACCTCACCTGACGAACCCATGCTTCCACTGAGCTTAGTAGATTTCGGGATCAACCGCATTCGACTGGAAGATCTGCCCGCCCCTGCGCAACTCATGCGCCGGGTGGATCGGAAATATAGAATAGGAGCCGATCATATAGGCGAACTTCTAAGACTGATCGAGCCCCACTACAGCCTGGTGCAGACCGGTGTGCACGACGAGGCAGTCTATATGAACCGCTATTGGGATGGTCGCGACAATCCCTTTTTTCATGCGCATCGGGTGCGAAAGCCCAGACGCTTTAAATTCAGGCAGCGCACCTATGCCGCCGACGGCCGAAGCTTCTGGGAACTCAAAGAGAGGCAGGCAACCGGCTATACACGCAAAATGCGTCTGGAGACGGAAATGGGAAACGATCATAAAGGGGCGCAGGAAGCGCTGAGTCGCTTGTGGAACCGAACAGGCTTCGATCCGCCCTGCGGCATTCATCCCAAGCTCGACATCCACTATAAGCGACTCACCTTCGTGCACGCAAACGGACATGAGCGCCTAACCCTCGACTACGACCTTAGGCTTTCCACACCATCACCGATCGATGGCACCAACGCATCCCATTCGTCACCCGCAACAGCCATTCAATCCACGGGGTCGACCTGCCCGGAACATAAATGGCTCTGCAGCCACGGCCTGTATATCCTGGAATTGAAGCAGAATCGACCAGGACCCAGCATACTCGATACCCTTAGACGGGCGCGGAGCCTGCAAGCCATTTCGTTCAGCAAGTATTACATCGGAAGCCTGCTGTGGCAGGCACACGAGCGTCCCCATCAGCCAGCGCGACCTCTGCCCACCAAACTCGGATATGTCCGCGACTGGCATATGCATCCTTACAATAACCCAACACATATAATTTAAAGCATTTCTCTCCCTATGCCCCAACTCATCGACATGAACCTGCTGATCCGCCTGGCGGTTGACCTGATATCCGTTTGGCTGCTTGTGCGCTTCATCTACTACAGCATATACAAAACCCGCGACTTGTTCTTCTCGCTGATCGTGACCAACCTCGTGATTTTTCTTCTCTCGTATGCCCTCAACGGACATGAAATCTCAATGGGGGCCGCATTCGGCTTGTTTGCCGTGTTTGGCATGCTGCGGTTTCGGACAGAAGACATCAACCTGAAGGATATGACCTACCTCTTTTTAAGCATCGCCCTGGGGGTCTTCAATGCGGTTGCCCAAACCAGTATGTGGGTGCTACCCGTGGTGAGCGCTTCCATGCTGGTGGTGGCGTTTTTGCTGGAAAGCAACCTGCTCTACCACCGCGAGAGCTCGCGCATCGTGGTTTATGACCGGACCGATCTGTTGGCCGTAGGCCGTGAAGAGGAGATGCTCCTGGACCTTCAAACCAAAACCGGACTTCCCGTGCATCGGTATCAGGTACTTCGCATTGATTTTCTGCGCGATACGGTTCAGCTGCGGGTCTATTACAGAGGCTGATGAACCCCTCTGGTCACCCAAAAACAAGCCAAAACTGCACGATCCCACGCCTTTGGGGACCCTTACGGATTACCATCGTGTGGTTCAGCCTTATGTGTGTTTTGTTGCACCCCCTTTGGGCCCAAAACCAGCAACCTGCCTTATGGCTCGAACACGGGTGGGAGAAAAAAGTGCCGTACGGACTCAGGTTATCCCTTACGCCCGAACTGAGGCTACAGCCTGCCAATGCTGAGCGAACGGGAATCGTCTGGATGGGCGGACATTACTGGTGGGTGGAACGGATGCAAACCGACTTAGCCCTTCAAAAACGATGGAAGGGGGGCAAGCGACTGCCCGGACTCAGCTTTTCGCTGCTCGGCGCGGGTCGCACCATCTTCAGGAATGTACAACAGGGCATCGGTCCACGCCTCAGGTGGTATTCCGACGCGCGCGTGCAATGGGAAACAAAGAAATGTGGGGTGGGCTACCGGGTTCGCTATCAACAGCAGTTCGACGACTTTTCATCGGCCAACACAGCGAGCGCCGTTTCCTACGTCCGCCAAAAGATTAGCCTTCAATACAGCTTGTCGAAACGCTGGCAACTCGGGATTTCAGAGGACCTATGGTTCCCGGTGGGTGGAGGCGGAGGTATAGAAGCTATACAACCCGACCACCGACGGTCGTCGGTCTCCGTTGGATACAGCCGCAAAAGGGTCTCCTGGGATCTCGCCATCACCCACGACCGTGAATTGTGGGATGCCGATGGAAACCCCCGGCTTTGGATACTCCAGATTGGCCGCAGCTGGAAATTGGGTGACCGTAATAAAAGCACAGCCCAAACCAATTAAGGTCGAGTGGGGCGCATGCAGCGTACGGAGAAGCCAAACAGGCGGTTGTTGGGGTTACGCTCCAAAGTTGCGCTGTTGAACGTGGCCTTGCGGTAATAGAGATCGAGCGGAGTTCCGATTGGCTGGGTTTGGCTCCACCAATAGGCATCCAGCTGTACATTCACAAATCCACCGGTTATGGTATTGGTACGATATCCGCCCGGGCGTCCGTTGAAGCCTTGAGCGTTGGTGGCGCCGGTATTAGGGGCGTTCCACAACGATGTACCGGCCTGTAATGTTCCAGTCTGCTTCAGTGCACCTCCGGCCTGAATCGATCCCCCTACAAAACTCTCGAGGGTGGTCCAGTCTGCATCGGTGGGTACGCGCCAGCCGCAGGGACAAACATTCCGGGGATCCGCAGCAGCGAGCCCGTTGTAGAGCTTACCATATAGAGTGTCGTTGACCGCCTGATTGTCGTAATGTGACCATGCACCGCCCGCTGCTCCGGCCCAACTGACCTGTGCCGCAATTTGCGTGATGTTATTGCCGTTGCAATAGCGGGTAGTTCGCAAGTTTTCGGTGAGCCAGTCTTGCGTACCAATGGTCGTCCAATTGTACAAATTGCTGTCGGTATCATACACCTTCGTTTTGACGGGAATGGCTGTGGGGCTTGTGGCCACACCTACTCCATTCACCGCATAGGCCCAGGCGTAGAGGTTTCGACCATTCAACTCACCCCGGATGCCATTTTGAACATTGTATAGAAATGTACCGCGCTGGAATGGACCCGGTCCACCAGGCGGATTCACAGGGCCACTGGCCAGAGCAGGGGATGCATATGCAATGGTGTCCAAATAAAAACCTTTGCCCGTTAAGGGGGCTCCGCCATCGGTGATGACACGACCAAAGCAAGGAATAATGTGGTGACCCACATTGTAGCCAACTGAATCGATCACTACAGTGGGTACTGAGGCGGCCTGGGTCACAAATTCCTCTTGTTGTCCGTAGCCCGTGCCTACGGAGTTCACTGCAAAAGCGCGCGCATAATATTGAGTTGATGGGGTGAGGTTTGTGAGGCTCACCGAGAACACACCCAAACCGGAGCCACTCAGGCGGTTGCTATCGGTCGGATAAACAGGCGCTCCGGCGGTATTCCAGCAAACACCTCGCTCCGTTACCGGGACTCCGCCGTCGCTCAGCACTTCACCGCCGCCGGAGGCCGTGGTAGATGCAGCGTTCAGAACGGGCGTGGTGACGACCGTGGGCGTTGTGGTGCCGGTTGTAAAGCTGAGTTCCTGCCCGTAACCGGTGCCCACCTGGCTGGTGGCATAGGCCCGAACAAAATAGGTTGTGTTGAGTGCGAGTCCCCACATGGTACTCACGAATGACCCCAATCCAGAGCCATCTATGGTGGTATCATCAGCGATGGTTACTCCTGCCGTGGTTTTCCAGCAGACTCCCTTTACTATAACCGGGCCACTACCTTCCGAAAGCACGTCGCCTCCTGATTGCGCGTCGGTGAGGTTGATGTTAAACGGAACTGTTGTGACCACCACGGGTAGGTTGTCGCCAATGAGGGTGGTGAAACTCGATTCAGTACCATACGAGGTGCCCGCGGCCGAGGTCACATAGCCGCGCACATAATAGCGGGTGCGTTCTACCAGTCCATTCATCCGTGCCGTGAAGGCCCCTAATCCGGCGCCGTTCTGGGTGCTGTCGCGGTCGATGGCAGGGCCCGGTTGGGTCCACCAGCATATTCCTCGGGTCAGGACTTCTTGTCCACCATCACTCTCCACTACAGCGTTGCACAGCGCGGTCCGTGATTTGATTTCCGGAAAACCAGTGATGGTAATTACAGGAAGTACTTTTTCCTTTACACATGCAGTGGGAACGAGCATAAGGGGGCCCAGCACAAGCAAAACCAGAAACAATACGGAATATAAGCTATAGGTCTTTTTCTTCATAGGATGTGAAAAATACTGCAAAGGGGCAACTGAATCAAAAAAACGGCACAATTTAACCTTTTTTTTAGTCACGATAGCCATCCCTTCCCCAAAAGATACTCGCCAATCTGAATGGCATTGGTGGCGGCGCCCTTGCGCAGGTTGTCGGCCACCACCCACATATTCAGCGTGCGGGGCTGTGTATCATCGCGACGGAGTCGGCCAACAAACACTTCATCGCGTCCTTCCGCGTACATAGGCATGGGGTAATAAAACGACCCTGGATCGTCTTGCACCACCACTCCCGGAGCTTCGCTGAGCAGATTGCGCACCTCATCTAAATCAAACTCCTGATAAAATTCAACATTCACCGACTCGCTGTGACCCCCACGCACGGGTACGCGAACGGTGGTGGCGGTGAGGCGTATCCGCTCGTCGCCCATAATCTTCACAGTTTCATGGGTCATTTTGAGCTCCTCCCTGGTGTAGCCATTGGCCTGAAACTCGTCGATATGCGGAAAGAGGTTGAGATCGATGGGATGCGGGTAGACCCGCGGCCCTGAGATCTGTTGACGTTCGTTCATCATCTGCTCAACGGCGGCCGAGCCGGTGCCAGTTACACTTTGGTAGGTACTCACCACCACCCGGCGCACCTGATAGGCTTTGTGAAGCGGGTTGAGGGTTACCACAAGCTGAATGGTGCTGCAGTTGGGGTTGGCAATCAGCCGCGTGTTGGGCTGGATGGCGTGTCCATTCACCTCAGGAATCACCAGGGGTATTCCCTCCTGCATGCGCCATGCCGATGAATTGTCGATGACCCAGGCGCCTTGCCCTGCAAATTTCGGGGCCCATTCCAGCGAGGGTGCCGAACCAGCTGAGAAAAGCACAAGATTGGGCCTGGCTCCGAAGGCTTCCTGGAGTGTGCAAACCGGATAATCGTTGTTGCGAAGGCGGATGCTGCGGCCTTGCGAGCGCTCTGTGGCCACCGGAAAAAGATGGGATACCGGAAAATTTCTTTCTTCGAGTACCTTCAACATCGTGGATCCCACAAGTCCGGTTGCTCCAACAATACATACTTTCATTTACGGAAGGTTGATTCGGGTTTGCGTATGGGCTGTAAAAATAGCGAATGCAGAAATGTGCGGAATGCGCAAAATGGGATAAAAAACGACGAAATAACGTCGATTTCATGTGCCTTTTTTGCAGACGAATGTCAATGTGTCCAAAAGACCCACCCAATGCAGTCCACGCCTTGTTTATCTTTAGGGACTGCCCCGAATTGCGCATAACCGCACGGGTATTGGGTGTGATTTGCTTTTTTCTGGCGGGACTCCTCGACCTGAGGGCGCAGTTCTCAGACGACTACAGCGACGGGGACTTCCATCAAAATCCTACCTGGATGGGCGACACCGCCCTATTTCGGGTTGACCTGCAGGGGCGACTGCAACAAGTAGCCCCGCCCGCCTCGGGTAGCTCCCAGCTCTATACCCACAGCAGAGCCATCTATCAGGCCGACTGGTCGTGGTGGATGCGCCTCGGCTTCAATCCCTCCGGCTCCAATTATGCCGACATCTATGTATTGAGTCAATCGCCCAGGCTCGACAGCACCCTCTCGGGTTATTTCGTGCGGGTGGGAAGCACCGCCGACGATGTGTGCCTCTTCCGGCAGACCGGCAATACCCGCACCTGCATCATCAACGGGCGCGATGGGGTGCTGAATCGCGACGACAATTCCCTGCGGGTGCGTGTAACACGCGACACCGCCGGAGTTTGGTCGCTCTACACCGACACGTCTGGAAGCGGATTCCATTGGCAGATTGAGGGTAGTACGTTCGACGCAACGCACAATTTCGGATCCTATACGGGCCATCGTCAGGTTTTCAGCAGTACACGCAGTCAGTTGTATTGGTACGACGACTGGGTGGTGAACGGCATAGCCCTTCCCGACACACTTCCACCTCGACTCCTCATGGCCCGTGTGGCTCGACAAGGGGTTATCAAGCTCGAATTCAACAAGGGTATGCCGCCCGGACCATTGTTGCAGCCGCAACATTACGCACTCAGCGGTTTTGGCATCCCTTCAGAGGTCGATCCGATCGGGTTAAGGTCTCTGGAACTCCGCTGGAACATCCCGCTGCCCGATGAGGGTTCATTCCGGCTGTGCTTGATGTTGACTGACAGCGGGGGTGTGCCCCTCGACACCTGCGCAGAGTGGGAGCACCACCCCACCCGGCCCGGCGACCTGATCTTAAACGAAATCATGTTTGTGCCCCCTGTTACGGGACCCTTACCCGCAACGGAATATGTTGAACTTCGAAATATGAGCGTTTTCCCCTTGGAGGTGGGCGATTGGATTTATGGCGACCGCAGCAGCCCGGTGGTGTTACCCGCCTACGTGATTCCAGCCGGCGGATATTTGGTGTTATGTCCACCTGGCTGCGATACTGCCTGGCGAAGACTTTCACCCACTTTGGAGTTGCCCTCATGGCCCGTCCTGAACAACGATGGCGACGAGATATATTTGCGACACCCCGATGGGTGGCTGGGGGATACCCTGGCCTTTGAGGTTGACTGGCATGCATCACCCATTAAAAAAATAGGGGGATGGAGCCTGGAGCGGCGAAACGGACATCTGAATTGCCCCGATTCCTGGAACTGGAGCAGTTGCTTGGATTTGAGTGGGGGCACGCCGGGCCACGTCAACAGTATAGATAGCCTGAAATTTGGGCATGGTGGGTTCATGCCGCCCCCCAAGGCGCAGCTCATACATGCTGCCCTTACGACCGACCGCGCAGTACACATCCTCTTCTCACGGGCTGTTCGGGCAGGGCAAGCCTCACTAGGCGGGCATCCGCTGCCGGTCGCACCCGCTGAGTTGTCCCAGAAACGGTGGACGCTCCCCGGTTGGCTCGCACCGCCCACTCAGGGTGTGGAATGGCTCCGACTGGAGGGCTGGACCGATTGTCAAGACACCCCTGTTCTGGCGCCCCCATGGCCTTTGTCGGTTGGATCGAATGCCACTCCTGCCTCCCTCTACTTTCACGAAATATACCATCGTCCGGAACAGGGAGGCATCCCCTATTATGAATTGATTCACCTTGGGTATGAGGCCATAGATCTGAGCAGGGTCTACCTGGCTGAAGCAAATGAAATGGGGCATTATAGTTCGGCTACCCCCCTCAGTATGGAACCATCAGCTATACTTCCCGGGCAGCGCCTCGTGGTTTGTCGCGACACAGCCCTTTTACGGGCGGATTTGGGAGAAACGGAACCCATAAACCGCCGACAGATCCCTACGCTTCCCCTTCCCAAGGCTGGTGGAGGATTCGCCCTACTTCTGGATCATGCGGACAGGATATTGGATCGGCTCGCTTACCATGATAGCCTGCATCATCCGATTGTGGTGAACCCGAAGGGTATCGCACTGGAGAAGCCCGACGGACAAGTTATGTTGCCCTGGTCGACCGCCGACACGCGCATTCGAGGCACTCCGGGCAGGCCCAACAGCCGCGCCTCTGTCGAATACATTCGATCTGGTGGCCTGAGCGTTTCGCCCATCGTAATTCGTCCACGCCGAATGGATCTTATGCGCATCTCCCTCGATTGCAGTGGCGAGGGCATGGTACACATCGACATATTGGACATGGGTGGTCGCCTGTTGGCTCCACTACTGCCACCTGCACTTTGTCGCGGCCTGGTCGAGATCTATTGGGACGGCCGCGATGCAAATGGTCGCTGGGCTCGGGAGGGCCCTTATCTGGTGCGTGCCAGTTTTCTGGAAGGGAATCGGCAAAGATCAACGATCTACCGGCGCATCGTGGTGAGTTGGATGGATCCTTAGGGCCTAAGTGCATACCCAGGAGGTTTTTGTCAGATAAGTCGACTCGCTGAATGTACCCTTTCAACGATGCTTCTGAGGTTCGCGAAAGGTAGGTCGACTCTTAGAATTAACTCCTATGTGCCTATTTTGGCTCGCTACTGGTAGATTGACCATTAAAATGGGTAAGAGCATGCTTTATCCTGGGTATAGAGGCAGTTGACCCCAGATTGTTGGCTCGGCAAGCCAATCATTTGGGGACTTATCCTGTGATGCGCTGAATGCAGAGCTGTATGGTCTGCATCATGGCCTCGTCGAGGTTGTAGCGCATGTGCTTCCCGGAACGGGTAGCAGTCACCACCCCAGCTTTCCGCAGAACGGCGAGGTGCACCGATACCAATGCCTGGGCCAAACGCAGTCGAAATTGCAACTGGGTGACGGTTTGCGAGGGGTGCTCTTCCAGGATCCGCACGAGATTGATGCGAATCGGGTGCGAAATGGCATGGAAAACGGCGTGCGCCTGAAGCAGAGCCTCTTCGTCGAGTTCAGTTAGCTTTGCTTGGGCGGACATGGTGAATTTGATTTTTGCAGATGCAAATTAGGTAGTTCCTTTTGGGCCTGCAAGGGTTGATGCCAGTTTTTGTCGAGGCTGCGGATAATAGAACCCTTTGTGGTAGTCGGGTTGCCAGAAATCGTCGGTCACAAACCGCATCTGTTGGTAGTGGATTGTGGCCCAACAGGCCATCGACTCCATTCTGTTTCCCGGCTCTGGAACGAAGCGGTCATTTTGGTTCGGGTCAGTTGAAAGCAATCCCTGAAATTTGGTGCAGCCATTTCCCATGAAATGCCGGGTGCCCCCGACACAGTCGCTGTAGCTGTCGACCGTGAGTATGCGCGAACCGGGTGGGTGCATGCATATGGGTTGAGGGGTATATCTAACGGTTTGGGTGAACACTTCCATGCGGCGTGCGTCGACCATAGGGATGAGGTAATCGCCCTCCTGTATTTCATGCCCGTCGAGGCGATACTGATCCACGAGAACGTCGAGTCCGTTTACGGCCAGAAGTCGGCAGCCGGTTGCCAGAACGAGGGCCTTGGCAAAGGCTGCCCCAATGCGCAGTCCGGTGTAGGAGCCCGGCCCATTGATGACAGCCACGCCATTCAGGCTTGAGTAGTGTTTCCCAAACTCGTCCATGAGTTGTTCGATCATTGGGTTTAGTCCCTCCGAATGCCGGTTTTCGCTCCCCAGCCTGCGCTCATCCACCAATTGCCCATCCATTACCCTTCCCGCCCTGCACACTGCGGATGACGTATCTATGAGCAGCAGGTTCATCTCAGAATGCGAGTGGGTGACAATTCAACGATCATAAGTTTCATATCAGTAACAATTGGTTGAAGGCTCAGGGAACAACGGGCTCATCTCGGTATACAAGTTGACGACGATTCAACGAACAAAGGCGTAATCTAAGTATGCTCATGTTTGAAGGTACAATGATCAACGGGTTCATCTCAGAATGCGAGTGGGTGACAATTCAACGATCATAAGTTTCATATCAGTAACAATTGGTTGAAGGCTCAGGGAACAA
>VHAX01000041.1 GCA_016872215.1 Sphingomonadales bacterium | reverse complement strand
CCCGACATGCCGGTGAGGCGTTTCACGAGGTATCGGAGGGCAAAGGGCAATAAAATCCGACCGAGAATGCCGAGCAGCCACAGCACTAAAATGAATATCAGCAGAAATTTCGGTAAAAATGTCACGGCTCAAAAATAACCAAATATCAGGTGGTGACGGATGCAGGGAGGATCAGGTGGAAAGTGCTGCCATGACCGGGCGCGGATTCCAATTCAATTCGTCCACCATGAAGCGTGGCGATGCGTGCCGATAGCGGTAGTCCTAGTCCGTGTCCGGGTATTTTTTCCTGATCTCCATTTTTTGTGTCTTTCATTCTTGATTGTTCGCCACGCTGGAAGGGCTCAAAGATTATTTGGTGTTCTTCTTTGGGGATTCCGGGCCCGTTGTCCTTTATCGTTATGTGTAAATCGTGTGCTGAGCGGGTCAGTATCACCTCTACCGGACGCGATTGACCATATTTGAGGGCGTTTTCGATGAGGTTGCGCAGGGCAATTACCAGCAGAGGCTCGTCGCCCATTGTGCTCAGCGCCTCTTCGTTTTCCAGTTTTTCGTCGATCTGCCAGCTCAAATTTTGGATTTCGGGATGGTTTTGGAGTGGTTCAAGTGCTTTGAAGAGGGTGTCTGTCAGGTTGATTGGCTCCCGGGGTCGGCGGCCTTCTCGCATACGCGTTTCCATATCGGCCAACATGAGCAGGTGATTGGTTGTGGTGGTTAGTTCCTGCACCTGCGATTTGAATCGAACGATTTCGCGGCGAAGCGTTTCAGCATCGGTTTCTTTCATCATCAGGACGTCCAAACCCATGTGCATGGCGGCCAGAGGGTTTCTTAATTCGTGGGACGCGTTGGATATGAGGTTTTTTTGTGCCCGGAACGCTGCCTCTATGCGCGTCAGCAGTTCGTTGAATGAGGTAACCAGTTCCTCGAGTTCATCGCGGCTACCGGTGGGGGTCAAACGAGCTGTGGGTTCTGCGCTGCTGATTCCCCGGGCTGATCGGATGATGTTGCGGATGGGTTTCAGGGCTCTGCCGGAATACCAATAGGCCAGACCCCATAATAGGGGAAGACTAAACAGTAAAACCCAAAGCAGCGTATGGCGTAGGGCCTGAAGTCGGGCCAGACCCTCTACGTCGCGCGCAACACTAAAGGCCACCAGTCCGTTGTATTCGTCGACCAGATGTATACCGGCCATCTCGCGACCATCGGGCAGGATGAAGTGAGTTTTTGCATGGCTACGTACCGCTTCCAGATCTTCTTTTGTAGGTCTCCATAGGGCGGTATCGCCCGGGTAAATGAGTTCATTTTCAAAAGTGAACAGATAGAGTTCCGCGTTGGGGAGCACGTCGGCGCGGTACTCCTGAAATGGATTTGTTCCAGTGTTCGCTCCCTCAAATTCGAAATGAATGATTGTGCGGTTTCGGGCGTTGTTGACCAGCAGTTGGCCGAATTGCTTTCGGCGTCCGGTTGCTTCAAATAAGTATACCGTGGTGAATGACAAGGCGAGCAGACCGGCTGTGAGTGTCACCATTCGTAAGGTTAGCCTGCTTCGGATACGCATTTTGGGGATTAGTGGTCGAATCGGTAGCCCATCCCGATTTGGGTATGTATGAGGCGTGGACTAAAATCCCTGTCGATCTTCTTTCTTAAGAAGTTCACATATACATCCACGACATTGGTTTTGGTATCGAAGTGGATGTCCCACACCGCGGCGGCTATTTGTTGCCTGCTGATGACCTTCCCCCGATTGCGCATCAGGTATTCCAGTAGGTTGAATTCTTTGGCCGTCAAGGCAATTTCGGTCTTGTCGCGGTAGGCCACCTTTCGGTTTAGGTCGAGTGTCAGATTGGCTAGTTTCAGTTCTTCGGAGGGTAATTCGATGGGTTCGGTACGACGAATCAGTGCGCGGAGGCGGGCGGCAAGTTCGCGTAAATCCGGGGGTTTAACCATGTAATCGTCGGCCCCTGCTGCAAACCCTTCAATTTTCTGATCCACGCTCCCCAGGGCGGTCAACATTAGGATGGGCATGGCCGGTTTCGATTTTCTCAGCACCCGACAAACTTCCATGCCGCTCATTTCAGGTAGGTTAAGGTCGAGCACAAGGAGCGGGTATTGTCCGGTTTCGGCCATACTCAGAGCCCGAGTACCAGTTTTCGCCAGTGAAACCCGATAGCCCATCAGTTCCAGACCTTCCTTCAAGCTGGATGCCAGGTTGGCGTCATCTTCCGCCACCAACACTTTTGTTTTGGGAGTTTGCATAAGACTCTGCTAATATACACCTATTTACAAGTTAACCGCAGGTTCTTTCGGCATGTGTTTGACGCTAGCCGGACAGGAGGATGACGCAGGCCGGACAGGAAAATGACGCAGGTCGGACAGAGGCGGATCAATGTTGGATTGTGTGGTGACGCAAGCCGGACAGGAAAATGACGCAGGCAGGACAGAGGCGGATCAATGTTGGATCGTGTGATGATGCAAGCCGGACAGGAAAATGACGCAGGCAGGACAGAGGCGGATCAATGTTGGATCGTGTGATGATGCTATTAGCCCTATAGGGGGGACGGACAGCTACTGGTCCTCTAGCGACTCAGGTACATGGATTTGCGCTTGTAGAGATCGCGGAAATAGGGATCTCGCAGGTCTTTGATGAAGCGGATCGCTTCGCCGGTGGATTTCATCTCTGGCCCGAGTTCTTTGTTCACACCAGGGAATTTATTGAAGCTGAAAACAGGCTCTTTGATGGCCCAGCCCGATAATTTTAGTTCGAAGGGGTGGTCGGCGAGCGTGGAAGATCCTAGCATGATGTGGGTGGCAATGTTCACAAAGGGCACGTCGTAGGCCTTGGCTAGAAAGGGAAGGGTGCGTGAGGCGCGGGGATTGGCCTCAATCACATAAACCACATCATTTTTGACAGCGAACTGGACGTTCAGCAAGCCCCTTATGTTCAGTGCAAAGGCAATTTTCCGGGTATATTCTTCGATTTGGGTGACCACCAGCGGTGAAAGTCCGAATGGAGGCAGGACAGCGTTAGAATCGCCTGAGTGGATGCCGGCCGGTTCGATGTGTTCCATAATTCCGCAGAGGGCGATGTCTGTACCGTCACAAATACAATCTGCTTCGGCCTCCATGGCACGGTCGAGGAAATGGTCGATCAGAATGCGGTTGCCCGGAATTTTCCGGAGCAGGTCCACCACCGCCGTTTCGAGTTCCTCTTCGTTGATGACAATGCTCATGCCCTGACCGCCCAATACATAACTGGGGCGAACGAGGACGGGATAGCCGACGTTACGGGCGATTTCGAGCGCTTCCTCGGCGGTTTCGGCCACACCATAGCGGGGATATGGGATTTCGAGCTCGTGAAGCAGGTCGCTGAATCGACCTCTGTCCTCGGCCAGGTCCATATTTGGAAAGCCGGTACCGATAATTCGAATACCATGTTCATGCAGGCGCTCCGCCAACTTCAGTGCTGTTTGTCCACCCAGCTGCACAATAACCCCTACTGGTTGTTCATGTTCAATGATGTCGAGCAGGTGCTCCCAGAAAACAGGTTCGAAGTAGAGCTTGTCGGCCATATTGAAATCGGTGCTCACCGTTTCCGGATTGCAGTTCACCATTATCGCCTCATAACCGGCCTCGCGTGCCCCGAGTAGACCGTGCACACATGAGTAATCGAATTCTATGCCCTGGCCGATGCGGTTTGGACCCGAACCAAGCACGATGACTTTCGGGTGATCCGTTCGAATCGATTCATTTTCCTGTTCGTATGTGCTGTAGAAATAGGGTGTACGGGCTTCAAATTCGGCGGCGCAGGTGTCAACCATTTTCCAAACCCGACGCAGTCCTAATGCCAGACGTTTGGTGCGCACCTGATCTTCCGTAACCGGATCTCCCAATTGCCTGGCAATTTGCAGGTCGGAAAACCCATTGCGCTTGAGTTCTTCCCATAATTCATAGGGAATGGTATCCAAAGTATATGACCTGATGGCCTTGGCCAGGTCCACTAAATGCTGAATCTCTCGGAGGAACCAGGGGTCGATAGCTGTGGCTTTTTCGACTGATTTGAGGGGTACGCCAAGTGCCAGGGCGTCGTAGATGTGAAACACACGGTTCCAGCTTGGATTTTCCAGACTGTGCATGATTGGGTCGGGCTTGCGTTCTTCCCTTCCGTCGGCACCTACCCCGGCGCGACCAATTTCAAGGCTCTGACAGGCTTTTTGGAGGGCCTCATTGAAGCTTCGCCCGATGCCCATGACCTCTCCCACCGATTTCATTTGAAATCCTAGTCGCATATCAGAACCAGGAAATTTATCGAAGTTCCACTTGGGGATTTTCACGATGACATAATCGAGCGTGGGTTCAAAAAACGCGGAGCTGCTCATGGTGATCTGATTGGGCAGCTCGTCGAGGCGGTAGCCGATGGCCAGTTTGGCCGCTATTTTGGCAATGGGGTATCCGGTAGCTTTAGAGGCGAGGGCCGAAGAACGCGAAACACGGGGGTTAATTTCTATGGCGATGAGTTCCTCGGTTTCGGGGTTCATAGCGAACTGCACATTGCAACCACCCGAGAAATTACCAATGGCCCGCATCATCCGGATGGACTGGTTGCGCATGTCCTGGAAGGCGGTATCGCTGAGGGTCATGGCCGGTGCCACGGTTATGCTGTCGCCCGTATGAATGCCCATTGGGTCGAAATTCTCGATCGTGCAGATGATGCAGACGTTGTCGGCCGCATCGCGCAGCAGTTCGAGTTCGAATTCTTTCCATCCCAGAACAGCTTTATCGATCAGCACCTCGTGGGTGGGCGATGCATCAAGGCCGCGGATCAGGGCTGCCTCGAAGTCATCTTTTTTCCTAATGACGGCCCCGCCGGTGCCTCCAAGGGTATAGGAGGGGCGGATTACAAGCGGGAAGCCGAGTTCCTCTGCGGCTTCCTTTCCTTCCAGAAAGGAATTGGCGATGCGGGAGGGGGCAACGGCAACTCCGATTTCGAGCATTTTTTTGCGAAACTCCTCTCGGTTTTCGGTGGTTTCGATGGCGGTGATGTCGACACCAATCATTCGCACACCGTATTGGTCCCAAATACCCAATTCATCCGCCTCCTTACACAAATTTAGTGCTGTTTGTCCACCCATGGTGGGCAGCACGGCGTCGATTGGACGAATGTTGAGGATGTGTTCGATCGACTCAATGGTGAGCGGCAACAGGTAGATGTGGTCGGCCGTAACCCCGTCGGTCATGATTGTGGCCGGGTTTGAGTTGATGAGCGACACTTCAATCCCCTCTTCCCGGAGTGAACGGGCAGCCTGTGAACCTGAATAGTCGAATTCGCACGCCTGTCCGATGATGATGGGTCCGCTGCCGATGATTAGTACGGAGCGGATGCTGGTATCTTTAGGCATAGCTTGTGTCGGCACAAGGCGTTTAAAGAGCCTTTGGTGCCGCGAATTTACAAAACGAAGCGGTTAAATCGTTATGTCCCGGACCCTAAAACGAGGTCAAGGGGTCGCGTGGTGCTTGTAGAACAACCCAGCCTGTTTCCCCTTTAATCCTGCTCAGGAGCCAGACCCCACTTTTCGGGGGATCGCCAGAGGGAGGAGAGGATTAACTCGCGCATAAAAATATACTCCTTTGGGAGCTTATCATACATTTTGCTGAAGAGTTCATCGTGGTTCACGACCTCGTTCTTCCAGGTTTCCCGGTCCACATGCATGATGGCTTCAAATTGTTCGCGGCTAAAATCAAGGCCGTCCCAGTTGATATCGTCATAGGTGGGCATCCAGCCGACGGGACTTTCCACAGCGCCGGTAAGGCCCCGAACTCGTCCGATGATCCACTCCAGAACCCGCATGTTGTCGCCATAACCGGGCCATAAAAATTGCCCGGAAGGATCCTTGCGAAACCAATTGGTGATGAAAATGCGGGGTGGATTGCGGAGCTTGCGGCCAAACTGCAGCCAATGGTTGAAATAATCAGCCATATGATAACCACAGAAGGGCAGCATGGCAAATGGATCGCGACGCACTTTGCCTACCTCACCGAATGCGGCGGCAGTCATCTCGGAGCCGATGGTCGACGCGGCATAAACGCCGAAATTCCAATTGGCGGATTGATAAACAAGGGGCACGGTGGTGGAGCGGCGGCCCCCGAAAATAAATGCGCTGATGGGCACACCCTGTGGATCTTCCCAGGCTGGGTCGAGGCTGGGGCACTGCGCGGCCGGAGCCGTGAATCGGGCGTTGGGGTGTGCTACGGGTTGACCGGCAGAAGGGTCGTGAACCTGTCCCTTCCAGTTAATGGTGCCGGGCGGACAATCATGATCCATGCCTTCCCACCACACATCGCCGTTGGGTGTGACCCCTACGTTGGTGAAGATGCTGTTGGCGCGAATGGTGGCCATGGCATTGGGGTTCGTTTTATAATTGGTGCCTGGAGCCACACCGAAATAACCCGCTTCCGGGTTGATGGCGTAGAGGCGACCATCTTTGCCTACCTTAATCCATGCGATGTCGTCGCCCACGGTGGTGATCTCCCATCCTTTCATTGCGGCAGGCGGGATGAGCATAGCAAAGTTGGTTTTGCCGCACGCACTTGGAAATGCTGCTGCCACATAGGTTTTGTCGCCCGTCGGACTTTTAGCGCCCAGTATGAGCATGTGTTCGGCCAACCAATCTTCGTCGCGCGCCATAACCCCTGCTATTCGCAGGGCAAAGCACTTTTTACCGAGCAGCGCATTACCGCCATAACCCGAGCCATAGCTCACGATGCTTCGCTCCTCCGGGTAGTGAACAATATATTTAACAGCCGGGTTGCAGGGCCAGGACACGTCTGCCTGTCCATCCGCCAGCGGAGCGCCCACCGTATGGAATGCCTTCACGAAAGGCTTATTGTTGCCGAGCTGGTCGAGGGCGGCACGGCCCATACGTGTCATAATCCGCATGTTGGTGACAACATACTCGGAGTCAGATATTTCCACCCCGATTTGTGAGATGTCGGAACCCATTGGCCCCATACAAAACGGAATCACAAACAAAGTGCGGCCCTTCATACAGCCCTGGAGGAGCGGGCGAAGGGTTTCCTTCATGGCGGTGGGGTCCATCCAATTGTTGGTTGGCCCGGCGTCTTCTTTGCGTTTGGAGCAGATGTAGGTGCGGTCTTCGACGCGCGCCACATCGCTTGGGTCAGAAAAGCAGGCGTAGCTGTTGGGCCGCTTCTCAGCATGGAGGGGAATGAACGTGCCGGCAGCCACCAAACGGCGGCACATGAGGTTGTATTCCTCCTCAGAACCATCACACCAATAAACCTCATTGGGTTGAGCCAGTGCCACCATTTCAGATACCCATTTTTTTAGAGCAGAGTGTTGAACCTGTGCGGAGTAATCGGCCGGAAGCGTCCGCTGGGGATTGGAGGGGCTGGTGGAGTTCGACATAAATAATAAGAATATCTAAGTGGCGGAAACGATTTTTTCGAGGCGAAAAAATACGGGAGGCGCAAAAATACGGTATGTAGGGGAAAGTTGGCCCCTAAAAAAAGATAACGTTGTCCAAAATACACTTGGCTGTGGTCGACTAATTTTCCAGCGGCAGCCACATACGGATGTGTGGGATACCAACTTCCATAAATTCCTGCGGGTCTTCGCGGTATCCTAATTTTTGGTAGAACGGAACGGCTGTGCGACGGGCGTGGAGCGTCAAGGTGTCGAAAAAATGTTCACGGGACACTTCCTCCGAGTAGCGAACCAGAGCGGTTCCCACGCCGAGAAGTTGACGATCAGCACGAACCGCGACTTGTCGCATCCGAATCGTATGCAGGTCTACCGGGGCCAGCACCAGACAGCCGATCAGCTCATGTCCCACCCACGCCCCCAGGTGAATTTGATCTTGCTCGGCCTGGAGTTCGGGCAGCGAAAAATGTAGCCCGAGCTGAGCGCGCAGTATGGTGTGGCGCAAGGCAATGCTGAGGGCATAGGCGGTGCCGGCGAAGGGGATGCGCTGAAGCCGGAGGTCGTTCATGGGGGAGAGTCATGAATTATTATTTGTGAATAATCTGCGTCGGAGAATCCGCGGCAGATCAAGAAAAAGCACAGACTGTAGCCAGAGCCAAAAAAGGGCGGGGAGCACTAAAATGAAAAGTTTATTATAGGACCAGGCGGTTGAGAAGTCAAAGTGAATCAGGTGCATCAGGGCGCGGGTCATTCCACATCCGTAACATTCCGTATTAAAAAACAGAACAGAAAGGCAGACTGATTGACCCGTATCGAAAAAATCGACCGGTAAGCAGAAACAAAACGCGGGTAATGCCACCACAATAATGTGCATCACCCGCGTACAAAATGCACGAATTCTGGCCGGCAATCTTACAACTCTTTTGAGTATTTCCCTCCATTTGGCTGAAGGTCGCCCATAGCGATTCTAATCAAGTCAATCAGTGCCCAAATGCCACAGCCTCCACCAGTGAGCAGTTGAATCACACCAATTCCTGTGTAACCCAAATAAAACCGGTGTATGCCAACGGCACCCACTAAAATGGCGAGCAAAAGGGCAACCAGCTGGCTTTTACCACTCGGTTCGGTAGCAGGAGCCAGTGCAGAGGGAGCATTTTCTTTCACATCTGCAGCCACTGGCGATGCCTGTTCTATTTGTTCGGTTGGAGCAGTAGCAGGCGCTACCTCCATAGGCTCGCTTTTCTGCACTGGGAAGGAAGCGCGACTCATTGTGAAAGCGCCGGTAAAACAAATAAGTAAGATAAGGATTTTAATTTTCATAAAAAAGGGTTTAGTAATTTTGCTCAAAAATAAAGTATCCGACGAATGATTCATCACATTAAGAAGTTTTTATTTATCATTATCAACATTATTACACTATTTGGATTTGCTGTTTCGGTTAGCGCCCAGAACTATGCTTTTGAAGGTGCATTGTTTCTGAATGGTCAGAAATCGAAGCCCATGAGTTACCGCATCGATTTTACCCTTCTGAATGGTGTGATCAGAGGCCATTCCATCACGGATCTTTTTGGAGCGCATGAGACCAAAAACGAAATCAGAGGCACATATACCCCATCAGATGGTGTAATTACCTTTCTGGAAGAGGCTATTGTGTATACAAAATCGCCTCTGCAGCGGGATATTTTTTGTTTTGTGCGTTTCTCGGGTAAAGTTTTAAACGATTCAGGGATCGCGCGGTTGAAGGGTGAATTTACGGGGCGTTACAAAAACCAACAGCTTTGCGCGCGTGGAAATCTGGTGATGTTGGGCTCGGCTGATGTGCAAAAACTTTTGGCTGACCTAGCCAATAAAATTAATCAAACAGATATAGGGAAAATTCGTGGGCAAGGGGATTTGAATCCCGTTCAATTATATGACAGTCTGCAGTCACGGCGTCTTAATGCAGGTGAAAATTTGAATATATTTATGGATGCAGATGCCGTCACCCTAAGCATTCGTGATCAAATTCTGGAGGATGGTGACATCATTAGCTTGTTTCAGAATGGAAGACCACTCTTGAAATGTTATAAGGTTACCGCCGTTCCCCATCTAATAAATATAACACTTAACACCGGGGAGAATGTGTTTACGCTTGAGGCCGTTGATGAAGGAACACGACCGCCCAACACAGCAATGGTGACAATTCAAGGCCCGCAGCGGGTAGAGTTTCAGTCGAACCTCAAGAAAGGTCAAAAAGCAACTGTTCAAATTGTGCGATCACAGCCATGAGCAATCCAATCCACGCAATGCCCGACCCGTTTGCATCACCCTACCCCAACAGCTTAGCGGTAGTGCCGGCCCGAATGGCCTCCACCCGACTTCCCGGCAAAATGCTGGCCGACCTGGGGGGCAAACCCCTTGTGGTGCGCACCTGGGAGGCCTGCTGTGCGACGCGTTTGTTTGAACGGGTGCTGGTGGCGACCGATCACCCCGATATACTTCGCGTGGTGGAAGATGCGGGCGGTGAAGGAATGATGACCGATCCCCGGCACAACAGCGGCAGCGACCGATTGGCTGAGGTGGCCATGCGGGTTGAGGCCGATTTGTATGTGAATGTGCAGGGCGACGAGCCATTCGTGACGCGGGCGAGCCTTCAACCGCTTATGGCTTTATTTGCAGATGCCAATGTACGGGTGGGAAGTTTGATGAGTCGATTGCATTCAGTCGAAGAATATATGAACCCGTCGGTGGTGAAGGTATTGTGCAACCACCTGGGCGATGCCCTTTATTTTTCGCGGGCACCAATTCCGCTTGCGCGTGGAGGTGGACTCCCCGCAGAAGTGCACCGCCATATTGGGGTCTATGCTTTTCGTCGCGATGTCCTACTGGCATTTAACCGACTGGCCCCTTCCCCAGCTGAACAGACGGAAATGCTTGAGCAATTGCGGCTGCTTCATTGGGGATATTCCGTGCGAATAGCCTGTGTTGATCCACCAGAAGCGGGTATCGACACCCCCGAAGACTTGATCCGCGCCCGCCTGCGCTTTGAGTGAGGCGCCGTTCGCCGTATCTTTGCATTTTGGTTTCCCGCCGATTTTCAGGCCCCGTAAAAGCACAATTTATGTTGAACCTCGTTTTATTTGGTCCACCCGGCGCCGGTAAGGGAACACAATCGCAGCGGCTCGTGGAACGCTACGGCCTGATTCATTTGTCGACCGGCGACCTGCTGCGCGCTGAAATCGCGGATGGGTCGGTGTTGGGACTAGAAGCGAAGAAGCTGATGGATCAGGGCGTTTTGGTGCCAGATTCCGTGGTTATTGGTATGATCGAATCGCGATTGTTGAAACATCAAGATGCCAAGGGATTTATTTTCGATGGTTTTCCGCGTACTGTGGCCCAAGCCGAAGCACTTGACACCCTACTCAATACCCATGGTGCGCCCGTTCGCTGTATGTTGTCGCTCGTTGTATCGCAATCCGAGTTGGTGGCACGCCTACTGAAAAGGGGTGCAGATTCGGGGCGGGCCGATGACAGCGATGAGTCGGTGATCCGCACCCGTGTACAGGAATACGAAAACAAAACGGCCTCGGTTGCTGGGCACTACCATAAGCAGAACAAGTTGAGGGAGGTTAACGGAGTGGGCGCAATAGAGGATATTTTTCAGGCATTATGCAGGGAGGTTGACGGTTGCGCCGTCTGATGCCCCATGCCCGAGCAAAATTTTGTTGACCACATCAAGATCTGCTGCCGCAGCGGTGCCGGTGGCGCAGGAAGTGTTCATTTCCACCGCGATAAACACACCGCTAAAGGGGGGCCTGATGGGGGCGATGGAGGCCGAGGCGGGCATATTTTGATGCGGGGAAATAGCCAACTGTGGACGTTGCTTCACCTCAAATACCGAAAACATTTGATGGCACAGGGGGGCGAGGCCGGGGGAAGTGCCCTGCGCAGCGGTGCTTGTGGTCGCGATGAAATTCTCGAAGTGCCCCTGGGTACGGTGGCCCTGGATGCCGAAAGTGGGCAGGTGTGCGCAGAGATTACCGAGCACGGACAAGAAGTCGTGCTCTTGCCCGGGGGCCGGGGCGGACAAGGCAACCACCACTACAAAAGCAGCACGAATCAGACCCCACGCTACGCCCAGTCAGGCGAACCCTCCCTCGAGAAGTGGTTCATTTTGGAGTTAAAATTATTGGCTGATGTAGGTCTTGTGGGTTTCCCCAATGCGGGAAAGAGCACTCTGCTGGCCAGTATTTCCGCCGCTCGTCCACAGATTGCCGACTACCCCTTCACCACCCTCGTGCC
>VHAX01000040.1 GCA_016872215.1 Sphingomonadales bacterium | reverse complement strand
ATATGAAACCAGAAGTCAAAGAGGAATACATGAAAAAACTCAGTGCGTTCGGCATTTCAGAGGAAACGCTCATGTCGACCTGGATCGATGGCGAGGCCGAAGGGGAGTATAAGGGGTTTATGAAAGGCATGAAAAAGGGCAGAACTGAAGGCAGGGCGGAGGGACTTATGACAGGTGCCCGGATTCAGGTGGAGTCTACCGTGCAGAGCATGTACAAACACGGAATGAGTGTTGAAAGCACCGCTGAAATACTTGGCATGGAACCCTCAGAAGTGGAAGCGATTTTGAAGAAAGTGGGGAAAATTACGAATTGAGTTCAAACTCTGTGGGTTTGGGTTACACCGGCAATTGTTTATATATAAACCTATTGATTTACGGTCTAACATCGAAGATTTCAGGGGGAAATACTCATTGGCAGTTCTAGTAACAACAATTCCGAATCGGGCGCTTGTGCGGTGATGCTGATCTCGCTGCTCTCTGCATGTTTGATCCCCAGTCCATCGCGCCGGTCGAGCTCCACGCCATCAACCAGGAACCGGCCTTCAATAACGATCGAATAGATACCGTTGCTTGCTATCCGTTTGGGATACGAAATGCGTGCACCCTCATCAAAAATGCCCCGGTGAAACCACACGTTCTGGTAGATCCACAGTCCGGCGCTCGACCCATCTTCGGAATGGGGGGAAACAAGGGATTGAAGGGAATTCCGACAGCCTTCGATATCAAACGACTTTTGGTCGTAGCGGGGTGGCACATTTTTGCGGTCGGGGAACACCCAAATCTGAAAGAGCTTAAGGTCTTGATCGGGGTGGTGGTTGTATTCGCTGTGGGTGATGCCCGTGCCGGCACTCATCACCTGTACATCGCCCTTTCGAATGACGCCCAGGTTGCCCATGCTGTCGCGGTGCTCCAGTGCGCCCTCCAGGGGTATGGTGATGATCTCCATATTGTCGTGGGGATGCGTGCCGAAGCCCATGCCGCCCGATACCCTGTCGTCGTTTAGCACCCTGAGCACACCGAAATGGATGCGTTCTGGGTTGATATATCCTGCAAAACTAAAGGTGTGGCGAGCCTCAAGCCAGCCGTGGTTGGCATAGCCGCGCGTTTCGCTGCGGTGAAGAGTATGATTGTTACTTAAACTAATTTCATTTGTTATCATTTGAAAAACCGAATTCTTATCAACCATAGTTCAATTTTTTTTCATTTGCCAGACATTTCCACATCTCATTTCCTGAGATCGCCCCCCCCTGCCCAACGGAGTCTGATGCCCATTTCCAGAGGCCAATTCTCTTCTCCGTGTCCGGCTGGTATCCCAAACAGCACCGGATAATCGAAAGAGGAAACCGATGCCAGGGTAATCTCTTCCCATGTCGATCCAAATGGAATGGTATGGTCTTTCATTGCCGTAAAATCACCGATGAGAAGTCCCCCCAAGTTTTCGAGCACTCCGGCCCTTCTCAGCGCGGTCATCATCCGATCGATGTGGTAGAGATACTCATCGACATCTTCCAAAAACAGGATCTTGCCCTTTAAATCTGGAAAAGACCGGCTCCCCAGCAGGCTATACAATACCGAAAGATTGCCCCCCACCAAGATTCCGTCGAACGAACCGCCCCGTGCAATGCTGCATCGATCCGACCATGGAAAATGCGCCCATTCATACGCTTCCCCCCGATCCGGTGCGGTTAGTAGGCCAAGCCATTCGCGCCAATGGGCGGGCACCGGCGCCGCCTCGGGGAATTGTACGGGCATGGCAGCATGTAGACTCCTAAACCCCAACTGATGCAATTGGGTATGTAATACCGTGATATCGCTATAACCCACCACCCACTTAGGTCGATGTATGTAGGTCGACCAATCCAAGCGGTCGATGATGCGTACCGTACCGTATCCGCCTCTCAGGCATACCACAGCTCGTACCTCGGGGTCATCCAACAATTCCTGGAGTGCTTCAGCACGTTCGTCATCGCACCCCGAAAATTGATGATGCCTGCAGTCTAATCCCCACGAACAACGCACCTTAAACCCCTCCTCTTCCAACCAACGGATGAACGGCTGAACGGCTGCCTGTTCCATCCAACGCGCAGGCGCTGCCAATGCAATACAATCTCCCCTTTTCAATGCGGGTGGGCGAACCAAGCCGTGAGTTAGGTTTTCGCTGTTCATATTTATTGCCCGGTAAACTTACATCCAACTCGGCGAATCTTCTGCCTTCTTGCAGTCAATCTATTACCTTTTCGGGGATTTTGGTGCCTGATCGACCTATCTGCCACCTTTACAACCGGATTTCAAGCGCAAAAGATATATTTCGTAATACATGAAACTTGGTCAAGCGCCCAGTTAGAACGCCCCTAATTACCCGCTATCTTCTGGATTCAACCAACAGGCTCAAACCGGCCGCTCCGTGTCAACCCTTCTCTGGCGCGCGGCCTCAAACAGGAACACGCCCGCGGCCACGGACACGTTTAGGGATCCCACACCGGAAGGCATTGGTATGCACGACAAAACGCTGCATTTCCGCATCAAGGCAGGCGCAATACCAGCTTCCTCGCCACCCATAACCAAGCCCAATGGTCCCGTGTAGTCGATGCTTTCATAGGTCTGTACACCCCTTTCTGTAGCCCCCACCAACGAGAATCCACAGGCCACCAGGTAATCTGCCGCCTCAACCAATGAGGCTACGCGACAAACTGGAAGGCTGGCAAGGGCTCCGGCACTCGCCTTGATGGCATCGGACGTCACCTGTGCACTGTTGTTTCGTGGTATGACCAAGGCATGTGCTCCAGAAGCCTGGGCCGTTCGGGCAATGGCACCAAGGTTGCGAACATCTGTTACACCATCCAGCAACACCAACATCGGAACCAGCCCCTGTTCAAACAAACCCGCCACCACCACGTCGATTGGCTGGTATTCTACGGGCGACCTGAGGGCCACAACGCCCTGGTGCGTACCCCGCACCAGTCCATCGAGTTTTTCGCGCGGAACCTCCTGCACGGGTATTCCACGTTCATGGGCCTGGGCCATCAGGGCGCGAAGTGCGGGATCGCGGCGATCACGCACCACAAGCAGCCGATTCAATTCAGCTCCCGACTCCATCAAGGCTTCAACCGCATGCAGTCCATATGCCAGCCCATCCGAACCCCCCGAGGGAGGCCGGCGCCGATCAGCGTGGTAGTGCGCCACCCCCGAATGCCTCGAGGCGTTTTTGGAAACTATTGGCCAGAGTGTCCTGCCCGTGCTGGCGGGAAATATTGGCCATTTCTCCCATTAGAGCTATGGCATTCTGACGATCTTTGTCGTAGAATCTGAGGTTCTCACCCCTGAGTCCACTGAAATACTTTAGATCCTGTTCGAATACATTCACCAAAGTTTTGGCTACTTCATTGGCCTTCTTGTGTGCACCCGCCCGGTGGTACAGTTCCACCATCCGGTAGTTGTAGATCAACAAGGGAACATTTTCGTGGGGCATTTCCTTCATCACCAAGTCCATGATATTCTCAGCCTTTTTCTGCTCACCCTGCACCACAAAGCTCTCGGCCAGACGAATCGCATTGCTGCGAAGGTTGATGGTCATGCGGCTCGTCTCCGGATCCACATAAATGCCCTGATTCATACGCCCCCAGCGGAATTTCTCCATCATATTTTTATACATGATATCGGAGGCCACACGAATGGTATTCCCGTCTTGACTTTTTTGGAATCGGGGCGTGAGACGGTAGGTCAAGCCTTCAAGTTGAAAAAAGTCGTCGAGTCCCAAATATTGCTCTGATCCCATGCTTACCGTCCAATAGATCGGGCGCTCCCAGTTGTTCTGGGCGATGATATCGAGAATGATCAGATCATTTTTCATGATCTGATTGCGGGGATATTCCCAAATGATGGCATTGAGGGTTTCCGCAGAGTCGGCCTCTGTTATAGCTCCCTGGCGTATGGCATTGGCCCGATTCACGGGTATTGCAAGTTTCTTGCACGGGAAATAATTGATCTGGTCGCCCGACTGGGTTTGCACCTTCATAGACGGATCCTCGGATGAAATAAATTTCATGGTCTGAGCGAGGTCAACCGGACCAGAGATACCGCGGTCGTAGAACGGAACATAGTCGCGCGTGCCCGTCACGATTTGTTCTGGGGCAAAGGAGAGTTTAATGGGTGCCGATTTATTCACTGGTTTCCTCAGCTGGTTGATGTACCAATCGGTACCCAGCAAACTCAGGTTCACCACCCGGACATCTGTACGGATCCCTTCCACCTCTTGAGCATACCATAAGGGATAGGTGTCGTTGTCGCCCATGGTAAACAGAATCGCGTTGGGTGCACAGCTTTCTAAATAATTGATGGCGAAGTCACGCGCAGTGTACTTCCCCGAGCGGTCATGGTCGTCCCAGTTCTCCGCGGCCAAGATTCCTGGAACCCCCAGGCAAAGCAGGGTCGACAAAGCGGCAGCCGGCAGCATGGGAATGAACCGACGCAGGGCCTGGGCCACCCCCATTACTCCTAAACCAATCCATATGGCAAATGCATAGAACGAGCCCACATATGCGTAATCACGTTCACGTGGCTGCTGTGGCTCGAAATTTAGGTAAATGACAATTGCGATTCCAGTTAAAACAAACAGGATACCGACTACCCAAAAATCATGTCGGTGTTGACGAAAATGATAATACAAGCCCGCCAAACCCAGCAACAGCGGTAGGCCATAATAAATATTTCGAGCCTTATTTCGGGTACGTATATCGGGCAGACTTTTCAATCCCCCCACACGACCTTCGTCCACCGCCGGAATACCAGTTATCCAATTGCCCCGCTCGTAGTCACGCCCCGGCCCCTGAACATCATTCTGCCGGCCGGCAAAATTCCACATGAAGTAGCGGAAATACATATGCCCTAGCTGGTAGGTGAATAAAAAGTTGAGGTTCTGACCAAAAGTTGGTTTTTGTCCGTCGCGCAACTTGAGCCATGATTTATAAAAATCAATGTGCCTCGGCTGCGTCCCCGCCCGCTTGTAGGCCCGCGGAAGCAGGGTGTTTTGCGTGGGGTCGTAAACGGGCACGATATCGCGACCAATTTCCTCGTATTGGTCAGTGCCCTTACGATACTTCATGCTACCCTCTTCCTGATCGACCAGCTCAGCCGTGAAATAGGGCCCATACAGCAGCGGCCTGTCGCCATACTGCTCACGGTTGATGTAGCTCACCAGCGAAAAGATATCGGAGGGCTTGTTCATGTTGATGGGCGGATCGGCATGTGAACGAATAATGATCATGGAATAGGAACTGTATCCGATGATGATAAAGGTAACGGCCAGCAAAGATGTGTTGAGTAAACCCTTACCAGATTTCTGCGAATGCATGATTCCGTAGATAAGTCCACCAATCACCATCAATGCGAACAGAATATTTCCGGAACCGAATGGCAATCCGATTCCGTTTACCAAAAACAGGTCAAATTTTGACGCCAGGGTGGGCAACCCTGGTATGATACCATACATAATCACCGCCAGAATGGCAACCGAAATTCCGGAAGCCATCAGCACCCCGTTGCTGTTTACAGGGTATTTACGGAAATAATAAACAAGACAGATCGCGGGAATGGCCAGCAGGTTCAACAGGTGAACCCCAATCGATAAGCCCATGAGGTAGGCGATAAGCAATAACCAGCGGTCGGCCCCCTCTTCTTCGGCCACGCGTTCCCATTTCAGGATGGCCCAAAAAACAATGGCCGTAAAGAAACTGGAATAGGCATATACCTCACCCTCAATCGCCGAAAACCAGAACGAATCACTGAACGTGTAGGCCAAAGCACCAACAGCACCCGCACCCATAAGCAACAGGGTGCCCCCAAAATCAAGTGCCGCGCCACCCGACTCCAGCATCTTGCGGCCAAGAGCTGTGATGCTCCAAAAGAGAAAGAGAATAGTGAATGCGCTGGCAATTCCGCTAAAGAAATTCACCATCCACGCCACCTGCGTGGGATCGGCCGCAAATAGTGTAAACATCCGGCCGGTCAACATAAAAAACGGCGCCCCTGGCGGGTGCATGATTTGCATTTTATAGCAGGCAGAAATAAACTCACCGCAGTCCCAGAAGCTGGTGGTGGGCTCCAGGGTGAGGGTATAAACCACAGCGGCAATGAGGAACACCAACCATCCGGTGATGTTATTGATCAATGGATAGGATTTCATGTAGTTTGTCGAAAATCAGGAGTCAAAACGAAACAGAAGGCCGAAAATACGGAAAAATCGACACCCCGAAGCAAAAAAGGGGTCAACATCTGCCGGACAGGGGGTTGACAAAATTGACGGGCAGGGCTACAAAAAATTTAACAGGTGGGGGATGACAAAATTATCAGAGGGTTGACAAATGCCCGACAGGAGGTTGACAAAATCCGGACAGGCAGGATAAAAATAAAAATTGATGGACAGGGTGTTGACAACTAACAGAATGCGGAAAATAAAAAAATTGACAGGCAGCTACCGCCTGTCGGGCGTACTCCCCGATTCGCGGAATGCACGGAGTCCGCCACGCAAAAAGGAGCGGTAGCGCTCCACATCTGGGTCATATGCAGATGGCTTGGCCAATTGCTTTTTGTTGCCCGTCATCAGCACATAGAAGGGCTGGGAGTTGATGCCAAACTCCGAGGCCTGGTAGTCGCTCCATTTGTTGCCCAGCGTTTTCACTTTCTTTCCACTGAAGGTACTCACATACTGCTGGGATGCAGGAAGCGCTGTTTTGTCGTCAACATACAACGATATCAACACGAAGGAGTCGCGCAGCATTTGCAAAACCACAGAGTCGGCCCATACACTGGCCTCCATTTTCCGACAATTCACACAGCTGTGTCCGGTGAAGTCGATCATCACCGGTTTGTTCAGCTTTTCGGCATGGGCAAGCCCCTCTTCGAGGTCAAAATAGCAGGAAAGGGCGTGTGGACAATGGAAAAGGTCGCTGTAGAGAGGTGAACTGGCCATCCCTTCTTGAGCGTCGCCCCCCCCGTTGTTTGCATGGCTTCCGCCCGATCCTGATTGTGTCGATCCACCCCCAGTATGGCCAGGGCGATTCATATCAAAGTCTTGCGTGGCCATCGGCGGAAGAAAAGCATTCACCGACTTCAAAGGAGCGCCCCACAGGCCCGGAACGAGGTAGAAGGTAAAGGAAAGAGCCACAACAGACAGGAGAAATCGGGGAACAGAAAGGGGTTCCGAACCCGGGTCATCGTGCGGGAAGCGGATGAATCCGAGTAGGTAGAGGCCCAAACTCAAAAAAAGCACAATCCAGATTACCAGAAATACCTCTCGGTCTAATATTCCCCAATGGTAGGCCAAATCCACATTGCTCAAAAACTTCAACGCAAATGCCAGTTCCAGGAGCCCCAGCACCACTTTCACACGATTCAGCCAGCCGCCCGAACGGGGTAGGCTCTTGAGCCAGCCCGGGAAGAGGGCGAAGAGACTGAAGGGCAGCGACAGAGCCAATGCAAAGCCGGTCATCCCCACCGCTGGGCCCAAGACTGCACCCCGGGTGGCGGCCTCAACGAGCAGGGTACCGATGATAGGGCCCGTACAACTGAAAGACACCAGCGCCAAGGTAAAGGCCATAAAAAAGATGCCGACCCAACCCCCGCGATCACTGTTGGTGTCGGCCTTATTCACCCAAGAGGAAGGAAGCGTAAGCTCGAACGCGCCCAAAAAGGAAATCCCAAACACCACCAGCAACACAAAAAACGACAAATTGAACCAGATGTCGCTGGCCATTGCGTTGAGGGCATCGGAGCCAAAAGCGAAAGTTACGAATAAACCCAGCGCCACATAAATCACCACGATACTGAGTCCGTAGAGCAGCGCCTTCATCACCCCTTGCCTGCGGCTTCCGGTTTGTTTGGTGAAATAGCTGATCGTCAGGGGAATCATCGGAAAGACACAGGGGGTGAAGAGCGCGATAAACCCACCCAGAAGTCCGGCCAGAAAAATCCCCCACAGCGCACCCGAATTCCCAGATGCCCCACTACCCTCAGCTCTTAGCGTATCGACCCGACTAGCCTCGTCCGATGCCATTTCATCCCCTGCGCCGCCATGATCCGGGCCTCCGTCCGAAGCCTTCGCATCCCCCTCAGGCACAGATGAATCGACCCCGGAAGCAGCTCTGGTGCTGGAAGTAGCCTCCGCACCCGAAGTGGTGGCGGTGCCTGCACGGGAAAACAACAAAACAAACTCCGTTTCCTCCGGCGGCAGGCATTGTTTTTCGTCGCATACCATGCCATACACATTTCCCTTCAGCCTCACCCCGTCCCGCTTTACCCTGAATTTCTGTTCGAAAACCGCTTTGTTTTTGAAATACCGAACCACCATGCCATCCCAAACCTCCGCTTTTTCCTCGTAGACCTTGCTGCGCTCCACAACCTTACCAATCCGTTGCCAATCCGGAGAAAAATGGAACGTAAAGGCAGTTGGTTCGGGGCCCGTTTGACCTTCCTCGAACTTCATTTCCTGAGCGTAAAGGTGCCAACCTTTGTCGATCCGCGCCGTCGCCCGAAATAAGGCCTCCGTTTCGCTGGTCGGCATCAGCTCAAAATTCCACCGGATGGGGTTCAGAATCTGTGCGGAAGATTGTAAGGCCACAAACAAGCATGCGAGAAGTAACATGGCCCGGATATAGGTTCTTTTAATCGCCCCAAACATTGTATTCCGTTATTTCTAAGAGGTTGCCGTCGGGATCATTCACAAAAAAGATACGGCGGCCCGATTCCCGTACCCCTTCGTCGACCAGCTCCAGGCCGGCGTCGAGCAGAGCCTCGCGGTTGGAGTCGTACTCGCCATCACGCGATTCAAGCACGATGTGCTGGTTGGGGTACTGCAACTGCCAGGATTGCTCGCTGCCCTCCTCGGCGGCCACCACCAAATGACACACCAACATGGTGCTACCCGCAACGAACACCGCATGTTTGCCTTTTACATAACTCTGCGTACGAAAGCCCAGCAAGTCCTGATAGAAGGAAATAGCCTTCCTCAGGTTCTTGACGGTGATGTGCGACTCCTTCAACTTGGTAAACTGCAGCATAGTGTATAGGAGGACGAATATACGGGGCTCCGGGGGAATTTGCCCCATCCGCCGGTGATCCATCCCCGTAGAAACCGCCCCCCGACCAAAATTCCCTGTATTTTTGGCGTTTGCTTCTGATGATCGGATTAATCTACCCTCAACCCAAACCGTCAATGAATCGCCATATCGTGAGGTCATGCCTCCTTTGTCTAATGATGAGCTTCACGATCAGCACCCAAACCACCGCACAGGTCGACCCCTATGGCGTTTACCTCGGCAAGGGCGATAGTCTAGGTCAACTAAACCCCCAAAAACGCGAATTCAAAGACCAGCTCATGCAAGAACTGGGGAGTGCGGTCTACATTATGACCCCCCAAGGGGCCGGAGCCCTCTATGAAATTTTCATACCCGGCATCTGCTACAGCCTGAGATACCCCTGGCATGTGCGGGGCGACGATTTCAGCATCAGCACAGGCACTTACGGCACGGTCGGACTCAACATCTCAAACCAGGGGAGTTATTTTATGCTTCAGCTGCCGCTGCTCACCGAAGTGAATTTCGGGAGAGGAAGTACCCTCCAAAACCCACGAAATCTGGGTGTATCGGCAGGACTCGGACCGGAACTTACCACATTGAGTGGACTAAACATCACGCAGGTGAACCTGACCTACTCGCTCGCCGTCCGATTTCGTCTCGCCGGTCGCCCCGTATTCCTGCGCTACGGCTCATCGATTGGCACCATCGGACGGGGCGATTACCAAGTTTACAGCCTAACCCTGGGCAACAGCTTTTTCTAACCCACGCTCCGCACCTTGAAACTCAGCGTCGTACTGGTCAATTATAAAGTCCCCCTGTTCCTCCACCAGGCATTGTTGTCGCTCCGCCGCGCCCTGCACGGCATAGACGCCGAGGTGTGGGTGGTCGACAACGCATCGGGCGACAACAGCATCGAGCGGATTAACCAATATTTCCCTGAGGTGCGCCTCATCGCCAACCCCGAAAACGTCGGGTTTTCACGGGCCAACAATCAGGCCTTGCGCGAAAGTAGGGCCGAGTACGTCCTCCTACTCAATCCCGATACCCTCTTGCCCGAAGACAGCATCCACCGAAGCCTGCAATTCATGGATCAGCATCAACGGGCGGGTGGACTAGGCATACGCATGCTCGATGGCAGCGGTCGATTCCTCCCCGAGTCGAAACGCGACCTACCCACCCCACTGGTTGCACTTTGGAAGCTGATCGGACTCAGTGCGCTCTTTCCCCGAAGCCGACAATTCGGCCGCTACCACCTCGGATACCTCAGCGCACAACAAAACCACCCCGTGCACGTGTTGTGCGGCGCCTTTATGCTGATGCGCCGAACTGCGTTACAGGAGGTGGGTCTGCTCGACGAACGCTACTTTATGTATGGCGAAGACATTGATTTGAGTCACCGCATCCGCATGGCGGGCTACGAAAACTGGTACTTCAGCGAAACCCCCATCCTCCACTACAAAGGCGAAAGCACCCAAAAGCAGTCGATGCGCTACGTGCGCCTGTTTTACCAGGCGATGGCCCTCTTTGCCCGGCAACACTTCTCACCCCAAGGGGCACGCCTGCTCGGATGGCTCCTCTACATCGGCATCGGAATCCGCGCTCTGGCTGCCCTTCTCCGCCGCTGGTCGCGCCGCGCCCTGCATCCTGCACTCGACGCGGCACTCCTGTATGCGGTGATGTATGGGCTTACCCATTGGTGGCAAACCTTTATCAAGGCCGACGAAGGCGTGGTGTACCCCCCACTCTTTATTCAGTGGATCCTACCCAGCTATGTACTGATTTGGATCAGCGGCCTCTACCTGAGTGGAACCTACGAGCGTCCCTACCATTCGGGGCGCCTAGTGGGTGGCCTCCTGGCAGGAAGCATCGCCATAGCCGGACTCTACGCTTTCCTGCCTGTAGAGCTTCGATTTTCGCGTGGACTCATCATCGCGGGCACGGTGTGCAACCTGTTGTTCGCTGCGGGATTGCATGGTGCATTGGAACGTTTTTCGGGCCACACCAAATTGCGCCGCTCCAGCCGCAGCGTGCCCCACCTGCTCATAGCAGGAGAAAAAAAGAGTGTCGACCGCGCACGCGACTTGCTGCAGACTGTAGGGGTTCCCCACCACTACCTCGGCTACGTGACGCCAACGGGTCGACCCGCCAATCCGTACGAAGAGATTCTACAACGTCATCTCAACCCAACACAGCAGCGCTACTCCGACGCGAGCCAACAGGGCCGGAACGAAACGATTCCACAGACCTTTTTCGACGCGAGCCAACACATACGGAAAGATAAAACACCGCAGAGCCATTCAACCGACCGCGACTGGCTCGGAACTGATGAGCTGCTCAGCCCCATTTGCCATGCACTAGAGTCCGATGAACTCATCCTTTGTGGCGACGACTACGGCAACAAACAAATGATTGCCTGGATTGAGGAACTTGGCGGTTCTGTTCCCTCGATTAAAATCCTACCCGAAGGCACCGATTTCATCATGGGAAGCAGTTCGGTCGACCACCCCGGCACCATCTACAGCACCCATCCCGAAATGCGCATCACTCGTGCCGATCAACAACGCAAAAAACGCCTGTTCGATTTGCTGCTCGCGCTCGCTTTGCTGATTATTTGGCCCCTTTTCGGCTGGTGGTGCTACCCCCAATCGCTGCGCTCCATTCCATCCCTGTTGCGGGTGCTTTTAGGTCGACTCACACTCATTTCCTTTCCAACGACCGAGTATCTGCCCAAAATGAAAACGGGGCTCATCACCATCGATTCCGGCTGTGGTGGCGGCAATGCATGGGCGCCAGTTGATTTCCGTCTTCGCTCCGACTACTGCCACAATTACAGCATTTGGTTGGATTTGAACCGCCTCCAAAGAGAATTTGGCAAAGCCACTTTCACCTTTTTCAAATAATAAAATCGATTAATTTTTGATGGAACGTACCATAAAAGCAGTGGTTCAAAAATCCCAAGCGGTTTTTCACGCGCCTTAGAGGCGCGGGAAAAACCCCATCCCGCACCCACCACACAAACCCGAAAAAGTCAAAATTCGAGGTTCAATCCCGGGCGCAGCGAACCGAAAAACCAAATCGGTGGTATCTGTTGTAGCGGTACGCATCCGCATAGTAGTAATTCAGATAACGGTACCAGGCATAACCCGACCCAGCATCCGAAGAACTCCACCAGTAACCGTAGTAGCCCAAAAGGCTGAACCCGCCACCAGAACCGCGGAAGCCACCAGGCAGGCCGGTGAAGCCACTGGGGTTCGTGGCTCCTGTGTTCGGGGAATTCCAGCCTCCCGGAGTGGGTTGCGTGGCTGTGCTCTTCATCGCTCCGCCTGCTACGGATGTTCCGCCCAAGAAGTCGGTGAGGGTCGTCCATTCCGCATCC
>VHAX01000039.1 GCA_016872215.1 Sphingomonadales bacterium | reverse complement strand
CTCGAGGATTCCGTGGTTAGCTTTCTGTTTCAGCAGGCGCTTCATGGCCCAGTCGAAACTGATGAGGGTGCGGCCGGATGGTGAAGATTCATTCATGCCCGCAATCTAGCGACAGGCGGAGGCAGGAGTCGGAAAGTTGACGTAAGCAAACGAAAGCTAACGAAAGCAAACGTAAGCAAAGCTAACGAAGACAAGAGTGTGCCATAGACAAAGCAAACAGAAGATTGTTCCCCAAGCAATGATAAATCACAGCAATCCGCGTAAATTCGGCCCGTGCCCTACGAATTTCATTCAGACCACGAAGGATACCTTGCATTCCTGGCCGAAAATGCCCGCAAGAGCATCATGCCCTTCGTTCAGCCCCATCTGCCCTGTCCCTGGAACGAATGTCGGGTTCTGGAGCTCGGATGCGGCGAAGGGGGCAACCTCATGCCCTTCGCCGAGGCAGGCGCGCAATGCATTGGAATCGACCTAAACGAAAAGAAAATCCGTGAGGGACAGAGGATTATGTCGACCTGGATCGACAAAGGCCGCATGGAACTGCGTGCCGAAGACATATACAACCCAGCCATCACAGAAGAATTTACTGGGCGCTTTCACCTCATTGTGCTGAAGGATGTCATCGAGCACATCCCCCGAAAACTGGAGGCGCTGCGACAAATGCGGCGGTTTCTGGTGGAAGGTGGACTCCTGTTCATCGGTTGGCCTCCCTGGCGTATGCCATTTGGGGGGCACCAGCAAATCGCACATTCACCCGTGCTGCGCCGACTACCCTGGATACACCTCCTGCCCCGGTCGCTCTATGCCGCCGTCCTCAAAGCCTTCCGCGAGCCCCGGGAGGTGCACGATGAACTCCTCGAAATTCACGATTACCGAGTTGGCATCCGCTCACTCAACCGATTGGTATCCGGAGCCCAACTGCATCCGGTCATACGGCGATATTACCTCATAAACCCCATCTATTCCTACAAATTTGGACTGCGGGAGCGACTCCAATGGCCCTGGCTACAGTCCATCCCCTGGTTGCGCGACTGCTTCACCACCAGCGGCTACTACCTGTTGAGTGCCCATCCGCCCTCCGGAAACACCAAATAGCAGATCCCCGAAAGCTACGATTCCGGTTCGGGCCGGACACCCCCGAAACGACCCAGATCTTGTCAAAAATGAAAGTGACCCTGCCCATTTCTTATCAAAAGGAATGGGGATGGGGGTTCATTATCTTGCTTATGGCGCTAAATCTTAACCGGGGTCTAAAGCCATTTCTGGGCGGCAAGTATGCGCTGAAAACGCCCCTTCTTTCCCTGCTTCACCCCTTTGGACTCTACTTTCTGTTTGATCATAGCATAAAAGGAGAGCTCCACATAAGTGATCTACTCCAGGCAGATTACGGGAAATTGTATGTGAAAGCTATACTATTTACTCTCGGTGCAGTGCTTTTGAGGTGGGGGTTCTACACGTTCAACATTTGGAAAACCGGGGCGCCACGGGATTGTACTTCATTTTGCTGTCATGTCTCAGTTTCCCGCACGTTTTGTCCATAACCCGCCTCTACCGCAACTGATGACACTCCTCCCAGGCCATTCCAAACCGTATTGTGTTCGAGCGAAGGATTGGGAGCCTTGGTAAACCGATTCAATTATAAGACAAACCCCCGGAATATCACGTCTGCAAAAAGTCAAATCCACGGCAAAGCACATCCGTCAAAAGTTGGGGTCATTGAGAATCACGCCCGGCATTTGTCAACCCGACGGTCAGAGTTATCTACCCCTTTTCGAACGGAAAAAAGCCTGAAGGAGGTTGGCCGACTCCTTTGCCATTAGTCCACCTTCAAAGCAGGTTTTGGGATGCAGCAGGGGGCCAACCCGGCTGAAGCCCCGCTTCGGATCATTGGCACCCCAAACGACCCGTCCAATCTGCGACCAATACAAAGCGCCTGCGCACATCACACAGGGTTCTAAGGTCACATACAATGTTGCTTCTGTAAGGTATTTGCTTCCCAAATCATGAAAGGCCGCCGTGATGGCCTGCATTTCCGCATGGGCCGTCACATCATGCAGACGCTCTGTGAGGTTATGACCCATGCCCAAAACCCGATGCCCCATCACCACAATTGCACCAACCGGCACTTCACCCGCATCCTGGGCCGCTAAAGCCTGTTGGAGGGCCTGTCGCATCCAGTGTGCGTCATCGAACGGGTTGAGCATGATTAGTCAGGATTAAGGGGGTTCAGGAGAGAAACGAAAGACAAAAATGAATGTATCAAGAGATTGAATAAAAGGAAGGAATAGAGGAAAGGTATAATATGGTAAAGGAAGGCAGAAAAAGATAAATGAAGGTTTTAATGCCTGAATTCAAGTTGCTTGTGCAAAAGCGTTAAAAGATGGCATAAAAAAGCCCTGATATTGTAAAAGACATTAAATTTTTGCAATAATATGGGCAGATCGATATAAATCACCCCGCTTAAAGAGTGGAATGTGAACCATGAATCACGAATTTTGAACCCCGAAAGATATTGACCTGCACCAAAAACGAATGTAACCCACTATGCTACGAACCCATACCTGCGGCGAATTGAGAATGACTCACACCGGAATCCAGGTAACCCTCTGCGGTTGGGTGAGCCGGATGCGAGATAAAGGTGGAATGCTCTGGATTGACCTGCGCGACCGTTATGGAATCATCCAATTGATGGCTGAGGAGGGACAAACACGCCCCGTAGTGCTACACGCCCTTCGTTCGCTCGGGCGCGAGTACGTGGTGCAGGTCGAGGGCATCGTGGTGAAACGTTACGCCCCCAATGACAAAATGCCTACGGGCGATATCGAAATTCGGGTGGATGCCATCAAGCTGCTTAACCCATCGCGACTCCCGCCATTTCTGGTGGAAGACGAGACCGACGGGGGAGACGACCTGCGGATGCAATACCGCTACATCGACCTGCGCCGACAACCAGTTCGCTACAAGCTCGAACTACGCCACCGCGTGGCCCAGGAGGTGCGCCGCTACCTCGATGCGCGGGAATTTCTAGAGGTAGAAACCCCCGTTCTTATTAAAAGCACCCCCGAGGGGGCCCGCGATTTTGTGGTGCCCTCCCGCCTGCACAAAGGAGAATTCTACGCCCTGCCACAGTCACCCCAGACCTTCAAGCAGCTGTTGATGGTGGGCGGCTTCGACCGCTATTTCCAGATCGTGAAATGCTATCGCGATGAAGACCTTAGGGCCGACCGACAACCCGAATTCACCCAAATCGACTGTGAGATGTCGTTCGTTGAGCGCGAAGACATCCTACAGATGTTCGAGGGACTACTACTTCATCTCCTGATCTCCATCAAAGGGGTAGAATTGGGGCCCCTGCCCCGACTCTCGTTTCGCGAGGCCATGATGAGATATGGCAACGATAAGCCCGACATACGATTCGGGATGGAACTGGTGCACCTCAAAGGTTATGGCAATGACCTCACCTCCGGGGCCGGCTTCGGCGTATTCGATACAGCCGAACGCGTGGTGGGCATTCCCCTGCCAGGTGGGGCCGAATACACCCGCAAGCAACTTGATGAGCTTACCGAATGGGTCAAACGACCACAAATCGGCATGAAAGGTATGGTGTGGATGCGAATAGAAGCCGATGGCAGCCTCAAGTCGAGCGTAGATAAGTTCTACAGCACCGATCGACTGCAACAATGGCGTGAATTGGCCCACCTGCAAACGGGCGATCTGCTGCTTGTGATGGCGGGTAGAGATAGCCTGACCCTGAAAGCAGCGAGTGCACTAAGGCTTGAGCTCGGCGAGCGACTCGGGTTGCGCCTTGCAGATAAATTCCAGGCCTTGTGGGTGGTCGACTTTCCCCTCCTCGAGTGGGATGAGGAGTCGACCCGGTGGATGGCCATGCACCACCCCTTCACATCACCCATACCTGAGCACACCAGTCTTCTGGCCGAATCGCCAGGCGATGTGCTCGCCAATGCCTACGATTTGGTACTGAATGGCAACGAAGTGGGTGGGGGCTCCATCCGGATCCACGACCGCACCCTGCAGTCGCAACTATTTGAAGCGTTGGGCTTCACACCCGAAGAGGCCAACCAGAAATTCGGTTTCCTGTTGAACGCGTTCGAATTTGGCGCACCGCCGCATGGTGGCATTGCCCTTGGTTTCGATCGCCTCTGTGCCCTCATGGGCGGGAGTGAGAGCATACGCGACTTCATCGCCTTTCCCAAGAACAACGCTGGTCGCGATGTCATGATCGATGCACCGGGGCCCATCGACGAGCAGCAGCGGCGCGAACTCGGTTTGTGAAGATGTAAATGGTACTGTTTTTTGATCCTGTAAAAGGATCCTGTAAACTGACGCTGCAAGTCCCATGTTATGCAACGTTTCCCTTCATTTTTGTATTTTTGTAGATTGGCATAAAAAGTAGTCCCGACATAATGAAAACCGCACTCATAACGGGCATCACCGGACAGGATGGTGCTTACCTCACCGAACTGCTCCTCGATAAAGGATACTTCGTGCACGGCATCAAACGCCGCGCCTCGCTGTTCAACACCGACCGTATCGACCACCTCTACCAGGACCCCCACCAAACCGACCGCCGACTACAACTCCATTATGGGGATCTGACCGACAGCACCAATCTCATACGCATCATTCAGGAAACAAAGCCCGACGAGATCTACAACCTCGCAGCTATGAGTCATGTGAAGGTTAGCTTCGACACACCCGAATACACCGCAAATGCAGATGGAATAGGGACGCTCCGGCTGTTGGAGGCCTTGCGGATTTGCGGGCTCGAAAAACACACCCGCATCTACCAGGCATCCACATCCGAACTATACGGATTGGTACAGGAAGTCCCCCAAAGCGAAAAAACACCTTTCTACCCGCGGTCACCCTATGGTGTAGCCAAGTTGTATGCCTATTGGATTACGGTCAACTACCGCGAGGCCTATGGGATGTTTGCCAGCAATGGAATCCTGTTTAACCACGAATCGCCTCTCCGCGGCGAGACTTTCGTGACCCGCAAAATCACCCGGGCAGCCGCCAAGATTTTGCTGGGCATGCAAGACAAACTATACATGGGTAACCTCGATGCACAGCGCGACTGGGGGCACGCACGCGATTATGTGGAGGCCATGTACCTCATCCTGCAACAATCTGAGCCCGATGACTTTGTGATCGCCACGGGGGTAACCACCTATGTGCGCGACTTCATCCGTATGGCGTTTGGCCGACTAGGAATGGAATTAGAATTCAAGGGCGAAGGGGTCAACGAAATCGCGGTTCTCGCACGTGTGAACCGCACACGGCTGGAGGAGCTCGGGATCGAAGTTGTGTCTCACCTAAAGACCGGAACCGAGCTGGTGGGCATCGATCCCCGGTATTTCCGTCCGACCGAGGTTGAACTACTCATCGGCGACGCTACCAAGGCCAGACAGAAACTTGGATGGGAACCCCGGCACACCCTTTCCGATTTGGTGGAGGACATGATCCAAAGCGATTTGAAAATTATGCAGCGCGAAAAATTCCTGCATGAGGGCGGATTCGATGTCCTCCGTCAGCACGAATAGACGATCCCCACTATATGGTTTAGGTTGATGAACACCGAAAAGTAGATGAGTCGACCTTCCTCCCAGAAAGTATGCTCATTCTATGTGTTGAATCGGTTGATCTTGAAGATTAAATTAGTCGACCTTCCAGCCCAAAAGGGCGTCCACGCTGTGGCTGGCTACCGAGTGGTAGTTGGGGCGAGCCTGCTCGTAGATGCTCAGTGCGCGGTCGGCCTGTCCAGTTTCCTTCAGGGCTTTGTAGATGGGCATGATGAACTTCCGTCGACCAATTCGGGTCATGTAGGCCTCCAAAGCATCAGTAAATGTACGTTGATTGGCGTATGGCGGGGCAAAGCGAATCACCCATTGGTACCAAACACAGCCGATTTCGGCATTCGGAGTACCCGTAATCCTATACCGACGATCCAGTTCAGTGGCCCCGATTGAGTCTTGCCCATCGAGTCGCCTTAGGAAATACACCCATTCATGTGTGCTCCAGGCATCCAGATTCGTGGGAAGAGCCTCTGAATCCCCATTTCGCCAGCTGTTCAGGGTAGAATCTACCGCAGCGAAGCGACTCGAAAGGGGGGGTGGACAATTCACAGGTAGTCCCGTACCATACACCCACTCCTGCACCCAAATCCTCCGCTCCTCCTCAGCGCTGAGCAGGCTGTCGAGGCGCGACAAAAACCCTTCCGTGTGCATACTCTTGAAGGCGTTTTTCTGGAAATATGACTTCAAAAACGCATCCCATCGGACCCTACCAATGGTTTTCTCGATCAGCAACAGAAAGTGATAACCCTTGTCGTAGGCGATCGGACCCACACCATCATCCGGATCCTCGCCTCGCGTGTGGGCCGCCAGCCTAGTCTTCCGCTCTTGTCCACCCGCAGTGAGGCTTTTGACCTCCTCCGACACATCGGCATAGGCAATAGCTGACAACATTGCCGCGTAGTCGGGCCCGTAGAGCGCTTCCATAATCCGCATCTCCACATAAACCGTGAACCCCTCGTTCAGCCAAAAATCGTCCCACGTGGCATTGGTCACCAAATTCCCACTCCAGGAGTGGGCCAGTTCATGCGCAATGAGCGACACCAGTGAGCGGTCGCCCGTAATGATGGTGGGCGTGGCAAAGGTGAGCCTTGGGTTTTCCATACCACCAAAAGGAAACGATGGAGGTAACACGAGCACATCATAGCGACCCCAAACATAGGGACCGTAGAGCGATTCTGTGGTCGCAAGCATCTGTTCCATATCGGTAAACTCATAGACCGCACGGTCCAACATCACAGGCTCGGCATAAACGCCAGTTCGTTCGCCCAAAGGCCGGAATTCCAGCTTTCCCACAGCCAGCGCCATCAAATAGGCCGGCACCGGTTGATCCATGCGGAAAGTATATCGGCCATCGGCGCGGGTTTCGGTGGGATTCTCCGCACTCATCAGCGCCAGTAAGCCGGGGGGTACGTCAACCTCTGCGGTGTAGCGGAAGCGCTGGCCGGGACTATCCATACACGGGATCCAGGTCCGCGCGAGGATGGACTGGCTCTGGGTGAACAAATAAGGATGTTGGCCCCCCTCCGTTTGCGATGCGGCAAGCCACTGCAACGCACGCGCTCCTTTACGTGTACTGTAATGGATGCGCACCCGTTCGGTGGGTTGATGGAGGGAAATTTCCAGGGCCTGTCCTAACAGCGCATCGTGTGCACCCAGGCGAAACTGCAACGCGCGGCCATCGCCCTCCACCGAATGAATGTCGAGGCCGTAGGTATCGAGTATGAGCGAAGGGGCATGACCCGCCACGGGAAACCAGTCAGCCGTGCCACTCAGCGTTTGCGTATCGAAATCGACTTTTAGCGTGAGGTGCAAGGAATCCACACGTGTTTCGTGGGGATTCGAATAGGAATGGGGGTCTGGTTTATGCATAGCAGGTTCGGAAAACCACTGGCATCCTGGCATCAGCAGGAGCAGTGCGGCTAAGTAGAAGGAAAATGCGTGCAGGAAGGGAACGGGGGACGGGGTGTGAAGGACCTCCCCGGCTTGTTGCGGGCCGATCATCCTCAAAAATACTAATTTCAAGACAATCTACCGACGCAACAACCAAAGCTGCGGGTCGACCTTGGTGGTGCCTTTCCAGATTTGCAGTTGTATTTCTGTTTTATCCTCGTCGGTATCGGTATACACCACCCCGATAGGCTGGCCTGTCGTTACTTTCTCGCTCTTGGCCACCGTCACCCGGTCGAGGTGGGCATACACCGAAAGGTATTGGCCGTGACGAACGATCACGGTTTTCTGCATCCCGGGCACCGACACCACGGCCGTCACCTCACCCTTAAACACCACCTTCGCCTCCGAACCCGGACTGGTGCGGATGCTGATGCCGTCGTTGCGCACGGTAACCTGACTCAAAACAGGATGTGGGTGGTCGCCAAATGACTCCGAAATAAATCCACGGGCAACCGGCCAGGGAAGTCGACCGCGGTTGGCCTCAAAATCCAAACCCAATGCCCGTGCCTCGGGGGTTAAGGTAAAGACCTCTGCCGAGCCAGCGGAAGGCGATGGCGGGGGCACCGCCTTGCCCTCACTCCGCAGACGATCTTCCTCAGCCTTGCGGGCCAACTCCAACTCACGGCGGATGATCGTCTCGATCGACCGTTGCAATTCACGCCGGGCCGCTTCCTTTTCACGAAGCTTACGCCGCAAGGTTTTTTCATCCTGTTGCAAACGGCGCACGAGCTCACCCGTACGAGCACTTTCGCCAGCCAGCAGGTTGCGCTGTTCCTCCTCCTTGTCCAAAATCCCTTTTTTCTGATCGGCCACATGACTCAGTTCCTGTCGGTGCCGGGTGAGCGATGCACGCACCATTTCGATCATCTCACCTTGAGTTTTACGGTGCGCTTGGTACTGCCTAAGGTATTGTATGCGGCGAAAGGCCTGGTTCAGATGGTCGGCCGATAAAATCAGCATCCAGTCGGGGTAGCCATTCAATCTCTTTTGGGCTACCCGAAGCATCCGAGCGTATTCAACACGCAGGCGCTGCAGGTCGCGCTCCAAAGCTTCCACAATCGACCGGGTTTGCTCCATCTCGCGGTTCAGGAGCGACACCTCCTGTTCATAATTATCGATTACCTTGTTGCGTACCTCAACCTGCCGCTTGAGGGTCACAAGCTGATTCACCGAACTTTTGCGCTGCCGCTCCACCTTCTCGAGTTCCTGACGTGTAAAATTGATTTCCTCGAGTAGCTCGTTGCGCTGCTGTTCCAAACGACTGCGGTCCGGTTTCTGCTGCTGAGCAAGGCCATTCAGAGCCAATAAGAGGACAGCCGACACCAGCAAAGTGCATAAAATCCATGGCCATATCCCTCCACGACCCCGAATGAAAACAGAGCGGGAGAAAGCATTCCACCGAAAGAAATGAAAAGAAAATGGTGAATCCGGCATTGGCACAAACGATGATTCAGGGCATGCGTCGGTAACCCGAGGGTATGCTGAAAGGGAATTCCTGCGCATGCTCTGCCACAATTTTCGAAAAAGAAAGCTCAAGTTCGGTCGCTTTTTGGGCATTGGACGCCGTGGGTATGGCACGAAGGATCAATCGCTCGGGGGCGCGACGATCACCAATAGGCATCCAAGCCTGGTAGTTGACTTCGAGGCGACCTTCACTCCCCGCAAGGGATAGGCTGTGGGGGCGCATATTCACCGTATCAGCCCTCAGATCATAAGAAACCTTTCCCGTTCTACCCGATATGAGTCCCGGGGCATCAGGCGAAAACTGAAAGGCCACGCCGCGCAAACCCCCAACAACACCGAGCAACAATTCGTGAAGCATTCGGATATCCACGTTGGTGCCGGCCATTTCGCTTAGGGCCGACATCGGATAACTTCCAAACTTGCGGTTCAGACGGTCCACAAACTGAAGGCTGTCGCGGGTTATGCGTGCCCTAAAGGCCTCCACCCCCAACATAGGCTTGAGGCTGATCCACAGGATGCTGTCGCGCTGTATACGCAGCTGAAAAGCAGATTCCATGCGGCGGCCATCCAGCACCACGCCGATTTGGCCCGTTGCCGACCAGGAAAGCGCTTCAAAATCGGTAGATGATAATCGATTCAACAGGGTGAAAGCCGCTGAACTACCACCCGGTGGGACGGTTTGTATGGCCTGTGGCTGACGCTTGCGCAGACCAGCACAACCCGTAAGGGCGAGAAAGACACAGATCAGGCACAATAAGCCCCTATTCATACAACTGGCCCTCGCTGATTTTACGCGGTAAAAATTCAGAGGTTTCACCCCCTACCTCGCGTGCTCGTTTCCATGAAGCAAGCGCCGCCGCGGTGTCATCCAACCGAAATAATATATCGCCTAAATGCTCATGCAAGGTTGCACTACCCGCACCATCTCCAGAGGCCTTCAGCGCCTTTTCCACATAGTTGCGAGCTTCCGGATAGCGCTTCAGCCGATACAGAATCCAGCCGTAGGTGTCGAGATAGGATGCGCTCCCGGGTTCCAGTTCTAAAGTGCGGCGCGACAATTCTTCCGCCTGCTGGAGCTTATCGCCCCTCAGACTCAGGTAATAGGCATAATTATTCATCGCTAATGTATAATCGGGACGTACTTTCAACGCTTTTTCGAACGATTCATCGCTACGCGCATAATCCTTAAGCTCGTGGTAGAGGTCACCTAGCGAAGAATGCATTTGTGCGGCCAATTCCGGGTTGCCGCTGATCATCGAAACGCCGGTTTTGTAGTGCCGCACCGCCTCCTCGTTTTGTTTCATCTGTTGGGCGGCCAATCCGGCGAGGTAATAGGGAATCGGTTGGTTGGGGAACAAATCCTGCGCCCTGCGAGCCTCGGTGATTAGTGTGGGGTAGCGCAACAATTTATAGAGGCTCAAAAGGTACTGCTGCCAAACGCTGTATTTTTGTCCAACCCCGTCGAGCGCAATACAGCGGGTGTAGGCCTCCACCGCTTGCTCATGCAAATTGCGGTTGAAGGCAATTTCTGCCCGCACATTCCACGCGGCCGACGATTCCGGGTTTGCGCGCAGCATCTCCTCGGTTAACCGCTCCGCTGCTGAAAGTGAGGCGGTATCACCCCCCCCACCCGCGTTCGAGCCTTCAGAAAGGAGGCTCACAATAATCTGAATCTGCAGATCCTGGTCAACTTCATCCAAAAAGAAGCCCTCCTCCAACAGTCGGCGTGCCTCTGTCGGGTTCTTCAGCACCCGCTGAACATCGGCCATGGCCAGATAGGCCTTGCCATTGCGCGGTTCAAGCTCTATGGCTTTGCGGAAAGCCTCCTGGGCCGACTTCACATCGCCCTGCTGGAAGGCGAGTTGACCATAATACATCCACAAATCGGCGCGCATGGGTATGGCCAGGCATAGGTTGCGGATTTCCATCGTGGCCTTATCAGGTTTATTCTGCGCCTGCCAATACTGCCGCTTGGCCTCAGACACCTCCGGTGTAACGCCGATCTGCTTCTCCAGTTGCTGCAAGGTCTTGATGGCCTCATCGTATTGGCGCAAGGCCGCCTGTTGTGCGGCCAGTTCCAAACCCAATTCATCGGTGGGTTGACCCGGCATCTGCCTCAGACGTGCAATCCACTCGATGGCTTTTGAGGGTCGTCCCTTTTGGGTGGATATGTCGATGCCCACCCTCAGGTGCCAAGGGTTGTCGGGTTGCAATACTATAGCCTCTCCAATGAGGGCGAGGGCCTCCTCGGCCTGATCATTTTGGGTGAGCAGGCGGGCCACCTCCACCCGGGCCTGCGCATTGGCAGGGTCGAGTTTAATAATTTCCCGAAAGTGTTGCTCCGATTGCCTGGTGTTGCCCGCCAGTTTCTCGCGAAGAGCATCGAAAAACAGGCGATCCACCCGTTGCCGCTGGTCTTCGTTGAGGTCCGCAACCGCCGGCGATTTGACGCGCCTACCCACGGGTTGCTCCGATTTTACTTTCCCGGATTTACCTTTATTTCCCGGAGTTTGGGCCAACGCAAGGGGCCCCAAGAGTAAAAAGAGGGAGATAAACAAGAAGGTCCGCAGGCGGTTGAAGAGTTGTGGCATGTGCATGAAAGCAGTGGGTTTATACTTCAATCTGGTTGTAGTCGCCCAAACTCAATTGCTTGGCTTTTCCCTCCACGCGTGCTTCAGACCCCACCATGCTGTTTTCCAAATGGGCTCCATAGATATGGGCGCGTTCTTGTATGATGCTGTTTTTGAGGTGACTCGTTTCCACGATGCTGCCGGCACCGATGGAAACATGGGGGCCTACTACCGAGTCTGTGATGCGCACCCCAGCACCCAGGTAACAGGGAGGAATGACCACGCTACGGGTCAATTCGACCTGATCGGATGAGCCATTATGTTCGCCCAGGAATTCGAGGTATCGCTGGTTGGTGTACACAGTCGCGTCTTTGTTGCCGCAGTCGAGCCATTCATCCACGGCGCCGGGGTAAAACGCAACACCCTGCTCTTTCATACGTTCGAGTGCACTGGTGAGCTGATATTCACCCTTATCCCTAATGTCGTTGTCGATGAGGTATTGCAACTCATGGTGCAGGCGTTCCCCGTCGCGGAAGTAGTAAATTCCAATAATGGCCAGATCCGATACGAACGCCATGGGTTTTTCATGGAATTCAGTGATATGGCCTTCAGTACCTATTTTAACCACTCCGAAGGGCCTGGGATCCTCAACCTGTTTCACCCAGATTATTCCCTCCCGTTCAATATCGAGGGTAAAGTTGGCCTTGAAAAGGGTATCGGCGAAAGCCACAACTACGGGGCCCTTCAGGGCAGTGCGTGCGCACAATATGGCGTGTGCCGTGCCCAAAGCCTCTTCCTGATAATGGATGCTCTCCTTAGCGCCCTGTCGCTCTGCCATAGCCATGAGCTGCTGTTCGGTGCGTGCGCCAAAAGCCGGCGAGATGACGAAAGCGATTTCTTCGACTTTGGTGCCGCAAACCCGCACTATATCTTCTACGAGGCGCTCAACAATTGGTTTTCCAGCGATGGGAATCAGCGGCTTGGTCAGAGTGAGGGTGTGGGGGCGCATACGCTTGCCCATTCCTGCCATGGGGATGATGATGTTCATATTGCTTCGATGATTGGGGAAATGCGAAAATAGGGATTTTTCAATGAGCTTGGGGAGGAGTGGGGCCAGGCTGTGGAAAGCTATAGATGTATTATTTCTTGAGTAATTTTGGCAGAGAAGTTTTTATTCCTTATCTTCGTGTTCGTGCACTTTGTTTAATTGTTTAAAAAAGGTTATTATGAAAATGAGACTACGTACACCATTTGCTGTCTTTTTTCAAGTTAATATGGCGGTTCTGTTGTTGTTCCTGGGTACATCCATCTTCAAAGAGATTCAGGCGGGGGAACTACCTAAAGCGTCGGCGTTGAATAGTTTATTCGCACCTAACTTGGGTGGACCGAACGGGGATGCTGAAGAATTAACCGGTTGCTTTCCTGTCTTAAGCACTACGGCTGTTACGGGTATTGGGGCCACCACTGCCACAACGGGAGGAAATATAACGGACGATGGTGGGGCGAGCATCACCGCCCGCGGTGTAGCCTACGGCACGAGTCCGGGACCGCTCACCCACACCGCATCATTCACAAGCGACGGCACGGGCACGGGTGTCTTCACCAGCACGCTTACGGGCTTAACTGCTTCGACGCTCTATTATGTTCGGGCCTATGCCACCAACAGTGTGGGCACTGCTTATGGCAATGAGGTGAGTTTTA
>VHAX01000038.1 GCA_016872215.1 Sphingomonadales bacterium | reverse complement strand
TTGTCATGTCTTTGAGTTTTATAACCCACCTCACGCTTCAGTGAAGTGGGTTTTTGATTTTAGATGCCTTTACGATTATTTCTGCGCCCCGATTTGCGTCCAACTCCCAATGGCAGCTCATCGACTGCATTCTTGTAGTCGTTGGTCGTTAGCACACTGCCATCCTTCAGGTAGGACTTCAGCTCATCCCGACTGAAGTAAAGCCGCTTGCTCCTTTTCATGAAGGGGATGGTTCTGCGACACACCTTGCCGTACAAGGTCTGCACCGACAAGTGCAGATATTGAGCAGCCTGCTCAACGGTCATGAACTGCTCTTCGGTCTCGGCGGGTGAACCGCTTAATTTTGATGCGACAAGTTCCTCAAGTCGCGTGAGCTGCTCGGTAATCTGGTGAACGGCTTTGGGTAAATCCTCGAATTTTAGGTATTCCATAAGTAGGGGTCTACTATATAGAAATATCATGAAGTCAAAAAATATGCAAAAAGCGGCTGGGACACCCGAGGGTGAAAAGCAAATATTAGATATAGCAAATATTGTTATATGCGCATATAATATGATTAATTGGCAATTATCCTGCGTTTATACCCCTTGAAAAAATTTTTTAGAAGTCCATCAGCGAGTCGGCCAATTCGCGCTTGGTGTCGCTGTCGAATCCTGCGAAGTAGCCCTGTGTGGTTCTGATGTTGCCGTGTCCCAAACTCTCCGATACCAACTCCATCGAGGCTCCTTTTCGGATTGACGTTGTAGCAAAGCTGTGACGCGCCCAGTAGGATGAAACCTCTGCAGGGAGGCCGTTTGCCTTGGCCAGACGCTTGATGTGCTGGTTGACAAAGTGAGTGAACGATTGGATTTTGCGTCGTTGCTCGACTGGGCTGTCTTTCTCGTTGATGATGGAAAACACAAAATCACCTGATAACCCGCTGTGCATTCCATACCGTTCAATAACCTGCTTGGCAAAGTCATTCAGGTACACCACAATCGGTGTCAACCTTCCTTTGGTGGTCAGCATCGTCTTGGCTCGATAGAATGTCAGTTTGTCGCCCTCGATGTCTTTCCATTTCAGTAGAGCAATGTCCTTGATGTTCATGCCGCTGCATGCAAAGGAGTAAAACCAAAAGTCGCGAGCCTTGGCCTGTTTATGGTTGGCAGGCACTGCATCATGCAGGCGTTTTAAGTCAGCCCTTGACAGCGCCTTCTTCGTTTTCTTGGTGGCAGGGATCTGATAGCGTCTTTTGCCAAAGGGGTAATGCTCGGGATCTATATCTTTGGTAGCAATGGCATCGTTGAAAAGCGCTCTTAATGCCCGAAGGTAAATGCCCACGGTGGTTAGCGACTTGCCACTTGTTTCGGTCATGTAGCGCTCATACTCTTTAAGCCAATCTGCCGTCACATCCTGAAAGGTCAGCCTGTCAAACCTCCCCGCCTTTTTGAGGTTGGTGAAACGAGCGATTGACTTCATGCTCAACTCGTATGATGAGGCGGTTCCCAATTGGCCGCTTTTGGTCAAATCCGCAATGCGTTGCCGGTAGTGGTTAGCGATTCGGATAACGTCACTGGCCTTGCGGTTGTACTGTCTTTCAAACTGCTCATGCGTAAATGGTGTGATTTTTTTAGCCAATTCCATCGCCTTCGCCTCCAATGCGGCAAGCATCAATCGTGCATCCTTATGCTCTAAACGCGGCTTTGTGGTGTTCCATATGCTATCGAAATCACGCTGGCTGTACGCGAATGGGGTGGGGTAGAGCTTCTGCACGCGGGGTGACGACGTGAACACACGCAGCCGAACAGGGTATTTTCCATCGTTTAAAAGTCTTCGGGTATCAAGGTAAATCGAGATAAAACATTCGTTTCTCATAATCAGTACAGGTATTTAGTTGATTTTCGATTTGCATACAATTTGCATACGAAGATACAAAATAACCACCTAACATCGACAAATAACTCAAAGAAAGATTTTATAAAATGGCCATTACAAGCTATTTTAGCATATATTTGCCAAACAACTATTGATAAACTACCAGTATTTATTCTGATTCGACATCAGAGGATTTTGGTGAACGATGTACCGGCCCCAAAAACGAATCCCATTCAAAAAGGCGACCGAATTGAAATTCGATGAATTGAAATACAGCATCTGGCATCCGAAGACCGGCCAATTGAAATTTGTTACCGCGATGAGGATCTGCTGGTCATCCACAAACCACCCGGCATGGCCGTGCACCCCGGACTGGGATGCCACCGGGGCACCGTCCTCAATTTTCTGCGGCATCTGCTACCAGAAGACCGCTATGGCGACGAAGCCCTTCGCCGAATGCCGGTCCACCGCCTCGACAAGGCGACTTCCGGACTACTCCTACTCGGCCTAAACGAAAAGGCCCAGTCTAGCCTTCACCAACAATTCGAGCAAGGCCGGGTAGAGAAGGTCTACGAGGCATGGGTTTGGGGCACACCAGCCCAAAGTGTGGGCCTTATCGAAATACCGGTTGGTCGACCTCCAGGCGATCCGCACAGCATCACCGAAGACCCTACTGCCCAATTCGGGAAGCCATCCATTACCTGCTATCAGTGTATGGAACATCGAAGGGGTCTCACACGAACGCGACTGATTCCCCAAACGGGCCGCACCCATCAACTCCGCATCCATATGGCTTGGCTTGGCCACCCGATTGTGGGCGATCGGCGTTATGGGAGCGTTCGTGAAGAGGAAATAATGTTTCCCGAGGCGAACCGGGAACGCCTTTTTCTGCACGCAGGTTCGCTGAAACTCAGACACCCGTCGACCCACCGCGAAATCAAGCTGATTTGTGTCGCCCCCGACCCATTCTAGCGCTGCAAAGGCTTAATTTTTCCGTATATTTACGCAAGTTTTATCAACTTTTTTACACTTTGAACATTTTTCATGCAACAGACTGAGGGGAACTATTCTGCGAGTAATATTCAGGTTTTAGAGGGATTAGAGGCGGTGCGCAAGAGGCCCGCCATGTACATTGGAGATATCGGCTTAAAGGGCTTGCACCATCTGGTGTATGAGGTGGTCGACAATTCAATCGATGAAGCGCTGGCCGGACACTGTACGAATATCGAGGTACTCATCCACCCCGACAACTCCATAACGGTAAAAGACAACGGCCGGGGCATTCCGGTGGACATTCATTCGAAAGAAAATCGGTCGGCCCTTGAAGTGGTGATGACGGTTTTGCATGCCGGCGGTAAGTTCGACAAAGACACTTATAAAGTGTCGGGTGGACTGCATGGTGTGGGTGTGTCATGTGTTAATGCTCTGAGTAAGCACTTACGGGCCGAAGTTCACCGGGATGGCTATGTTTATGAGCAAGAATATGCCTGCGGTAAGCCTGCCTATTCGGTCCGAAAGGTGGGTCCAACCGATTACAGGGGAACGATTGTGCATTTCACACCGGACGACAGTATTTTCATCACCACCGAATACAACTACAACACCCTGGTGGCCCGTTTGCGTGAACTATCCTACCTCAATAAAGGAATTCGGCTGAGCATTCGCGATGAACGCACTGAAGGCGACCTCGAAGCCCGTGAGGATTCCTTCTATTCGGAAGGGGGACTCAGGGAATTCGTGGCATTCCTCGACAGTACCCGCGAAAAACTCATCCCCGAACCCATCTACCTCGACCAATCCAAATCGGGCGTACCGGTGGAGGTCGCACTACAATACAACACATCATACACCGAAAACGTACACAGCTACGTCAACAACATCAACACGCACGAAGGGGGAACCCACGTGGCGGGCTTCCGGCAGGCATTAACACGTGTTTTGAAACAATACGCTGATAAGGAAGGAATGACCGCCAAGCTGAAATTTGATATTGCGGGCGATGACTTCCGGGAAGGACTCACAGCCGTTATTTCAGTGAAGGTGGCAGAGCCCCAATTTGAAGGGCAAACCAAAACCAAACTGGGCAACAACGAAGTGATGGGTGCCGTGAACGCCGCAGTGGGCGAGGCTTTGAGTCACTTCCTGGAAGAAAACCCACGCGAGGCACGACAAATCATCAACAAGGTGATTCTCGCCGCCACCGCCCGCCATGCAGCCCGCAAGGCCAGGGAAATGGTGCAGCGGAAAAATGTGTTGTCGGGCAACAGCATGCCCGGCAAGCTGGCCGATTGTTCAGAAACCGACCCAACCGCCTGCGAAATCTATTTGGTGGAAGGCGACTCAGCCGGTGGCACAGCAAAACAAGGCCGTAACCGGGCATTTCAGGCCATCTTGCCCCTAAGGGGTAAGATCTTGAATGTGGAGAAGGCCATGGAACATAAGATTTACGAGAATGAGGAAATTCGAAATATGTTCACTGCCCTGGGGGTATCGGTGGGAACAGAAGAGGACCAAAAAGCCCTGAATACCGCCAAATTGCGCTACCACAAAATCATCATCATGACCGATGCCGATGTGGATGGTTCGCACATCACCACGCTCATCCTGACCTTCTTCTACCGCTATATGAAGGAGCTGATTGAGTCGGGTTACGTATACATTGCATCCCCACCCCTGTACCTCGTGAAAAAAGGCAACCAGCAGATCTATGCATGGAATGACAAGGAGCGGCAGGAGGCCGTGGCAGAGGTAACCCGTGGCGGAAGCGAAAGCGGAGTTGTCGTACAACGCTACAAAGGTCTTGGTGAGATGAACGCCGAACAATTGTGGTCGACGACCATGAACCCCGATACCCGTATCCTGCGTCAGGTGAATATAGAAAGTGCGGCGGAGGCCGACTACACGTTCAGTATGCTCATGGGCGATGAGGTGCCACCCCGGCGCGAATTCATCGAGCAAAACGCCCGCTACGCCCGACTTGATGTCTGATGCACCACTCATACAGGCAGAGGGATTAGTAAAGAATTACGGCACACTGACCGTATTGAGAGGGATCGACTTACACATACGCAGAGAAGAGATCGTGGCAGTGGTGGGGCCATCAGGAGCTGGTAAAAGCACGCTGCTGCACATACTGGGAACAGTCGACAAACCGGACAAGGGAAGCGTACATTATGAGCAGACCGATGTCATGCGTCTGGGCGATCGTGAACTAAGCCGTTTTAGAAACAGAAACATAGGATTTGTGTACCAGCAACACCAACTGCTGCCAGAGTTTTCAGCGCACGAAAACGTGCTCCTCCCCGCCATGATTGGAGACCTTCAAACCCGAGAGACGGATGCATATTTGGATGAATTATTTGGGCTTATGGGGATCAAAGCCCGGGCCGGCCACCGACCCTCGCAGTTATCGGGTGGCGAGCAACAACGCTTCGCGGTAGCCCGTGCCCTGATCAATCGTCCGAAGGTGGTGCTCGCCGATGAACCTTCCGGCAACCTCGATACCTATCACGCCCGGCAACTGCACGAGCTGTTCTTTACCCTGAGGGATCGGTACGGACAAACCTTCGTGATTGTGACGCACAACCCGGAACTCGCAGCGCGGGCCGACCGAACCCTCCACCTAACCGACGGCCAACTGGGTCCATGATGCGCGAGGACGCCCTGCAGGTCCTCGAACATTATTGGGGACATACCTCATTCCGCTCCCTGCAGGCTAACATCATAGAATCCGTTCTCGCAGGCCACGACACCCTGGCCCTACTGCCCACTGGTGGGGGAAAAAGCATTTGTTTTCAAGTCCCAGCCCTGCTCCTCAACGGGCTTTGCCTGGTGGTAACCCCCCTCATCGCATTGATGAAAGATCAGGTGGAGCAACTCACACATCGTGGAATACCCGCAACCGCTCTGCATTCCGGATTATCGGCGCGGGAAATCGACCAAATCCTCGAGGAATGTACGCGGGGAACCATCCGTTTTCTGTATGTGTCGCCCGAAAGGCTGGGAACGGCCGTGTTCCAGGCCCGGATCGACAGACTCCGGCTGAGCCTGTTGGCCATCGATGAAGCACACTGCATAGCCCAGTGGGGGCACGACTTCCGACCCGAGTACCTGAAAATCACCCACCTGCGGGAGCGTCTACCCGAAATACCCGTTGTGGCACTGACCGCAACCGCCACACCAGAAGTGGTAGAACAAATTCAGAAACGGTTGGTCATGAAAGACTGCCATCTGTTTCAGGCCGGATTTGGCAGGCCCAACCTCACCTATAGGGTAGAGTATACAGAAGATCAGACGGGCAGACTCATTCAGTGGATCCAAAACCTATCCGGCAGTAGCATAGTGTATGCCGATACACGCAAAAAAACAGAGAAATGGGCCGAGATTATGCGCAAATCGGGGGTTTCGGTCGACTACTACCACGCGGGTCTGGGGGTGGAAGAACGGCAAAAGAAACAGGATGCATGGATAAAGGGTAAAATTCAGGTCATGGCCTGTACCAGCGCCTTCGGCATGGGCATCGACAAGCCAGATGTTCGCCTGGTGGTGCATATGAGTCCACCTGATTGTCCGGAGGCCTATTTTCAGGAGGCAGGGCGCGCGGGGCGCGACGGACAACCATCGCAGTGTATTCTGATCTACCATTCCTCCGACCGCAAACTGGTGGAAAAACGACTCGAACTCAGCTTCCCGCCCCGGGAGACAATCTACGACATCTACCACAAACTGGGTATTTGGCAAAACATTGCGATTGGCGATGGGAAAGGAATGAGCAGACCCTTCGTGCTGCTCGATTTTTGTCGTGAACACCACCTGCCATCCCCGGTTGTGCACCATAGCCTCAACATACTGCACCGGGCCGGCTATTTGCTGGTCGACGATAGCCTACTAGAACCCTCCCGCCTGCGCTTCACCTGCACTGCGCGCGAATTGGACGAATTTCGCAACCGCAACCCCGTATCGGGACGAATCGTGGAGCAACTACTGCGCAGCCACACCGGCATCATGGAAGAATATTCAGCCATCGATGAGGTCGTGCTCGGACGAAAACTGGAAATGGCCACCGACGATCTGATGGCCGGAATCGCCGAACTGCAGCGTAAGAAGTTGGTGAACTACATCCCCAGAAGCGATCAACCCCTGCTCGTATGGTTGCGCGATCGGGTACCAGAATCCCACCTGCATCTTCCACCGGAAACCTACGCCCGCCTTAAAAAGCGCAAAAAAGAGCAATTGCAGTCGATGCTGGCCTACGCCGAGCAAAATGAGGTATGTCGCTCCACCTGCCTGCTCGAATACTTCGGGGAAAAGGACTCGCCCCCGTGTGGACAATGCGATGTATGCATCCAGTATCACCGCGAGCGTCCCGAACCCAAGTTGTTTGAGGCCATTCGCCGCCAAATACAGGATCAATGCCGTCGTACGCCAACACCTATTAACCGACTCGTAGAGGGAATAACTCTGGGCAATCCGGCCCAAATCCGCTATAGCATTCGCTATCTGGCCGATGAGGGCATTATCCGAATCGACTCCGGGGAAACCGTTTACCTACCTACATGAACAAGCACCTGTTCATCGCCGTCACCACCGACCTCAACACCGACCAGCGTATGCAGAAAACAGCGCTGAGCCTTCATAGGGCGGGCTACATCGTACATCTGCTCGGACGAAAACTGCCTCAAAGCCAAGCACTGTCGTCCACCCCCTACACTCAAAGCCGACTTAACTTGTGGTTCCACAAAGGCCCGCTGTTCTACGCAGAATTTAATCTACGCCTATGGCTATTCGCCCTCATAGCCCGGGCAGATGCCTTCACCGCGGTCGACACCGATTCCCTTCCGGCCCTTCGTCTGGCCGCCTTAATGCGCCGAAAACCCCTGATTTGGGATGCCCACGAGATCTTTACGGGGGTGCCGGAACTAGCACGCCGGCCTTTTGTGCGTCGTTTCTGGCAGCTCATCGAACAGCTGTTGCTGCCTGGCATCCGACACAGCTATACCGTGAGTGAGGGGGTAGCCGAATGGTATGCCAAACGGCATGGGCTATGTATGCAGCTGGTCTACAACATGCCTTTAGCCCAAAATCCAACCCCGCAAGCTGGAGGGTCGGCCTACCTCCTATACCAAGGGGCTGTGAATGTAGGCCGCGGGCTCCCCACCCTATTGCAAACTCTGTCGCGGCATCATCTGCCACTGGTCATCGCCGGCGGGGGTGGTATTCTCCAGACGCTCAAAGATGAAGTTCGCCGCCTGAAACTGGAGGATAGGGTGACCTTTACCGGCAGCCTGCAACCCGATTCCCTGCGGGCACTGACCCGCGATGCCTTCATCGGACTCAACTTGCTCGACGGCGAGAGCCCTAATTATCGTCACTCCCTCGCCAACCGTTTCTTCGACTTTGTGCAGGCAGGCATCCCCCAAATCAGCATGAACTTCGAAAGCTACCGTCGGTTCAATGATCAGTTCGAAGTGGCGATTCTGCTCGACAGTACGGATGCAGACAGCGTATCCCAGGCAATTCTAAATCTGGTGAACGACCCGGATCTCTACAACCGCTTGCGCCACCAGTGCCGCGTCGCCGCCGAACAGTGGTCGTGGGAAGCCACTTGTGAGCCTGTTTTACTTTCCATCTACCGTAACGCAACGCATGCCCATGCTACAATAAATTCGTAGTTCTAATATTTTCCATTTTTGCTGTATGTGAAGCTCAAGATGTCAGCTGGAATCAAACGCTTTCAGAACTTTATCATGGCCTGCCAACAGTTAAAAGGACTCCATTCATCGGTCTTAGTGGTCGGACGGACCTGCAGCACGCCGGTATGATACAAATCTTTGAATTCACCTTCTAATTGAGCCGGAAAAGTATGAAGGACTGTTTGCATGACAAGGAGATGCCAACCCAGTTTCCCAAAGACACCATCAAACAGGCATTCCTATTTTTCCAAACTCGACGAACTGCATCAATATCTCATCGGTGAAATCTGACCCATACACAGAAAAAGGAAGTCGTGTGATGCGTTTAGGCATCGCAGAAAAAAGCCGCAGGCTCATTATCAATGTTTTTGCCGAAGATCCTACAATCAGGAATGCCATACCCTTTCTATAGCCGCACAATGGGCGCACAACAGAATGGCAGTGGTGTTGACCTTAACAATGGTGGGAAAAATTGCAGTTATAAATTCCTAACTGCACTCAGCAGGCTGCTAAATGACGAATTACCAATTCCCAATCAGGTGGGTATAGTGGGTTATGAAACGCTGGAGTATGTGGACCTACGGGCGCACACCTATCGGTTGGAGTTAATTTTCTAGCAACGCAATTGTTGAATAACCACTCATCAACTAGGGCTAAAAAGGCTTTGCCGAGCGCAGCGCCTGATCAAACCAAATCAGTTTGACCCACGCAAAGGTTATCAGCGAAATGGGAAACGATCGCCGCAGTCTTCGTTCAAGCCAAGGAGCACATAGGGATAAAAAAAACATCAAGCCGGTCGACTGCAAAAGGTCATGAGCACGAATCATGGAAATTTCACGGCCATAGCGCGAAAATAGAGGGTCGTAGCGCCACAAACGGGCCAAATTAGCAGCAGCCTGCCGCGATTTTTCCAAAAAAACCGCATCGGTGTCGATTCCCCTATGCTCCACCGGATGATCAATGTGGCGCACATCCATACATAACGATTTAATCTGCAAGGCCCAGTGCGTGTCTTCATGCCCATAACCCTCCAAAAACTCGGGGAACGACAAGCGCTGGGCGGCCCGGGCGGGCATCAGGCAATGGGCAGCGCGAATCCACCGGTAGGGCGACTTTCGCCTAACGGATGCGGGCGCACCTTCTACCTTTAAGGCATACCGGTAGCGCAAGCGATCCGTGGCAGCAAGCCAGAAACCCATCTGCTTGTCAAGTACCGTACCGGTTGGGTCGACCCTGAAACCCCCACAAACCACCGGCCCCCAGTCGCCCGAATGAGCAATCTCATCCTTTATAATCTCTTGATACTCTTTGAGAAAGTCCGGTGGAATTTCCAGATCGCCGTCGAGCCACAGCACCCAGATTCCGCTGGCATGCTTAAGTAAGGTATTGCGGGCACGGCTTCTGCCCAGATTTTCAGAAAATGTGAGAATTCGAATGCCCGGGTGGCCGTGAAACAAATTGTGCCATTCAAAATAATTCGGATCCGCCGAATCGTCGCACACCCAAACCTCAATGGGAAATGAAAGCCCCCTCGCCTGTTCCCACAACGCATTTAGTAGGTCTATGGGACGAGTGCGCCATACAGGAATCAAAACCGATAATTCAATCATCGGGACCAGGCAATCATCAGAAGAGTATGGCCCCAAGGTCGGTCACCCGCCCGGCCTCGCAGCGCATCAAACGAGCTGGAAAACGATCGATGATGAGGTAGTCGTGAGTGGCCATCAGCACGGCGGTACCTTGCTCCCTGGCAATTTGGGTGAGGAGTGCCATTATTTCCAGCGAAGTATCCGGATCGAGGTTACCTGTGGGCTCATCGGCCAGCACGAGTGTGGGGTAGTTGAGGAGCGCCCGGGCCACCACCACCCGCTGTTGCTCGCCTCCAGAAAGTTCATGAGGCATTTTAAAGTCCTTGGTCGACAAACCCACCAACTTCAACACTTCCGCCGAGCGATGCTTCATCTTCGTAAGATCCGTCCACCCGGTGGCCCGAAGCACAAACAACAGGTTGTCGCCCACCGTTCGGTCATAGAGTAGTTGAAAATCCTGAAAAACTATTCCCAACTTCCGGCGTAGAACCGGGATTTCAGCGGGTTTGAGTCCGACCAGCGACATACCGCCCACTTGTCCCTCCCCGCGCTGCAGGGGAAGATCGCCGTACAATGTCTTCAGAAGACTGCTTTTGCCGACCCCGGTTTTTCCGATCAGATACACGAATTCGCCCGACTCAATGGTGAAGCTAACCTGCGACAAGATCAATGCCTGCTGCTGGTAGATGTCGGCCGCTTGTAGCGACAGAGCTGGAATCGTCGACGAAACCGCCGCATTCTCCAAGTTCGATTCAGGGTTGTGGGCAGACCCGGACAGCGCTGGGTTGGGTGAAGTTGTGTCTGGATATTCGGACATAACGATTGCTTAGCAAACGCCGAAAATACTGAAATTGTGCCGAACCCGATCCTCCCGTTCCACCAGCCGGGGCGTTGGCTTGTATATTGATTAGTTTTGCGTATGAATCAGGCCGAACACGCTCATTACCGTGTGGCAGTAGCCTTGACCCCGGTTCGTTCAGAGCCCAGCGAACGTTCGGAACAAACCACCCAGTGGCACCTGCACCAAAAAGTGGAGGTCACAGACTTTCGACCGGGATGGTGTTCATGCGTGGGCCTGCGCGATGGGTATCGGGGTTGGGTTGCAGAAGGTCAGCTAGAACCAGCGGGGGACGACCCGTTTGGGGGTGGGTGTACATTTGTTTTGTCACGCTGGGCCCGCCTGCAACGTGACTCCGAAACGCTCTGGGTGAGCCACGGCTGCGCGCCCGACAGCGATTGGCAGCTGCAGGAAGGAGCTATGGGTCCATCCCTTCCAGCCACGGGCATACGCCTTTGTGAGACCGCTCATTTGTATCTAGGAACCCCCTACTTGTGGGGTGGCACATCCATTTGGGGAATCGACTGCTCCGGACTCATTCAACAGGTTTATGCGGTCCACGGAATTTCCCTGCCCCGCGATGCCTGGCAGCAGGCCGATTCAGGCCTTAAATTCTCGGACCCACACAAGGCTGCGGCGGGTGACCTGGCCTTTTTTTCCAATGATCAAAATCGCATCACCCATGTGGGACTGGTATTGGGCGACGGGCAGATTCTTCATGCCAGCAGCTGGGTGCGCATCGATCGGCTCACAGGCGATGGCATAGAGCGAGGGGCGACGCGGCAAAAAACACACCGTCTCTCTCACTTTTGTAAAATATTGTAAAATGTGCTCGGTACCTGATATCATAACCACCGATGAGATTCGGGCCTGGGATCGGTTTACATTAAAACAAAACGGGTGGACAGGTACGGAGCTGATGGATCAGGCCGCCCTGGCGCTGGCGAATCATTGGGAAAGCCGTCACCCTAAAGGCACCCGCGTATTGATTTGCAGCGGTATGGGTGGCAACGGTGGCGATGGCCTTGCCGTGGGGCGCATCCTTGCAGATCGAGCCTACAAAATTTCGGTTTGGCTCAGCGAAAGCCCGGATCCGCAAAGCGACACTGGCATACAGCTGCATCGATTGAACGAGGCATCCAGTGTGAAGGTAATTTCCGCCAATCAGGTACCCGATCCGCGCGAGTATGACACGCTGATCGACGCGCTTCGTGGGAGTGGCACGAGCAGACCAGCTGAAGGCCTACTAAAAGACCAAATCGATTGGATCAACCATTCCCGTTTGCCCGTTTTTAGCCTCGATTTACCCTCCGGGATGCCCGGACAAATTCCCTTTTCCCAGAGTTGGACCATCGTTCGGGCCACCGAGACCCTCTGCCTTGATCCAATAAAACTCAATCTGCTGCTCCCTGAGTCGGCTCCCTGGCGCGGAAAAGTCACCCGCATACCGTTTAGTTTGTCAACCCATTTCCGCCCATCAAACACCCTGGCAACCATAAACCGCGCCCCTGATCTTGCTGCACTCCTCCCCGCCCGACCCCGATTCATGCACAAAGGAACCGCCGGACACGCGCTATTGGTTGCCGGATCGGGCAAGTACCCCGGGGCTGCCTGGCTATGCGCCGAAGCCTGCGCCCGGGCAGGTGCCGGACGAACCACCCTATCTTCAACAGAAAGCGTTTGGAACAATCGTCCAGCTCATCTTCCTGAAATCATCAAGCACCTGAACGGAACCGATACGCCCTCTGTTGTCCCCGATGTGCATACCTACCACTCAGTGGCCATCGGACCCGGAATAGGAACAGCATCAGTTACGGCCTCAGTCTTCGGTGCATTGTTGAAAAAAGCCAGTAGAACATCCACACCCCTGATCCTCGATGCGGATGCCCTGAATATTTTGTCGCAGCACCCAAAATGGATGGGCCACATACCGGAGGGGAGTATTCTCACCCCGCACCTGTTGGAATTCGACAGGTTGACCGGCACCCACAACAGCAGTTGGGAACGCCTCGCAACACTTCAGAAACTCGCAACGGAACGAGGCTGGATTGTGGTTCTCAAAAATGCCTTCACATTCATGAGCAATGCTGAAGGAGAACTATTCTTGACAGCGCGGGGGAACACAGCACTGGCTCGGGGCGGCAGCGGCGATATGCTCACAGGAATCCTGGCCGCCATTATGGCGCGAGGCGCATCTCCCGAGGCCACCGCCCGCATAGCCACCTGGCTGCTGGGACGAGCAGCGGAATGCGCCGCGAAAAATTACGGAGAAGAAGGATTGTTGCAAACCGAAATCCTACAACATCTGCCGCAGGCTTTTACAGATCTTCACGTATTTAGTGGGTCAGATGAATTTTTTGGGTATTTTTGACATGAAATAACGCTTTTTAGAATATGAAACTACGCACTTTCACTTCTGTTTTTTCTTTTCTCCTTTGCCTTAGTGGCATCTCGGCTTGCAGTGATCCGGACACGATTGATTACCCTCGTCCCTCCTACACAGATTCTGCTGCCGCTGCTGCAAACGGCAGTATACAATCCAATCCGATTCTGAACCCTACGGCGCAACAAACCGCTGCGAACGGGCCCGCCCCTAAAATAAACCCACCCCACGGACAACCCGGACACCGCTGCGATATTGCGGTAGGGGCACCCCTCGACGGATCGGCACCCGCTCCAAAAGTGGTAAGCACACCTACGGTAACACAGAGCCCGGTGCAATTGACGCCACAAGTAACGCAAGTCAGCACATCAGACGCCACCCAAGAACCGACACCCGAAATTCCGGCACCTGATGAAGTGGAGCAACCGGCGAAGTCTGATGACTCAGAGCAGAAGCCCGCCAACCCAGAATACTAGAATAAACTTGCATGGATTTGTGAATAACACGCCTGCAATTCTTTACATTTTTAGTTGGGGATTTGACCTTTGACAACCATCGCCTTTTTTAAGGCTTTAGGGTCTTTGAGGTGTAGTTTTCGTAGTTGATTGCTACAAAATAACGCATACCAGAAGATCCGATATCCCCGCTTTGAAACACAATTTAAAACGCCGGGAATAAAAAACTCCATTCCTGATGCATAAATGATGGTTTTTGTGGTGATGGACGTACCCCAAGGCCACAAACCAATATACCAGCCCCCACCAACTTGAACTGAAAACCTGCCATAAATTTAGTTTCGAACAAAATTGCTTAAATTTGAAACTGAAGAAAATGAGTTCAAAATCGAAATATTGGATTGACCTGTCGGATTACGACCTAGACACAGCGATTGTTATGCTCAAAGGAAAGCGCTATTTGTATGTGGGATTTATGTGCCATCAGACTATTGAAAAGGCATTCAAAGCCTATTACGTCTTACTAAATCCATCTGAAGTACCTTACACCCACAGCCTCTC
>VHAX01000037.1 GCA_016872215.1 Sphingomonadales bacterium | reverse complement strand
AACATTACCCTCAAAGACCCGGCGATTGATCGCGAACGAATCAGAGCCATTGCACGTGGTGCAGGCATTTATCGTTTTCTCGAACGGCTACCCGGTGAATTGGATTATGAAGTTCGCGAGCGGGGAGCGGCTTTGTCGACCGGACAAAGGCAACTGATTGCATTCCTTCGCATGATGGTGCTCAACCCCCCACTTGTGGTGCTCGATGAGGCGACAGCCTCTGTTGACTCCGAAACGGAATTACTTCTTCAAAACGCTATGAACAGCCTTTTGGCAAATCGTTCGGCCTTGGTGGTGGCCCATCGTTTGTCGACCATCCGCGACGCCGATGAGATTCTGGTGTTGGAAAAAGGCGAGATTGTTGAAAGGGGGACACACGTCGAATTGCTCGAAGCAGACGGCTTCTATAGCCGGCTCTACCACCTCCAATTTGAGTCGCAACTAGCCAATTCATAGCTATTTTTGTATTTTCCAGCATATTTTCTAGTCTAATTCCGTAACTCTTCCTTTATTGTTCCTGTTAATCTCTTCTGATCATTCCAGTCAATCTATCCTAATCAACCTCGCCATCCTGTGAAGCCATTTTCGTTACTTTCTACCCGTCATTTGCCCCGATCCGTTTTTGGCGGTTTGCTGTCTATTTTCATTTTAATAAATTCAATCCCCGCCCGTTCACAGCACAACGGACTGGATCATGAATGTGCCTCCGTAAAAGCCAGGGTTGGGAATGCCTGGATGTCGGCCGCCCGCCTTCAACGTGCCAACCGGGGTAGCGATACCTACGACATTCATTATTATGTCATTGACCTCGAGCTTAGTAACGCCAGCACGGCGCTGGGCGGGAAAGTCAGGTTCGATGCCAGGGTGATATCGGCTGAGATGGATACCTTTTGGTTTGAACTCAACGACAATACCACGATCGATTCCATCCGAATCAATGGTCAGCGCATGCTCGCATTCTCCCGGCTGAACCATGTTGTACGGGTGCCCTTGCCTGCAACCTTACCCACGCAGGCGAATGTCTCCCTCGAAGTTTGGTATAGCGCAACGCCCGTTAGCAGCGGGTTCTTTAGCGGTGTGAACAACGCCCAAAGTCCCACCTGGGGAGCCCAGGTCACCTGGACTCTGTCTGAACCGTTTGGAGCCATCGACTGGCTTCCATGTAAACAGGATTTATGGGATAAAATCGATTCAGTCGACTTTTTTGGCACCACGGACAACCCCAATAAAGTGGCTTCGAATGGAATATTGACGCAGGTGCTGCCCGTTGGGGGCAACAAAACCCGCTTTCATTGGAGAACCCGCCTTCCCCAGGCCTTTTACCTGATTGCTTTTTCGGTTACCGATTATGTAGAGTATCTGACATATGCGCATCCGGCTGCATTGGCACCCGATTCCGTCATGGTGCAGCATTGGGTCTACAACCGCACCAATTCGAACAACCAGACCACACTCAATTTTTGGAGGCAGAATATGGATGCCACCGATGAAATGATCGAGCGTTTTTCGGTCATATGGGGCCTTTACCCCTTTTGGGAAGAGAAATACGGGCATATGATGGCACCTCTGGGTGGGGGAATGGAACACCAGACTATGAGCACGATGGGCTCGTTCGGACAGGATCTTACATCTCATGAGCTCGCGCACCAGTGGTTCGGGGATTTGGTGACTTGCGCCAGTTGGAGCGATATTTGGATCAACGAGGGATTCGCATCATACGGTGAGTACCTATACCGCGAGCTTGCTTTCGGTCGCGCGAATGCTGACAGTTGGATGGCCAACACACAAAATTCTGGGCGACAACCTACAGGATCCGTTTATGTGCCTGCGGGTTCTGGTGTTAACCGGATCTTCAGCAGCAATCTTACATACAAGAAAGCGGCTGCGGTAATTCATATGCTTCGTTGGGAAATCGGGAACGACTCATTGTTTTTTGCTAGCCTCCGACATTTTCTATCACTCAAGGCCAATTCCGTGAGCACGACCGATGAATTTCGCAGTGTAGTTGAGGCATTCACCCAGATTCCGCTCACCAGTTTTGTACAGGAGTGGATTTACGGAGAGGGATTTCCGTCCTATACCATTCGTTGGAACCAGATCGATTCCACCTTTTATGTATGGCCCGATCAAACCACCACCAGCATCACTACGCCTTTTTTCAGCACCACATTACCCATCCTTGTCACATTAGGGGGAACGACTCAGATTCTGAGGGTTGATCCATCTGTCGGCATCAGCAGATTTAATGTGGGTCCTTCGCCCGTAACCGCTGTGGATTTGGATCCGGGGAATTTATTGCTTAAAGGTACCAGCACCGTACAGAGGCTCAATACCCTAGGAACGTCTGTCGAAACAACTGAAGCGACCGGGTTAACCGTTTATCCCAATCCTGCGAGAGAGTTGCTTAAAGTCAGTGGTTTGAAAGGGCCATTCGATTGGTATCTAACATCACAGAGTGGACAAACTCTTACCCGGGGGAAGGCCCTGGATGAAAATGAAATAATAAATCTAGCAAACATTCCCTCCGGTCTCTACCTGCTGAAATGTGCTACATCAGGAGGTAAAACCTATGTTGGCCGTGTGGTCATTCTACCCTGATAGCTTTATAGTTCATTTGACCCTACTTCCAAAATGACTTTCTATCAGTCTTTTAACCTTACTGCCAATAGGATTGTCTCCCAGTCTCTTTATCCTTGTCTCCAATAAGATTATTTTTTAGGTTCCTTGATTTTCCCTCCAAAAACACTGAAGTTAAGGTAGCGGCGGGGTTGTTTACGAAAGTCCTCCATCAACAGATTCAGCGATCGGGCCGACTCATCCAAACGGTGGTAGAGTGAAGAATCCTGTACCATTTTTCCCATGGTTCCATCACCCCTCTCGATTTTCTGTAGAATTGCTGACAAAGAGGCCAGATTCTGATTGAGTGAAGTGAGTGTAGGCTGTAGGGAAAGGACCGACAAGCTGTCGCTGAGCTTGCCTGCATTCTTGATAATATTATTGATTTGCTCGTTGTTTTTCGCCAGATTTCTGCTGACCGATTGCATATTGGTTATGCTTTGGTTGAGCGGATCCTTCAGGGATGAGCTCATTTCCGCCAATTGAGCCGTGGCAATTTCAACGTTGCCCACCGTTCGGTTGAGTTCATCGGGATCGATGGCTCCCAATAATCGCTGGGTAGTCTGCAACAAACTATCGATCCGATTGCGCATGGGGGTCACCTGATCCGCAATTTTCTCTAGCAGTGCTGTTTCAACTGTTCCTACAAGCGTGTCGTAAGAGTTGGTTACCTCAAGATTCGTTGAGAACAGGATTTCAATGGCCCGGGTATTGAACAGGTCAGTACTGATCACCCTGGCTTCGGAACCAACCGGGATCTGAATATCCTCACGGGCATAAAATTCTATAAGGACTCCTTCCGGCTGTAAAATAACCTCACGGACCGACCCGACCTTCACTCCCCTAAACAAAACAGGGGAAGATGATTGAAGGTTTAGGGCGTTGGGGTATCGTACGTAATAGGTAAGGTTACTGTTGAAAACGTTTTCACCCTTTAAAAAATTAAAACCAAAAATAAGTAACCCAATAGCCAAGGCCGCAAACAGACCCAACCGTACTTCCTGTTTGCCAATTTTAAATCTGTCGGAGTTGGAATTCTGCATAAAAAAGTTGGATAAAGGATTCTTGTCGAATTAGGGTTGATCGGTTTCTTTTTTATACTGGCTAAATGCTTGCGCAATGGCCGTGGTGATTTTATCCTCCCCCTCTGGCGTATTGAGAAAGCCTTCCTCTTGGGGGTTGGTCAGAAAACCGGCTTCGATTAACAGTGCAGGCATGGTTGTGCGGTATAGCACCAGAAACCCAGCCTGCTTCACGCCCCTCGAATGTCGACCGGCGAGTGACTTAAACTGCTCCTCAACCAAGCCAGCAAGACGAATGCTCTGGTTGCGGTAGGCCGACTGGAACAACTCGAAGACGATATGAGCCGTGGGATCTCCGGGGTTGAATCCGTCATAATTCTGAACGTAATCGCTCTCCATCAAAATCGACGCATTTTCGCGTTTGGAAACCGACAGATTGGCCTCCGTAACATGAAGCCCCTGAGTGTAGGTTTCAGTTCCAAAGGCCGTGGGCTTGGCACTATTCAGGTGAATCGACATAAACAAATCCGCCTGCTCACGATTGGCGAGAGACGCCCGTTGGTGAAGTTCCAAAAACCGATCGTCCTGGCGGGTATACACCACTTTCACATCGGGGTGGCGTGCCCGGATTTTACGCCCAACTTCTGTAGCCAACCTTAAAGCCACATCTTTTTCCTTTGAACGAGCGCCCAAACATCCCGGATCGTTTCCGCCGTGTCCTGCGTCTATGACCACCGTCCTCAGCTTAAACGCCCTCAAACCGGTCGGTGAAAATCCACACAACACCAGAGCAGTGGTAATGAGAACGGCAATCAGCCGCTGGCTGGCGTGGTTGTTGCGGCTTTGGCTACCTTTGTGCACCATATTTAATCGAAAAGCAAAGGTAAAAGGTGTAGGGTGATAAAGAACGTAAAAATTACGGGAATTCTTGTGGTTCTGATTTTCATAGCGGGCTTGACTAGAACTAATCTTGTCAGCGCTCAGGATTCAACGGCCAAACAGAAAAAGGTTCCTCCCGTTGAAATGAAAACGGTTACAACCGATTCAAAGTTAAATCCGGAATACGACACGATCCAACCTAAAACCGTAAAATCCATCAGTTCCCGCTCTCTGCTCGATGCCCCGGTTCGCTATGGATCGGTCGATTCATTGGTGCTGGATGTACAGCAATCCCGAGCCTATCTCTATCGCGATGCCCATATGGAATACGGTGAGATCCAATTGAAAGCATATCAGATCGAGCAGGACTGGAAGAGGAGGGAAATCACCGCCACCACAGGCACCGACAGTTTGGGTGTACCCCTCGGCAAACCCACCTTTCAGGATGGGGAACAGACCTTCGACAGCGAACGCATCCGCTATAATTTCCGAACCAAGCGGGCCAGCGTGTCGAAATTGGTGACTCAGGACGGGGAGCTTTATATGGTGGGCCGATCGGTGCGCCTCAACAATGATCGTAGCATTTATATGAAAAACACGCAGATGACCACCTGCTCCAATACCGATGACCCCCATTTCTATTTAAACCTCTCCAAAGCCCATATAGTACCCAATAAACGAGTTGTGAGTGGTCCCGCTTATCTGGTGATGGCCGGTGTTCCCCTGCCTGTCGGTCTTCCGTTTGCCATCATACCATCACTTAAAGGCCAGCGCTCCGGACTCCTGCCCCCTGAATATGGTCGCTCCCCCGAATTGGGCTTCTTCCTCCGCAATCTGGGGTATTACTTCGCCCTGAGCGACTACCTTGACCTCACACTTCGGGGTGACCTATATTCCCTGGGAAGCCATCGTCTGAGTCAAGCCTTGCAATACACCCGACGCTATCGCTATTCGGGTCGGCTCGAACTCAGCTATAGCAACCAGCAAAGAGGCGATGCCCGGGCGGATGACCGCATGTTGAACCGCGACTTTTTCATCCGCTGGAACCACCAGCAGGATGCTAAAGCTCATCCATTCCGTCGGTTCACAGCCAGTGTGACGGCTGGCACCAGTACATTCTTGTCGAACAACTCGTTTGCGACTACCCAATTCCTTCAGAATCAGTTGAATTCTTCAATATCCTACAACCAAAGCTTTGCTAATAGTCCCTTCCGCCTCTCTCTGGCCGCGCGACACAATCAGAACACCCAAACGAAACAGATTAATCTCACACTTCCCGAAGGCTCACTGAACATGAATCGGGTGGAACCCTTCAAAAGGAAGATCCAGCTCGGTGAGGCAAAATGGTACGAGAAAATCGGTCTCACCTATCAAACCAATTTCCGGAGCACGACGCAGGCCCCCGACAGCACTTTTTTCTCGAAGGCCTTATTGCGAAATTTCAACGGGGGAATTCAACATAGCCTGCCTATAAGTTCAGCCGCTATAGTTCTCGCGCGCTACCTCCAATTCACACCTACACTCACCTACAACGAACGCTGGAGCATACGACAGTTTAACCATTTTTATGACGATACCGCACGAGTTGTGCGGGTCGATACGGTGGATGGATTCTACCGCAACTACGACTACAGCCTCAACATCAGCATGAACACCCGTATCTACGGACTCATACAAACGAAAAGGGGACGGATCGCCGCTTTGCGTCACGTTCTGAATCCGCGTATCAGTTATTTATGGCGCCCAGACTTTTCCGACCCTGCCTTTGGCTTCTTTCAACGAATTCAGAGCGACAGTCTCGGGAACACTCGACTCTATGACCGTTTCGCCGGACTGGGATACGGAGGCACAGGTTACGGACGCAGCAACTCCATTAATATCTCTGTGGATAATCTGGTGGAGGGAAAATGGAGAACCAAAACCGACACGGGGCAAGTGATCAGAAAATTCAGGATTTTTGACTCATTCGGGCTCAATGGAGCCTACAATCTGGCAGCCGACAGTTTCCGGCTTTCACCGATTCAACTCAGTGGGAGAACCAATTTTACGGATCGGCTCAGTATGTTTTTCACAGCAAGCCTGGACCCCTACAGTACGGATGAAAACGGCAAGCGCACGAGTCGCTATCGCTGGCAGGAAGGACAGGGGTTGACCCGGATGACCTCTGCCAATTTTACAATCAACGGCAGCCTGCGCAACCGTTCAGAGAAAACCAACCGTGCGCCATCGCTGGTGGACCGATTGGCAGCCACACCCAGCAGCGACCCCCGTGAACTGCAGGAGCGTGAGTACCTGATGCGCCAGGCCCAAACGCAGTTCATCGATTGGGAAATTCCCTTTCAGGCCAACTTCAATCTGGCGGTCGGACTTCAAAGAAGTTCCATACCATCTCAAAAGGATCTGCTCAACGCCGCGGTAGACCTAAATGGTGATTTTAATTTGACAGACGGGTGGAAAATCGCCTGGCGCACCGGTATCGACCTGGTGCACAAAAAGCTCAACCCTACCATGCTCAATGTGTTTCGTGACTTGCATTGCTGGGAGATGAGCTTCAATCTGGTGCCGTTCGGTACCTATCGTTCTTATACATTCACGCTCAATGCCAAAGGTCGAACTCTGCAATCACTACGGCTCACCCGTCGCCGCGACTGGTACGATCTAAACAGTTTTTAGGGGTGACTTTGCCATACACCTATGGAGTTTGAGCGGCTCGAACACCATGCAAACCGGCAAAACCGAAAAGCAGCGTTGAGGCGTAAACCCGTCTAAATCTCCCGCCCTATATCCCAATTCTCGAGGTAATCGGCCATCCGACGTACAAACATGCCGCCCAAGGCCCCGTCCACTACACGGTGGTCGTAGGAGTGCGACAAAAACATCATCTGTCGGATACCAATCAGGTCACCCGTCTCCGTTTCGATGACCGCGGGCTTTTTACGGATAGCGCCCAGAGCCATGATGGCCACCTGAGGTTGCGGAATGATGGGTGTGCCCATGACATTCCCGAAGGTGCCCACATTCGACAATGTGTAGGTTGCACCCTGAATTTCTTCAGGCTTTAGTTTACCCAAACGGGCACGATTTGCCAGGTCGTTCACTTTTTTAGCCAGTCCCGCCAAATTGTACTGATCGGCATTGTGAATCACCGGCACAATTAGGTTTCCATTGGGTAAAGCGGCCGCCATCCCGATATGAATATGCTTCTTGCGGATCAGATGGTGTCCGTCCACCGAAACATTAATCATGGGAAAATCCTGAATGGCCCTAACAGCCGCCTCAATAAACAGAGGCGTGAAGGTTAGTTTTTCACCATAACGCTCCTCGAATGATTTCTTGATTTGGTCGCGCCATTGAACAATCCGGGTTACATCAGCCTCTACGAATGAAGTAACATGCGCTGAAATTCGTTTGGATGCCACCATATTGTCGGCGATCATCCGCCTCATACGATCCATTTCTATAATCTCAGTATCGGCTTCTGCCATGGGTACTGCCGATGCAGGATGCTGAAGAGCATCTTTTGAAGCGATAGCGGACTGGGCTGAGCGGGTACCTGTGGAAATGGCATTATCTAGGGCAGAACTAGCTTGGGAAGGCGATGAGGCCTGCGCAGACGATTTATGCTCTGTTTTTCCTGATGAACGCCGTCCCACATAGGCCAAAATATCTTTTTTGGTAACCCTTCCCTCGGCACCGCTACCCTGGATTTGCTCCAATTCGGCCATTCCAACTCCTTCAGATGATGCGATGCTTAAAACCAATGGAGAATAAAAACGACCGCCCCCGCGTTGGTTTTGACCAACCGGATTAATAGCTTCAGTCAACCGTGCCGTTCCGACGGGCAATGTGTCGGCGGCCACAGTCGAGGGGACTTCCACAACCGTGGATGAAGAAACCGCAGGGGAGGTCTGCGATATTTCATTAGCGTCGGATGAAACCGATTTAACAGCCGAACCGCTGGTGTCGATCCGGGCCAAAATACTGCCCACCTGCACTACATCTCCCTCGGCAAACAAAACCTCTTTGAGCGTGCCGGCGACGGGTGACGGGACCTCCGAATCGACCTTATCGGTAGCAATTTCCAACACCGCCTCATCGAGGCTAATCGAGTCACCCTGTTTTTTGAGCCACTTCAGGATGGTGGCCTCCATGATGCTTTCGCCCATTTTGGGCATGACCAGATCGAAATTTGGCATAGCTTGGATTTGCAATGAGGGTGTAACGGCTGAAATTTACAGAAACATGTATCGCTTCATATCCAAAGGCTGCAAAGTTAACACGAAAAACGCACCGAAGGGTGCTATAAGGTGTCCCTGCGGCCTCTTTTTAGGCAGACCACACGCTTTATAATTGAACAAAATAATCACAATCCCTGTCTGACCGAATCCTCGTTCAACATTTTCCACAAAAGAAATAAGGCCGTCATCGCTGCGCGTTGTTGAATCAATTCTCGGGTACCACCCAAGCGGTAGTGACGTTGAATCGCGGAATGAGGCCCGTGAACTCCAATCCAAATAGTGCCGATGGGCTTGTCATCGCTCCCTCCATCCGGGCCGGCAATTCCGCTGATCGATACCGAATAGTCACACCTCAATTGGCTTCTCGCACTTAAAGCCATAGCAGCCACGGTTTCGGCACTGACAGTTCCATATACCGAAAGAACTTCCTCTTGCATGCCCAAAAGGCTGCATTTGACGTCATTGTTGTAGGCTACAAATCCTCCCTGAAAATATCGGCTGCATCCGGCCACGGAAGTCAGAAGCCGAGATACTTCACCACCCGTACAACTTTCAGCAAGGCCCACGGTTGCCGATAATCGAAGTAGAGCCTTACCCACGGCATCGGGCAGGCGTTCATCTCCATTCCCGCAGATGTGGTGCCCCAACAATGACTTCAAGTCGTCTCCCAGTTGCTGAAGTTGCGTTTCCAATTCTGGGACTGGCCGACCCATGGCGCTGAGACGTAGGCGTACCATGCCTGGACTAGGCAAATAGGCAAGGCGGATGTTGTCGGGCAGGGCCAGCTCCCAGTCTGCAATAGTTTCGGCAATCATGGATTCCTCCATACCACAAGCGACATAAGTGTGATGCAAAAGGGTAGGGATTTCTACCTTTGTGCCCAGCAGGGGCATCAGCCGATCGGAAACCAGGTGTTTCATTTCATATGGCACCCCGGGTAAGCTCACTACCATGCAATCCTCATGATCCCAGAGCATCCCCTGAGCCGTACCCAAATCGTTGAGGAGAATGTGGGCATTGTCGGGAAGGTTTGCTTGTTGGCGGTTGGCTTCGCCTGGATTCCTTCCTCTTTCAACAAACCACTTCTCGATTCTCTCGAGCACTTCATTATTGGTTGTGAGCCGGCCGCCAAAAAATTCGGTCAGACAAGATTTGGTTCGGTCGTCGCGTGTAGGGCCCAATCCACCGGTCAAAATCACCAACTGTGCTCTTCCCATCGCCAGGCTTAGGGCTTCCAGAATTTCCCCCGGTTCGTCACCCACACTCAGAATTCTGCCTACCTGCCACCCGGCCAACGCTAATTCTTGTCCGATCCAGGCAGAATTGGTATCCACCACCTGTCCGATCAAAATCTCATCGCCAATGGTTATGATCTCAGCCCTTGGGGTAGGTCTTAAGTGATGCGCATCGATTAAATTTTCTTCCGCTTCTTTGTGGATATCTGAAGTGTCTTTTTTCATGCTTTAAATTTGTAGATTCGTGTCTACCGTTTGGTACACAAAAATCAAGATTTATGCTGAGCCCTCGTGCACTATTTCAGATCGTATGTGTGGGGATGATCATTAGCGTATTGGAAACGCATGCTCAGATCACCCTTACACGGGATCAACTGCCTCGGGCGGGCGATTCGGCTCAAATTATGAACGCCCGTCTTACCCTACCTGGCACCCGATACGCCGCAACTGGTCCGGGTAGCAATTGGGATTTCTCCGACCTTCAGCCCCTCACGCCTGATTTGGTCTGGTATCGCCCAGGAATTCAAACCCCCTATTTTCTCTTTCTGAACGCTTTTGGCACCAAGGTGCAGGACAGCCTCAATCTGGTTGTGGTTTCCCTCCAGAATGTTTTCGAATTTTACAACGTCAACAATTCCCGATGGGCAGCGGTGGGTCGCGGTTTCACAGTGAGCGGCATTCCGATTCCGTCATTTTACACCGACAACGATGAAATTTTCTTTTTTCCGCTCACCTATGGCCGGAAAGACAGCAGTACGTTTGCCTACAAAATCGGTATTCCGACTGTGGGCGAATATGCCAGCCGTGGCGGGCGGGTCACCCAGGTCGACGGCTGGGGAAGCATCACGACACCTCAGGGAACCTTCGAATGCCTCAGAATCAAAAGTACCCTTCGCATTCTGGATAGCCTGACCTTTCAGGGAAACACCATCGGGGTGCCCCTTCGAACGGAAATCGAGTATTACTGGTTGAGTCGCGAAGAACGCATACCCATACTAAAAGTTCGCGGTACCTCGTTTTTCGGTCTTTTCAATCCTACTCTTGTGCAGTATCGGTTCACTCCAAAAGGCGGTGTGCCACCACCGGATGTTCCGGTTGCAGATGGTGATTTTTTACTATATCCCAATCCAACCGACCGCATGCTGTATGTGGCCGTCGGTCGACTGGACCAGATCAGACGTCTGCAACTGATGGATCAGTTGGGTCGGGTTTTTCGCGACATTCCTGCTCCAGTCCGCCCGATGCTTGATCTGGACGATGTTCAGGCTGGAATCTATACGGTTCGGGCTGAATGCAGCTATGGAACTTATGTGAAAAAAGTGGTAGTCGCCCGCTGATGTGGCAGCTAAATATGGCTTTGAGTTTTTGATAAATGCAACAGTATCACGACTTATTAAAACATATTATTGACCATGGTGCACGGAAATCGGACCGCACTGGCACCGGCACCCTAAGCATCTTCGGATACCAGATGCGCTTTACATTAGAGGAGGGTTTTCCGCTCGTTACGACCAAAAAGCTACACCTAAAGTCCATCGTTCATGAATTATTGTGGTTCATAACCGGAAACACCCACATTGGCTACCTCCAAGAAAATGGGGTGAGCATTTGGGATGAATGGGCGGATGAACAGGGCAACCTCGGACCGGTCTATGGACAGCAGTGGCGCAGTTGGTCGACTCCCTCTGGCCATAGCATCGACCAATTAAAGGAGGTGCTCCGATCTCTTCGGGAATCTCCCGACTCGAGGCGACATCTGGTGTCGGCCTGGAATGTTTCCGACATCCCTCAAATGGCTCTCCCGCCTTGTCATGTTCTTTTTCAGTTTTACGTGGCTGATGGCCGTCTCTCCTGCCAGCTCTACCAGCGGTCTGCCGATGTGTTCCTTGGTGTGCCTTTCAACATTGCCTCCTATGCACTGCTGACCCATATGATGGCTCAGGTGAGTGGACTGCTGCCGGGCGAATTCATCCACACCTTTGGGGACGCGCATATCTACCTAAACCATATGGAGCAGGTAGAACTGCAGTTGTCACGCTCCGCACGAGTGCTTCCCCGTCTGCGACTGAATCCTAAGGTGTTCGATTTATTTGCATTCCGCTACGAAGACATACATTTCGAGGGCTACGACCCACATCCGGGGATAAAGGCACCCGTTGCGGTATAGAATGAATCGTTTGTCGGCGGGATTGAGTTAGAAGATTATTTTCGATGTACATGAATATTTATGAAGCAAACGACTTTCCGGCGAAACCCCGATTGAATCTACTTGTGGCTGCTTCTCAGAACGGGGTAATCGGGCGAAACAACACGCTGCCCTGGCACCTTCCGGAGGATTTGAAGCGATTTAAGGAGCTTACTATGGGGCATATCTGCCTGATGGGTCGTTCCACCTATGAAAGCATTGGCCGAGAGCTTCCTGGTCGAATTTTCGTTGTCTTAAGTACACGTGCATCGTTCCGTCCACCCGATGTTTGTGTCTTCAGTACAGTCCATCAGGCTCTCAAGGCACTTGCCGACCAGCAAGAAGTGTTCGTCATCGGCGGGGGAAAGGTATATGCCGAACTGATGGCATACGCCAGTCGGATTTTTTTAACCCGCATTTATTTGGACGTGGATGGGGATACCCAATTTGATTTTCCGGAAAGCGAATGGGTAATCTGCAGTCGGTCGGGTAGGCTCACCTCAATAAGTGGGTTGGATTACGAATTCATCGACTACCAACGGAAGGCCGCCCAAAAATTCTGAACCGGATTTGATCAGGGGATGCGTATCCCTGCCCATCATCGGTTAATTATGTTTTTGCTAATATGCTCTGGCAAACAAAACCCTCTGCCGAGAAGGGGCTCCTGTAAGAATACAATGACCCGATTCAACCGGATTGTCAAGGGGAATGCAACGAATGGTCGCCTTCGTGCGTTCCTTAATCAGCTCCTCGGTTTCAGATGTGCCATCCCAGTGGGCCGAAATGAAACCACCCCCGCGGTCGAGCAACCGTTCAAATTCCTCCCAGGAATCGGCCCTATGCATGTTTTCATTGCGAAAGTCGAGCGCTTTCTGGTAGATATTAACCTGTATGGCCTCCAACAAATGGATAATCTTCGGGGCTAGATCCGCCTGTTGCATCAGCATTTTTTCACGGGTATCGCGACGAACTACCTCTATCGTGCCCTGCTCGAGGTCGCGCATACCCAAGGCAAGCCGAATGGGAATGCCCTTGAGCTCCGACTCAGCGAATTTGTAGCCCGCACGATGGTTGTCGTCGTGGTCGAACTGCACCCGCACACCGGCCGAACGCAGTTCCTGTTCCAGTCGGGCTCCCGCTTCGCGTAGCGCAGTCTGACTTTCGGATCCCTTGTAGATGGGAATGATGGTCACCTGAATAGGGGCTAGCCGCGGAGGCAAGACCAAACCATCGTCGTCGCTGTGTGCCATCACCAGGGCTCCCATCAAACGGGTCGAAACCCCCCATGAAGTGGCCCAAACAAATTCCCGCTCACCATCTACTCCGGTAAATTGAACATCGAAGGCCTTGGCAAAATTTTGCCCCAGAAAATGGGAGGTGCCGGCCTGAAGGGCTTTTCCGTCCTGCATCAACGTCTCAATGCAATAGGTGTCGATTGCACCCGCAAAACGCTCCTTTTCGGTTTTTACACCCTTGATTACCGGAAGCGACATCCATTCACGGGCAAAGCGGTCATAAACTTCCAGCATTTTGCGCGTTTCCTCTACGGCCTCTTCCGCCGTAGCGTGGGCCGTATGTCCTTCCTGCCACAAAAATTCGGTGGTACGTAGAAACAAGCGTGTGCGCATTTCCCAGCGAACCACATTGGCCCATTGGTTGATGAGCAAGGGGAGATCCCGGTAACTTTGGATCCAGTCGCGGTATGTATTCCAGATGATGGTTTCGGATGTGGGCCGTACAATGAGTTCTTCATCCAAACGCGCTTCGGGGTCCACCTCTATACCCCCATCCTTGCCGTTGCGCAAGCGGTAGTGGGTCACTATTGCGCACTCTTTGGCAAAACCATCGACGTGGGTGGCTTCGCGACTAAAAAACGACTTGGGGATGAATAAGGGGAAATAGGCGTTGCTGTGCCCTGTTTCTTTGAACATGCCGTCGAGGGCATCGCGTATGCGCTCCCAGATTGCAAAGCCGTAGGGTTTGATTATCATACATCCCCTTACGGCAGAGTAATCGGCCAGTCCCGCCCTTAGGACCAAATCGTTGTACCACTGAGCATAATCCTGTGTTCTGGGGGTAATTTCTTTGGCCATATTTCTTTTGTGTTTGCTTTTTGTCTATTTTTACAAAGGGGAACAAATATAGCAATACGAGCGTTTACACTTTGTCTTAAAAATGACGTCATGTTGAACCTGCTTTCAGCTTTCCGAAGGTCTTCTTTTGTCGCACTGGTGATCTTGAGTGTTGTGTTCACGGGTTGCTCATCCTATGAAATGACCCGGTTGAAACGGA
>VHAX01000036.1 GCA_016872215.1 Sphingomonadales bacterium | reverse complement strand
CTGCATTTGTTGTTGGTCTTCTCGCTTGATGCCTGTGCCACGCACACAGATGTCATTTTTTATAAGCACCCGCAAAGGGGATGTTTTACTGATGCATTTGTTGGGCCACTGCAAGACGACCCGGTAGGGGCAGGACTAAAAGAATGCTTGTTGCAGGGGGTAGAAAGGGCCGTGGAGGAGCTGTCACGGGTCGATGGCTACTACGCACGCCCTGAAATTCGCATCCACTTACCCCCGGAAGCCGAGACGGTGGCCAACAAACTGCGCAGTATGGGTCAAGCGAAGCGGGTCGACGAATTGATTCTGAGTCTGAATCGTGCCGCCGAAGGGGCCACGCACGAAGCTAAGTCGTTGTTTGTGGATGCGGTTCGACAAATGAAGCTATCCGATGCCCTTGGTATTGTACACGGTGCGGATGACGCCGCCACGCACTACCTTCGAAGTCAAACGGAGGGTGCACTAGTAGAGCGGTTTAGTCCCGCCATCGACGCCAGCCTGCAGCAGTCGGGGGCAGCCGACAAATGGAGAAGCTTCGTAGGGGTTTATAACCGAATTCCGGGGGTTAGGCGGTTAGACACCGACCTCACGCGGCATGTTTGCCAACGGGCTGTGGCCGGGTTGTTCTTGCGGGTGGCGGAGGAGGAAAAGGCCATCCGTTCCCAGCCAGCGCGGCGCACCAGCGATTTACTCCGGAACGTATTTGGTAGACCCTGATGGCGATAGTGGCTCTGCGAAGTTCAAGGACCGTTCAGTTTTCTAATCCTGCCTTTCAGGGAGCTGCCACAAAAAGTACTTGCCGGAAAGTGGTTGAATGGTTTATTTTTAGGAGATGAAAGCACATGCAGATATTGAAAACAAATTGAAGGAATTAAAGAACAAAAAATGCCTGCCAAAAAGAAAAGCTGGACTGAAAAAATGAGTCATCCGGCAAAGCCTGAGGTTAAGTGCATTGATGTGCCTTATGCTGGTGCGCCGGCGGGTAGCAGGATGCTGATTCCCACGCCCCGCCTGATCGATGCGTACCTCTGGCAAATTCCGGTCGGACAAACAGTAGCCCCTGAGCTGATGCGTCGTGACCTTGCGGCTGACCAATCGGCGGATTTTAGTTGTCCCCTCACGTCGGGGATTTTCCTGCGCATCGCAGCCGAATCTGCACTGGAAGAGATGGCCAATGGACGAACAGCACTGGAGGTGGCGCCTTTCTGGCGGGTAGTTGATCCTCGTTCGCCGTTGGCTGGTAAACTCAGTTGTGGGCGTTCCTTCGTTGAAGCCCAGCGCAGGCAAGAAATGGAGGCTTGAGCAAGTGGTGACCCATGTTCGAAGTCAATTTTTTTTGGTTTTTTCGGGCATGAGGCTATCAATCTGCGCCCAAAGCAATCGGTTGTTGCGGCTCCCGCAAGCGTAGTAGATCTGCCGCCCATCCTGTCGGGTCAACAACAAGTAGGGCGCCACACCATGGTTGAGCATGAGCTTAACGCTGCGGCCGTCGCGGGTTCGGAAATAGCCCTTTTTAGCGGATCCTGTGGCAAAACCGTGTGTCTTCCATTTGATGTCGGGTAGGGCATCCACCAGTTGCACACTGCTGAGGTTGTTTCGGGGCAGTGTTTCGCCGTAGATGCCCCCGATGCGAAGCCCATCAGCCTGAACCTCAAAGGGGATGTTTCCCTGGCCAATTAACATGAGTCCCGACACCAACAGCGCGCAAGCGATGAGCACATAGCGGGCTATTCGGATTTGTCGCTCCTGAACACCGGCCATGAACCGGCGACTGTGGCTCATGAACCAGAGGTAGGCGAGAATCGGACAAATCCCGAGGAACAGGCCAGCGGCATCTTCGCTCCAGAGGTAGAACAGCAGGGAACCGACGGTGAAGTGGCCTAGGCCCAGCCACAGATGGAATTTTCGAAAGAACGGCACATAGGCGGCGAGGTTTACCTTTTTTTGCTCCTCGGCCGACAGTGTATTGTAGCCCGAGAGCAGGTATGGCGCGTTTTCGGTGGTGAGGATGCGCCCGATCAGAATGTAGAACAGGCTGAGGGCCGACAGAAGATACCAGAGGCTCATCGTTCAAGGTTTACCAAGGGGTCAAAAGATCGAGGCCTATGTCGCGGCGGAAGTAGACCCCCTCGAAGCACAGTTCTTGTACCCGCTTGTAGGCTTTGAGTCGCGCCTCGGACACATCCGCGCCCATTGCCCCCACAGCCAGTACGCGCCCACCAGCGGTTTGCAGGCTCCCATCGTCGGCCCGGCGGGTGCCGGCGTGGTAGGTTAGTGGTCGTTGGGTATTACCATAAATCGTGAAGCCTCGGGGGTATTCGCCTGGGTAGCCACCCGACACGAGCATGACGATGCAAGCGGTTTGGGGATTGGTTTCGATGTACTCTGCCTGCAATTCGCCCTTACATGCCGCCACGAGGTGCTGCAGGAGATCGGACTGGATCCGCGGCACCACAACCTCCGTTTCCGGGTCGCCCATGCGCACATTGTACTCGATCACGTATGGGTCATCGCCCACCTTCATCAGGCCGAAAAATATGAAGCCGGTGTAGGGGATGTTTTCGGCTTGTAGACCACGGAGGGTGCGACGAATTACACGTTCTTCGACGCGCACCATGAATTCTGTATGGGCGAAAGGAACGGGCGAAATGGCACCCATTCCGCCAGTATTGAGGCCGGTATCTCTTTCCCCAACTCGTTTGTAGTCTTTCGCCTCGGGCAGTAGGAGGTAGTCGCGCCCGTCAGTGATCACAAAGGCCGACATCTCGATCCCCTGGAGGAATTCCTCCACCACAACCCGACTACTTGCCGCGCCAAAACGGCGGTTTACGAGCATATCAGTGAGGGTATCGCAGGCTTCCGCCGATGTAGAGCAAATGACCACGCCCTTACCCGCTGCTAATCCGTCGGCCTTCAGTACCACAGGAAGTGGGTGACTGCTCAGGTATTCGAGTCCCTCCTGTAGCTGGTCGTCCGTGAAGGTGCGGTAGCGTGCAGTAGGAATGCCATGCCGCGCCATGAATTGCTTACTGAAGTCTTTGCTTCCCTCTAATCGGGCACCTGATGCTCCCGGTCCGAAAAAAAGCAGCTCTTCGTGGCCAAATTCATCGCGCAGACGATCGGCTAGGCCGTTCACCAGCGGTTCTTCAGGACCGCAAACCACCAGGTCGATTTGATTTTGATGTATGGCGGCCGAGACGGCCTCGGATTTGGATGGAATCAGGTCGAGGTTTGTAGCGATTAATGCGGTGCCTGGGTTGCCAGGGGCCACAAATAGTGCAGCGCAGTGCGGGCTCTGGCTGAGAGCCGTGGCCAGAGCATGTTCGCGACCGCCTCCCCCCAACAGGAGCACACGGTAGCCTTGTGTTTGTTCGGTGGATGTCGGTTGCATGTCGCTCATGTTTGTTCACCACGGTTACTGGGCGTAGCGTTCCAGGAAATCTTGGTAGGCCAGGGCTATTCCCTCTTCAAGTTGCACTTTGGGCCTGAAACCGAGGGCCATTAAGCGTGATGAGTCCATCAATTTCCTGGGCGTACCGTCTGGTTTTCGGGTGTTATAACGCAATAAGCCCTTGTATCCAATCACGCGACCAACGGTGGAGGCCAGTTCACCTATGCTAAGGTCTCTTCCGAAGCCAGCGTTTAGGAAGCCGTAGTCGTTGTAGCGCTCCATCACGATCAGGCAGGCCTCGGCCATGTCGTCGACATACAAAAATTCACGCAGCGGCGTGCCCGTCCCCCAAATCTCCACTTCAGGTGCGCGCGAGGTGTGGGCTTCGTGGAATTTGCGAATCAGTGCCGGCATCACATGGCTGTGCTCGGGGTGGTAGTTGTCGCCCGGACCGTACAGATTTGTCGGCATGATGCTGGTGAATTGGCAGCCGTATTGGGCGCGGTAGGCGTCGCACATCTTGATGCCAGCTATTTTGGCAATGGCGTAGGGCTCGTTGGTGGCTTCCAAATAGCCCGACAGTAGCGATTCTTCCTTGAGGGGCTGGGGTGCCAATCGCGGATATATGCAACTGCTTCCCAAGAACAGCAGTTTTTTGACTCTGTTGAGGTGACTTTGGTGGATGATGTTGGTCTGAATCATCAGGTTGTCGTAGAGGAACTCGGCCCTGAGGGTATTGTTGGCATGTATCCCCCCCACTTTGGCCGCCGCAAGAAATACATATTCGGGTTTTTCCTCGCTGAAGAACCGGGCCACGGCCGACTGATCGCGCAGGTCGAGGTCACTGCTGCTTCGGAGAATGAAATGGTGGTGACCACGCTTTTTGAGGGCGCGAAATAATGCGGAGCCGACCATTCCGTTGTGGCCAGCTATATAGATGCGGGAATCGGTTTGCATGGGTTGATGGACGTTTGAAGCACCACAAAAATAGGGTTTTCCACCGGGGAAGCCCTTTTTTTCTGTAATAAACCTGATGTAATCGAATGGACTTAATGAGCCTTCAGGCTGCGGAAGACCTCTGATTCGAGGCGCAGCACCTGAGGAAGCAGTTGATTGGTTTCCAACGCCTCGTGTTGCTCGGTGAGGCATCTCAGTTCATCTATCTGGTGGCGGAGGCGTGTGCGCACCATATCGCTGTCGTGGGGAGCGCCGTCGACCAATTGCAACTGAATTTCGTTCAGAAAGCTGCTGTCTTCTTCCATTTCCAATAGCAGGCATAAACTTTCGCCGGAGCGGAGAAGCTGTTCTTCATCGATCCCTGAGGAAACACCCGATGTGCGCACACTCAGCAGTTGCTCAATGTAGGGAAACAACTCGTCTTGTTCGCGGAGGATATGCTCTGATAGGGCAGCCCTGTAATGAGCAAACAACAGGTGCAGCTCGTCCCAAACAATCGATTCGTGGCCGTGGTGGCGACTCATCTCCTTCATCAAATCGACGATTTGCGGCAAATGCTGGGTAAGGATTTGGTGATGTTCATGGCTTAACCGGTTGAGGAGTCTACCCATCCCGTCAATGCCCTCGAACGACAGAGACTCATAGGCCGCACCGCCCAGTTGGTCGATTGTGGCTTGCAGTTCGGCAATGTTCAGGTTTACGATTTCGGCGATTTCACCTACGGTATCGCAGCGGATGATGGCGGCATCTGGCACGCCCATTTTGTTCAAAACACCCGCCGCAATGGGCAATTGCTGCAGCAAATCGCAGACATTGGTGTGGGGATGCAGAGTCATTGGGCGTTGTTAACCAAATGACAACAATGCAGTGGATATTTGGTTTTACCCTTTAGGGCAATCTTACAGGAAATAGTCAGGCTTATCCGCCAGGTTAGTAGAATTTATGTGGGGGATCGGGCGTGAAAACCACCAGGGTTCTGGGGGCGGGACGACTGATTTTCAGGTAATGTATTGTGTTTGACAGCCCCCGGGGTTTAGGGGGCGGGACGACTGATTTTCAGGTAATGGATTTGTCTTGACTGCCTAATGCGCATGATCAGGGCTCCCAGACGGAGAAATTCGGGGGGGATTGGCCAATCGCTGTCGACTACGGGATTGATGCGGCCCAGTAGGGCCCCCTTAAGGTCGTAGATCAGCACTTCCGCACCTGCCTGAAGACCAGCCACACATGTTTGGCCGTCGGAAAGCAGCAGATATGGAATATTTGACGACGCAATTTCGGCCATTGAACTCGTTAGGTGCGATAGATCACCCAAATGCAGGAAGAAACGCTGGTGAATACCAGGGGTCAATAAATCACAACGCGCCGGCCCCATCAGAAGGTCGTGCCACTGGCCCTCCAGACGGTCTTCAAGCCAAATCCCGAAGCTACTGCACTTTGAGCCCGCCGTTGCGGTTGTTTGAGAACCTGAATTCCATCCCCCTAAAGTGGCCACGGGCAGATTGTGAAGGGAGTCGACCGCAAACAATACCCAGCCCTGCTGCAGGTTGTGAACTCCAAGTGGTAGGGTAATGTGGGAGCCGCTCGTGGGCCAATCGACCGCCTGAATCGCCAAGGCTTGTTGCGCTCCATAAGACCACACCACCAACGGAGCCCCCATGCCCCAGCGTGGTGCGTCATAGAGAGGGTCGAAGGATGTCCCGGCATCGTTGCGCAGCACCACAGCGGTTTGTCCGAACTGACGATAAGTTAGGCTGGTGTCGGCCTGCCGAATGCCAATCCACAATCGCCCTATTGGCGATGGGTTTAGGTCTGAGGTTGAAGTGTTGTTGCCGCTGGATGTTGAACGCAATATGGCCCCCCCACCTGCGGTCGTCAGACGCATAGATGGACGAAACCAGGCCTGCCCGGTTTGTGTGCCCCCAGGTACAAAGAAGCCCTGACCCACGCCCAGAGTGCCGTCGGGAATTGCTGCACTCGTTCCGCCATTCGATCCGCTGCCGGCGACTCCTGTTCCCCCGGCCCAAACTGCATAATCGGTACCCGAAAGCTGTGTTTGCAGAGCGGAGGTTTGCTGGTCCCACAAATAAATGGCACCGCCGAGTACCGCACTTCCGGCCGTGCCGTTGGCGGCCAGAAAAGAATCGGCCGATATGGGCGCGGGGTAGGGGTTGCCCAGTAGGTAGTAGCCCAGCGGGGTTGTGATAGGAACCGCAACGTTGCCCTGATGTGGGGCACCGATGAATGTGGCCTGGGCCCCGGCTTCAACGGCATAGCCTTGCCCACTGACCATAGGCCCGGTGGCTGGTAGTGGATTCCAACCCACATTCCCGTAGTTGCCGCCGATGTATGAGCGTATGCCTGAGGGGCGTGCCGTAGGAAAGCTCTGCAAAAGGTCGGCACCCACCACTGGGCTCGACCACAGGTTGAGCATGCCCGGTTGGGTGTGGCCGTTTCGCATTACGCGAAAGAGTCCGCTGCCGCTTACCATCACCGAATCGGCGGGAATAAAGCGACTCCCATCGTGCATCACCACCCATCCGTTGTTGTGCAACTGTCCGGGTTGCGCCAGAGTTCCGCTGTCGAGTCGCAGTGTAGCACCTGGGGCAATCGTGAGGCCGGCTTGTTGCCACCATCCATCTATGCGTGCTTCTCCTGAGCCGATGAGGGGGTGGTCAATCAGGCGGGGCACGTAGCTCAGACTCCAGAGCAATGGATTGTTCCAGAGGCCCTGACCCTGAAAGCGGTTTTGTACTACCAGAGCCGTCCAAATAGTGCTGAGTGTGGATAGTGGCCCGGTCAGGCTGGTTTGCGCGGTGAGGCTTCCGGTCCGATACCCTTCGGTACCCCACTGGAGCTCCAGAGTGATATAAGTGTTCCCACCCGGTGCTATGGTTTGGGTTGCAGCACCTGTGTAAAGGGCACCGCCCGTGGCCTGTATGTTGCTGAGGGTTAAGGGTGCTGTGCCCAGGTTCACCACAGGAATCCTCAATTGGCGTCGCTCACCCGGTGATGTTTGTCCCGCCCGTACGGTGTCGGGTACATAGAAGGCCTGCGTACTAGGCGTGGTGGGGTTCGACAGGCTTCCGCCGATGCGGTCGAGAAATGCCGGGTAATCGATGAAGGGGTTTCTGTTTTGTTGGAAACTGGCAATGTCGGTATTCCGCTGGCGCAAAATCACGCCCGGGGGGTATTGGTTGAGCCATTGGCGGTAGGTCTGTTCCATGGCTGGTGTCATATAGCTGAGGTCGACTCCAGCGGTGCCGTTGTAGCGCAGGCGGAAGTAGAGCATCGCAGCTGCGGCAGCCGCTTTGTGTTCGTTGCGGGGCTCGAAGGTGGTGCTGTTGGCCTTAGAACCGCCGGGATAGGTTAGGGTGGGACTCCACACCCAGTCAAGAGGTTTGTTTCCCCGCGCCGTGTTAGTGGAGGCATCGGAAATGAAGATGTGGTGCAGGTCGCTCTGCATGGGCTCGGCCGAGGCACCGAAGCTTTGGGGCCAGGTGTGCTCGGTGTTCATTTCGTAGGGTGCGTTGTTGAGGGTGGTGGTGTTGAAGGCGGCGGAGGTGTAGGAGATGGTTCGCCCTGTGTATATGCATTCGTTTTTGTAGGGGTTCACATGTCCAGGCTCCCGGCCATTCACCTTCCAGTTGTCGATCGTTCCAAACATTCGCAAACGGGCGTTGTTGGTGCCGCTGTAGCCCAATTGGGTGTAGGGCGATACGACCCTTTGCTGAAGAGCCGTCACTAGAGCAGCGCCTTGCAGATTTTGGGTGGGGTCGTAGTACGACAGGCTGTAGCGGCCTTGTCCACTCAATTGCACAGCAACGGGACCGCTTCCGCCGTCGGCCTGCAAAATGAGGCATCCCGTGTGATCTATGTTGTGGATGGGGTTGAAGTAGACCCGAATCCGCAGGCTGTCGCCCGCGGCAATGGTAAACTGACTATCGGGTGTGTGAAAGGCGTTGTTCAGGGGTGGCGCATAGGCTCTGACCCGAACGGGGTGCGACAACGGCCCGTCGTTGATGACCCACAATAGTAGGCTGTCGCGTTGAAACTCGTTGGTGGGTTGGAAGGTATGCCGGGTGATAAGGGTGCGAATACCCGTTATACTGAGGGCACCTTGAAGGGGAACACCTCCTCCTCCACCGCCCCCACCTCCACCTCCGCTGCCCCCGCTGAGGCTGCCGAACACACGGATGTTGTTGAAGCGAAGATTGCCGTTTCCGCTTGCCTGATAGGCCCACAATCGTATGTAAAGGGTGGATACGCCGCCAGATGGCAGATTTTGACTCACAGGGATGGAGTCGAGTGTGTTCACATCTGTTGAGTTGATGCTGCCACCTGAGATGAGGGTGGTCGACTGGCTCATAAAGCTGTCGGTACTGGTTTGGATGGTGAATTGGGTGGGACCTGTACTCGTGCGACCCAAACGGATACTGAGTTGGGTGAGGCTCAGCTGCCGGCCGCTGGTGGTGCGAATGACCCATTGGATAAACTTGCTGTTGCTGCTAAAGGCTCCAGTGTTCCACGATGCGGCATAACCGATCCGCAATCCACCGCCGTCGCTTCCGTTCTGATAGAGGATGCTTCCCGAGCTGAGTTGGAGGGGTTCAGCCAACAAGGAGGTGTCGTAGGTGAGCGCTGTGTTTCGATCTTCCAAATCGTAAAGGGCGAGCAACTGCTGCGCCGAAACGAGGCAGGGGAACATAATAGCGAACCCGATGAACCACCAGATAGTGGGGCGACGATGCATATTCCGCAATATACGAAGATTTGAAATGAGAACAGGGGGTGTAGGTCTTTACGGCCGTACGCGTACATTTGCATTGTGGATGCCCGTCGATTACCTGAACTATTCGCCTTTCTTTCACAGCCCCGCAGGCTGGCCATCACCACACACCACAAGCCCGATGGGGATGCTTTGGGGGCATCGCTTGCGCTTTGCAGGATGTTAAACAAAATGGGCCACCAGGCCAAGGTGGTTAGTCCATGCGACTGGCCGTCCTTTCTCAACTGGCTTCCCGGAACAGCTGATATTATCGATTTTGAATCGGCCACGCCGGTGGCGAAACTGGCGCTGAGCGAAGCGGAATTATTATTTTGCCTCGATTTCAACGATTTGGGTCGCACCTACCGCCTGGGGGATGTGTTGAAGAGCCTGAATTGCCCGCTGGTTATGATCGATCACCACACCCACCCGTCCGACTTCGATGCCTACCGCTACTATGATGTTTCGGCTTCTTCGACCTGCGAATTGGTATACCGACTGGCTTTAGAGGCCGGGTGGTCGACCCACATCGACGCAGAGGTGGCCGAATGTCTCTATTGCGGCACTATGACCGACACCGGCAACTTCAAATTCCCGTCAACCACCCCTTCCGTCCACCGGATGATTGCAGATCTGATGGATCGCGGCGCAGATCACTACAAGGTCCACAGCCTGGTCTACGAACAGATGGGGGTGCATGTGCTGCGCTTTTTAGGCTATTGTTTTTCTGAAAAATTGCGCTTGATACCGGAATACTCCGTGGCTTATTTTGTGATTACTGCTGAAGAGGTTCGGCGTTTTGGGCTACAAACCGGCGATACGGAGGGACTGGTTCACTACGCCCTGAATATTGATGGGATGCGGATGGCGGCCCTGATCATCGACCGAAATGAGCGGGTTAAAATGTCGTTCCGCTCGCGTGGGGCGGTGCCAGTGCATGATTTCGCCCGTGAGTGGTTTGAAGGGGGTGGCCATTACAATGCCGCAGGTGGACAAAGCTCAGATTCTCTGGAGCGCACCGAAGAGCGGTTCCTTGATGCCATACCTGCATTTGTGAAGAGTTGGGGAGGAGCCGAACAATCTCTGCCGTCATTAGCCGAGCCGTCCCCTGTAACATCCCCCCATCCTCAGTAACGTCCACTTTCGCATCTCTTGTTTCCCAACAAAATATTTTGTCCCATTTCCAGCGTCATGTCTCACCTCCTGATCCGCAGGGAACGGATGAATGTTTGACGCCCGACAGGTAGCCTTTATTATGAGATTGGTCCGCATATTCCCGAACTTTAATCGACTGGCAGTTCTTTTGTTAACCCTGTTCATTTGGGTGGGTTGCGGACCGAAAAGAGTGAAGGAATCGGGTGATAAACGAATGAAAACGCCGGGTGGACTCGCCTACATTATGCACCACGACGAGCCCGGCACGCCGGCCGAATTGGGGGATGTTTTGGTTTTGCAGATGAAGTACGGCACAGGAGATACAGTACTGTTCGACACTCGCCTCAACCGAAGGCCAGTCTATTTACAATGCACCAACCCCTCGTTTAGGGGTGGACTAGAAGAGGGACTTACATTACTGAGCGCGGGCGATACCGCTACTTTCTTTTTATCTGCCGATTCCGTCTTCAACCGCATGTTTCGCCAACCTCTGCCACCTGGGGTCAATCTCGGCGCTGAACTACGCTTCGAATTGGCCGTTCAGGACGTGCGCAATGAGGAGCGAGATTTGCAGGCGTATCTCCGAAATCAGGCGATAGACGACCTTCCGCGGCCTTCCGGACTTTACGTAATTAGTTTGGGCAAAGGCAATGGGGCACCCGTTCGTGAAGGGGCTACTGTTACCCTGCATTATGCGGCAACCCTGGTTGATGGTACCGAATTCGACAATACCCGTAAACGCAGTGATCCCTTTGTCTTCACTAAAGGGTCCAGGGTGTTGATCGACGGATTAGAGGAGGGTGTCGGGCTGCTCAGGCAGGGTGACAAAGCACGGCTTGTGATTCCTTCCTACCTCGCTTTTGCCGAAAAGGGTAACTACGGCGGCCTGGTGCCTCCATTCAGTACCGTGGTGTATGAAGTTGAGGTGGTTGGGGTGAAGTAACGAGGGGCTTTTAATCGGCTAGCACTACTCCGCAGCGGGCGGCAAATGCACGTATTTCTGTCGACGACACCCATAGGGATATGGCAAGCCGGGCGCCCGAAGTCTGAAGTGTAGGTTCGGACGGGTGATCAGTACCCGAAGCTTGCTGGGGATTCGGTATGGGATTACTCTGCTTGGGCTCTGGTTGTGGCATATGGGGAGAGGGTATGGCCCGCGCCTGTTCGGTGATGGTGGCAAAGTGTAGTCCCCACACCCGACCGTCGGTTGTAAATCCCGGACACCCGCTGGATCCACCATACATCAGGCCGTCGGTCTCCACGATGCTGGCCAGACGCCCGTCGGTCAACAACTCTGGTCGACGTGAGGAAATGTATGACCCCTGGAATCGCTCAATGAGGGCGAAGGCCACATGTTGCTCTTTCATTCCGACTGTGCTAAGGGGGTAGCCAAGCGAACCACATAGCGTTCCAGGCAAGGGCACCTCTGGATGCAATTCTAGATAAGGCAATCCTGTATTTTGGGGAGCTTGTCGGGATGGATTTTGGTCGGCTCTTGGTCGCGCGGGATTGGGTCTGCTGGGATGATCTATCCTTAAAAGAGCCAAGTCAAGCGCATCGTCGATGCCCAGCAGTCGTGCTATGTGCATGGGCTGCCCCACTTCCGGGGCTCGAATCAACTGTATACGGTTGTGGATTGGTGCATTTTTTTGACCGTCGTGGTGCAACACATGCGCGGCGGTCAGGCAGAGCTGAGGAGCAATCAAAAAGCCCGTACCGCTACCAAAAGAAACGGGTTTCCCCCCCAAATCGGTTTGGCACAAGATTCCATAGAGCGACTCACGGACCTTCATGCAGGCCGCCTCAAACATTTGATGATGAATTTATGGCGCCCACGATTGCTCGACTCAACGTTTTTAGTTTAGGATGAGGCGCAGGCCGTTGTAACCAAAGGAAAGTGACCCGATTTGCGTATGGCCGCCATACCGCCTTCTACGTTGATGAGTCTGTGGTAGCCGCGTGCAGCCAGGATCGACGCAAAAATCATGGAGCGATACCCCCCGGCGCAATGCACAAAATAATCGCGATTGGGGTTCACCATCTGAAGGCTATCGTTTAGGGTGTCCAGAGGCAATAGATGCGCTTCGGGCAGGTGTTCACTTTCGTATTCCCCTGGTTTGCGCACGTCGATAATTTCATAGGCAGGATTCTCCGCCTTCATACGGGCGAATTCATCTACCGATATGCTTGGAATGCGGCCAATATCGTGGCCAGCTGCTACCCAGGCATCCCACCCACCGTCGAGGTAGCCCATGGCATAGTCGTAGCCCACCCGGGCTAGTCGGGTCACCACCTCTTGTTCGCGGCCAGGATCGGCCACCAACAGCAGTCGTTGCTCGATATCGGGAATAAGGGTGCCCACCCAAGGCGCGAACCCCCCGTCGATTCCAATGTTGATGCTGCCTGGAATGTGTCCAGCGGCAAAAACCTCAGGTTTACGGGTATCTAATATGAGTGCGCGCTCTTCTTCGGCAATCAATAGGAAGGCTGTGGGGTTGAGTTTGCGTGTACCACGATCGAGTACCTCGTGCAGGGCGGCGTACCCTTGCTTGTTCAGTCGAACATTGAGGGGAAAATAGGCTGGGGGCGTCGGAATTCCGGTGGTGAGCTCCCGGATAAAATCATCCTTGCTGAGGTCGGCGCGGAGTGCGTAGTTCACCTGTTTTTGGTGACCCAGTGTGTCGAAGGTCTCCTTACTCATGTTTTTCCCACAGGCCGAGCCTGCGCCGTGGGCTGGATACACAATCACTGAATCACTAAGCGGCATTATCTTGTTTCGCAGGGAGTCATAGAGCATCCCGGCCAGGTCTTTGGTGGTGAGTGCAGGGCCAGCGGCCAGATCTGGCCGACCTACGGCACCGATAAACAGGGTATCGCCGGTGAACAGGGCGTAGTCGCGCCCCTCAGCATCGCGCAGAAGATAGGTGGTACTTTCTGGGGTATGACCTGGGGTATGGAGCACCACAATTTCCAAATCGCCTACTTGAAGCCGCTCCCCATCAACGGCCTTGTGCGCCTCGAATTGGGTGTTCGCCGTTGGACCAAATACAATTTGAGCACCAGTTGCCCGAGCGAGATCGATGTGACCCGACACAAAGTCGGCGTGGAAGTGGGTTTCAAGCACATATTTGATTTTGGCACCACTTTTGGCGGCCCGACTCAAATAGGGCTCCGATTCACGAAGTGGGTCTATGACCACTGCCTCGCCTTTCGATTCGATATAATATGCGCCTTGTGCCAGGCATCCGGTGTAGATTTGTTCAACCAACATAATTGGGGGTTTACTCAAGTCAATACCTCAAAAATACCGCGAAAATGGAGAACATGCTCAGCAATAATTTGGTGAAAACTAAACATCTCCAGGTGCAAGCAAAGCGGAATCAATCACGAAATGAGCGCACTAGAGCAGGAAGTGCCCCTATTTAGGGCACTACCACGGGTCTATCAGCACGACTCCAAGCGCTCATTCCACCCTCAAGGTGGTATGCCTTTTTGAATCCACGGGCTTTCATCAGGTCCAGCGTTTGTCCCGATCGTCCACCCGATCTACAGTATATCAGGTAGGTGCGTGACGAATCCCAGGACGCCATAGCCTGTTGCAGTTTTTCTTCCTGGTAGAAATCCACCATCAAAGCGCCGGGGATAATGCCCTCTTTGCATTCATCGGCGGTTCGTACGTCCACCACCACCACCAGCGTATCGGATTTCATCCGTTCTAAAAATTGAATGGGACTCAAGGCCGAGAAAGGGGCCGCTTCTGTTGAGACATGGCCTTCAGATTTGGAGGCTTGTTGACCGCAGGCCTGTAGGCTAAAAAGGAGTATAAAACAGAATCCGCTTAATATGTGCGGATTGTAATACAAAGCAATTGGGAAAGAGGCACGAGTCATCATACAAAATGAAGTGTTAAAGGCATTTTATTTGCGTTTAGGGTGACAAACTGCTTCTGAAAAATTTTAATAATCACACTCAGAGTGAAACATGAATGGGGTGCAATCAAAATTATGCACAACATTGTCAGGTATAGGTATAATGAACAATCAAGTAATTACATCTCCTCTCGAATCAAATTTTATCTATTGAGTAACCTCAAGGGTATGTTTTTTTGTAAATATGTAAAAGGATTTATTGCAAAAGACAATCTCCAATCCTCTTCTTGTCTAAAACCCACCTCTTCTTTTCCCCAATTTTCATTTCAGCCAAGTTTTTTATCACCGATGAATTTTTGATATAATCAGCATTTACATATAAATCAGACATATCCCTGAAACAATAGTAAGATAAGATCTGGGAAGCCTCGGGGAAGAAAACGGAACCAATAGTGATCATTCCCAAAACAACAATTTTTTGAAATTGAGCAAAACAACGCCCACAATGAAAACACAGAAGAATTTTCTTTTTCATATTAGCTGGTTATAGGTTCTTCTATGCTTTGGCACCTGCACTAAATCTCTGATTTCTTCAAAGTCGCTTCCACTTCTGAGGGTTCCATGCCAAGTATTTCAGCGATGCTTTCAACACTCATTCCGTGTTTGTACATGCTCTGCACGGTAGACTCCACCTGAATCCGGGTACCTGTCATAAGTCCCTCCTCCCGGCCTTCTACTCGACCTTCAGCCTTGCCTTTTTGAATTCCCCTTTCTATTCCCTCCGCTCTGCCCTCCGCCCTGCCTTCAGCTCTGCCCTTTTTCATACCTTTCATAAACCCCTTATACTCCCCTTCGGCCTCGCCATCGATCCAGGTCGACATGAGCGTTTCCTCTGAAATGCCGAACGCACTGAGTTTTTTCATGTATTCCTCTTTGACTTCTGGTTTCATAT
>VHAX01000035.1 GCA_016872215.1 Sphingomonadales bacterium | reverse complement strand
CGTGGATGACGGCGACGTGGATGATGGCGACGTGGATGATGGTGACGTGGATGATGGTGACGTGGATGATGGCGACGTGGATGATGGCGACGTGGATGATGGTGACGTGGATGATGGTGACGTGGATGTAGGGGCAGAAAATTTTCTGCCCCTACGTCGGTCCCACCAATCAATCCGCACCCACGGTATCCGCACCCACGGTATCCGCACCCACGGTATCCGCACCCACGGTATCCGCACCCACGGTATCCGCACCCACGGTATCCGCACCCACGGTATCCGCACCCACGGTATCCGCACCCACGGTATCCGCACCCACGGTATCCGCACCCACGGTATCCGTCACCCCAACCCAATTCAGAAGCGCAACGAATTCCAAAAAATAATCCCCCGTTCAATCAGTTCGATTGTAAAGGGTTACAAAATCGGGGTGACAAAATGGTTTCGGAGTCAAGCGGTTACTGACACCATATGGCAACGCAATTTTTACGAAAGCATAATCAGAGATGAACGAGCTTATCAGGCCATTTCAAGGTACATTATAAATAATCCTTCAAAATGGGGAGTTGATCAATTCCACAAGGGGCTTGTTTTATCAGAAATGCGTTAATGAAAACGTTTTTTTAGACAATGAACAAATAAACCTAACTATAAGGCCAATTTTCGTTTGCATTTTTGTACCTGGTCTTCACCACCGAACTTTTCTGTATAAAGAACAGATCCCCGTGAAATACATATTGAATTTAATATCCGGACGAAAAGGAGAGATCCAGACCACGACCGCTCTGATTCTAACTATCATTCTGAGCCAGGTTGACCCGTTCGCAGAAAGGGCGTTTCAGCTGGGTGTGCTCACGTTTACTGCATGGGAAGGTGTGGGGTACGCAATGGGTGTTTTTTTGCTGGCGGCCGGCGGATGGATGCTCAATCAGGTATTTCAAACGCAGCGCCCCGACAGCACCCGCAATTCGCTGTATTTTCTGGCATACATACTTCTGACTTTGTCAATCACCAACGCGCGACACCTGTTTTCGACTGCCGCCATTGGATTTTTGTTTGCCCTCAGCATCTCAGGTTTACATCAAGCAACCTTTCAGAGGCGTCCCGAATCGCTACTGTCCATGTCGGGCTTTCTGATGGCCTTTCTCATCGTACTTTATCCGGTCGCCTATCCCTGGTTGCTCATTTTGATTCTATTGCTCATTCTTGCCGAAGAATTTTCCCTGCGGATGCTATGGGTTTTTGTAGTGGGCGCAGTGATGGTCCCCTATTTATGGTTTTCCTATTCGTACCTGTTCAACAAACCGGCCCTATTTCCGGGTTGGCAGGGGGTAGTTCCGTGGGGGGAGCCCGACATCGTGGGGTCATTCGGACCGATTTCCTGGGTGATGGGGGTGGGTGCGCTGCCCGTTGTCGGCGGAATCATGAGTACGCTCGTGAACCGACCCTCACGTACCCAGATCTCACGAAGTACACAATGGCAGATGGGTGTTTTGCTCGTTTCGGGCATTTGTTTGCTGATTCTTGCTGCTACCCACGTGCTACCCGTTAGCCCCCAACCGCTAGTCGTACTGATGTTGCCGCCGATGACCTATATCGCAGCCCGGGGACTGGAACGGTTGTCGCCCAGACTCTACAGCGAACTATTCCTCTGGGTATGGATGGCGCTGGTTTGCGGAGGCGCAAAGGGGCTGAATCGTTGGGTATTTTCCGCATTTTTGCCCTGATGAAAATCGGCGTTGTAGTGTTCCCAGGCTCGAATTGCGATGAAGACACTCTTTTTGCACTTGAGCAGTTGACGGGAAAAAGACCTGGGATAATTTGGCACAAGGACACCGAGTTGGGCAGCGTAGATCTGGTGGTGCTTCCGGGGGGCTTTTCCTATGGCGACTACCTCCGATCGGGAGCCATCGCCCGTTTTTCTCCGGTTATGGGGGCTGTGGTGCGGCACGTGGAGCGGGGCGGACTCCTACTGGGTATTTGCAATGGATTTCAGGTGCTTACCGAGGCACGTCTGGTGCCTGGCGTACTGCGACATAACACAAACCGCCGTTTTGTTTGTCGCCCTGTCCACATTAAACCTGCCACAACCCACACGCTTCTCACCCGCCAACTCGATCCGGATCGGCCCCTGCAAATTCCCATTGCCCACGGCGAGGGTAACTATTATATAGATGAAGATGGCTATCGAATGATTTTGGATGGCGATCAGATTTTGTTTAGATACTGCGGTCCCAATGGCGAGCTGGCCGATGAATGGAACCCTAACGGATCAATGGGTCACATTGCGGGGGTATGTAATAAAGAGCGGACAGTTTTCGGGATGATGCCCCATCCGGAAAGGGCTTCTGACGCCCTGCTTGGGATGACCGATGGTGCTCAGATCCTGTCGTCGCTCCTCGGCCTGTCGAGCGTCGAAATGTGAAGCCGCCGACGAGTTATTCATGCTCTCAACTCTTTGTGTCTCTTCCGGCGAGCCATTCTTACCCTCAGGCAATTGAGCCGCTCCCGGCGAGCCTTACACATCTTCTGCATCCCTTTTTTCCTGAACGCCGTGCCCAGATGAGGGGACTCGCTTCACACACAAGTTATTAGTAAAGGGAGAAGTGGGTAAAAACTGATGCAAAGCAATTGTTGTCATAATGATTTCATAAAAGATGGCGATGCTATGAAATCGCCAGACCTAGCCTGGTCGAAATTCTGACAAGCGATCAACAAGCAATCTGGCCGCCCTAAATGAAGATATACGACCTTCCAACACGTCATGTTCCATTTGTTCCATGAGGTTGCGTAAAGGGGTGTGCCGATTCATTTTTATCGTCCATTGTTCATAAACATCCCTTCTGAATGCTTCCACCTCTTGTCGACTCCGGTTCCGATGAAGGCGGCCTGATGCTTGTGAATTTTCGAAAAACTGATCGATGGATTGAATGATTTCGTCGTGTCCCATGTCAGGAGGGGCAGAGGAGCACAGGAGTACTGATTGCTGATTCGATTCGGGGTCATCGGGCATGAGTCGCGCCACATGCAAAAGCCGCGCGGCCGCTTCCCGGGCTGATGGAAGTGCGTTTCCATCAGCTTTATGCACCACCAGCAGGTCGGCGTGTTCCATGATGCCCCGTTTGATGCCCTGCAATTCATCGCCCGTTCCAGGCATCAGCAGGAGTATGAAACAATCTACGAGATCCGCTAGCATCGTTTCTCCCTGTCCCACTCCAACCGTTTCAACCAATAAAATGTCAAATCCTGCAGCTTCGCACAGTAAAATATTCTCTTTTGTGGCACGGGCTACGCCTCCCGGGATGTTGCCTGACGGACTCGGACGCACATAGGCTTCAGTCCGTGCTACTAGTTGGTCCATACGAGTTTTATCTCCCAATATGCTTCCCCCGCTCAGGCTACTGCTTGGGTCAATTGCGAGTACGGCCACCCTATGGCCCTTTTCGATTAGTTTCATCCCAAAGCAATCGATAAAGGTGCTTTTTCCCACACCGGGAATGCCCGTTATCCCAATTCTTCGACTGGATCCGGTGAATGGAAGAAGGATGGATAAGAGGGCATCCGCACGCTCCTGATCGGTCGACAGGCTGCTTTCTACGAGGGTAATGGCCCGGGCTAGTGAGCCGCGGTCTCCCGTCCTGATGGCTTCGGCCCACATCTGAAGTTCATGGTCCATCTGGAGGGGATTGATTGAAGAGGGATAGGACACAGTATGCAAATGAGGTTCACCTGACCGATTCCAGCCGGTTTAGAATGTCGATGGCGACGTCTGTAACGCGGGAACCAGGCCCGAACACAGCACACACACCCGCATCTAGTAGCAGGGGGATGTCGTTGGGTGGAATCACGCCCCCTGCTACCACAATTATGTCGGGTCTCCCTAATTTGGCTAAGGCTGCAATGAGTTCCGGCAGTAGGGTGAGGTGACCCGCGGCAAGGGTCGAAGCTCCCACAAGGTGTACATCGTTGTCGACCGCCTGCCTGGCAGTTTCAATTGGAGTCTGAAACAGAGGGCCCACATCCACATCGAATCCGAGGTCTGCGAAGGATGTGGCTATAACATGCGCTCCACGGTCGTGGCCGTCCTGACCCATTTTGGCCACCATGATGCGGGGGCGGCGGCCGGTCGTAGCGGCAAATTGAGCCGCCCGCATGCGGGCGGCCTCAAAATCTTGATTTTGGTTCATTTCTCGTGCATAAATACCGCCTATTGATTTGATTTCAGCCTTGTATCGGCCAAAAACCTGTTCCAAGGCAGTCGAAATTTCTCCCAGTGTGGCACGTGCCCACGCGGCTTCAACCGTTAATTCGAGGAGGTTGCCCTCTCTTTCACCAGCGGCGCAAGCTGTGAGGGCGGTAAGGGTGGAGGCTACGCGTTTCGAATCACGGGATTTTTTAACCTCCTCCAATCGTTTCATCTGCCGTTGCCGTACCCGGCTGTTGTCGACCTGCAGTACATCCAGTTGAGTGGGCCGACCCGAGGAAAATCGGTTGACCCCCACAATTACATCTGCGCCCCTATCGATCCTGGCCTGCTTGGCCACGGCCGCCTCCTCGATTCGCATCTTGGGAATCCCGGTGGCAATGGCTGCCGCCATACCCCCGAGGGCTTCGATTTCGGCTATGTGTTTGCGCGCCTGATCGATCAAATCCGCTGTTATTTTTTCGAGTACCAGCGATCCGCCCCACGGGTCCACCACATCGCAGATGCCCGTTTCGTGTTGGAGGTATAACTGGGTGTTGCGTGCAATGTGTGCCGAGAAATCTGTGGGGAGTGCGATTGCTTCATCCAGGGCATTGGTGTGCAGACTCTGGGTGTGTCCGAGTGCCGCCGCCAGGGCTTCCACGCAGGTTCTGGCCACATTGTTGAAGGGGTCCTGGGCGGTCAGGCTCCAGCCAGAGGTCTGACAATGGGTGCGCAGCATACCCGAGCGCGGGTTTTGTGGATGAAAAGCGGACACCAGATCCCACCACAACCAGCGACCAGCCCTCAGTTTCGCGATTTCAGTCAGGTGGTCCATCCCTATGGCCCAAAAGAATGAAAGTCTCGGAGCAAACGAATCTATATCCAGACCAGCAGCGATTCCTGTGCGTATATATTCCAGACCATTGCATAAGGTGTAGGCCAATTCCAGGTCGGCCGGAGCCCCAGCCTCATGCATATGGTAGCCGCTGATGCTGATGCTGTTAAAGCGGGGCATATGGCGGGCGGTGTAGGCGAAAATGTCGCCAATGATGCGCATGGATGGCTCCGGAGGATAGATATAGGTGTTGCGCACCATAAATTCCTTGAGGATGTCGTTTTGTATCGTGCCGCTAAGTTGTTCGGGTCGCACCCCTTGTTCGAGTCCGGCAACGATATAAAAGGCCATAATCGGGAGAACAGCACCGTTCATGGTCATACTCACCGACATTTCTTCGAGTGGAATGCGGTCAAACAAGCGCTTCATGTCCTCCACCGTATCGATGGCCACCCCGGCTTTGCCCACATCACCCCGTACCCGTTCATGATCGGAGTCGTAGCCCCTGTGGGTTGCCAAATCGAAGGCAACCGACAGGCCTTTTTGTCCCGCCGCCAGATTTCGCAAATAGAAGGCATTCGATTCTTCCGCTGTTGAAAACCCGGCATATTGTCTGATCGTCCACGGGTTTTTCAGGTACATGCTGGCGTAGGGGCCCCGCAAATAGGGAGGGGCACCAGCTACTGCCCACCGTAGGTGGGGGAAATTTGGGTACGGATTGGCCTCAGAAGTGGTAATTTTTCCATTCACCTCTGCTACAGATTGGTCGAATCCCAACATGCTTCGGGTGTGGTTCGGATCCGCTTTCTCATGAAACGGAATTTGCCTGAGGTCAGGAAAAATGGATCTCATGATACAGCTTCGCTATTTAAGTGGGTTTCATCGACTCTATAGCAGTCGACCCCCACCCGAATTCGTTTACCGCTGACTTGATTCTGCCTTTGCCGATCCTGACCTGCCTTGCACCAGTCGTTCAACACATCGGATACCCCTGCAGCATTCCAGGTTCCGCCCGAAGTGCATCTGTCTGCCAGTTCGCCTAGAATTGCCCAAGCGCGTTCGCCTTGGGCATGGCTCAAATACTCGATGTAGCTACTCCCTTCACCGGCATCTATGGGGAGCCGGGGAAACGCTTCGTGGCGAAGGATCATCTGCAGTTGCAGCGACAATTCATCCGCAAAAGAATCGGCATTCGTCGACGGATCGGCGTCGAAGGGTGGAAGAGAAAGTGCCCCGCATCCCCCCAAAACAGAAGAAACGCTCATGGTGGTGAGCCTCAATAGGTTGGTGTACGGGTCCTCGGACGGTAAAGACTCCGGTGGGATGCGCACAAGGATCTGGGGTTGTATGCGAAATTGCCGACCGGATGGGTTATGTGCGTTGAAAAGTGCCGCCACGCGGGTAACGCCAGTCCTCAACGCCCTGAGTCGGGCCAACTCATCGAAAAATTCCGTGCTGCAGCCTACTGAAAGCGTGAAAGGAAGGGTAACGATTAAGTGTTCCTTTTTGGTCGATACCCGGCCCGACTGAATTGATAGATATCGATACAGGCAAAGCCAAAGGAGGCCTGTTTCCTGTGGCGCCGATAAGCCACGGGCCCGCCAGCTGGCTGTATCCACCCCAATAGGATGAAAATTCGGCAGATCTTGCTCAAACAGGTTCATGGAGCTTGTCCACCCCTGCTCATCCATCCCAAGCAGATCCACCGCATCGTGTAGCAGGGCACCCTGCAGATTTTCGAATGGGATGTTTTCCGCGCTCAACCAATTCGAAAAACCGGCATGAAGGCCTTGGGGGGTCATGCCGCGTATAAACAACGGGGCGTATTGAGGGAGAATCCCGCTCAGGCAGGCTGGAACCTTCTCCGGGGAAAGCAATGAAAAATCAAACTGAATGGCTTCACCCCCATGTTGCAGGGCATGCAAGGCTCGTTTGTTCATTTCGGTCGTTGTGCTGCCTGAAACGGGTGCAACTGCAAGCCAGGATGGTTCGTTTGCGGGAAGGTCCAGCGCAATCGGCGGTACGTTGGCAAACGGGCCGTCTGCTGTGTAGTAGGGAGCTCGCAAAATACCTTCCGAATCGGTGAAAATCAGCGTTTCCGGATCCTCAAGGTTGAGTTCTTTCGCGGCCCTTTGCAGCCATTCGAGCCACAGTGAGCGTAGGTTCACTGCGCGAATCTGATCGGGATGGGGCGCGTTAACAGACATGTCAGAACAATTTTTCAAGCCAATCGCCCACCCAATAGCTCACGGCAGCGGCTGCCCCTCCTAAAAACAGGGTTTCGAACACGCCCTTTGCCGCGCTGCTGCGGGTTACAAAAGTCTTCAGCCAACCGATTAGCAAAAAGGCCACAGCGGTCATGGCTGAGGAAATTATGAAAAGCGGGGCTTTGGTTGGGTTCAGGTAGTCGAACACATACACGGTGATGGGAACCAGTCCAATCAGCAGGAAGCTAATGAAGGTGACGGCTCCCATGGCCAAAGGTGAACGGGTATCCTGCGTCATCTCCAGCTCTTCCTTCATCATCACATCCACCCACCGATCTCGGTTTGCGGTGATGGTGGTCACTATCTGTTCCAACAACTCACCCTCAAAGCCCTTGTTCCGGTAGATGTCGCGGATCTCATCCCGTTCCTTGTCGGGCATGTGATCCACTTCCCAGTATTCAATCTTCTTGTGCTTCTGGTAGTTTTGTTGCCCGCTTTTGTGACTCAGATACGAACCCACACCCATCGCGAAACCGTCGGCCAGCAAATTGGCAAATCCGAGAATAATAATGACCTGAGAACTCAACCCGGCACCTGTGGCGCCCGCAACCACGGCAAATGTGGTGACGCTACCATCGATTCCGCCATACACGAATTCTCCCAAATAGCGGTTTATTCCACCTAGCCAAAACTGACCCTCCCTGTGCATTTGATCTTCCTGGTGGTTGCTCATATCGAATTAGGTTGATGAATGTTAGGTGGCGGGAGCGCGGGACTACAAAGTCAAATGAATGGGTTAAAGAATGGGCAGATTACAAAAATACGGATGAGGTGGCATAATCGGATGTTAGCCCCGATTATTGTCCCCCTTTCGTTTCATTGCCGACCAACGCCTGAGCACCGAGTCGTCCCGCGCCCTGTATCACCCAAACCGTTCCCCCCTCAATTCCCTCTCCCAGAACGTCCAAAGAACCCGACATATAAGCCCCTTTCAGCCTGACCTTTCGGTAACGGCCTGAGGTCAATTTTTGAAAGGCCACCCAGCCCGAATCGGATTGCATAAGTGCCCCGGATGCCACCGAAAGGCGCTCCGCAGATTTTATGGGTAAACGGGCTAAAACCGACATTCCGGGGCGCAGTAGCGGATCCTGTTCACGTTCTATGTGGCCGTGAACGCGAACCGTTCGGCGCTCCATGTTGAGTTCACGACTGATGCTGAATACCTCTGCATCAAAAACCCGCTCGGGAAAACGTGTCAAACTAAACGAAAAGGGCATTTTCGGTTGAACCTGTGGCAGGTGGGATTCTGGTAAATCCAGCTCTACATGCATATGGCTCAAGTCCAGCACGCCCACAAGTTCTCCCGTACGCTCTGTGAATTGACCCGGAAACGCGTTCACCGAAGTGATGTATCCCGAAAAGGGAGATTTCACCGGAAAATCGCCCGAAAGTTGCTTGGGGTCGATGCGCGCAGGGTCGATATGAAGTCTCTGCAGTTGGGCCCGCAACGAAGCCCGCTGAGCCAGAGCCGATTGGTAATCGGAGCGTGACTGCTCAAGGGTGCGTCGGTCAGTAGCCTGGCGCTGCACCAGTTGTTCCTGACGCCCAGTTTCGGCCTCCAAAAATGTTAGTTTCGCCGAATTTTCAAGGTAGGACTTTTGCAGCTCAAGGATGTCGGGGTGTTCCAACCATATCAAAACCTGGCCCTGACTAACTCTTTCGCCTTCCTTGACCCGCACGCTTTTCACAAATGCGGGAATCGGCGCATGCAATCGGGCATGGTGCTGGGGCGGTACTTCCAACACGCCGTTGAGCAACAGCTCATCGCCCACTACGCGCAGACAAGCCGTGTCAGTGGCCAGATCCGCGAGCGACTCCTGTATTGGGGTTAGCCAAACCTCGTCGGCCGGAGGTGTAGCTGCCCCAGATGAATCAACAGAATTAGAGTCGCCTGATTGATCAGTGTCAACTTCACTCCCGCTGCCGCAAGCGGTAAAAATGAGCGAGAAAGACATCAAAAACACCCATAAAAGTCTGTCATGAACAGACGAATTATGTTTGTGGTATATAAAATTATACATAAATACTAAATTTAACTAAGAAAAATTTTTGGATTTAACCAGAGGTGGATGGAAAGCCGTGCTTCATTACGGGTTATCGACATAGGTAAGCGCCGCCAGGCGGTGAGCGGCCCGGTGGAGCTGGTACTCGTTATACAAGTTGTCGAGCCGCGACTGGTGGACGCTTTCCATCGTCTGCGCATACTCGAAGTAGTTAATACTGCCCTGTATTAACATATAGCGGGCTTGTTCCTGTAACTCGTTCAGGCGTGGACCAACCTCGGTGAACTGTTTACGAACCCGATCGCTATACATTACAAACTCCTGCCGGGCCTGCCGCTGCTCATGCCCCATTGAAAGCTCCTCACGATCCAGTTTCAGATCGTTCTGCAAGCGCAACAAGCGAGCGGCCTCAACCGAAGCGCCGGCCCGAAGTGGGATTAGGGGCACGCTCACCTGCACTATGATCCCCCGGAACCCGGCAACTTGTTCGAGCGTTTGATTGAAGGCACCCACACTGATTTCGGGCCCCAACGCTGATTTTTGAAGGTTTTCGACCTGAAGGTCTAGTGCACGCTTGGCGGACCATACACGGCTTATCGGATGGGGACGGGCCACTCCCGGTGCGGGAATTTCACCGAAAGGCCATCCGGGAGGGGAGGGGAGGGTATCGAGGTGACAAACCTTGCCCAACGCCCGAAGGGCCTGATCGAGCTCCAGTTGAGCCCGAGTAAGCTGCCAGTCGAGGGCATCGAGTTGCTGGCGCGACAAAAGGGCCGACAATCGATCCGATGAGCCCACTTCGGTTCGCATCAGCATAACGCTGTCGGCCTGGCGCCACATCCAGGTATGCATTTCGAGCAGGCGCAGACGTTCCCGGTAGTAGGCAGCGGCGCTGTAGGCGTCCCTGATCTCATGTACCAACTGCAGTCGGGTCTCCTCCAGACGGGCCTCTGCCAATCGAACCTCCAGTCTGCCGTAACGCATGCCTGCTCCCACAGCGAAGGGGGATCCCAAGGGTTGAATAATGGAAATATTGCGGTCTATGAGCGCGTAATTGATCTGACCGCGGTCCCAATTGATCTGAGTTTTGCCGGGGTACCACCATTGACTTAACCGGGTCTCAGCCCCGCGAACGGCCAGCTCAGCCTCTTCAAGCCTGGGGTGACCGCGAAGTGACCTTTCCACCCAGAGGTCGCGTTCTTGTCGCCACTCGGCAACGGACAAACGGTTCGACTGCTTGGCTAATGGATCGGAAGGTGGTTGCGCACAAGCTGTTGTAGATATGATTATTCCACTCAGGCAAACGAAAAGAAGGAGAACAACACCGAACGAAGAACCCGGGACGGCGGCGAACGACCGGGCGCCGGATCGGGGATTTTTGCGTTCAAACAACAAATACAAAGCGGGAAGAACCAGGAGGGTCAGCAGGGTAGATGTGATGAGTCCACCCACCACAACCGTTGCCAGAGGCTGTTGTACCTCCGCTCCGGCCGAGGTACTCAGAACCATGGGTAAAAAGCCCAATGCGCCCACGAGAGCCGTCATGAGCACGGGCCGCAACCGATCCACGCATCCCTCCATCACAAGATCACGCAGGTTGTCCGAGTCGCCCGCACCCTCCTCCCGTATTTGGTTGAGGTAGCCCACCAGCACGAGTCCGTTTAGTACAGCTACCCCGAAAAGGGCTATGAAACCGATGGCAGCGGAAATGCTAAAAGGAAGACCGCGCGAATAAAGAGCCAATATGCCGCCTATGGCACTTAAGGGTACGGCGGAAATGATCATCAAGGCGTGCCGCCAACTGCTCATGCTCAAGCGCAACAATAGCAAGATTAGGAGCAGGGTAACAGGCACGGTCCACGACAACCGCTGGCGGGCATCATTCAGTTGTTTGTATTGCCCTTCGTAGCGCACCGAATAGCCGGGTGGCAGTTTGAGTTGCTGATCGATTTGTTGTCTGATGTCGGTTACCAATCCCTCCAGATCCCTGCCCCGAACATTAATCAACACATTCAAATAACGTTGGGTATTGTCGCGACTCACCAAACTGGGCCCTTGTTCCATAGATATTCGGGCTACAGAACCCAGAGGAATTAGCTGACCCGCTGAATTTTTGACCATCAGGGCGGAGAGGCGATCGGGTTGATAGCGGATTGAATCATTCAGTCGCACCACCACCTCATGCCGTGCGTCACCTTCAAACATCACGCCTGCCGCCCCGCCAGCAAAGGCCAGTTCCAATTCTCGGTTCACCGTGGCCACATCCAATCCATGCCAGGCCAGTTGGGTTCGGTCCCATCGCACCATCATCTGCGGGAGTCCCTCCGTGGCCTGCACAAGCACATCTCCCGCCCCCGATACGCCCTTGCAAATCTCCTCTGCCTTTTCACCTAGCGACGCCAATACGCCCAAATCGGAGCCGTAGATGCGCACCGCCAGATCGCTTTTCACACCAGTGAGGAGCTCATTGAATCGCAGTTGTATGGGTTGTGAGAATTCAAATCTCACGCCCGGAATCTCCTCGAGTTTCTCTTTCATGTGTTCAACCAGTTCTTCCCGGTTGTCGGTGGTGGTCCACTCCTCCCGTGGTTTGAGGAGGATCATCACATCCGAATCTTCAATGGCCATGGGATCGGTCGGAATTTCTGCCGTACCAATTTTGCTCACCACACCCCGTACTTCTGGAAAATGGTTCAGCAGGATGCGTTCCGCTACCGTACTCGCACGAATACTCTCTCCGAGGTTGCTTCCAGGCCGTACAGTCATCTGCATGGCTAAGTCGCCTTCCTCGAGTGTGGGCACAAACACGTTTCCCAAGCCGAGGAAGAGCCAAAATCCGATTAGGAGGGCCACAAAGGAGAGTGATAAGGTGGATTTAGGGTGACGAAGGGCGCGCTTTAAAGCTGGGCGGTATAAGCGTTGGGCGCGCAACATCAGATAATCACTCCACCTGGCCGTCCGATCACTGCTTTTTGATGCCAGTGCAAAGGAAGCCGCCACGGGTACATAGGTCAGCGAAAGCAACAGCGCACCCAATAGCGCCATACCTACCGTAACGGCCATAGGTTGGAACATCTTACCCTCCACCCCCCCAAGAGCCAGTATAGGTAGGTAGACCGACATGATGATTATTTCGCCAAATGCGGCCGACTTTCGAATGCTGCGGGCGGCACCCAGGGCCAGCTGGTCGGCTTGTGCCGACGGAAGGGCACCCCCTCGCCCGCTCTTTTGAAACACGTGTACAATCCGTTCCACAATAATCACCGCTCCATCCACGACCAAGCCAAAATCGATGGCGCCAAGGCTCATCAAATTGGCAGAAATGCCGAGTGCGCGCATCATACCGAGTGCAAACAGAAGTGACAAAGGTATGACAGAGGCCACCACCAATCCGGCCCTCAGGCTGCCCATCAGGAGCACCAACACAAACACCACGATGAGCCCACCCTCAAGTAGATTGTTCCGCACCGTACGCAGTACCCGTCCGAGCAGGTCGGATCGATTCAGGTATGGCACGATCCGAACACCTCGGGGAAGCATGGTCTGCACCTCCTCGATTCGTTGGTGCACCGTCTCCAGGGTCTGGTAGGCATTAGAACCCTTAAGCATCAGCACGATTCCACCCACTGCCTCTCCCCGGCCATTGTGAGTCATCGCTCCAAAGCGCACGGCTTGTCCCTCCACCACCCGCGCAACCTGACCGAGGAGTACCGGCCTCTGATCACGGTAGGCAACCACCGATTGCTCCAATTCGCGGGCATTGGTTGCCAGTCCCTCTGCCCGGATGTAGATCGCTTCAGAGCCGCGTTCGAGGTAACTACCGCCGGCGTTGCCATGGTTGCGCACGACAGCTTCCCAGACCTCACCCACACTGAGGTTTAGGCTCCTAAGGGCGGCATCGTCGAGGGCAACCACATGCTGTTTCACGCCCCCGCCAAAACTGCTGACCTCCACCACCCCCTCCATTCCCGCAAGCCGTCGTTTCACAAGCCAATCCTGCAAGCTGCGCAGCTTTCGCACGTTGTATTCGTCTTCATAACCCGGTTCGGCCTCAAGGGTGTACTGGTAGATTTCCCCCAAGCCGGTGGTCATCGGCATCATCGTGGGGGTGGCATGCAAGGTGCCGCCCTTCTGCTGCAAGCTGTTGAGTTGTTCCGAAACAAGTTGCCGGACCTGCAGATGGGGCACATCCTCATCGAAAATGAGGGTCACCACACTCAAACCGAAGCGCGATAGGCTTCTGATGTTCTCCAAGCCTGGCAGATTGGCCATGGCCTGTTCCACTGGAATGGTTAGGTAGCGCTCCACTTCCTGGGGCGCAAGGGCCGGACTGTGGGTGATGACCTGGATCTGGTTGTTAGTGATGTCGGGCACGGCATCGAAAGGCAAGTGCCAGGCCGAATACAGACCCCACACAATAAGGGCCGCGATTCCGGTGGCCACCGCCATTTTATTGCGCATACTTTGGTTGATGAGCAAATCGAACATTTAGGAATTGATTTGGGGAATAAGTGATGGAAAGAAAGAAGTTGAAATTTGGGTATGACCCGAATCCAGAGTTTTCAGGCAGTCTCACCGAACGTTCGGAGGTGAATCGCAATAAATCTGAGGTTTTTGTCCCGACCAGTTGTATGGTGCTCTACTCCCAAATGATGGATAAAACCGTCCGATGATATTTCGCGGGAGCCCTTTTGGGCAGGAATGACGTGGGTGCCGTCGATCAGGCAACCGGTGGTGCTCGCCCAGCCGAAGTGGATGGCACCGCTTTTTTAGGCAGAAAAATCGGATTTTTCCCCCGAAGGCTACTGCTCGGTAGATTGTCCCTATGAATCAGAAAGCGTTGTAATAAATCGAGTGCTGCCGCAGATCGCTCTGAATCCTGCTTGTTGTCTTTTCCGGTTGTGAGTCCATCCGTCGGCCCATCGAATTTTACTGATTCGGGTGTTCGAAATGACTCCAGGTGGTGTTGCCCGAGGTCAATCGATAGGCTTTCTACGAGTCTCGACCACGTTTCGGACTGTTCTACGGCACAAAAATGTTCCTCGTTTGTATTGTGCTCATGGTGGTGCGGCACCAACTGGTGCACCATCAGATATAGTGCAGAAGTGATCAGCCAGAAGGAACGAAACAAGCGCATTTAAGGATAAAACACCAGATGACCTCTATACACTAAAATTATTTACTGTTTCAGATACCGACCTGAGGTCGTTAAAAGCCAGTTCCACAAACAGCAAACAAACATACAATAATATTCTGAAATGCGTGCCAAAAAAATGCGTAAGGATGAAAAAAATAGAAATGTACATATTACCCTGAACCACCACTTAAGGCAATTTGTTGTTCACTGGTCTTTGTTTATTTTTTTGCACTTAAATCAAATCGTCTTAACTATCATTAAATAAAATATTACAGAAGGTGGTATCATCACAAAAGTCCCCAAAATACTCCAGCGAATTAAAAGGGTGTTAATTATTTTTAAGTCAAATTCCTTGTCTAAAGATTGATACATCTTCTCCTGAAGGCAGATTAATGGAATTGATAAAGCCCACATTACAAATAGTAGAATAATTGAATAGAAAAGCCAGGGCTGATTTTTTGTTCCGCCATAAACTGAGGCAAGATATAAACCATTTATAATAGTTAGTGCTATACCCGGAATAGTAAGGTAAATGTCTGTCAGTTCTAATAATTTTGCAGCGAATTTCAGTAGAGTTTTGTCTTTTGAAAGATACGCATACATAAACCAAATGGGTCCAACAATCATATTCCCCATAAATAAAACCACTCCAATTATATGAAGTATTTTATGCCAGTGATAGGAAAATAACAAATCAAATTTTACCAAACCGAAAAATTCAGATAGCGTCAGGCACAATAAAATTAGTCCGTTTAGAATAGATATTTTGGTTATGTTACGCATAAATTTTTTGAATTAAGACTGACTGCAATGTGTTCTATTGATTGGTTGTCATTTTACAATGTCCGCTAACTTCAGTCTGTTTCAAAACCTTCATTTCACCACCAAAAATATTGCATTTTAGTGAATAGTAAGCGAGGCACGAAAATATTGAAGAGTGGCAGCCAGAGGAATTTGCCTTCGGCAGAGCGAAGCTATAAAGGCACCTGAGTGCGAATATGGGGGTGAAAATGCGGGCAAGCCCTTTCAGTAAAGCCTGGAGCACATTTTGGGGTATAATGTTGAAGATCCGGCGCAGGTTAAGTGCGGTAAAGATCAATCCTACATCGCTGAAGCATGATCAGCTCCGTGTTTGAGTTCAGTACCCGTATGGTAGCCCTTGTCGTCTAAGCCGATAAATTGGTTGTGACCGGTGATTTCTACAGTACTTTCAACCATGTTGCTTATGGCTTCCGAATCGTTCCCGTTTGTTATCAGGTAATCGATCGTGAGATTGTGCTTTTTGGCGTTGAAATAATTTTTTTGGCATTCTGTACGTATTTTGGTACTGTTTCCGGCCACGATCTTACAGCAAATCAAAGCGTTTGCCCGGCTCCGCCATAGCC
>VHAX01000034.1 GCA_016872215.1 Sphingomonadales bacterium | reverse complement strand
CCGTGGGTGCGGATACCGTGGGTGCGGATTGATTGGTGGGACCGACGTAGGGGCAGAAAATTTTCTGCCCCTACATCCACGTCACCATCATCCACGTCGCCATCATCCACGTCGCCATCATCCACGTCACCATCATCCACGTCACCATCATCCACGTCGCCATCATCCACGTCACCATCATCCACGTCGCCATCATCCACGTCGCCATCATCCACGTCGCCGTCATCCAAGTCGTTGTTGATTCTGTAAAATTTGTCATCCAACAATTCAATAATTCCGTGAACGTGATTGGGCATGACAACATGTTCATGCAAAACGGCATTCGGGAAATGTATAGGTATGTCCGTCCAACATCCATCAGCAATTTTTCCGGCATCATTCAAGATCATTTCACCATTTACAACTTGTCCGAAACGGCAAACCCTGTTTTGGCAACAAATGGTTATGAAATAAAGTCCCCTCTGCGAATAATCGTAACCATTTAACCGGATCGATCTGCGGTTGTGGTTTTTGGGATTGTATTTATTCATTGTCGTATTAAATCCGATAAAATGCCAACGCTTCGACATCTCTGTCTTTGTAATGTCCTAAAAAATCCCTTGCCTTCAGCTGGCTCGGGCAAAAAAGGAATGCTTTTTTACAGAAAAAGACGAAAATAAGTAGGGTAATGTAAGCTACCCGGGCCGAGTCTATCCAACCCCCATAGTGGTTGACAAATTAATTAACCGCATCACGAACCCAGGAGGCTTACGCGCAGTACCCCTGGTTTTTTGCGCCGCTGAGCGGGAATAAGGAGGGTTTCTGGGCTTAGTTGACATGCGTCGACTGGAATCAGCATTAATTCATCCAGCACAGGATCCCTGAGTATCCGGGTTTCTACATCGCCCTGGTGTTTTACAACTTGCAATACCATACGGCTGTGCTGGCTAATCTCATCGTTATACAATAGATGAATGTTGGAGCCGACTGCCAGGCGGGCTGCGGAATGATAGGGGGAGGGTTGACTCGCGACCTGTTTCTTGGGGATGATTTGTCGCCAACTGATGCTCCCTTCAGCCTTCACCGAAACCAAAATCATCTCATCGTTATGGAAGCGCGAAGTCTCTCTATAGACCGGGAAACCCTGACTATACTGCACAAAAGTCTGCACAGTTTGATAGACTGCCTCAGCCATCAACACCCATCCACCGTCGCTGCGCAGCACAGGCGGGAGCATCCGATAGGGGGTTTGCTGCTTTTCGCGCAGAGACCCCCGAATCTGGTTCAGACTCTGCAAAAAATCCGGTTCGAGGGCAACTACATGCTTTCCTTTGACCTCTAGACCCGCCGATGAACAGTCCAGCGAACCGATAGCCGCCGGTGTGTTTTCACCGGGAAGGAGCAACAAGCCGGTCAGGCGGATCAGCCCAGTTGTGCGATCGACCGCCATAGACAATTCAGGCAGGGCATAACCCGGGAAGGTAACCACCTGCTCGGAGAATTCGAGGCTACCCCGTTCCAGACCCCACAGTCTCCAAAGCGTGTCCACCCCGGATTTTCCATCACCTGATGGTGACCGACGGTGTGTCTTCCCCTCCTGCCTGACTAACAGAATGACCCCACCAGAGGTATCGCGCTGTAGATCCTCGATCGCGGGTCTTTCAGCCTCGGTCGGAATCCGAAACAACGCCTCACTAAGTTTTTGTCGATCCACACCAAAATCCGCAACAAACAACTGGCTTTCCAGCACCTCGCTATGGTGAAGGTGGATCACCACAAAACCCTGGTTGAGCGGATCAGCAGACACATGAAATTCGGATCGGGAGGGATTGTTCACCTCCAAACGGTCAAGCAAAAGCTCTGGCTCTCCAACTGTTTCACCCGAAAACGGATATCGTTGCACAAACAAGCCATGCCGGCGGTATGTCGGGTTGTAGATGGAGAAAAAAGCAAGAACATCCTGCTTTCTCACCACCAACTCCACCACCTCCACACTTCTGTCTTGAAATGGAAGGGTGTGGGAAAAGATCCGGCGACCCTCAAAAGAATACTTTTCAATCAGACGATCGCGTCCATTCGACTGATAGATATAAAACCCCTCGGCATCTCCACCGAATACGCGCTGTTGAATAGCCCCCTTCAATTCCGAATCGATCGCGATCCACTGCATAAGGGGTTCCCCGTCAATATCTATGTTTTGGATGCGCGCATCAACCGAATAAGCCCATATCGGCACACAAAAAAGCGTGAACCCGATGGTCAGTATGAATAAAAGCGGGATGCGCATCGGGGTATAAAAATAGCCAACACCCGCACAACTCAGCTGCGGGCAGTCTCGGGCAATTCCAATAGTTTTTTGGCCATCGAAGTACGACCACCCGTACTCAGCAACCAACGTTCGCTGCCAGAATCGGGTTCAGGTTCGGGGCGACACATAAACAGAGCCGTGAAAATCATGAAAAAGGAAACGCCGCCCTGTGTGGCGAGAGTCGAATCGCTCCACATGCTCATAAATAAAAGCAATACAAATAGGTAACCAAGCTGTCGAAACGCTAAGTCGAATGAGCGGATGCTACCCCACCAAGCAAAAACAAAAAAAAGCAGCCCAAACAATCCCAACAAGATTCCAACCTCCAGAAATTGATTGTGCGGTCGGTCGTATGTGATTCCGTGTGGCTGCTTCGCAAACAGGGGCTTGCCCTCCATCGGCAAATCACCGGTGCCCACACCGAATCCTAAATTCTTAACAAAAAGGGGGCAATACACCTCATAAAAAGCCAATCTTCGGCCCATCGACGAGTAGTTTGGCTCACTGTTGGGGTATCCGCTATGGCTCTCCTGCACCTCAACGGCAGCTTCATTGAATGGCCTGCGGACACCATCAAACAAAGCATAAAGACCACATCCTAAAGTAAAAACCAACAGGACAGAAAAGACAATTTTCTTAAGCCTCGGGCCCTGACGGTAAACATACATCAACAAGAAAAGCGGTGTCAGCAAAACCAATCCCAATTGCCCGATTCTCCCCTGCATCAGGATCAAGGCAGCTAAATTCAGTAGGCCTACCAGTCCCAAAGCCGTCCGCGACTCGGCGTTCAGTGACTTGTGGTGTGTCACCATATATTCCGCCATGATAAATAGGCTGTAGCACAAAAACAGGCTTGCACGCGGCCTCTGGTGGAAGGGGCTTGGAATATGAAGCGTTCCGTGGTGAAGTTCTTGCCCGGTCGCCACGATATACAGCACCCCCAAAGCCACCGGAATTTGTGCCAGGGCAAATGCAATCAGCAGGGTTCTGATGCGCCTCCCACTCAGCGACAATGTCGCCACCACTGGCGGAAGAGTCAGCAAATAATGGTAGCGGTTGAGCATCTGCATGCCCTCCACCCAATCTGTCGAATACCCCATTCCAAGCACCATCAACAGATAGAAACTTGGGAAAAAAAACAAATAATACGACGATTTCCAGACCTTAATCCTTCTTTTCCGGATGTCCGAATCGGAGAATCCAATCAACCAGATGAGCAGTAGCATTACCTCTGCCACACTCACAACCGCCTTGGATAAGGGTAAAAAAATTACCATCAACACCAACAGACCATAGGAAATCTGTTCAGACCGGAAGGCAATAGGCAGCGTGGTGGGGGAAAGGGATGGGCTTGCGGACATGAAGGCCTATGAAAAAAAGACTACCGGAGGGAACCGATGAACCCGTGGCAAAATAAGTGGGTGAACCTTAAAAAATAAACAAACATATGGCGCCCCAAAACGTTAAAAGACTACCAAAATTACACAATCTACCCCTTTGTGTATCTTTGCCACTCCAGGCTTATGAAAAACATCCCCCTAGACACGATCGAATCGGCCATTGACGCCATAAGATTGGGAAAAATGATTATTGTGGTCGACGATGAAGACCGCGAAAACGAGGGGGATTTTATGGCCGCAGCTTCCTGTGTTACTTCGGAAATGATCAATTTTATGGCCACCCATGGCCGCGGTTTGATATGCGCACCATTGACGGAGGAACGTTGCGATCAGCTCGGGCTCGGCCTTATGGTGGACTCCAACACAACACCAAACGAAACGCCTTTTACTATTTCAATTGACTTAGTGGGCCATGGTGTGAGCACCGGAATTTCGGCCACCGACCGAGCCCTCACCATCCAAGCCCTCACCTGGCCCGATGCCCAACCCTCAGATTTTGCCCGTCCCGGTCACATTTTTCCCCTTAAAGCCAAGAAGGAGGGTGTGCTTCGGCGTGCCGGGCACACAGAGGCAGCCACCGATTTCGCCCGCCTAGCTGGTTTGCCTCCGGTTGGAGTGATCTGCGAAATCATGAACCCCAACGGCAGTATGGCCCGGCTGCCCGAGTTGCGGGAAGTTGCAGATCGCCTCAATATGAAGCTGGTGAGCATACAAGACCTGATCACCTTCCGCCTCAAGTCCGAAAGCCTGATTACACGCGAAATAGAAGTGGACATGCCCACACGGTGGGGGCACTTCCGACTGATTGCATTCCGTCAGATCCAGGACGAACGCGAGCATCTTGCCTTGGTGAAGGGTGACTGGTCGCCCCAGGATGCCGTACTAGTACGGGTACATTCCAGTTGCATGACCGGCGACATATTCGGATCATGTAGGTGCGACTGCGGACAGCAACTGCAGCGCGCGATGGAGCTAATTGAGTCAGAAGGAAGAGGCATCGTACTCTATATGAATCAGGAAGGACGAGGAATCGGCTTACTCAACAAACTTAAAGCCTATAAACTGCAAGAAAACGGAATGGACACCGTACAAGCCAACCTGGCTCTCGGTTTTGGAATGGACGAAAGGGATTATGGAATTGGTGCCCAAATCTTGCGGAACCTAGGAGTTGGCAACATGCGGCTCATGACCAACAACCCCACCAAAAGAGCGGGACTAATTGGTTACGGCCTGACCATAGTGGACCATGTTGCTTTGGAATTGCCCTCGAATCCACACAATCACGCGTATCTTCAAACCAAGCGCGACAAGATGGGCCACGAAATCCTCAGGGTCGATGAACTGCAATAGATTGGGAAAGGGGCCCTAAAAGCCGAAGAGCCGCAATAGATGCGGAATGCGATTCTTAAAACAGATGTACTGAAATACTCACCGAAAAGATCCTCAAGACCGATGAGCAGTCTGAAATAAATCACAGCCCCCCTACCTAACCTAACCAAGTTGCATACCCTCGAGAGTGAAGGAACCGAACGGCCAGCGCACCAACCGCAAAGTGAGGAACCCCAGGGCAGCCTTCATTCGGCGAACCTGACGATTTTTGCCCTCACGAAGGGTCAGCATCAGCCAGTTATCGGGCACCGACAAGCAAAACCGAATCGGAGAATTTCGCTCCGGCAATAAAGTAGGCTCCTTTTGCCAATCAACACTCGCCGGAAGACATTGATGCTGTTGACCCTTGATTCTGATGCTCATCCCCCTCATTAAGGGTCTCAAATACTCTCCGGGTGGGCCCAGCACCTGCACCCAATACCGCTTATCTACCCCTTGGCCCAGCAAACGGGCATTTTGGGCAGGATCTTTGGTCACAATAGCAATCCCCCACTGTCTTCATCGAGCCGATCTGCGGGATATGCATACAGAGGAACCGAAAACAGGCAACCCAGTCCACTTTTACCCTATAGCGACACCGAAAACTGACTCAATACCCCACAGGGTTTGTAGATTTGAAAATAGTGGTACAATATGGGGGACAACCGGGCGACCAGCCAGACACAAACCCAGAAATTATGCACAATTTCTGAAGTGAAATACAATATTTTTGCCATCTCAAGGTTGCATTTTGTCGATGCCCATTCGCCCAGCATTCAAATCTCCATTCCTGAAGTTTGCCGGCCAATTCCCACAGCCCAAACAAAGGATTCCCCACATCCAGTTCACGACACTATTTCTGTGCATCTCCGTGCTCCTGTCGTGCAACCGGGATATCAGTCCACGCAAACTCTATCACGACACCACCGCCCACTACAACATCTACTTCAACGGGCTTATCAAATATGAAGAAGCCCTGATTGACATCCGCAAGGCCCATACCGACGACTACAATTCAGTTCTGCCCATTTATGTGTACGGTACCCCCGAAACCTCCACCGGATACGCTGCCCAATTCGAAGAAACCGTCAAAAAATGCTCAAAGGCCATCTCCCTCCACGAGGTAAGCCGTTGGGTCGACGAGTGCTTTCTCCTGATCGGAAAGGCTTATTTCATGAAGCGCGATTATTTCGAGGCCATCGAGAGTTTCCAATATGTGCACACCAAATGGAAAAAAGACCCGATCGGACAAGAAGCATTGATCTGGTTGATTCGCTCCTATTCGGCCAACAAACAATACTCCAAAGCTCAGGCCACCATAGAACTAATCAGCGCCAACAAGAAATTCCCCAAATACCTGAGGGGCGAATTTCATGCCGTTTGTGCGGAATTTCACATCAGTCAGAAGCGCTACGAGCAGGCCATAGAGCCGCTGGAAAAGGCCATGCGTTATGACTGGAAGCACACAGAAAGGGCGCGTATGCATTTCATTCTCGGACAACTGTATGGTACCGAGGCCAAAAGCAAGGCCTCTCGCTCATTCGAAGCGTGCCTCAAACTCCATCCTCCCTACCAGATGCAATTCCAGGCCCGGCTTCAACTAGCCCGCATGTTCGATGGTCAGTCAATGAGCAACCGCGAAATGCAGGCCCTTCTTCGGAAAATGCTGAAAGATATACGCAATCAGGACTATTTCGATGAGATCTACTACGAATTGGCGATGCTGAGTTTTATGTTGCGTCAGCCAGAGGAGGGCATGGAACTGCTTTTGACCTCCATAACCTGTGGAGGGAAGAATACGGTTCAGAAAGCCAAGGGTTATGCCGCAATTGCCGACCGCTATTTCGACGATCGGGAATACCAGCAGGCGCAACTTTACTACGACAGCTGTTATCAACTATTAAAAAAAGACCACCCCCGCTATCGGGAAATCAAGGGTAGGAGTCAGTTCCTCGGTGATTTGGCCCGCAACTTATCGGTGGTGCAGGTACAAGACAGCCTTCTGGAACTGGCTGAACTTCCGGAAAAACAGATCCTTGCCCGGATTGACCAAAAAATCAGCGACAACAAACGCCGGGAGGAGGAGGCGAAAAACGCCAAAAAACTTGCCCAGCAAAGTCGGAATCAGCCCTTTAACCCCATGATGAACCAGATGGGAATGGGCATGGGAATGGGTATGAATAGTCCATTCGGCGGCCGTCCGGGGATGAACAACCCTGGCATGCCCGGTCAAACCAGTTCGGGTGGATGGTACTTCTACGACCAGCAGAATATCAGTCGCGGCTACAACGAATTCCGTCAACTCTGGGGCAATCGTGAACTGACTGATTTCTGGAGGCGTTCCAACCGCGAAAAATCGGGCGAAGCGGAAGAGGGCGATAAAGAAGTGGTGGACAGCTCCGCCATCGCGGCTGAAGATTCGTTGATGCGGGCCGACCCTAAAGCCTACTACCTGTCGAAGGTCCCCCTCACCGGAGAGGCCAAAGACAAATCACTGGAGATAATCCGCAAGGCGCTGATGAAGCTAGGAGAAATCTACAATGAAAAACTGAGCGATTATTCGCTTTCGCTTCAGTATTACGAACAACTTCTATCGGGCCATCGGGGATGCCGCTACGAGCCGGAGGCTCTCTACAGGGCTGGTTTGGTGCACGGACTAAACAAACAGGAAGCTGCACAAAAAATCAAACATAATCGCCTGACCCAGGAGTTCCCGGAATCAGACTTCGCCCAGCTACTGCTGAATCCGGAGAGTTTCAGGCCGCCGGGTGCTGAGGAGGAAGCCCGAATCGAAAACTGGTACCGCCGCGCATATCGGGCATTCATCGACGGGGACGCAGCGACCCCGATAGCGCTTGCCGATTCAGCACGTTCCCGCTTCCGACAGCATCCGTTGATTCCGAACTTCGAATTCCTATCGGCCATTTGTCAACTCAAACTCCGTGACTCCATAGCCACGCGAGATGCACTCACTGCCCTGGTGGGCAAATACCCCAACCACCCGGTCGCAGAACTGGCCAACGACTGGATGAATGCTGGGAATGAACCGGCCGGGACGGTCAAGCCAAAGGAGCGTGCCAAAGAACCTCTTTTCAGCCGCAAACCGGAGGAGCCCCACTTTTATGTACTAGCCATTGCGTTGGATGTTTGGAGCAAGCACAAGGAAATGCAGGTTAAGTTGTCGAATTTCAACCAGGAACGATTCAGCGCTGGTCGGCTGAAAGTAAGCAATATGCTCTACGAGGATCAGTATCAGTTATTGGTTGTACGTGAAATGCCCGACGAGCAACGGGCGATCCATTATTTTGAATCAATACAACAGTATGTCCCCCTACTGAAGGGTCTCCCCGAAGGCAAATTCCATGGGTTTGTAGTCTCGAAAAACACCTATAATGAGGTGTATGGGAAAAAGCTCCTGACTGAGTATCTGGTATTTTTTGGCGATCAACTCAAGCCGTCTGGGAATCCGTAAACTTCTAACCAACCCGAGCCGATGTCGAACAACATCAACAATGAGTCAACCTCCACAAACCCCTGGATTCGGCGGATATGGGTCGGTTTTATCACATTTTGGGCAGGGATTGTCTTGTTTTTTACCGGTGTGGCGTACGGTATTTTTGGTACGCTCCCTGGTTTTGCCGACCTCGAAAACCCCAAAAATCTGCTAGCAACAGAAGTTATTGCCTCCGATGGGGTCGTATTGGGAAAATATTTCGTGCAAAATCGCTCATTTACCCCATATTCTGAGCTCTCTCCCCATTTGATCCAGGCCCTCGTGGCTACTGAGGACATCCGCTTCGAACGCCATTCAGGAATTGACGTGCGCAGCCTGATGCGGGCCATCGTGTTTTTGGGGTCGAAAGGCGGGGCCAGTACCATCACCCAGCAGCTGGCGATGAACCTGTTCAGCGGAAAGCGTGCCCGCTCGAAACCAGCCCGTATTCTTCAAAAATGCAAGGAATGGGTCATTAGTGTACAGCTCGAGCGCCGCTATACCAAACAGGAAATTCTCGCCATGTACCTGAACACGGTCGACTTCGGCTACAACAGCTTTGGGATTAAATCGGCTGCCCGAACATATTTCAACAAAGACTCGCGTAATTTGAATATTCAGGAATCCGCGGTGTTGGTAGGCTTATTAAAGGGCGTCACGCTCTACTCGCCGGTCCGCAATCCGGAACGTTCTATAAATCGTCGAAATACGGTCATGTCACAGATGGCCAAATATGGCTACCTGAGTGATGAACAGGCCGATAGCCTGCAGGAATTGCCCTTAAAACTAAACCTTAGGCCATCGGATCATGCTGCCGGCGCGGCCACCTATTTCCGGGAATACCTAAGGGGGTGGTTGAACCAATGGGTTAAGGAAAATCCCCGTCCCGACGGCAAAAAATGGGACATCTACCGGGATGGTTTGCGCGTCTACACCACCCTCGACTCCCGAATGCAAACCCACGCCGAGGACGCCGTGACCACACACATGAAATCGCTGCAGCAGACCTTTTTCGCGCATTGGAACGGCAGGGGCGACCCTTGGGGTGAAAACATCGAGATCCTGAACATGGCCATGAAGCGCTGCGACCGCTACCGCAACTGGAAGGATGAGGGACTAAGTGAAAGCCAGATTCGCAGAAAAATGGGTGAACCTGTGAAAACCCGCTTATTCAGCTGGGAAGGCTGGCGCGACACAACGATCAGTCCGATGGACTCAATCCGATACGCAAAAAAGTTTCTGCACACTGGATTTATGGCCATGGAACCAGAATCAGGCCACATTAAGGTTTGGGTAGGGGGCATCGACATACAGTTTTCACAATACGACCATGTCAACAAAAACGCACGCCGACAGGCAGGGTCTTCTTTCAAACCCTTCGTATATACCCTTGCGGTCGACAACGGCTTTGACCCCTGTATGCGTATTCCCAATCAACCCGTTACGTTTGAAGAATTCCAAAACTGGACGCCCGACAACTACGACGACTCCTATGGCGGAACCTTAAATATGTTTGAAGGATTGGCCAAATCCATCAATAGTATTGTGGCCTACCTTATGAAGCAAATCGGCCCAGATGCAGTAATCGAACTCAGCCGGAACATGGGCATTGAAAGTCCGATGGAGCCCTACCCCAGTCTATGCCTGGGCTCGTTCGACATGAGTGTATATGAAATGGTCGGGGCCTTCGCCACTTTTGCCAATAAGGGGGTATGGACGCAACCGATTTTTGTGACGCGGATTGTGGACAAGGACGGCAATGAACTGGACCGCTTCGATGCTGAGTCGCGCGAGGTATTCAGTGAAGAAACGGCTTATGTGATGACGAAAATGCTGGAGGGTGTGGTAAACAGGGGCACAGGAGCAAGGCTAAGAGGGAAATACGGGCTTCGGATGCCTTTGGGCGGAAAAACGGGGACAACCCAAAACAACTCGGATGGTTGGTTTATTGGGATTACGCCTGGACTAGCCATGGGGGCATGGGTGGGGGCCGATGACCGCGCAGTGCATTTCAGAAGCACCAGCCTTGGAGGCGGGGCCAATTCAGCCTTGCCCATTGTAGGCGAATTTCTGACAAGGGTTTGGGCCGATCCAAAAATCAACATGCCGGAACGCTACTTCGAGACCCCGGAAGCCCTAGAGATCCCCACCTCATGCAATTAACAGGTCATCATCAGATTCCCTTTGAATTCTTTCCCACTTTTCGGAAACGGTTCTTGATCTTCAGCCACAAATTGGAAAAAGAATCATAATTTTCTGTAATGCTCATACCTACACCGTAGCGGTAATTGGAATCCGCGTTATTGAGTATCCGATCATCAAGCCGGTTGAAAGCCTTCATGCGAACGGCACCATCTCGGGTGAGCAGATATTCCAAGATGATTTCACCAGCCAGAGCCGTGGAATTGGCAGTTTGAACGGTATTGTTACCCAGTTTACCATCGATCAGGAGACGGTCGTTGAACAAGGAGACATTACCAGCCACTGCCAAATCACCCTGCCGACCCGCTGCACCTGTATTGATTAAATTGGATCGGTTTCTGTATGAGATACCTAAACTGACATTATCTATAATCTGCGACAGCATGTTATTGAGCTGGTTGCTCAAAACCTCGGTCAAAGAATTGGCACCCGTGCTGCCTAAGAGCCCTGTTAGGGCAGCGTTATCGGCAGGAAAAAACTGTCCGGCAATCAACAGTGCCAAAACCTGGTTGTTGAGCTCCTGCTCATTCTGGTTGATGCTCCTGATTCTGGCCGCCACAGGGTCCGTGGCATTATCTTCGCTGTTGCCCGGCATCTTCAACTGAAAACTCACATCGGGTTTAAGGAGCGATCCTTTTAACTTGAGGTAGGTGTCTACGGTGATTTGCTTGCGTGCTTCATTCTGTAATTGTGATGGATCGAGCAGGCGATCCACATCGCAACGTTGACGATAAACAGCGCTCAGATCTAGTTGCGCATCGTAGGGGTCGCCCGACCAGGTAATGGTACCACCCGATTCCAACTTGAATTTTTTACCAGGTAGGTTGGCCAGCGTGAACATATAATCGCCTGAACTCACCGTATAACTCCCATCTATGAGCAACTCGCCGTCGGGCCGATAGGAGATGATCATTTGTCCCTCTCCATTGCCTTTGAGGATGTCGCCTGCTGCCCGGTCAAACAAAACGCTGAACTCAGCATCTCGGTTCATGTTCATATTCATGCGAAAGGACACGCCCTCAGGATGAAACTCGTTGTCGTTGTTGTCGTTCGGCTGATCCCCATCGTCGGAAACGAAGCTGATAAATTGACTGGCTGAACGGGAACCCTCACCATCCAGCGGCAAATCGATCCGGGTGCCGCGCTCCGTGGCAGCCACCACATCGATGTCGACCAGATTGAAATCGCCCGTAATCCGGGCGTTGCCTGTAGCCCTACCCGTACCAAAAAATGCCTCCCTGTAACTGGGCGGTGTGTTGATGACCTGCATATTGCGTGCATCAACCTTCAAATCGATCTTGAACCGATCCAGATTGTTGTGGTACAAACTGCCAGTCACCCAACCCGTGCCATTTAGCCCGTCCGAAACAGAAACCGAGTCGAAGCGGATACGGTCGGGAAGCAGTGTAATGCGCCGCCCGAGCCGGAACGACTGATCCAAAAAATCAACGTGTATACGATTTTGGGAAAGATCTGCCCAACCCGTCAATTCCGTCTTGGAACCGTCTATGAATAGCCAAAGCTGTCCGGTGAGTCCACCATCGAGAGAGTCAAAAACGGGTTGCAGTAGTGGATTCAATACCCAGGCTGGGATGCCCGATAGCTTCATCCCCAAATCCAGACTATCCTCTCCATTTCTTCTGCTGAACGTCCCATCGACCGTCAACAAAAGACCCGGATTGCTCAGTCCAGGCGTAGATAATGTGCTTAGGCTGTCGGGCCGGTGCACACTTGCCTTGAGTTGCATGGCACGGCTGACAGGATCCATTGACGACTGTGCCGATAAATCACCCAGCGTTTGTCCGTTGTAGCACAGACCAGGTATGCTGAGAGTACCGGTCATCTCTGGTCGCTTCATCACCGAATGCGCTTTTAAGTTCAACTGCATTTTTCCATCCAAACGGTATTCGCTGGGAAGTAAAAAGGGGGTTAGAGGAGCGAGGGGTACACCTGCGACCGAAAGCTCCGCCCGATCGAGATTGGAGGGACCTAATACACCCTTGCAAATCACCTCCATGCTGTCGGAATTCAGGGTGAAATCGCCCAGCGATAACCGATCTGTGGCGTACACAATCGGCAATCGTTGATGAAGCGTCCAATTCTGGTCGAATACCGCCAGTTGGCTACTGTCGATGTATATGCGAACCGCCGCCGAATCACGTACCGACCAGCCTTGCAGACGGGCGAGTTGATTCTCAGTATTGCCTATGCCTTCCAGGGTATACCGAAGCGTGTCGCCCTCAAGCGTATTCAGCCAGCGCAGGTTTTGTACCAATCGTTGCTTGCCCATATCGACTGATCCCGCAAAAATGTCGGCCTCCAGGTGGGTGCCCTGCCGCTTGCCCAATAGAGAAATCCGATCAGTCCGGAACTCGCCGCTGCGCACATCGCTGGCATCAGCAGAAAAATCGAAACTACCATCGCGAGGGTTGAGGCGTGCGAAGAACAGGAGTCTGTCTAGGCTGAGTTGACCGGAAAAAAAATAGGCAGTCAACTTCTCGGCTCGATCCAGATCAGCATCCAAGGTGAATCGGGACGATGAATCCGCGCGCTCTAGCTGTCTGCGCTCGGAGTCCGATAATTTAAGGCCGATGGCGGAACGAATGGCGCTGCTCAACAGAGTTATATTTCCATCGCCCCGAACGACCGCCGTACCAAACGGCGTACCGCATTGAGCCACAAGTTGAGTGCCATCCAATAGTTGCTTCTGTTTCATCTCAAGCGACACAAAATCCAATTCAATGCGATTACCCGCGCGAATCAATGAAATGTCGGTTCCGCTAAGCTTGCCCTGCAAATCATCTGGTTTTTGTCCGGTTCCCGATAATTTCACCTGGCCAGAACAAACCCAATCTTCCTGACTCATTCCTATGGCCTTAAGGTCCAATTCATCGATGTTCGCCACGAAATCATATCGGGGGACGGTCGGTTGCGCGTCTACCAATCCCTGAAAGGTAAAACACGCGTTTGGATCATCCGATTCAAGACGGCCTTGAAAGGTTCGCAGCGTATAATCACCGCGCACTTGTATTGGACCGAAGGGGTAGCCCCGGTAATCCAATCGGTGGAGGGCGCCTTCCACCCGGGCTTTTAGATTTTCGGCGCGGTCGCCCACAGCCTGTATGTCTACATCTATATCCAATTGCCCCACCTCTTTGTCACCCAACCAACGACCCAGATTAAATCCGTGCATACCCAGGCGACCTGCATAGGTGGAATTTATTCCGGCGAGGCGAATCGCAAGATCTGCATCTGCCGTTCCCTTACCGTCGGTAAAGGAACCACTCACACGAAACTCATCGGGTTGACCAGTAAATTCTGCCTGAAATTCGAAATTTTGCAGCGAATCCAAGACGGAGGGAAGGGTGAGAAGGGGGAAGGAACGATTCCACGAACTTCGTTCCCATTGCGCTTCGTCAACCCGCACAACAAACCGAGGTCCGTGGGCTGCCCCCCAATCAGTCAACTGGAATTCACACGATGCAAATAAAGTGGGGCTCAGTGCGATGCGAACTGAATTACCCCCGAGTCGACCCCTACTAAATTCGTAGCTGCCCATCAAATCGAGTTCAGTAGCAGGTGCCGATGCACCCAGAAAATAGGCCATGAGTCCAGGAGCGATCCGTCCCTCTTTGATCGACAACCGATACCGTACCAGTGAACGTGAGGAATCATTTCCTTCTGTTGCCCAAAATGTGTTTAAATTGCCAGTCAAAAGGGTGCCAGGTGCGTTCAATTTCCAGGAATCGATGGCAATTCCCGTAGAATCGACCCGAAGAGATGCCTGAAGCGAATCAAGCCGAAAGCCACCCTGTTCTTCGAAACGAAGTTGCCGGAGCGAAGATTTAAATATTCCGTTGTTATATCTTATTTCAGAAAGACGTAATTGGAGTCTATTTAATTCCAAATGACTGGGATTGAAGTGCATGGAATCACTCATGCTTTCCCGCATATCGTGGTAGCGGATGCTGGCCTCGTTTAGTCGGAAGTCTCGGATCAGCAAGCGTGGCCAGGGCATATCAGCCTCTGGTGTGGAATCCGACTGCAACGCATCAATTAAAAACTGATAATTACAGGTGCGGGCCGATGAGTCGTGCAAGGCGTTTAGTGTGAGTCGACCTACCACAATTTCGGGAATGGTAATCCGCCTTTTTCCTGTTCGAAGTGGGTCTATATATGCGTAGAGCTGGTTCACCTGGATTAACACACGATCCGACTTATCAAAAATGCACAGGCGCTCAACCCGCATTCGTCCGGTCGGCCCTAGGTAAAATCCGTCTAATTCCACACGGGTACCCCATTCGGCCGACAACCAGCGGGCGAACATTCGTCCCATTCCATCCTGTATATCGCTGTGCATCAGCAGCATAGAGCATGCCAACAAGAGTGGCATCACTACAGCGGCCAATCGCAACGCCCACCGACCGGTCGATCTGAAAATCACATGTACACCCATGATGAAAGCAGCAACATCGGCAAATAGTACGTAAATATTATGCAAATTAGCGCAAAATAGCGTTCATTAGTATCCTACCTCGACTTTATGCCTACCATTTTGGCCGTTGAAAGCAGCTGCGATGACACCTCCGTGGCCATAGCCTCCGAATCGGGTGTACTGGCCCATGTGGGTCGTAGCCAATTGCTCCACGAAACCTATGGCGGAGTGGTTCCTGAATTGGCGAGTCGCGAACATCTCGCGCAATTACTTCCCCTTACCAGGCAGGCGCTCAAGCTCGCGGGAATAAGCACTAATCAAATCGACGCATTTGCTGTCACGGCCGGACCCGGACTTCCCGGAGCCCTGATGGTGGGCATCTCCTTTGTGAAAAGTCTCAGCCTCGTCCTTAACAAGCCCCTCATAGCGGTGCACCACATGCACGCCCACATCATGGCCCATTTTATTGACCCCCCTAAACCATCATTTCCTTTACTCTGCCTCACCGTTTCAGGGGGCCACACCCAACTGGTGTACCTGAGTGAGCCATTCGAATTTAAAGTGATCGGTCAAACGCTCGATGATGCAGCGGGGGAGGCGTTCGACAAAGGCGCACGGATGTTGGGCCTCCCCTATCCTGGTGGCCCGCATGTAGATGCCTTGGCCCGGCAGGGCAATCCAAGTTTTCTGAGTCTGCCCATTTCGAAGGTGCCCGGACTTAACTTTTCGTTTAGTGGATTAAAAACCAGCCTGAGCAATGCCTTAGACAAGGGTAAAGGCACGCGGCCCGACTATATCGAAGTGCATCGGGCGGATTTATGTGCCAGCCTTCAACGTGCCATTATCGAGATGCTGATTCAGAAACTGAAGGCTGCATCCCAATTATATCCCAGTGCGGATCTTGCTCTAGCCGGTGGTGTGGCGGCCAATGGTGGACTTCAACAGGCAGCAGCAACGTTGTGTGCTGAAAATGGATGCCGTTTGCATCTGCCTAAACTGGAATATTGTACTGACAACGCGGCCATGATTGCCCAAACCGCGATGTTCTACTACACAAAAGGCCATTTCGCCCGGCAGGATTTGGTGGCTCGTCCGCGCTGGCCTTTATCGACCGAAAGCCTATATACTGCACCTTGACCCCCTGCGCCTTCATTTTGGAGTTGGGATATTCCCTATTTTTGCAACGCATGGCCGCGCCCCGCTTTATTTATAATTCTTTTATTCTGATTTGCTTGGTTGTATTTGCAACTGTCAACCCCATTTATGGGCAAGTTCAGAGGAAAAAACAGTCGGAAACAAAAGACACGACAGATATAAAAACCCGAATTCTGTTTGTTTTGGATGCATCTGGCAGTATGCAAGCCCGCTGGCAAAACAATTCACGCTGGCAGGTGGCCACACGTCTGTTAACGGAAATCATGGACAGCCTGAAAGCGACCCCACAGGTGGAGGTTGCACTTAGGGTCTACGGGCATCAGACTTTCCGCGACCTGGGAGATTGCAAGGACACACGGTTGGAAGTGCCCTTCACGGAGGGGGGCCACCAGCAAATTCAGGACAAACTAAAGACCATAAAGCCCATGGGCAATACCCCCATCGCATATAGCTTGTCACAGGCAGGAATGGACTTCCCCGACGACCCCCTATCGAGAAATGTGGTGATTTTGATTACGGACGGACTGGAAAATTGCAGCGGCGACCCCTGTCTGGTTTCCTATCAGCTCCAGAAAAGCAATGTATTCCTGAAGCCATTTGTAATCGGATTGGGACTTGACTTGTCGATGCGCGAGGCCTTCGATTGTGTGGGCACCTACTACGATGCCCATCAGGAAACCGCCTTTAAACAGGCGCTCACTGCTGTAGTTGCTCAGGCTTTGAATACCACAACCCTGCAAATCGACCTGCTCGACGCTTATGGCAAGGCCACCGAAACCAATGTTTCGATGTCGCTTTACGCCCGGGAGGCCCAGATGGACCGCTATCACTATGTCCACACGAATAACAGCAAGGGTTATTCCGATACTGTGGTAATCGACCCATCCAGCAGCTACGACCTCACCATTCATACCACCCCGCCCCTTTATAAAAAAGGGATTGTTATTGAAGCAGGTAAGCATAACACAGTACAGATCAACTGCGAACAAGGGAGTCTGGAACTAGTGGTGGCCGGGGTGTCGGGCTACAAAAACCTTCGGGCCAACTTGCGAAACCCACAGGATGGCTCGCTGGTGGCAACGCAAGATTTCAATACGCTCAGGAAGTACCTCGCCGGCATATATGACCTGGAAATTCCCACCACTCCAGTCATACAGGTTCGTTCCCTGCAATTGAAACCGGGCGCCTCGGAACGCATTCAAATTCCCCAACCCGGAATGGTGAACATTGTGTGCAATACGGGTGGATATGGGGCTATATTTTCGGTAACCGGGTCTTCGCTTACCAAATGTTACGATTTGAGTCCAACCCTCAGTCTTGAAACTGTGGTACTTCAACCCGGCAACTATCGGGTTTTATACCGCTCCGCCTCCAGCACCAGAATGGTTTTTAGTCTCGTCAAGGACTTCAGCATCCGGAGCGGGGAAATCACAACAGTGCGCTTCTAATCAGAAAGCCACTACTCTAATCAAGATTCCTCGGGTATGCGCCGCGCCGTTCCCTTTATACCCCAACACTTTGAAGAGGATGTGGATCCCCGCAACCACCGATATATGCGAATAAGGGTTGAACAAGACCACCCCTGCCTGGGGCTATTTCTGCGTGACAGAACGGATGGGATTGGCGCTCAACAGTGGCACACTCTGTTTCGACATCAGAAGATTTTGGTGAACGATGTACCGGCCCCAAAAACGAATCCCATTCAAAAAGGCGACCGAATTGAAATTCGATGAATTG
>VHAX01000033.1 GCA_016872215.1 Sphingomonadales bacterium | reverse complement strand
GACCGATTTTGATGTGATCATCCGGCAGGTTGTTCCACTTTTTAAGGTCTTCCACCTTCACCTTATAGCGTCGTGCCAAGCTGTAGAGGGTTTCCTGCGTGAGTACCCTGTGGAAACCTTCCTCAACAGGCGCCTCCATGCGCATACGCTCGGCCGCAGCCGCACCCGGGTCGACCCGGGGCAAAGAAATGACTGTTTGTCCGCTGCTGTATTGTTTTCTTATGCGTTCGATTTCTTCCAGGCTGGTGGTTTGCAACCGCGTCCGCACATTCTTGCGCAACGAAAGGGTTTGGCCGGCCACCACCTCCTCACCCTTATGCAGGGTATTCTTGAATCTGAGGGATGATTCCCTTACGCCATAGTAGCGGGCCACATCGGCCACCCTTTGCCCGGTTGCCATTGTGTGGCTGTCCACAACACCTTTTTTCTTCCGCTTTTGAAGAAATACTTTTTGTCCGGCGGGCAGGCTCACGTTTTCCGGATAGCCATTGTAAACCAGCAGCTTCCAAAGTTCAACTTTGTGGCGGGAGGCCACGGCCAGCAGGTCGTCGCCCGTTTGGGTGCAAACGGTGCGAATGTAGTTGTAGCGGAACTCACCATCCTGGCAGGGCGATGCGGGGAAGTCCCACGGCAAGTTGTTGGAGAGCGCCTCTAATGGCTTGGCCACCGGCTCCGTACGGGCGGCCTGCACATAGGGGTGGTTTGGCCCCGAAATCTGGTGAAGCTGGTGTTCCTCGATGCATTTGATGAGCATTTGGGCATATTCGGGGTTGGTGGCATAGCCGGCGTCTTTCAATCCCTGTGCCCAGGCCACGTAATTATTGGGTTCGAGTGTGAAAAGGGCGGCGTAGCGCGGGCGACTGCGCAGGAATTGGGCGTGGTCGCTGTACGACTCCTGTACGCTTTCGTATTTGCGGAAGCACTCGTTGGGGGCATCGTCGTCTTTGTAATAGCCCGGACCCATCCAGTCTTTTGTGAGGCACTTGATCCCGAAGTGATTGTTGGCCTCGCGGGCGAGCTGACTGTTGCCCCGGTCTGATTCTATGAGGGCCTGAGCCAGAGTAATCGATGCCGGAATGCTGCAGCATTGTTCGTTTTTGAGCGCCAGTTCACGGTGTCTGAGGATGTAGTCGCGCGCATCGGCAGGGGTTTGTCCAAATCCTTTGGCGTGCGACAGACAGGCGATTAGGATTACTGTGAAAGTGCGCGTAAGCGTAATAAGCGTGTTTCGATACATAGTGTGATGCTTTCGGGTGAGGAATATTTTTGATAGGTTTCGGGAAAAAAAGAGAATAGAGGGATGATTATTTGTGATGGGTTTGAGTGATGGATATGGTTGGGGTGTTCAGGCGAAAGGATTGATTGATGTTTACTGTTGATAATTTCGGGTGGTGTTTACTTATGATGGGTTTGGGAGAAAGGGTCGATGGATGATTGTTTTAGATTAGTTTGGGTGATGGATCCGGTTGCTAGGCACTCGGCATGCGTTGGTTGGATTTTGGAGCGGGGGCTCGATGTTCATCCCGACAGCGCCGCAACGGGGTGCACGAATTCAATAGATTGATATATTCAGCAAACATAATGAATAGGATGTGGGGGTCGACTACAATTTTCGGATCATGGATAGACCGTCGCGGAGCGATAAAATCAACTGTTGCACCCGTGGGTCGTCGGCCACTTTTTGGGCAAATGCGCGCAGGGCCACCGTTTCGGTGTCGCGGTGGATCGGGTCGGTGACTTTCCCACCCCACAACACATTATCGGCGAGTATGAGCCCGCCTGGCCGCACCCGGTCGATCACCAGGTCGTAGTAGAGGCTGTAGTTCTCTTTGTCGGCATCGAGAAACACCAGGTCGAATGTACCCTCTATGTTGGGGATGATCTCCGCCGCCGACCCCCAATAGGTGCGCAACTGCTCCGATCGTCTGCTCCGGACGAAGAACTCATCCACGATGGATTCCAGTTCGGGGTTCACGTCGATCGTGTGCAGGAGTCCCCCCTCGGCGAGGCCTTTGACCAGGCAAAGTGCGGAGTAGCCTGTAAACGTGCCTACCTCCAGAATGCAGCGGGGTTGCATCAACAGACTGATGAGTTCAAGGAAGAGCCCCTGTTGGTGGCCCGACACCATCTGCGGCATGAGGCAGCGCAGGTGCGTTTGTCGGTTCAACTCGGCGAGCAGGGGGTCTTCGGCACTGCTTCGGCTTTCAATATATTCGGTGAGGTGTTGGGGAAAGAAGTCCATTCGATGGTGGGTAACGTGATGGTTTTGTGATTGTTGCCGCTTTCAAGGACTTATCTGGCGGTCATTTTCAGGATGCGCTGGTCGGTCATTTTCAGGATGCGCTGGTCGGTTGTTTTCAGGATGCGCTGGTCGATCGTTTTCAGGATTCATCGGGCAGCCATACATATTGGCACCAGTTTTCGATATCGGGGAGTTGTCGCGCCTCTTCGAGAAGTTCTGCGGCCGTCACCTGCCGTATGCGGGCGAGCTGTTGGGCCAGTGTCTCCACTTCCCCGTGGTCGTGTACGGCTTGTCCCAAAGCGAGCATGAGTCCCTGTCTGTTCTCCTCGCCCAGAACAAGCCGCCCCGAAAACTGCTCGCGGGCTGTGCGCATGGCGTGCTTGCTGAGCGGGGTGTGCTGTAGTTTTTTGAATTCCTCGCCAACCAGGGCGAGTACTTTATGACGCTTATCTTCAGCGCAGGAGAAATAGAGGTAGAGGAGCCCGCAGTCGGAGTAGGGGGTGTATTGGGTTTCGATGCCGTAGACAAGGGCGTTGCGTTCGCGTATGCGCAGGTTGAGGAGCGAACTCAGGGCATCGCCGCCGAGCAGGTGTGCGAGCATCTGCAGTGGCAACCGGCCGGGGTGTTGGGTGGGGTGACAACGTACACCCATTAGGTTGTGGGCCGAGGAGAGGGGCATGCGTTCTTCTCGACGAAAAGTCTGGGGTGATGGGGGAATGACACGGGATGGTGGCGGTGCTGCCTGGGGCAGCCTGAGCAGGAAAGGTGCCGTGGTGCGCAGTACGGCCGAAAGGCTACGAGGCCCCACATAGCTGAACACGGTGTTTTCGGTGGTTAGGTAGCGCTTTTTATGCTCGAGGAGGTGGTTGCGTGTGAGCCGGGTGAGCGATTCTTCTGACCCCAGGATGGGGCGACCCATGCTGCATCCGGGGAACATCTCCTGTTCGAATACATCGAGCAAACGCTCTTCGTAATCGTCGCGGTATTGTATGATTTCCTCGCGGATCACCTTTTTTTCGCGCTGCAGTTCGTGTTCGGGAATCAGGGCCTCTGCGTATATGTCGGTGAGCAGCTCCACGGCACGGCGCAGGTGGGGCTGTGGATAGCTGGCGTAGAGACAGGTTCGTTCGCGTGTGGTGTAAGCATTGAGGTCGCCTCCTACTGCTTCGAGTCGCGTTAGTATTTGTCGTGCGCTTCTTTTTCTGCTCCCCTTAAACAGCATATGCTCCAGCAGGTGGGCTAGTCCCCACTCCTCCTCTTGTTCGTCTCTACTCCCTACGTCGGCCACGAGGCCTATGTGTTCCACCCCGGTGCCGCGCCATTGCCGGTGAATGATGCGAAGGCCATTTTCGAGGCGATAGAGGGGCGATTGCATAAGCCCCCAAATATAAGGAATGGCCTGTCTGCCTTGGTTCGCTCTGCGGTTTGTCACCTTTTTTCCTTATTTTTGCACCTGCCCCATTTTTTGGATTTGGGGCATTTTTCTTGGCCGAAGTGGTGAAATTGGTAGACACGCACGTTTCAGGGGCGTGTGTCGCAAGACATGCCGGTTCGAGTCCGGCCTTCGGCACCTGATCACAGCGCGGGGGGCCATTGGGCCGCCCGCTTCTGTTCTTCGGAATGCCCACGGTGTTTTTATATGACAGTTTTGCATAACAAGGTGAATCGACAGGCGTTGCGGGAGCGGCTGATGAAGGAAGACTTTCGTCGGATTACAGTCTCGTTCTATCGTTATTTTTATGTGGATGATGTGCAAGCGTTTCGCGATGCCCTCTACTTGAAGTGGTCGACCCTGAGTTGCCTGGGGCGCATTTATGTGGCGCACGAGGGCATCAACGCGCAAATGAGCGTGCCGGAACATGAGATGGGGGCTTTTATGGAGCATTTGCAGTCGGTAGGTGGACTACAACAAGTGCCCTTGAAGATTGCCGTTGATGACGATGGCCGCTCGTTCATAAAACTGAATGTGAAGGTTCGGGCTAAGCTGGTGGCCGATGGATTAGCCGATGGCAGTTTTGATGTGACGAATGTGGGCACGCATCTCACAGCTGAGGAGTTCAATCGTGCGATGGATCTGCCCGGCGCGGTGGTGGTCGACATGCGCAACCACTACGAGAGCGAAGTGGGCCGCTTCGAAGGTGCTGTTTGTCCGGACGCCGATACCTTCCGCGATGAGCTACCCATGGTGGCCCAGATTCTGGAGGGCAAGGAGGAGCATCCTGTGCTGTTGTATTGTACGGGTGGAATCCGCTGCGAGAAAGCGAGTGCATACCTGCGCCATAAAGGTTTTTCACAGGTACACCAGTTGCACGGGGGCATTATCGATTATGTGCGGCAGGTGCGCACCCAAAACCTGCCGAATCGATTTCTGGGGAAGAATTTTGTGTTCGACGACCGCATGGGAGAGCGTATCAGCGATCATGTGCTTGCTGTTTGTCACCAATGCGCCAAGCCGTGCGACGACCATGTGAACTGTGCCAACACATCCTGCCATCATTTGTTTATCCAGTGCCATGCGTGTCGAGCCGCTTATTGTGGCTGCTGCAGTATGGAATGCCAGACGATTTTGGAGGCTCATAATGCTGAACAAGCATCATCCCTGTCCTTATTCCCCGAGTCATCATCGTTCGAGTCCACATCCCCCGAGTCATCATCGTTCGAGTCCACATCCGCTGTATTCTCAACTCTTGAGCCTTCATCCCGCGAATCCATATACCACGGGAACGCAGATGGTTTGGCGACCTCAACGAACGGGGCATCGGCCAAGCCGTCTGCAGCGACCCAATCGACGGTGTACCGTAAGGGCCGACCGCCCGGACGAGAAGAAGCAGCGGCGCCCCACGCTGTGTACCCCGCATGATGCATGCCCGGGCCGTTGATTTGCAGGCGCTGTATGCGCATCGCAACCGTCAACTTCCGTATCTTGTGTCCATTATTGAACCGTTCGTTTAGTAACTCATTCAACCCGCAAAATCGCAAAATCATATTTGAGCAACATGAACATACCTGATCATCTTCGTTACACCGCTGACCACGAATGGGTAGCCCGGAAGAGCGACACCGCACTAGTAGGGATCACCGACTACGCTCAGGGAGAATTGGGCGACATCGTATTTGTTGAGATTGAAACCGTGGGTCAGGCACTCCGTCAGGGCGATGTTTTCGGGACTGTAGAGGCGGTGAAGACCGTTTCCGACCTGTTCATGCCCGTTAGCGGCACTCTTTTGGAGAAAAATGCCGGCCTCGACAGTACCCCGGAGGCGGTGAACAGCGACGCCTACGGATCGGGTTGGATGGTGCGTATTCAACTCGACGATCCCGCGCAGGTCGACGCACTTATGTCTCCCGATGAATACCGGAAGCATCTCGGCCTTTGACGGGCTGTTCGACCGGCCGGGTGGACCAGTAAAACGGCGCAGGAGCCGCCTTTTTTGGTTTTGTCTGCCCCCTATGCTGTGGATGCTGCTGATCCTTCTGCTGATCGGCCTGCCAGGCTATAGCATTACCCTACCTGCCTTTAGTTATTCCGATTGGGTGATCCACGGCGGTTTGTTTTCCCCCCTCGGACTCCTGTGGATGCAGGCTCTGCGCAAGCAGAGGGTCTTGAATTTGGTACGTTTGTTTGCGGGTTTCTACACCTGGATGATTTGCATTGTGTTTAGCGGGCTTACCGAGCTGCTCCAGGCCTGGGTCTTTGTGCAGCGGTCGGCGCAGCTGGGCGACTACCTGGCCAACCTCACCGGATGCGGATTGGGGTATTTGTTCTACGTATGGTTTATCCGTCAGTGAAGTCAAAGGCTGTTTTTGTGGATACTATTTTGTATATTTCGCTCCCTTAAACGAAAGCAAGCCTTTGTGCGTTTACCCTTTTGGCCGACGCTTAAAAAACCCAACGCCATGGAACCAAAAAAGAATCCAAAAGCCGATTTAAATGCCCAAAGGGGGTTGTTTTTCCAGATTGGTCTGGTGTTAGCCCTTGGGCTGATGCTCTATGGTTTCAACTGGTCGAACGACGAAGGCAGCGGGGCTGGTCTCGGCGAGTTGCAGCTCGACGACCTTGTTGAGATGGAGGTACCTCAAACCGAGCAGAAGGTGAAGCCACCGCCGCCACCGCCGCCACCCGTCCTCGAAATTGTGGACAACGAGGAAGTTCTGGAAGAAGAGGAGGTCGCATCTACAGAGGTGAGTCAGGACACCCGCATCGACATACCGGTGATTGACCCGGAGGTGGAGGCCGAGTCCGAGGAACCTGAAATTTTCACCATTGTTGAGGAGATGCCTACCTTCCCCGGGGGCGACCAGGCACTTTTAGAGTACATGGCCAAGAACACGAAGTACCCCCCTCTGGCACGCGAAAATGGTTTGCAGGGTATTGTGGTGGTAACTTTCGTGGTCGACGAGCGCGGGCGCATAAAGGACGCACAGGTGCTGCGCGGAATCGGCGGTGGGTGCGATGAGGAGGCTATGCGGGTGGTACAGTCAATGCCCCACTGGAAGCCCGGCAAACAGCGGGGGATGGCGGTGCGGGTGCAATACAACCTGCCCTTCCGGTTTACGTTGCGGTAGGAATATCCGGGATTTCCTCATTGAGGAAAACTTATGTTATAAATTTCAAATGCGAGGCCGTTACCGCTTCGGATTTAAGATTCACTGAGGATCAGATGTGAAATATTTTGAATCAAAAGGAACATCATTAGGTGATTACGGTTTTTATTAGACCCTAAAAGGGGCTAATGTTTATAGAAAGAAAGGTAGTGGCGTTGATACGACCCCTTCGGGGGGGCATGTAGCCTTGTCATTATTTCCTATCAACATCAAATACCTTCGGGATTATTTGGTGAAATAATGGTAGCCGATATTCAAAAAGAATTGGCGGAGTTAAAGAATGTGTTGCCGAAGCGTAGGCCGAAGAACATAGGCACAAAATACAGCACCCCGGGTGTAGTTTGTGAAACTTCCTAAATCCCCAGAAGCATGCGGCCGGGGTCTTCGATGTATTCTTTTACGCGGTAGAGGAAGCCCACGGAGTCTTTGCCATCGATGATGCGGTGGTCGTAGCTGAGGGCCACATACATGACGGGGTGCACTTTCACTTCGCCTTTAATGGCCACCGGGCGCTCTACGATGTTGTGTATGCCGAGTATGGCGCTTTGAGGCGCGTTGATGATGGGGGTCGATAACATAGAGCCGAAAACCCCTCCGTTGGTGATGGTGAAGGTGCCGCCGTTCATTTCTTCGAGGCTGAGTTGTCCGTTGCGCGCACGGCCGGCGAGACGGGCCACTTCCTTTTCGATTTGGTCGAGGCTGAGCGATTCTGCATTCCGAATCACCGGCACCATGAGTCCCTTCGGTGCGGAAACGGCCACGGAGAGGTCCACATAAGGGTGGAAAATCATATCGTCGCCCTCAATTCGGGCGTTCACGGCGGGAAATTCCTGGAGGGCCAGACAAACGGCACGGGCAAAAAACGACATATAGCCGAGTCCGACCTGGTATTTTTCTTTGAATTTGTCTTTGTAGCGCCCCCTCAACTCGGCAACCGCGCTCATGTCGACCTCGTTGAAGGTGGTGAGCATGGCGGTTTCGTTTTTCACGGCCACCAGGCGCCGGGCCACGGTTTTGCGGAGTTGACTCATTTTCTCCGAACGGGTGTCGCGGTTGAACAACTGGGTGGGAACGGGGGATGCGAATGCCGCTGGGGCTCCGGAAGCGGGGGACGCCTCTGGTGATGCTGTTGAAGGGGACGCAGCGGTTGGGTTAGCGGTCTGGGGGCTTTCTGCCGATCCTCCAGCAGCTGTGGCGGGCGATGAAACCCCTATGGCCACCGCCTGAAGGGCGTCTGCTTTGATGATCCGCCCGTCGCGACCAGTGCCGAGGACCATTTCAGGATTGATGCTGTTTTCTGCTATTATTTTGGCTGCTGAAGGCGAGGGGAACCCGCCACGCATCCCCGTTTGCCCGGCAGAAGGCCGTTGTCCATCCCCACCGCTCTGCTGTGCCCCGCTCGCTGTGGATTCAGCATCTGCGTTCTCTTGGGTTGGGGCATTTTGTGCACCACCAATACCCGCGGTGCTTTCACCCGCCGAAGCATTCGCGTGGCTTGGATCTGGCTCAGCATTGTTAGTTTTACTAATCTCACAAGCGATCCCGCCAATGGGGAGGGTGCTGCCTTCAGGCGCCACGATATGTAATCGACCCGCCTGTTCGGCGTTCAGCTCCATGGTGGCCTTGTCGGTCTCTAACTCGCACAAAACCTCGTCCATCTTCACCACATCGCCGTCTTTCTTGAGCCATTTTGAGATGACCACTTCTGAAATGGATTCGCCAAGGGCGGGGATTTTGACCTGAATTGACATGATTTATATTTTAAGGTTGTCGGTGGATGGGAAAGGTTGACTTGGGGATGGGCAAAGGTTATCTGTGGATGGGGTAAGGTTGCCGAGGGGTGGTTCTACAAGGTGAAGGCCTGCTGGAGGATGTGCGCCTGCTCCTGCTCATGCACCCGGGCGTAGCCGGTGGCGGGCGAAGCACTCGACTTGCGACCAATCAACCGAAGGTGCCTGTTTTGGTCGAAGCGCAGCATATAGGTCCATGCCCCCATGTTTTTGGGTTCTTCCTGTACCCACACGAACTCGGCTCTGGGGTAGCGGGCATAGATGGCGTCGAGTTGGGGTTCCGACATCGGGTAGAGCTGTTCGATGCGCACAATGGCCACGTCCTTCCGCTTTTCCTCCTGTTGGCGGGCCAGTAAATCGTAGTAGATCTTACCCGTGCATATCAACACACGCTTCACCTTGTGCGGATCGGCCTGGGGGTCATCGATGATCTCGCGGAAGCAACCCTCGGTGAGCTCGCTCATCGGGGAAATGCACAGGGGATGGCGTAGAAGCGCCTTGGGTGACATCACCACCAGTGGCTTTCGGAATTCCCATGCCAGCTGCCGCCGCAATAGGTGGAAGAAGTTAGCGGGATGGGTGCAGTTGGCCACCACAATGTTCATTTCAGCCGACAGCTGCAGGAAACGCTCTGGTCGGGCGTTGGAATGCTCAGGACCTTGCCCCTCATAACCATGTGGAAGAAGCATAACCAAGCCGCTCATCCTCCGCCATTTCGACTCGCCAGAGGTGAGGAACTGGTCGATCACGGTTTGGGCGCCGTTGGCGAAGTCACCGAATTGCGCCTCCCAAAGGGTGAGGCTGTGGGGCGATGCCAGTGAGTAGCCGTATTCGAACCCAAGCACAGCATATTCGCTGAGGAGGGAGTTGTATAGATTGAAGACACCCTGGTTGGGGTTGATGTGCTGTAGGGGGATGAAGAGTTCGTTGGTTTCCTCGTCGCGCAACCCGGCGTGGCGGTGCGAAAAGGTACCGCGAATCACGTCTTGTCCGCTGATGCGCACGCCTTTTCCTTCGAGGAGCAGGCTTCCGTAGGCTAAAAGCTCGGCCAATGCCCAGTTCACTTGTCCCGATTCATGGAGTTGACGGCGTTCATCGAGCACACGTTGCACTTTGCGGATTACGCGGAAGCCTTCCGGCACGGTGGTCAGGCAGTCTACGAGCGTGCGGATCGCGTCTGCACCGATTCCTGTTGGGGGTGAGCTGTTGAAGTCTTCATAGGTCGACCTGCGCATTTGCTCCCACTGCTTGTCAAGGCTGTGGGGCTTGTAGGGCACCGATTTTTGTTTCACCAAATTGAGACGGTCTTGTAGGAGGGCTTTGAAGTTTTCCTCCATATCGGCAGCGAGTTGACTATTAATATCCCCGCGGCGCACGAGTTCGGCCGAGTAGATCTGGCGAGGATCGGGGTGGCGGTCGATGGCGCTGTAGAGGGTGGGCTGGGTGAATTTGGGCTCGTCGCTTTCGTTGTGGCCGTGGCGGCGGTAGCACACCATGTCAACGAACACGTCGCGCTTGAATTGTTGGCGGAAGGTGACGGCAAATTCGATGGCGAAGGTCACGGCCTCGGCATCGTCGCCGTTCACATGTACCACAGGCACGCCGATGGCGTTGGCGATGGCGGTGCAGTAGTCGGAACTCCGCGCGTCGTCGAAGTCGGTCGTGAACCCGATTTGGTTGTTGATCACAAAATGGATGCTGCCGCCGGTGTGGTAGCCTTTGAGTTGCGACATCTGGGCGACTTCACTCACTACGCCTTGTCCGGCCAGGGCGGCGTCGCCATGGAGCACGATGGGCATAATGCGGCTATAGTCTTTTTGATGCAGCATTTCGCAGCGTGCGCGCACGAATCCTTCGAGTACGGGGTCTACGGCCTCGAGGTGCGAGGGATTGGGCACGAGGTCGAGGGTCACATTTTGTCCGTCGGGCGTGGTGGTTTGTCCCGAAAACCCGAGGTGGTATTTCACATCGCCGTCGCCAAAGCTGAGGTCGGGCTGGGCGATGCCTTCAAATTCATTAAATATGTATTCGTAGGTTTTGCCGAGAATGTTGGCCAGCACGTTGAGGCGCCCGCGGTGAGCCATGCCGATCACCACGCTTTCCACACCGAGTTGTGCGGCGCGGTTGATGGCGGCGTCGAGCGCGGGTATAGTGTTTTCTCCGCCTTCGAGGGAAAATCGTTTTTGTCCGACGAATTTTTTATGGAGGAAGTTTTCAAATACCACTGCTTCGTTGAGCTTACTCAATATGCGCTTTTTCTTCTCGGGCTGGTAGTCGTAGTGGTAGGCGTGGGTTTCGAAGTATTCCTGGCACCATTGTCTAATCTCGGTTTCGCGGATGTGGGCATACTCGAAGCCGATCGACCGGCAATAAATCGATTGCAGGTGCCCGATGATGTGGCTGAGTGTGGTGGCGCCGATCCCCAGAAGTTGTCCGGCCTGAAAGCGTTGTTCGAGTTGCGCCTCGGTGAGTCCGTGTGCCGCCAGGTCAACCCCCGGATCGCGGAATTTCCGCTCCCGTATGGGGTTGGTTTTGGAGAGCAGGTGGCCCCTGCTGCGGTATGCCTGAATGAGGGCGGCCACAGCAAATTCATCGTGACCCACAGGGCTACCCACGGTCTGCGCACCCGGATGTTCTGTTGTGGAGGCTGAGGCGGCCTGCTCGGGTCTTCCACTGTCGTGGTGAACGCCGAGGTCGAATCCTTCAAAAAACAGGCGCCAGTCGGGTGAAACATGCTCGGGGTTATCCTTGAATTGTTCGTAGAGGTCTTGAAGGGCGGAGGCGTCCATGCCCAAGAGATAGCCGTAGCGGTCGGATTGTGCCATGTTGATGGGGTCGATGCAAAAATAAGGGGTACGCACGCCGCGATCGCCATACTATAAAAATAATGTTGTATATACAACAAAAAAATAGGTTTAAATGACTTATTGTTTGGTTTTTAACGCGCTCATTGGGCTCTTTCTTAGTGGTTTAGGTTCTATGCAGATTGGGGGAGAAGAAGGAATAGGGCTCTTTTCTCGGAATGGGTCGGGTGGAGGCAAACTTGTTGCGGCAAGCGGTTGTTTCTTGAGCATATTTATCGCGATGAACAAAGGTCCACAAGCATTCAGTGTTGGGACTCGGGTACTGATCACAGGTGCCTCGGGTATGGTCGGGCAAGCACTTACGAGGCTGTTGCTCGCTGAGGGTTATGGCGTGGTTCATCTGTTTCGGCCCAGCAGCCTTAAACCCAAGGTTGACCCCGACCAAGGAAGTCTGATGTCCGCTGAGCTTAATACAGGTGCTGTCATGGATCAGTCAACTTCTAGCGGTCCTGATTCAGGGGCTGTAACCATCGGGTCAACGCCGGGCGACCTCCATCGATTCGCTTGGGATCCGGAACAGGGGATCATCGATGAACGGGCTTGGGATGGTGTATCAGCGGTCGTTCATCTGGCCGGCGCTGGGGTGGCGGATGCGCGATGGACACCCACGCGCAAGAGAGAAATCATGGAATCGCGCATTCGTTCCACCCGACTTTTGTCTGATTGTCTCTTTCAAAGAAAAGCCAAGCAACTGCAGGTGCCTGGCTGCGTGGTTTCGGCTTCAGCAATAGGTTACTACGGCGATGCGGGGCAACGACTCTGCTACGAATCGGATCCGCCGGGCACGGGCTTCCTGTCTGAGGTTTGTCAACTTTGGGAAGCCGAAGCCAAACCCATGGAGGCGGCAACCCGACTCAACATCCTGCGCATCGGGGTGGTACTGAGTGAAAAAGGCGGCGCCCTGCCCAAAATGGCCTTCCCCATGCGGTTTTTTGCCGGCGGCGTTTTGGGTTCTGGAAACCAGGTCATGAGTTGGATTCATTTGGAGGATCTGGGTCGACAAATCTTGCACATCATCCAAAACGACAACTGTCGGGGTGTTTATAATGCAGTGGCCCCCTTGCCGGTATCCCAATACCTATTGCTCAAAGCGCTTGGTCAGCGCCTCCGACGTCCGCTGTGGACCTGGATTCCGGGGCCCGCGTTGCGGCTCATGCTCGGGGGTATGGCGGATATGGTCTTGCATTCCCAAAAGGTATCCAACGAGCGAATACAGTCGACCAGCTTCCGCTGCCGTTATCCGAGCATCACAGAAGCCCTACAAGCCCTGTACGGGGGTTGACCGTAATTCACTCAGCCCATCATTCTCTTAGGGGTACAGTCCGGCGGCTTCAAAGCTCGGAAATCACCTCAAATCCCTTGTAACTGCCTGTAATGGCGAGACCATAAACCACATCAGCAATTTTTTTTTCTTTCAGCTTGAGGGCAATTTCATTAAGGGTAGCACCGCTGCCCACAGCATCGTCGATCAATAGTATACTGCCAAAAGCCTTTTGTTCCGGCACATAGAATGTGTTTTTGGCATTCGCCACCCGCTCAAAAATATTGCTTAGTGCTTTTTGGGGAATGACAATTGGTCCGCTTACTTTTTGTATTTTCAAATGGGGTTGTTTAAGGGCTAGCAGCATGTTGATGACAGTCATGATCTGAATTTTGCGCGGAATCGTTGGCGGCACGAACAGTACCGCTTCGATTTGTAGATTACTGATGAGGTTTATGATTCGTTGGCGTATTTCATCCACAATTTGTTTCATCAAATGTTTGTTTTGACCCTGTTTGGCGTAATGCATCAGTGTGCCCAAACGGGTTTTTCCAAATCGTTCGATGGCGTAAAAGTCGAAGTAATAGAGCTCATCGATGCCCATTTGACCTATTCCTTTGGTCGATTTTAGTTTGGCTGTGCCGTCGATTAAATGGACTTGGTTAAAGTAGGAAAGGTATTTTTTCCTAGTAGATATGAACTCGTGTAGTGTTTTTTCGACATTCAACTGTTGCTTTCCACACCAGTAGTCGAGTGCGGGTAGACCATCGAGAAGGTTGCCCACTGAATCCACTTGCAAAAAATGTTTGTTCATAAATTGCTCATCTTCGTAGGCGATAGTTGTGTTTCGTTGGGATGGATGATCCAGTTTGAGTGAATAGTAGACCTTAGGGGCTTCCCCCATAGATTGAACCATGCCCGCTTCTTGAAGATCGTTCAACTGCCGGTGTATATATTGTCGGGAGACCCCTAACTTCTGAGAAATTTCGTGAATGCTCATTTGACCGTTGGCAGTCAACAGACGAATGATCTTTTCTTTGGTTTTCATCCAACAAAGATACTAAGTTTACAGTAAATAGTTTACTGTAAACAAAATGGTTTATACCTTGACTTTTGCAGCAGCCAGATGTCCTGGGGTGGAGGTTTACCTGGGGTAGCAGGGATTTCTTTATGTAACAGGCACGTGCACGGGGCAAAGAGGCTGCGCAGGAATTCGGATGGATGAAAGGCCGAACAGGTGCGGTGGCCCGCATGCTGGAGCCCCCTAAAAACAGGACAACCTGCTTCAAATAGCACGCGCTCCCGACCGCTCAACTTCGGCAAAAACGCGCACCCCTGTGTGGTAAAGAGAAGGAGTCCGCCAGGAGCGGTCACCCGCATCAATTCCCCAAACCAGGTGTGGTGTTGAGCTTCGTTCAGGTGTGTGAAAATCGAAATTCCGAACACCAAATCGAATTGCGCGTCGACATAGGGCAGCTTGGCCTCCGACCCATTGTGGTTGAACGATAGGTTGGGCAGGTTTTGTTGGCACCAATCGATCGTTTGTGCGTTGTAGTCGGTGCCAAACACACGGCTACCGGGGGGGAGCAGAGTGGGGAGGTGACGAATTATACGGGCTGGGCCGCAGCCCCAGTCGAGTACCGATAACGGCCTTAATGTGTTGCCAACATCATTCCTGAGCCAGGGGGTTACCTGTTCCAGAAGCCACTTAGCGGCTTGTTTGCCCCCCTCTGCATAGGCGGCATAGCGCATTCCATAGGATTCATACAGCAGGTAATCGGGGGGCAATACAAATTCGGGATGTGCACGCTTGAAGGCCGCATTTTGGCACGCATACCGTAGGCGGTGCAGACGATAGCGGAGCAGGTCGGCCGTGTACATGACACCGGCTCGGTGGAGGAGTTGACTGATCTGGGCCTTCATCAGCAGAAGCGTATGCATTCATAAATTTAATAGTAGTTTTTTTTAATCTGTATTTGGAGTTTGATTTTTTCTTATATTTATATCGCCAAAACACAGAGACAAACCATGCGAATCTACTATATAAATTTCACTCGGTTACTCATTTATTCTCTTTTTGCCATTATAGAGGGGCACGCACAGCAAGCTGGGGTGTTTGCAGGGGGAGGTGCTACGCATGCGACTGGTTCTTTTCAGTATTCGGCAGGGGAAGTTGCGAGCGACGATCAATCACATGGGTCAGGCGTGTCTTTAAAACTTGGAGTTCAACAGCCATCCGAGTTTTTTCGTAGACAGCTTTTGTTGGGCGAGATGCGCTATGCCAATTTGTCTCAAACCCCTTTTACGCATGCTCAGCTGCAGTTGATTCGTTCGGGTTCAGTGGTTCGCTCGGCTGCCACCCAATCGGGAGCTGCTTGGTCGATGAATTGGGTTGATCGCGGACCTTATGCTTTGGGGCTATCTACGGCTAAGCCCTGGGGCGGAGTGAATGCAACCGATGCCTTACTCATTATAAACCATTTTTCCAATACCATGTTGTTGGGGGGCATACAACGGAAGGCGGCTGATGTCGACGCAAACGGGGTGGTTAACGCTACTGATGCCCTGCAGACGATGCAGCGTTTTGTTGGATTACGTAATTCATTGGCTGCGGGTGATTTTGTTATGAATAAGGATTCCGTGCGTGTTGTTGAAGGTCGGGGCAACCAAAATCAAGACGTCACGATTCTGGCGGTGGGCGATGTAAATAGTAGCTATGTGCCGACCATTCAACAGCGTGAGGAATGGAATGAGCTTGAACGTATAGGCGTTCTATGGGCGGAAGGAAAACGATTTAGTGTGCCGATTCATTTATTATTTGCTTGTAGTCCGGCTGGAGTGAGCCTCGAGATTCGGTTGCCTGAAGGGGTAAGGGTGACGGGCGTACGACCTAACTCCCGGATCAGACCAGGTGCGCTGGTTCACGCCAGTCAAGGCCGCGATGTTCGTTTGGCTTGGTATGATTTGCAGGCACCACAGCATCAAGCCGGAGATGTTTTGTGTTTTTTGGAGTGTGAGGCAGAGGATACATGGAATTCGGGTACAACATGGCAATGGGGATCCGCAAGCGAGATAGCGGACCACAATGGGGTGGTATATGAGAACCTTCGTTTGGCAATGCCCACACTTGCCGATAGATCCGGAGATTTTCAGGCGCTGATCTATCCTAATCCGTCCTCTGATGACCAATTTCTAAAGGTTTACCTGCGTGAGGAAGTGAAATTAAATGCCCGTCTAATGGACGCATTTGGACGTGAGGTGCACTCCTACAATTGGCAAGGTATGAGTAAAGGATGGCTTTCATTTCCTTTGGAATTAGAGAATGTGGAAGCAGGGCATTATCAACTGGAAATTAAGGCAACGCATGCCGACGGATCTTTTACAAGTCAGACCATTAAGCTGGTTCGCTACCGGTAAATTTTGTCCGGCAAATAATCATTTTAAAATTTATTATATGTACAGCACAACTACGAATGGCCAGAGAGCAATGTTCAGTTTTTGGATGTTTTTAACTCTCTTTTTTTGTCAACTTACTCCGCAATCAGGTTGGGCACAGGCACCCAATAGATTCAAGCATCAGGCGGTATTCCGCAGCTCCTCGGGCGAGTTGTTGGACAATCAGTCCATTGGAATCCGAATCAGCATACGACAGGGGTCGGCTAACGGTACGGTGGTTTATAGCGAGCGGCACGATGCAATGTCGAACGACAATGGTCTGGTTTCCATAGAGATTGGAGGCGGCACAGTTTTGTCGGGTAGCATGTCGGGGATTCAATGGTCAACGGCATCCTATTTTTTGCAAACTGAGGCGGATGTAAGTGGTGGCACCAATTACGGGCCTCAAACTACTACGCAAATGTTGAGTGTGCCCTATGCCTTGCATGCTGCAACAGCGGATGTTCCGGGTGTTCCGGGACCACAGGGACCACAGGGACCACAGGGACCAGCGGGTCCGCAGGGCCCGACTGGTACATTTTCGCCTGGTACACAGCCCGGGGAATTGAGTTATTGGAATGGAAATGCGTGGGTCGCTGTTCCACCAGGTAGTTATGGTCAAATGTTGTTTTTCTGCAATGGTATACCCAAATGGGGCGGTTGCCTTCCATTGGTATCGACAACCGCAGCCTCTGCGATCACGTCAACCGGAGCCACTACGGGGGGTGACGTAACAGCTGACGGCGGTGCATCGGTTACGGCCCGTGGTGTGGCTTATGGCACTGCTCAGACTCCAACAACCGCAAACAGCACAACGAGCGACGGCACGGGCACGGGTGTCTTTACCAGCACGCTTACGGGCTTAACCGCTTCGACGCTCTATTACGTTCGCGCCTATGCCACCAACAGTGTAGGCACTGCTTATGGCAATGAGGTGAGTTTCACCACAACGGCCTTCGCCTGCGGCACCGCGACGGTGACGGATGTAGACAATAACACCTATAATACGGTGCAAATCGGCACACAGTGCTGGACGCAAAGCAATCTGAAGGTGGGTAAGTACCGTAATGGCGATAACATTTCGAACATCACAGACAATACCGATTGGTCACAGACCAATACAGGGGCTTGGTGCAACTACGACAACGATGCAGCAAACGACGCTCTCTACGGCAAGCTCTACAATTGGTATTCGGCAACTGATTCAAGGGGACTATGTCCTACGGGCTGGCATGTACCAACGGATGCGGAGTGGACGACCCTCATCGACTTTTTAGGCGGAACGTCCGTAGCTGGCGGAGCGATGAAGAGCACAGCCACGCAACCCACTCCGGGAGGCTGGACTTCCCCGAACACAGGAGCCACGAACTCCAGCGGATTCACGGGGCTTTCTGGTGGCTACCGCGACTCTGAGGGCAGGTTCGGCAATTTGGGCATTTACGGGATCTGGTGGAGTTCTTCGGATGCTGGGTCGGGCTTTGCCTGGGGCCGCTACATTCTCTTCGCCAGTACAGATGCGAGCCGCAACTACTACGGCCGGCGGAGTGGTTTTTCGGTTCGCTGCGTGAATGATGCGACTTCAGCCTCAGTTCTGCCAACGGTCACCACAACCGCAGCCTCTGCGATCACCGTCACCGGAGCCACAACGGGGGGTAATGTAACGGCCGATGGCGGTGCATCGGTTACGGCCCGTGGTGTGGCTTATGGCACTGCTCAGACTCCAACAACCGCAAACAGCACAACGAGCGATGGAACAGGCACGGGCGTTTTTACCAGCACACTGACGGGCCTGACGGCATCGACTCTTTACTATGTTCGGGCCTATGCCACGAACTCTGTGGGAACGGCCTATGGAAGTCAGGTGAGCTTCACAACCTCGGCAGCGGCACCAAGCTTTACCTGTGGAACTTCTACGGTATCGGATGTGGACAATAACACCTACAACACGGTACAAATCGGCACACAGTGCTGGACGCAAAGCAATCT
>VHAX01000032.1 GCA_016872215.1 Sphingomonadales bacterium | reverse complement strand
CGCAGCTTGACACGTCCTTCTTCGCCTCTGAGAGCCAAGGCATCCCCCATACGCCCTTAATAACTTTGTCTTCGGTACTCAATGTACCCGCTCTTGTATCTTCTCTTCCCATGATGTCAAAGAACTTATTCGACCAACTATTTCCAATGGAACAAGTAATCGAATGGTGGAGGATAACGGAGTCGAACCGATGACCCCCTGCTTGCAAAGCAGGTGCTCTAGCCAGCTGAGCTAATCCCCCTTCTCAAAATGAACGTCATTCAAAACACGGACAGCAGAAAAGTGGCCCGGAAGAAGAAATGGAAATGAGGATGCGAAAGTAGCAAAAAAAACGACAAGCGTATAACTTTTAACGAAAAATAAAGAAAGGCATGGGTCTAAAGCCAGTATTTTGCAACTGCATTCAATACCCCATGATTCGAACGAACTTTATATCAATATTTCTATCTATGCCCCTTTTTCTCCTTATTCAAGTGAATTAATTTTGAGATGAAAAAAAATTAGAAACCCTTTTTCAGGTGCGACTAAATAGGGTGGCACCTACTTTCCGTCCATCTGATAGAACATAAACGACCATTTGTCGGTCTGTTCATCGATAATCATGGAGGTAGGTTTACCCGCGCCGTGCCCCGCCTTGGTTTCGATGCGAATCAGGATAGGATCAGGCCCCGTGTGGCCCGCCTGCAGGGCTGCCGCAAACTTAAAGCTGTGTGCCGGCACCACCCGATCGTCGTGGTCGGCCGTCATGATCATAGTAGCCGGATAAGCAGTGCCCTTCCTCACGTTATGCACTGGCGAATATCCAAGCAAATAACGAAACATATCGGGGCCATCATCCGCCTTCCCGTAATCGTAGGCCCATCCCGCACCAGCTGTGAACACATGGTAGCGCAACATGTCGAGCACCCCTACCGCGGGGAAGCAAACGCGGAACAAATCTGGGCGTTGGGTCATGCAAGCCCCCACCAGAAGTCCACCATTCGACCCACCCGCAATAGCCAATTTCTTACTGCTGGTATAACCCTCTTTGATCAAAAATTCCCCGGCTGCGATAAAATCATCGAATACATTCTGCTTGCGCATCTGTGTTCCGGCATCGTGCCAGGCATCTCCATATTCACCCCCACCCCTCAAATTGGCCACTGCGTAGATTCCCCCTTTTTCGAGCAAAATGATGTTCGACGTACTGAAAGCGGGCGTTAGGCTGATGTTGAACCCGCCATATCCGTAGAGCAGGGTTGGGTTTGTTCCGTCGCGCTTGAGTCCTTTTTTGTGGGTGATGATCATCGGCACCCGTGTTCCATCTCTGGAGTTGTAGAAGACCTGATGGCTTTCGTAGAGTGAGGGATCAAAATCGACGCCGCTCTTTTTATACACCTCACTCTTGCCTTCGTTTATGGCATATTGGAAGATGGTTGGCGGAAAAATATAGGATGTAAAGCTGTAATAGAGGGTTTTATCGCGGCGGCGGCCATCGAATCCGGAGGCTGTGCCGATACCGGGCAGTTCAATTTCCCGGATCCGGTTGCCCTCCAGATCGCATTGCACAACCTGGCTCACGGCATCGCGGATGTATTGGCAAAACAGGAAGCCCCCGGCCTGGGAAACGCTCAGCGGGTATTGCGATTCCGGGATGAGGGTCTCCCAGCTGTCGGTGTTGGGACTCTCCGCACGGGCCCGCACGAGACGGCGGTTTGGGGCCTCTAGGTTGGTGAGGATATAGATCCACTCCCCTTCGCTGTGTACCACATCATGCTCGTGTTTCATGTCATCCGCAATACTCATCATGGGCTCACCCTCGCGGTCTAGTCGCTGCACATACAATTCATTCCCGTATGTGGCATTGGCGGCCGTCACCACCAGAAACTGCTGGTCTTCCGTCACGAATCCGCCCACATAGCGGCGGGGTTGTTTGTCACCCCCAAACACGAGCTGGTCGCTCTTCTGGGGGCTTCCCAATTTATGGTAATAGAGTTTATGCTGCTGCGTTTTAGCAGAGAGGGCAGATCCAGCTAGTGGCTTGTCGTAGCTCGAATAGTAGAAACCCTCATTGCCTTTCCAAGATAAACCGCTGAATTTGACGTCGAACAGTGTGTCGCCTATCAATTTACGGCTCTCCACATCCATCGCGAGCACTTTACGCCAATCGCTTCCTCCTTCGCTGATCTGATAGGCACATAGACTACCGTCCTCGGTGAAGTTGATACCTGCCAGTGAGGTAGTGCCACTAGCCGAAAATTGGTTGGGGTCGAGGAACACCTCAGGCTTTCCGTTCTCTTTTTGGCGGTACAGCACCGACTGGTTTTGGAGTCCATCGTTCTTATAGAAATAGGTATAGGCTCCGCGCACGAAGGGTGCCGAATATTTCTCATAGTTCCACAGTCGCGTGAGTCGCTCCTTAATGGAGTTACGGTAGGGAATCTGGGCGAGGTAATCGTTGGTGACTTTATTCTGACGACCTACCCAGTCGGCGGTCTCGGCCGACAAATCATCCTCCAGCCAGCGGTAGGGATCTTCGACCACCACCCCGTACAGGGTGTCGCACTGGTTTGACTTACGGGTTTCCGGATACCGGATGGCAGCGCCCGCAGGCGCTTGTTGTGCGATGCTTGTCATGGGAAGCAAACAGATGGTGAGGACTTGGAGAGACTTCATGTTCAATTGTGAATTTTAAATTGTGAATTATGAATGATAAATGAAAAATGATAAATTTTAAGTGGATGCTGATTAGCAGATAAATAACGATTGATAATTTATAACTATCATTAGTTTGCTTGGTTTATGAGGTTCGACATTTCTTCTTGCAGGCGGAGTGCTTCTTGGCCGGCACGGATGGCGTAATCGGGGCCCGAGGAGGCGTATAGTATCGACCGGGAGGCGTTCACCAGCATACAGGGTCCAGTGGCGGTGGATGCGGAGGCGTATACTTCAGCGAGACTTCCGCCTTGGGCCCCTATACCAGGAATGAGGAAAAAATGCTGTGGAAGTGCTGCTCTTAACTCATTTAACTCGGTGGTGCGGTTGGCACCTGCCACGAGCATGATTTGACCGGGGCTGCCCCAATCTGCAGCGGCATGGGCTATGGAAAGGTAGAGAGGTATGCCCTTTGCATCGGTTCGGTACTGAAAATCTGAGGCACCCGGGTTGGAGGTAAGGGCCAAAACAATCGCCCATTTGTCGCTGTAGGCCAGGAAAGGTGCCACTGCATCCCGACCCATATAGGCATTTAGGGTGATGGCATCAAAATTCAGCACCTCAAAAAACGCGCGCGCATATTGCTCGGCGGTATTGCCAATATCACCCCTCTTTGCATCAGCAATGGTGAAGATTCCATCGGGTATGAATTTCAGGGTTTCCTGCAACACCTCCCAACCTTGTGGACCCATAGCCTCGTAGAAAGCTATATTGATTTTGTAGGCTGCGGCGTATTTGTGAGTCGCTTCAATGATCACTCGGTTAAAATGCAGGACATTTTTTTCATTCGCCTCCATACCGGCCGGCAACCGCCGGGGATCGGTATCCAAACCCACACACAGAAAACTACTCTTTTTTATGATGTTATTTGAGAGCTGCGAGTGATTCATCCTGTGAGGGTTGGTTTGTAGTTATGCCCGGTTGATCAGAATTTAGTTGGGGGGTTCTTCCATCCGAAACGCCGGCCCGGTGGATGGAAATGGCTCGGGCAATCGTAGCAGACAGGCTTTGAAAAATAGGCTGATAGGGCGATTTTGACCATTTTTGTTCATCCGTGAGCGGAAAATCTGCTAATGTGGAAGCGTCATTCGTAGACCCACCCATCTCCGATCTCTGTGCGGGCCGACCCTCGCGCGCCATCAGAGGCATCTGAGTGAGCAGCGGAACATTAAACTCTTCGGCCAATGCGGAACCCCCGCCCTGTCCAAACAGGTAATATCGTTCATCGGAACGATCAGCCGGGGCAAACCAACTCATATTCTCGATGAATCCCAGTAGGTTAATCCGCATCGATTCAATTTGACACATAGCCGCGGACTTTCGTGCATCGGCCAGTGAAAGTTCATGTGGGGTGGTCACCAGCACAGCAAAAGAATCGGGAAGGAGCTGGGAAAGCGTAAGGTGTACGTCGCCCGTGCCCGGTGGCATGTCGACTACCAGATAATCGACAGAACTCCAAAGGGTGTCAGTAACCAGCTGTTTCAATGCATTGCCGGCCATAGGTCCACGCCATACAAGGGGCTGGCCCTCTTCAATGAGCATGCCGAGCGACAAAACTGCGACGCCCGCGCAGTTGATGGGCTTCATTTTTCCCTCCACCACATCGGGTCTCCGGCCCTGCACCTGCCAGAGGGTAGGCTGACTCGGGCCATGTACATCCGCATCCAGCAGGGCCACTTGTGCTCCTAAATCGGCCAGAGATCGGGCCAGGCCAGCGGCCACTGTGCTCTTCCCTACCCCACCCTTGCCCGAAAGCACAAATACCACCTCGCCAATTCCCTCAGGCCGAAGAGAACCCTCCTTTTTCTCCCATACTCGAACGTCCATTAGGATCTCGACCGGATAGCCAGGGAAATCCCGTTCCAAGGCTGCGCGACAATCGGCTTCGATCTGATCGCGCAAGGGGCAAGCAGGTGTGGTGAGATATAAGGTAAACGAGATCCGATTCGGATCGACTCGAACGTCCTGTACCATGTTGAGGTACACCAGATCCCTTTTGAGGTCGGGGTCGACCACGCTTGACAGGGCCTCCAATACCTGTTCGGCATTGGGAGTAAAACGATTCATTACACAAAATTAAGGGTTTTAAAAGTGCTTCCCGCCCGCTATTTTTACTACATGTCTGAAGCCCTTTCGGTCAGTCAGTTCAACCAGCTGATTAAATCACTTCTCGAAAATGCGGCCTTTTTGCAGCAGGTTCGTTTGCAGGGAGAAATCGCCCAAATCAGTCGTCAATCTTCGGGCCACCTGTACTTTACCCTGCGTGATGCAGAATCGCAATTGCCCTGTGTCATGTGGCGTGCTATGGTCGAACGACTGAATTTTGCACCCGCTATCGGAGTGCATGTAGTGCTGACGGGCGGTATTGGAGTGTACGTGCCCCGTGGATGTTATCAGTTGACCGTTACAAGCATGGAGGAGGAGGGTGTGGGTGACCTTTATCGCGAATTTGTTCGCCGTAGGCAACGTATGGAATCAGAGGGATTGTTTGATGAAACCCTGAAAAAACCCATCCCCCGTTTTCCGGATTGGGTGGGCGTGGTGACGTCTGCCGGGGGTGCCGTTATCCATGACATCAGTAAGACCATTGCCCGCCGCTTTCCTGCCACCCGAATCCGTCTGGCTGCCAGCCGGGTTCAAGGCGCTGAAGCGCTGCCCGAACTGATTTCGGCCTTACAACAGCTCGACACCGACCCGCAGATTCCGGTCATCATCCTGGCCAGGGGCGGGGGAAGTCTCGAAGACCTCTGGAATTTCAATGAGGAAGCACTGGTGCGCTGCATCGCTGCCCTGGAGACCCCCGTAATTTCAGCCATTGGCCATGAGCGTGACTACACGCTCTGCGATTTTGTGGCCGATTTACGGGCTCCGACGCCCACTGCCGCCGCAGAAATGGTGAGTCCGGATCAGATGGAAATCCGGCAATGGCTCGATGAGCAGGTGGAGTTGGCTAGGCAAAAAATGAGGTATAGAATCCGTCGCGAATCGCAGGGGTTGTCCGATTGGCAAAACCGATTACGGGATCTCTTGCGCGCACGCCTCAGGTTGGCCTCCGTTGAGCTCAATGCTATGCAGATGCAGGCCGACGCCCTCCACCCGAAATCGGTATTGGATCGCGGTTTCAGCGTTACACTTCACAAGGGCAAGAGGTTGCGCCGATTGTATGATGTTGCCCCAGGCGATGAATTGCACACCCTGCTGGCGGATGGCTCGATCGATTCACGAACCGAACGGGTAAATCCAAAAGTAGAATAATTAGAATAAGAGTAGGATGGGAAAGGGGGAAGAAGGGAAATAGGAATAGTGTAGCAAGGGGAAGAAAGTGGTATGGAGGGAAAGAATAGATTAAAGCGAAAGGCAAATCAAGAAAAAGGGCGGATAGGGAGGAAACGGATGAGGGAGGAAGCGGATGAGGGAGGAAGCGGATGAGGGAAAAACATCCTCCCAGCGCCTTCAACTGCACCCTCCAGGAACTTCGTTCTGATCACATCCGCGAGGAGGCTACCAGATCGAGGTTGGTGTAGCCGATCCCGAATACTTCGCTCAGATATTTGTTTGTGAGCTGACCGTGGTAGCAGTACACCCCTGCGCGCAGTCCCCTATCGAGCCAAAGGTGTGTTTCAAGTCCACCATGCTCGCCCGACTCGAGTAAAACTCCGCTCATTATGCTGCTAAGGGCCTCAGATGCTGTATTGGAAACCCTCGAAGGAATGTTTGGCACGCAGTAGTGGGTGACCCCATATTTTTGGAACACCGGGTGGGTATGGTTGGTGATTTCGGAAGTCTCGAAACACCCCCCCTGATCAATACTCACATCGATGATGACCGATCCGGGGCGCATGGCCTGCACCATTTCCTCAGTTACCAACAGAGGTGTTCGTCCCAGCGGCGCATGTATGGCGCCCACGGCCACATCGGCCTGTTTGAGTTCCAGCGCCAGAGTTGTAGGTTCAACCAAAGAAGTGTAAACACGCTGGCCCAGGTTGTTCTGCAGGCGTCGGAGCCGGCTCACACTGTGGTCGAACACCCGCACCTCACTGCCCAATCCCAGGGCTGTACGTGCCGCGTATTCCCCCACCGTTCCAGAACCTAAAATGACGACACGGCTGGGAGGGATTCCGGTGATGCCCCCTAATAATTTTCCCACGCCCTCGCTGCTGTGGCTCAGGTATTCCGCAGCGATCAGAATGCAGCAACTGCCAGCGATCTCGCTCATGCTGCGCACAACGGGAAGGGCGTCGGACCGATCTCGGAGGTATTCATAGGCCACCCCCACAATTCTCTTTTTCAGCAACTCCTTAAGGTAATCTTCCTGCATCGTAGGCAAGTGCAGGGCCCCGAAAATAAATTGTCCACCCGTCAGATACTGAAGCTCCTTCGGCGGCACCGGTCCCACTTTCAGGATAACTGGTGCTTTATAAACTTCAACACAGCTCGCAGCAATCTGCGCGCCCGCCTCGGAAAAAGCATGATCTGAATAATAGCTGGCTTTGCCGGCTCCCGTTTCCACCAACACCGTATGCCCGTTGCAGACCAATCTCCGGACGGCGTGTGGACCCAACGCCACGCGATTCTCCTGAAACCCCCGTTCGCAGGGCACCCCAATGGTAAGGGATGCGTGCGACTTTCCCACCATCAGGGGTTGTTCCAAGGCACTGACCCCAGCTACCGCCCCCGAAAAACGTTCATTCACTGACATCAAAGCTCAATTTTAGGATCCGACTATCCCCTTCTAAAATTACCCATTCTATTCGAATATACCGCCCATCCATACGGCTTTTAAAAAACTCTGGCCACTCGATGAAACAGGTCTGATTTCCCTGCAACACATCATCGATACCCAGCGCATCAAGTTGCTTCTCACCTTCCAATCGATATCCATCGATGTGGTATACGGAGGCGCCCTGTCCGGTATAGTATTCCTGAACTATACCAAAAGTGGGTGAGTTCACCGGGTCGGTAACGCCCAGAGCCTGACATACCGCGCGTACGAGGGTGGTTTTCCCAGCCCCAATGTCACCCTCGAGTAACCAAACGGGAATTCCTTCAGACCACCGCAGAATCTCACGTGCCACCTCGTCTACCTCCTTCAAGGAATACCGCCTTTCCCATGCTGCGGGATGGGGTATACTATTTTGGATTGAACTACTCATGGGCATAAGGAACATTACAAACAAAACATCCCACGCGGGGTGGGATGAATTGTGATTCGATTCAACAGAGAACCATGCAATATCGTTCAAATTCTGTCATTCGAACTTTAACCAGCCGACTCCTCTGTTGATTCGCCTCCAGTGGTCGAAGTCGAATCGGCTTCAGAACCTTCATCGGATGAATGTTCCTCGGAAACGACCGGAGCTACAACTTCGGCTGTCTCATCGGCAACTTCTTCTGATGAAACCGATGAAACTTCTTCAGTAGCCAACGGCGAAACCTCTTCTGCAGCGACAACGGGTACGACCTCTTTAGCGGCAACCGAAGTCGATTCTTCAGCAGGCTTCGAAGCAGCGGCTGCTACATCCTTTTTTTTGGGGGATGATCTTTTTTCTCCTTTCGACAATGAGCGCTTCTCGTCCTCCAGAATCTGATCGCGCAATCCAGCCAAAACACCTGAACCACTTAGGGTACCTTTGTCATCCTGGGCATCCGCCATCGCTTTGGCCTGATATTGAGCTACTTCACTGTCTTCCGACGCCTTACCTGCTTCTTTTTTGTCCCTCCATGTATCCGAGTGTGACAATACAATTCTCTTTGCGTCTCTATTGAACTCGATTACCTTGAAATCTGCATCTATATCGACCGAAAGGGGCTTGCCTTTTTCAGTGGCCAGACCCCTCTTGAAGACAACGCCATCAACCCCATATGGCAAGGCAACAATTGCCACTTTTTCATCGATTTGGGTGATGTGCCCCTTATGCACCGTTCCCACTGCAAATACATACTCCAATGTATCCCAAGGGTTGTCGGTCAATTGCTTGTGCCCTAGGCTCAGGCGACGAGAAGCGGTGTCGATATCCAACACCATTACTTCCATCACTTCGTCACGCCTGATGAATTCAGCGGGATGGCTAATTTTCTTAGTCCAACTCAGATCATTGATGTGCACCAAACCGTCAACACCTTCTCCCAGCTCAACAAACAACCCAAAATTGGTGAGGTTGCGTACCTTGCCCATGTGTTTGCTTCCAACCGGAAAATGGGTCGTGATGTCCTGCCATGGATCGGGTGTGAGCTGCTTGATACCTAATGACATTTTGCGCTCCTCGCGATCGATGCTGAGTACGACCGCCTTCACAACCTCCCCAGTCTTTATGAAATCAGACGGATTGCGCAGGTGCTGACTCCAGCTCATTTCTGAAACGTGAATTAAGCCCTCCACACCCGGAGCCAATTCCAGGAAGGCGCCATAATCAGCCACTGTAGCTACTTTTCCTTCCACCACGCTACCTGCCACCACATCTTCGCTCAGTGACTGCCATGGGTGGGGTGTAAGCTGCTTCATACCCAGGCTGATACGCTTACGTTCGTTATCAAATTCGAGCACCACCACCTGAATTTTCTGGTCGAGCGCGAGTACTTCCGATGGATGGGAAACGCGACTCCAGCTGATGTCAGTGATGTGCAATAGTCCGTCTACACCACCGAGATCCACGAACACACCGAAATCGGTCATATTTTTCACAGCTCCCTCCAACACCTGACCCTGCACCATCTGGCTCATAATCTCCACCTTTTGGGCTTCGATATCACTTTCGATCAAAATCTTGTGCGAAACAACCGCGTTGCGCAGGATCGGATTGATCTTGACCACCTTAAACTCCATGGTTTTGCCCACGTACTGGTCGTAGTCGCGCACCGGCTTCACATCAATCTGAGAACCTGGCAAGAAGGTTTCGATGCCATTTACATCCACCACCAATCCGCCTTTGGTGCGTGACTTCACTTTACCCTCAATCACCAATTCTTCCTCATGAGCCTTAACGATCGTGGTCCACGCAGTCATCATACGGGCCGCTTTGCGCGACAACTGCAGTTGACCGTTTTGGTCTTCCTGATTCACCACCAATACATCCACCTTCATTCCGGGTCTAATTTCACCCAAATCACGGAATTCCGACAACGCTACCAAGCCATCCGATTTGAATCCGACATTTAATACCACATCGCGATCCGTCACTGCCACCACGGTTGCATGCACCACCTCATTGGCGTTCAGTGTACTCAGGGTAACCGAGTACATTTCCTCCATTTTACGGCGCTCATCGCTCGCGTAGTGGTGACTCTTACCCGAGTGGGCATCCCAATCAAACTCATCCTGGAGCGGAGCAATGACCGCGGCTGATTTCTTAGCCGGCCTGGGTTCCGCCATCGCGGATACCACATCCGCAGCCGCCTCAGGTTCTGCGTGAACTTCTTCAGTCTCCCCTACCGATGGAGCGGGCTCTTCGTGAGTAGCTTCCGGTTCTGCGTGAACTTCTTCAGTCTCCCCTACCGATGGAGCGGGCTCTTCGTGAGTAGCTTCCGGTTCTGCGTGAACTTCTTCAGTCTCCCCTACCGATGGAGCGGGCTCTTCGTGAGTTGGTTCCGCATGATCCTCAGTAGATTCATGGGAAGACTCTACTGCTGGTTCTTCAGTTGAGGTTGACTCCTTTCCAGATTCGGGAATGGGGCGAATATCGTCTGCGTTGTCGCTGATTGGGCTGTTTTCGGGGTTGTTTTCTGTCATTAATATATTTCCTTCCTGCCTGAGTTTAAGGCGGGGCGAAGGTACGGAAAAAATATGACAAAAGAAAATAAAAGCGCACGAACCGGCCTTAGGTAGAGTGAGTAACGTTCAAGTCACTCGTCTTCCGGGCTACCAATACGGCAACCATAGCATCTCCGCTCACGTTCACTACTGTTCTGGCCATATCCAGGATGCGGTCGACAGCCATAATTAGAGCAATACCTGCCGGATCGAGGCCGACCGACTCCAAAACCACCACAAGCATCACCATACCGGCACCCGGAACACCGGCCGAACCTATCGAGGCCAGAGTTGCGGTGAGAATAATGGTCAACTGATCGCCCCAATCGAGCGGAACACCGAAGGCCTGCGCTATAAATACTGTAGCCACAGCCTGGTAGAGACTTGTACCATCCATGTTGATGGTAGCCCCAAGTGGCAGCACAAATCCCGCTACCTCCCCCGATACCCCCAAATTCTGTTCGACCCGCTCCAAAGTCACAGGAAGCGTGGCGCTACTGGAACTTGTAGAGAAAGCCAACAACTGTGCAGGAGCCATTCCCTTAAAAAATGCCGCGATCGAATAGCGAGCGCCCAGCCAGAGGAATGCGGGATAGACCAAAAACAAAACCACCGCAAGGCCAACCACCACCGTGAGCGAATAGGCTCCAAGTGCCTGCAGCAATTCCAGGGCCGATCTGGGGTCATCGCCTGCAAAATCAGCCACCAAAGATGCCAAAAGGGCAAAAACACCCAATGGGGCGCCTTTCATGATCAGCTCCACAAGCTTTAATATGATCTCATTGACCGCTTCGAAAAAGTCACGCACCACCGCTGTTTTTTGTCGCGGCAGCAAAATAATGCCAATGCCGAAAAACAGGGCGAAAAACACCACCTGCAACATTTGCGTGTTGTCGGTAAGTGCATCAAAAATATTGGACGGCACCGTGTCCACCAGTGGCTGAAGAGGACTCTGCTCGGTGACCTGCCGTGCTGTTTCGGCCTTGCTTTCGGCCTGACTCGAGAAGCTCTCTTTTAGCGCATCACGGCGTTCGGGTGTGATGTACTGACCAGGCTGTACCCAATTCACCACCAGCAGTCCGATGCTGATGGCCAAAACAGTGGTCGACATATACAACGCAATGGTTCTTCCACCCAAGCGCGACAGTTTCCCCACATCTGATAGTCCCGAAACACCCACCACCAACGATGCAAGCACCAGTGGGGCGGCGATTAACTTCAGCAGATTCACAAACAGGGTTCCTAGTGGCTTGATCCAGTCCACTACCCAGTCGTTCCATCCCATGTAGCTCGACAAAATTCCGAAAAGCACACCTGTCACCAGACCCGACAATATCTGCAAATGAACGGGCAGGCCTTTTGACCGTATGGATTCGGTTGATGAGTGGATTGGTGCTCTGGTCGACATATATCTGGATTATTGGTCTATGAATGATGAGCCAAATATAGCAGCATCTGGATTGAAGAACAGGCATTATCCTGTTTGATGGATGAGTTTATTCGCCATCGACCGATTCTCGCTGTGTTCTGGCTTGATCGGAAACATGGCCCGGTTTCAGTCAACCGATTCTTGCAGTAAGTAGATTTTATCAGCGACGGAGTTCGAACTCAATCAACCGATTCTCACGGTTCGGGAGCGTAGCGCGTGGTCGGCCAAAACGAGGGCCGCCATGGCCTCCACGATAGGCAGAGCACGGGGAACCACACAGGGATCGTGGCGTCCCCCAATCTCTATTTTTACCGGATTTCCATGGCGGTCGACCGTATTTTGTGGTCGTGGAATGGAGGAGACAGGCTTGAACGCCACATCCAGAATGATATCGGCTCCGTTGCTGATGCCCCCCTGTATACCCCCAGAATGATTCGTTCCCGGTATTATTTTCCCATCACTATTAACATAGTTATCGTTGTAGACAGATCCCCTGCCCATAGCGGCCTCAAAACCGGCACCGAAAGTGACTCCCTTTACGGCATTGATTGATAGCATGACTTTGCCCAAATCGGCCTCCAAACGATCAAAAACCGGATCGCCCCATCCCGCGGGCACTCCCTGCGCTACGCAGCGGATGGTGCCGCCCAGTGAATCTCCTTCCTCCTTCACCTGCGCGATGAGTTCGGTCATGCGCTGTGCGGTTGGGTGGTGTGGACAACCTACAACCGATTCGGCGGCCTGCTGCAAATCGAGTTCCGTGTAGGGTATGTCGAGCCTGATCTCACCAATTCCCGTTACGAACGAGTAAATTTTGACACCCAATTCCTTGAGAAGAAGTTGTGCCACTGCCCCGGCTGCCACGCGTGCAACCGTTTCGCGGGCAGAACTACGCCCCCCACCCCTGTGGTCACGCCGTCCAAAGCGAGCCTCATAGGTGTAGTCGGCATGCGAAGGGCGGTACACATCCCGCAATTGCTGGTATTCGACCGATCGCTGGTCGGTGTTCTTGATCAGCAAAGAAATCGGCGTTCCGGTCGTGAACCCCTCGAAAACTCCCGACAGGATCTCGCATTCATCCGATTCCTGGCGCGGACTCGTTAAATCGGAGTGACCCGGGCGCCGGCGTGCCATTTGTTGGGCGATGTAGGCCGGGTCGATCGGCAATCCGGCCGGACAACCATCGATGACGGCGCCGATGGCCGGACCGTGCGATTCGCCCCAGGTGGTTACCCGAAACAAACTTCCTATGGTATTCCCGGACATGTAACCCGCTCCTTCGTACTGTATTGACTTAACCTCACAAATATATGGCTCATGGCTGCCAACGCATCCCCAAGCGCTCCAGCTCATTCCAATAGCCAGGGTAAGATTTGTTGACCACCTCGGGCCGATCGGGACGAACCGTGTAACCCTGGCTAGCCATTAGACTGAACGCCATGGCCATGCGGTGGTCGCCCCTGGTGATCACATCAATAACTCGATTTTGATCCGATGCCTTGGGGATACCTCGCATCAACCAATACAAACCCTCTTCTCTTTCTTCAATGCAGGCACCCGCTGCACGTAAGTTTTGCAATACCCCCTCCAATCTATCACTTTCCTTGACCCGAAGGGTTTCGAGTCCCGTAAACATAGCGGACTGGTTTTTCAAGGCGCATAAGACCAAAGCGGTTGGCATGAGATCCGGAGCGTCTACACCATTGAAATCGACGATCGAAGCGGGCATTTCAGCCGAATCGCCATCTTGTTTTTTATTTATCGATATGGCCTTTCGCCCCAGGCTCTTGGAAGCGTTAGCGCCCAAAAGCGCATCCATCGGTCGGTTACGTAATATGAGACCGCCCTCCCCCTCAACCGTTTGAACCCCGAGCCCCGCGAAGGCATCAACACATACGGCATCAGCCTGCAGGCTAAAAAGCTTTAGACGGGGGATAAACAGCTCTGATTGGGGCATGAGTGCTGTCCATGCAAGCCAATAGGCCGCAGAAGACCAGTCGGGTTCGACCTCAACACTCGCAGGTGGTTGGTATTCGGCCTGAGGGATACGAATGTCTTGTTCACTTATGACATAAACCCTGGCGCCCCAGCGTTGCATCAAATCGAATGTGAGTTGCAAGTAGGGACGAGAAACGATGTGGGTCGACAAACGCAAGCGTAGGCCACCAACTATGCAGGGAGCCAAAAGCAGCAAAGCCGACACAAATTGGGAGCTGATCCCTGCATCTATAGGCAATGAATCGAGGCCAGTGGGCATCTTCAGCGGTGCGCCGCCCTCAATTTGCAGAGGCAGGCATCCCTCCTGACCCAGGTATTGAATCTGAGCACCCAACAAGCGAAGGGCGTCGACCAGTGGACCGATCGGGCGCTCGTGGGAACGCTCTGTCCCTGTCATGCGGTGTATGCCTGGTGTAATGCACAACAATGGAAGAACAAACCGCATGACCGTTCCTGCATCTCCGATCATAACTTCGCCACCTGAGCCCTTATCAACCAGACCTTTCAGAACGGATTGCATCCGAAGCGTATCGCCGGCGGTCGACAAACCATGAATAGAACTTAACGGGTTGCCCGCAAGGTGGTTTATCAGCAGTAAGCGGTTGCTGATGCTTTTAGACCCCGGCATTTCTACATGTCCCCGTAATCCGGTTAGTCCGCCCGGGGGCATGCTCAGTTCAGCCATGTGTTGAGATCGAACTTTCTAAGTAGAATGCCGACCTCTTGAGGGCTGAACAACAGCTCAGTACGGCAATTACCGGGGTATGTAGGTAGACTAAACCCGATCCTCCCCGACTTGTTCTTTTTATCGCCCGCCATCCAAGGTAACCATTCTGAGGTTTTGGGCCACTTTCGCTTCGTAACAAATCGTGGAATGTCCAACATCCATTCCAAAGCCCCGTCTTCGGTAACCAAACCGGCTTGTACGGCTATCCATCCCTCCGCCATAAGACCAGCCCATAAGGCTTGTCCGTGCGCAATGGCCTGCCCCTGATCGAGGTACCATGCCTCGAGCGCATGTGCTACCGTATGACCCGTGTTTAAGATCTTGCGATAATTTTTTTCGTGGGGATCGACGCCTGCCCAGTACATTTTGACATCGGCCGCGCGGCGCACCCACCCCATTCCGGGAAGGGCATCGGGGGCCAGTTTCTCCAGATAATCGATGACCCCGATATCTTCGATTAGTCCGTGTTTAAACATCTCAGCCTTTCCGTTACGCACCTCCTCTGCGGATAGACCCTTCAGCATGGCAGCGTCGAGGAGTACCGCCGAGGGTAGATAGAATGTCCCGACCTGGTTCTTCCATGGGCCTAGGTTGACGGCTGTCTTGCCGCCAAGAGCTGCGTCTACCTGTGCAAGCAGGGTGGTAGGAACATGCAACATAGGTATACCGCGCTGATAGTTGGACGCCACGAAGCCCCCCAGATCGCACACCATGCCCCCGCCCACGTTTATCCATCCGGAGTCACGAGCAGCGTTGGCGTTGCGCAGTTCCTTCCACAGGCGCTCGGCCTGTTGAATTGACTTATTTTCCTCGCCTGCCGGAACCTCCAGGCATAATGCACCTACCGACTCCGCCAGGGGCTGGGCGAGGTATCGGGTGTTGCTGTCGCAAAACACCACTAGCTTATCCAGCTCCTGTTTTTCGCGCCATTTGCCAATCCAATCGACCGTATTTCGGGGTTGAACGAGGGTATGAGGCATTAATGGTGTATAATATTACTATATAATTAATCAGTAAATTCCGATTCACGCGCATGCCGAAACCGTTCTGCTTGTCGGTCTATGCTCTCCTGATGAATGAGAAAGAGCAACTGCCGCACAAAATCGGGGTTCAATTGGGCGCCCCATTCTTGTCGCGTCCTCAAAATTTCTGTCCAACGCTCATGCTGTAATATGGTAATGTCAAATTTCTCCTTCACCGAGCCGATGTCGTCGACCAAAGCCATACGCTCCTGAAGCAGGGAGATGAGTCGCGCGTCGACCCCGTCGATTCGTTCTCTGAGTTGTTCGAGCCGTGCATTCACCACCCCATCGCTGCTCTGTAGGTTTCGGTGTACCAATCGCGCCAGTAGTTCCAGCAGAGCTCTGGGGGTGAGTTGCTGCCGGGAATCGGAAAGTGCCGCGTCGGGGTTCACATGCGCCTCCACCATGAGTCCGTCGAATTCCAGATCGAGTGCCATCTGGGCCACCTCCGCAACGAGCAGTCGATCGCCGGCGATGTGGCTCGGATCGCAGAGGATGAGCATGTCGGAAAATCGACGTCGCAGTTCGATGGGAATTTCCCAAGAGGGGTGGTTGCGGTAGAGGGTTCGACCGAATCCGGTGAACCCGCGGTGTACCGCTCCCAGTTTCTCGACCCCGGCCTTTTGGAATCGCTCGACGGCACCCGACCACAGTTCTAGGTCGGGACTAACCGGGTTTTTGACGAGCACGGCCATATCACTCCCCTCCAGCGCCGAGGCGATTTCCTGCACCATAAAGGGATTCACCGTGGTGCGGGCCCCAATCCAAACATGGCGAATGCCGGCCTCTAAAACCTGTTCCACATGTTCGGCCGAGGCCACCTCCACCAACAGGGGCACACCCGCCTGTTGCGCCAATTCCTGCGTCCATACCAGAGCCGACGCCCCCACACCTTCAAATTGCCCTGGTTTGGTGCGTGGCTTCCAGATGCCGGCGCGAATCAGGTCGGGCCGGGCCGGCAGGATTCCCTTAAGGGTATCGGTGAATTGCTGAGGCGATTCGGCACTGCACGGACCAGCAATGAGCATCTGACGATTGTGTTTATTCCAGGCTGACTTATGAAGCATGTTTAGGTCTGGGGGAGGGGATGGTGTAGGGGAATGCAGATGAGGGGATAAGATAAAGGTCTTTGGAATTCTGCAGATAGGGAGATGTTAATTGTGGCGAGGGATGTGTTTAAGGTCTGAGGCAGAAAGTATGTCGTAGAATTTGGTTTGTGTCGGGGGATGTGGATTGGGATCGAATCGTTAAAGAAAGCGGATAGTGGGGAAAATCAGTTCGGGGTCTATGAATCGGCAAAAGGTTAATCGCTACAATTCAAGCAGCCGAGGTATTAGCCAATAACCAATCATCATCCTCTACCTAAGCGACAAAATGTCAAACAAAAATAAGGGAATAAAGTTGTGGCTTTGGCTCGCGCGGCCCTCATACGTATGTCCTTATTTTTGTCGCGTGCGCCCCGAGGAATTCCGTCAATTAGAAATCGTTTTACCCGAGAATCCGGGCGTTTACCGCTATTACGATCGATCGGAGTTGTTGCTTTATGTTGGCAAGGCGAAAAACCTGCGCAAGCGTGTTTCCAGCTATTTCCGTCCGGATCTTCACCGTGAGGGGCGTCTACGGATGATGATCGACCGCATCGCCCGCATCGATTTCACCCTCACCGAAACGGAGATGGATGCGCTCCTGCTGGAGAACTCCCTCATCAAAACCTATCAGCCACGCTACAACATCCGGCTAAAAGACGATAAGTCTTATCCCTATCTGGTGATCCGCAACGAGCATTTCCCCCGCATTTTCCCAACCCGTCGCCTCATCCGCGACGGCAGCACATACCTCGGTCCGTTCCCCTCGGTTTTGGCCATGCGTACGATGCTTGAGCTGGTGCGCCGCATCTACCCCCTTCGGACATGCAGCCTTCCCCTCACACCTGCTTCCATCGCCCGCGGAAAGTTCCGGGCCTGCCTCGAATACCAAATCGGCAATTGCCTGGCCCCTTGCGAAGGCCGGCAATCGGAGGACTCATACCAGGAACAGATCGACGCCATACGACAAATTCTGAAGGGTCATTATCAAAAAGCCGCAGGTTTGCTGCGCGACGAAATGAAACAACATGCCGCAGATCTGCGGTTTGAACAGGCGGCCCGCGTCAAGAAGAAGATGGAGTTGCTCGAACAGTATCAGGCCAAATCGACCGTGGTGCACCACGACATCACTGAAACCGATGTGTTTAGCGTGGTGATGAAGGAAGACACCGCCGTCGTCAATTTCCTGCATATGCAACAGGGGCGCATTGTGATTAGTCACAACCTCGAAATCTTACGCCGCCTCGATGAGGATGAAGCGACACTATTACTCTATGGCATCGTGGAACTGCGCAACCGCTACAACAGCGAAAGCAAACGTCTGCTGTTGAACCGTGAAGTCGACGGCTTGCCTGTCACACTCAATGTGCAGGTGCCGCGACAAGGTGAAAAGAAGAAAATTGTGGATCTCAGCTGGAAAAATGCCATGTATTTTCTGAACGACCTGATCCGGCAGCGCGACGATAAACAGCAGGATACGCGAACCACCCGTGTTTTGGCACAGATGCAGAAAGACCTGACGCTAAACCGTCCGCCTGCCCATATTGAGTGCTTCGACAATTCCAACTTCCACGGCAGCTCGGCCGTTTCGGCCTGTGTGGTATTTCGCGATGCAAAACCGAGCAAGAAAGACTACCGGCATTTTCTCATACGCAGCGTGGAGGGTCCCAATGATTTTGCCAGCATGAAGGAGGCTGTATACAGAAGGTATCGTAGGCTGGTTGAGGAAAAGTTGCCCCTACCCGATCTGGTGGTGGTCGACGGCGGGAAGGGACAGTTGTCGTCGGCCCTTGAGGCACTCAGCCAACTCGGCTTGGAGCGGAAGTTGCCTGTTTTGGGGATTGCCAAGAATCTGGAAGAACTATTCTACCCCCACGACCCGGTGCCCCTCCACCTCGATAAGAAAAGTATTACCCTTAAAATCATCCAGCAGATGCGCGATGAGGCACACCGCTTTGGCCTAACCCATCATCGGAACCTTCGCTCCCGCAAGTTCATTGCTACCCAGCTCACCGAAATACCTGGAGTAGGCACGAAATCGGCGGAGATTCTGCTGCGCCGCTTTGGTTCGGTGGAGCGTTTATTTAGTGCCGCGCCCTCTGAGTGGATCGAAGCAGTGGGTGCCCGGAGGGCCGAAGCCATCCGATTATGGTGCGAGGCGAACAATTCTGGCAGCGAGGCAAACCCTAGAGCTGGAGAATCAAACCTTCCGGCTGACGTTTCTATCCCTAAGGCCGCAAATGAGAGCCCTGCCGCTGGCGAAACGAATCAAATAACCAAAGAGTCACCTCTTGTTCCCAACGAAAATTCCCCCATATGACCATACAAGAAGTACAAACAGCACAACAGGCCCTTACTTTTTTGGAGGTGCATGTACGCCTCAACCGCGAGCTGAAAGGTTTTGTTCGTCCACTCGACAAAGACGTGAAACAGGTATTCGACCCGGAAAAAAACAAGAGTTTTCGTCAGGGCCAGGCCAGCCGTTGGCTGCTGCTCGATGAGGAGGGCGTGGCCGTGGGCCGTATTGCCGCGTTCACCAACCGCAAATACAAAAACAAGGGAGATCAGCAGGCCACAGGCTGTTTTGGCTTTTTCGACTGTCGCAACAGGCCCGAGGAGGCGCAACTCCTGCTTCAAACGGCCAGAGTTTGGCTTGAAAAAATGGGGATGCAGGCAATGGATGGCCCGGTGAATTTCGGCGAACGCGACCGCTTTTGGGGTCTGTTGGTTGATGGATTTGAAGCACCTCCCTACGGCATGAACTTCAATCCGCCCTACTATGAGTCGCTGTTGACCGCCACCGGCTTTCGTCCGTTCTACCACCAGATCTGTTACCGCCGTCCGGTTCAGGATCCCCTTCCAAAGCGCTTCTTGGATGTACACAAAAAACTTAAGGAAGAAGGCATTTATCGAGCCGAGCGGGTGCGGTTGGTTGACTGGAAACGGTATGCACGCGACTTTTGTCACGTTTATAACAAGGCATGGGCCAAGCATGAGGGTAACAAGGAGATGCCACAAGAACAAGCCCTCAAAATTTTCAAGGCGATGAAGCCGATCATGGACGAGGACATAGCCTGGTTTGTGTATGCGAACGACGAACCAGTGGCGATATATCTTAATATTCCCGACCTCAACCAGATCTTCGTGCGCTTCAACGGCCGGCTGGGATGGTTAGAGAAACTCAAACTGCTGTGGTATCTCAAACGTCGCACCTGCACCCGTTTTGTGGGGATAATTTTCGGTATTACACCGGAGTACCAAGGCAAGGGAGTCGATAAATTCCTGGTGGTGGAAGCAGCTCGGGTCATTCAGGGTCGCACCCGTTACCAGGAAACTGAACTGCAGTGGATTGGTGACTTCAATCCAAAGATGATTCAGATCGCCAAAGAGCTGGAATTTGAACAAAGCCGCACCCTCACCGTATTCCGGCTGTTATTCGATCCGGAACAAAAATTTGAGCGCCACCCCATGCTGGGATGAGCAT
>VHAX01000031.1 GCA_016872215.1 Sphingomonadales bacterium | reverse complement strand
CCGTGACATTTTTACCGAAATTTCTGCTGATATTCATTTTAGTGCTGTGGCTGCTCGGCATTCTCGGTCGGATTTTATTGCCCTTTGCCCTCCGATACCTCGTGAAACGCCTCACCGGCATGTCGGGCATAACCCCGCCCCAACACCGACCCGATCAACCAGAAGGAAGTGTGCACATCAAAGGAGATTCCCCGTCACAAACACGCTACCGCCCCGATGAAGGGGAGTATGTCGACTACGAAGAAATCAAATAAATCACCATGAACCCTACCCTAAAATCAATCGGAACCCACCTACTAGTGATGCTCGCATTCGTGGGCCTCTCGTTTCAATACGCATCGCCCCTGCTCGAAGGCAAGACCCTGCGTATGGAAGATATGACCCAGGTGGAAGGCATGTCGCGCGAACTGCAGTACTACAAAAAACAGGACGGCGTGTTGCCTAAATGGACCGGCATACTATTCGGTGGAATGCCCGCCTATCAGATTCAAATGGAGTATCCGAGCATGTGGATCACAAAAGTTCATGCCCTCACCACCTCATGGCTCCCCAGGCCCGCCGAATGCCTCTTCCTGCTTATGGCGGGCTTCTATCTTATGCTCCTGATGATGGGTGTAGGCATATGGACCGCTATTCTGGGGGCCTTGGCGTATGCATTGTCGAGCTACAACCTCATCATCATCGATGCAGGCCACATCACCAAAGCCTGGGCCATCGCCTATATGCCCCTGGTGGTGGGCAGTTTGGTGGTGCTTTTTAGGGGTCAATTTCTGGCGGGCAGCGCACTTCTGGCTATTTCCATGGCCATGCAACTGGCCAGCTATCACTACCAGATCACCTACTATATGGGTATGCTGGTGCTCATCTTCGGAATCGTGCAGGCCGTTGAGGCCATCAAAAGGAAACAAATCCCTCGGTTTGCCATCGCATCGGTGCTCGCCCTTGCATCGGTGGGCCTCGCAGTGGGTGCGAATTATAGTCAGTTTACTATCACCAGCGAGTATAGCAAAGAATCTATGCGCGGTGGCTCGGAATTAAAGCGACAAGCAGGGGAAGAATCCGGGGGCGACGGGCTCGACAAAGAATACGCCTTGAGGTGGAGCTACGGCGTCGGCGAAACCTTCACCCTACTCATCCCTAACTTCTATGGTGGCGCTTCGCAAAGTCCAATTGGCAAGGGAAGTCAGACCTATGAGGTTTTGGAACAAGCAGGCGTCGACCGCCGGGCAGCCGCCAACTTCGTAGAAAATGCACCAACCTACTTCGGCGATCAGCCCGGTGTGGGTGGCCCCACCTACTTCGGGGCCCTGATGGTGTTCCTGTTTGTGCTGGGGCTCGTCGTGTATGAAGGCTCCGCCCGCTGGTGGTTGGGCGCAGCTGCCCTGCTCTCAATCGTTCTGAGCTGGGGAAAGAACTTCGATCTGGTTACCGACCTTTTTTTTAACCACGTCCCCTACTACAACAAATTCCGTGCGGTTGCCATGAGCTTGGTCATCGCATCACTAGCCGTGCCCTTAATGGCCGTACTATTGCTGCGCAGAATTGAACAGGGACTAATTCCAAAAGAAAAACTCTACAAGGGGTTGCGCTTCGCCACCATCGCTATGGGAGGCTTTTGCCTTATTTTCCTGGTGATGCCGGGTCTTTTCCTTAGTTTCGACACAGAGACCGACAAGAACTTCAACAACATTCCGGGTTTAGTGGATGCCTTGATGGAAGACCGCGCCTCTATGGTGCGCCGCGACGCATTTAAATCACTCATCCTGATTGCCATTGGCGCAGCCGCACTCTTCTACCACATGAAGAAACAATTGTCGACCCAAAACATGATCTGGATTCTCTTGGCTGCCAACACCCTCGACTTATGGGTAACAGATCGCCGTTACCTGAATTCAGACGATTTTCAGAACGCACGTCTGACCCGTCAACCGTTCGAGCCCACCGCTGCCGATCAAACCATCCTCCAGGACACCACCCCCCACTACCGGGTGCTGGATATGGGTAACCGTAATCCGTTTAATGAAAACCGTGCATCTTATTTCCACAAATCGGTGGGCGGATACAGCCCTGCCAAACTGAGCCGTTACGAAGATGTTAAGGTAAAATGGCTCGAAACCATGAATGAAGGTCTACTCAACGCCTTCAACACCCGATGGGTTATCGTACCCTCCGAAGGGGGCGGACCCATGGCGCAACTTCGTCCGCAAGCCTTCGGCCCGGCCTGGCTGGTGAATAATGTGTTTACATGTCAAACACCCCAGCAGGAAATCGATACCCTCGGTGTGGTCGATCTGCGCACTACCGTTGTCATAAATCGTGAATTATCGATCGACTTAGAGTCTCCCTACGCTTTCGACAGCTCGGCCTCGATTCGGCTTACCTCCTATCACCCCGATACCCTGCGTTACACCTTCACCGGAAACTCAAAACAATTTGCTGTGTTTTCGGAAATGTACTACGACAAAGGCTGGAATGCCTACCTCAACGGCCAGGCAGTGCCCCACAAAAGGGTCAATTATACGTTCAGGGGCCTGGAACTTCCCGCTGGCACTCACAACATAGAATTTCGATTTGAGCCGGCCACCTACCTGCAGAGCGAGCGGATTAGCTTTGCCTCCAGCATCGCCCTCACACTGCTCAGCCTTGCTACATTGATCATCGCTTTAGTTAAACCCAATCTGCTGAAGTCCCGCCAGTTTCCGTTGAATGAATCAGGATAATCACCAAAAGAACATCAAACAGAAATGACTCCCTTTCTTATCCTTTGTTAAAGTCAGTCATGGTATGCGCCAGTCCACTTGTCGCATACATGCTCACCAGATTCACACAACGGTCGATTCCTGCGACCACGTCAGGCCATTCGGCTGGACCAAACGAACCCAGAACATGGTCGACCTGTCGGCCCTTCGGAAAATCCGCGCCAATACCGAATCGGACACGTGCATAGGCTTGGGTGCCCAGCGTTTCCTCGATATGCGATAGTCCGTTGTGACCCCCGGCACTTCCATGTCCCCGCAATCGGAGTCGACCCACAGGTAAACTCAAATCATCCGTAATCACCAACAACTGCTCCACCCCCAGCTTCTCTGCACCCAACCAATACCGAACCGCTTGTCCACTCAAATTCATATAGGTCGATGGCTTCAGCAACACCAGCTGATGACCCGCACGGCGCACCTGAGTTCGCCAGCCGTAACGCGACGAGATGAAGTCGACCGGTGCACTCCCAGCAACGGAGGCCAGAACATCGAGTACCATAAAACCAATGTTGTGGCGGGTTTGTGCATATTCCTCACCGGGATTGCCCAGACCCACTACCAAAAATTTCACGCTGTTCGGATCGGGTTAACCTTATTCCTCGGCCGCCGCCTGTTCTTTCAATCCACGCGGGACGGTGACGCTGGCAACCGGATTATTCGGAGCATCCAATATCACGTAATTCTCCGTCGGGATGTCCTTAACCCTCACTACATTCCCGAGATCGAGCTGAGAAATATCGACCTGCACAGTGGCTGGCAAATGCTCCGGATTTCCCTTCACCTTAACGCGACGAACGCGCGCAACGAATTTGCCCCCGGCTTTTACCCCTGGCGAGACGCCCACAAACTCGAGGGGCAGCTCTAATTTCACGGTCTTCCCCGGTTGAAACAAAAAGAAATCGACGTGCATCATGGCCTCATTCAGGGGATGGAACTGCACCTCCTGAACGATGGTCTCGAATTTCCGTCCGTCAATGTCGAGATGCACCCGATAGGTATCGGGTGTGTACAGCACCGATTTCAGATCATAGCCATAGGCCCAGAAATGAATCTGCTCAGCACCCCCATACAGCACGCAAGGCACACGTCCTTCGGCGCGCAGTTGGTTGGCATCTGACTTCCCTACGCCCCCACGCAGGGAGCCGCTCAAGTTGATGGTTTTCATGGAATTGGGTTTAAAAAAATGAATATTGGTTTAATATTGTTTGACCGTGACTTCAAAAAGGTTGCTGATGGAGCTGAATTCCTTGACACTGCGAATGGATCGCGCGAACAGGTCGGCAACACCCAGAACTTTTATCTTGGGAGAAACTCCCCGAAGGGGCAGAGTGTCGGTCACCACCAACTCGGTGAGGGTCGATGCGTTGATGTTTTCGTAGGCATTTCCTGAGAGCACAGGATGGGTGGCCACCGCACGCACACTCAATGCTCCTTGCTTCATTATCTCTTCGGCGACCTTACCGATGGTGCCAGCGGTGTCCACCAGGTCATCCACAATCACCACGTTTTTATCGTGCGCGTCGCCAATCACATTGATGCGCTCTACCACATTCGCCCGCGTACGTGTTTTGTCACACACGATCATGTCGCAATCGAGCAACTTGGAGAATAACTTAGCACGGGGCGTCGCGCCCATATCGGGCGCGGCAATAATGAGGTTATCGAGCTTCAGCTGCTTGATGTAGGGGATAAAAATGGTTGTAGCATCGAGGTGATCGACGGGTACATTGAAAAACCCCTGTATCTGGGGTGCGTGCAAATCCATGGTCATGACGCGGGTAACGCCTGCCGCGGTAAGCATATCGGCCACCAATCGCGATGCAATGGGCACCCGTGGCTTGTCTTTGCGGTCCTGGCGCGCCAAACCGAAATAGGGAATAACAGCCGTAATGTAGTGTGCGGATGCCCTTTTGCAGGCATCGATCATCATCAACAACTCCATAAGGTTGTCGCTGGGGGCAAAAGTGCTTTGAATCAGGAATACATCCGACCCCCGAACGGATTGGTTGATGCAGGGCTGAAACTCGCCATCGCTGAATCGCACCACTTCCATTGCACCCAATGGCGACCCAAAGGAAAGAGCGATGCGCTCACCCAGAGCACGAGTGGCGTCGCCACTGAACAACTGTGTGGCGTGGTGTGGACTAGCGGAACTACCTCGGGCGGGTGACATGCGTTTTTTCGCGAAAACCGCAAAGTTACGAAAAAAACCACACTAACGGGGGGGAACCAGGTACAGATGCTCGCGGGCACGCGTAACCGCCGTGTAGAGCCAGCGCAGGTGCGCATCGCGGGTGCCGTAGGGGCCCTCCATCAACACAAATACGATGGGCCACTCCCCACCCTGGGCTTTGTGACCAGTAACAGCATAAGCATACTTGGCGTGCAAGGCATTCAGATACGGATCGCGGGTATTATAGCCCTTCCCACCCCGTCGGGCTGCCCATAGTCGCTGCCACGAAACCGTATCAAGGCCTGCCGACTTATTATCCAGCAAATCCAATAATAGTGTGGCCGACAACATTCGATCCTGGCCCGACAAATCCTGATAAACACCCCGCACATCTGCCCAGCGAAAGCCCGCCACCTGATCCTTCAGCTCCTCAATATGCTTAACCTGCAACATCTCGCCGTTGGCCACGAATTCCTGCGACTTCAGGTAATGGTTGCGCACCACCATCAGCCATTCATCGGCCAGGGGCAGAGCTCCGAAATCGGGATACAACAACGCACGAATGCGCCGATTCAAGGCGCTGGCCCATCCATTGCTAACACACAAGAAAATCACCCCTTGCGGATCGCGGCGATACGCGTCCGCAAACAACGCAGCCGCTGTTCGTGTGTCAGGCAACTCTGTAATTCCCGAATCTGCCCCGGGTCGGTCGGTCGTCTCTGGCCAAATGGGGCAACTACCATCGGTAAACTCCATGGCCGAACGATAGGCCGATGCCAACTGCAAAATCGCCGAATAAGCCGATTGTCGCTTCACCACCTGCAACCCAACCTCGGTCGATTCCAATCGATACGGTTTATACGTTTCGGCGCTGAGTGCTACCGTGCGTGATTCGCCCACAGGCGGCAGTTGATAGGGGTCGCCCACGAGAATCAACTTATTGTTGACGGGGGCTTCGAACACGTGACGAATCAGGTCGGATAGTACGCCATCCGAACGAAAAGCACCGTCGCTCTGGGGCTGTCGACCTAGCATGGAGGCTTCGTCGACCACAAACAGGGCGGAATGCATAACGTCATATTCCTTACGCTCAAAACGCAGTTCCTTGATGTTTCCTTTAGCATCCTTGATTTCTTCGAGCTTATAGATCTGGCTGTGGATGGTGGCAGCAGCACTACCCGTGCGGCGGGCCAGCACCTTTGCTGCCCTCCCGGTCGGTGCTAGTAGAAACGCTTTCCTGCCCGATTTGCGCAACCCATCCACCAGTCCTTTCATCAAACTGGTTTTTCCAGTACCGGCCGCTCCTTGTACAATCAAAATCCGATGGTCGGCACCTTCCAAAAATTCGGCTATTTTTTTAAGTGCGGCGCGTTGTTCCTCATCCGGTTCATCGCTGAGCGCCACCGTCATACGTTGCACCCACCGCTCCACTTTGTTCATTTCACCGTTGGCTTGAACAATTTCCGTGGCATTATTCGTTCCTTTCACAGACCCCACCGCTTCTGCTGGTGCTGCCAGAGTCTCCTTTGTCTTCAAATATTCGCTGATCTGAACTTGCAGTTCTTCAAAGGACGAATGGTCAGTAGGATCCGGGGAAATGCTCATAGTTGAAAGCTCGCCAAAAAACTTCAAAAGAATGATTTCAGCGTACAAGTTCCGCAAAAATAAGGTACTTTCGCGGCGTAAAAATTGGTTTATGGATGTACTCCTGCTGATTGTATTCGCTCTGGGCTACACAGCCATCATTTTCGAACACCCGCTCAAGATCAACAAAACGGCTCCCGCCCTTTTAACAGCCGTGATTTGCTGGAGCATTTTCATTTTGTTTCCACCGTCGGGTGAGTTCTTGAATACGTTCTCTACCGAGCAACTGTTTCAAAAATTTGTTTCCGACGAATTGGCACACCACCTCAGCAAAACCGCTGAAATCCTGTTTTTCCTTTTGGGAGCCATGACAATAGTTGAATTGGTCGACGCCCATCAGGGTTTTAAGGTCATTACCAACCGCATACGGACCAAGGACGCTTCAACTCTGTTGGTCATCATCAGTGTTGTTACATTTTTCTTATCATCCGTACTCGACAACCTAACTACTTCGATCGTAATGGTCAGCCTATTGCGAAAACTGGTACATGATGCGCAACAAAGAAAAATATTTGCCGGGATGGTGATTATTGCTGCCAACGCAGGGGGGGCCTGGTCGCCCATTGGCGACGTAACCACCACCATGCTTTGGATCGGTGGCCAAATCACCGCTTGGCATATTATGAAAACCACATTTCTGTCCTCAATCGCCTGTCTGGTTGTGCCCATGCTTGTGATTGCAGTTCAATTACGTGGGTCTGTCACCCGCGCTGCCTTTGACTACGCGGCAGCAGATGAGACTGAAATTGTTAAAGGCAGTCGGATCATGCTCTTTTTGGGTGTCGGAGCTCTGGTTTTTGTACCCATCTTCAAAAGCATTACCCACCTGCCCCCCTATTTGGGCATCTTGTTGGGGCTCGCCGTGCTTTGGGTAGCGTCGGAATGGATTCATATCGATAAGGATGAAGAAGAAAAGAAACCCTATTCTGCCATACACGCACTGAGTAAAATTGACACCTCCAGCGTTCTGTTTTTCTTGGGAATTCTTTTAGCAATTTCGGCACTGGAAAGCGCAGATATTCTGGCGCATATGGCTCAATGGCTCGACTCAACGCTGGGTAATATGAAGCTTATTGTGTTTATCATTGGGCTGCTTTCGGCGGTGGTCGACAACGTTCCGCTCGTAGCCGCCTGTATGGGAATGTATGACATGATTGCATTTCCCACCGACAGCTGGGTATGGGCCTTTATGGCGTATTGTGCCGGCACCGGAGGTAGTGTACTCATCATCGGATCAGCGGCTGGTGTGGCGGTTATGGGGATGGAGAAAATCGATTTTATGTGGTACGCAAAAAAAATATCTCTCTATGCCCTGCTCGGTTACATCGCCGGTGCTGGTGTCTATTTTCTCTCTTATCAATTATTCGATTAAACGCGGCCGATTGGGTATCATTCAAAGACCAGCATGCGTATTGTTGAAGAGCCGTTAAGTGGGCTGCTCCTGATCGAACCCCGGGTGTTTCACGATCCCCGGGGGCATTTCTTTGAGAGCTTCAACCGAGCTGCCATGCGAGAAATCGGAATTCTCGAAGACTTTGTGCAGGACAACCAGTCGCTCTCAGCCCGGGGTATTTTGCGAGGTCTTCATTTCCAAAGGCCGCCTTTAGCGCAGGGCAAACTGGTTCGTGTGGCCCAGGGCTCCGTACTCGATGTGGTGGTTGACCTTCGCCGCTCGTCGTCCACATACGGCCAATACTTCAGCGTTACCTTGTCGGACAAAAACCAACTCATGCTTTGGATTCCGCCCGGATTTGCCCACGGCTTCCTGACGCTAAGCGACAATACGTTGTTCCTCTATAAATGCACCGCTCCCTACCACCAGGTGTCGGAAGGTGGATTGGCATGGAATGACCCCGATTTAGGCATTCATTGGGGCATTGAAGAACCCCTCTTGTCTGAGAAAGACAAGATGAACCCAAGCATCTCTGGGTTCAATTCGCCCTTTGAATAGAGAATAATTCAACCATTTGACAATGTGGCAGGTTTTTAAACCTTGGCACAATTATTCGTCTGATGTTCGTTAATTAATCGGTAATGATTAGATTGCCGAATCGAAAAATAGTATGCTTACGGAAGAAAAAGAACTCGACGATTTGTCACTTCGTGACCACAACGCCGATGAAGCCAACAAGCTTTTCAATTCGGAGTTCTACCCGCACATGACCGCGCTCTATAACTTCGCTTATCGTCTTTCGCTCAACGAGGACGATGCCCATGACCTACTGCAAGAAACTTATGAAAAGGCGTTGAAGTCATTTCGAAGCTACCAGGCCAATACCCATGCCAAAGCCTGGCTGTTTCGGATCATGAAAAACAGCTTCATCAACGGCTATCGCCGTCGAAGCCGCAAGCCCGAATCACTGGAATATGATGAGGCCGAGTCCTGGCATCTCTCGGATGAACGGTTGATTCACCAAACATCCGACCTGCGCCAGGAAATCTTCGGCAAAATGCTTGGCGATGAGATGACCATTGCCCTCAACCGCCTCCCGGTTGATTTTCGTCTCATCCTGTTGCTGAGCGACATTGAGGAATTCACCTACGAGGAAATGTCCAAAATCATAGGGATTCCCATTGGCACCGTTCGTTCACGTTTGCACCGTGCCCGCAAGTTGATGAAAGACCAAATTGGTCAATACGCCCGCAAAATGGGCTATTCCACTGAAAATTAATCTCGATAGTCAGGGATAGCGCGTATGACCAGCTTACGCTGCTTTCTAAAAAAAGCCCCGCGCTTTCGCGCAGGGCTCATCATTCAATCAACTATTACTCGTCATCAACGCTTCACCAAGCGCAACCATTCGCGCTGGTTGCAATTGGTAACCGTCATCATATAAGATCCGGGAACCAGTCCCGAAACGCTCATTTCAAATCTGTTAGCTCCTTGTTGTGCGGAAACCGTGCGCTCCGTTACTAAGCGTCCGGCTAAATCATGGATGTACAAGTTTGCCAATCCGGATTCAACCGCATGAAACACAACATTCAACTGATCACCCATCGGATTGGGGTAGGCTTCTAATGTGAGGTTGGTTTTGGAAGTATTGCCAGCCACACGCGGAGTTGGATTCGGTGTTGGAGCAGTGACCACTAATGTATCGCAACGCTGATTCGAACAGTTTCCGGCAGAGTCGGAAACAGAGAGACAAACCACATAGGTGCCTGCTGCAGAATACGTGTGGGCACCCATGATGCCGCTACCGGTAGTTCCGTCACCATAGTTCCAGTTGTGCTGCAAACGAGGATTTACATAGCGGGGGATGAAACGATAGCTCAAAGGAAGGCTGTCAGCGCGGTAGCGGAAAGATGCGTTGCACACGAAGGGATGGACGGGTGGGTGACCACGTCGTGGGCGAGGAACGGCTACTCGGGCACGCGAGGTATCACTGCATGTACCTGCTGCGTTGCTCACAGCCAGGCGTACCACATACACTCCCGAAGCTGCATAGGTGTGTGAAACAATACGACCCGTTCCTGTGCTGCCGTCACCGAAGTTCCAGCTGTAAGTGGCGGTGGTATCGATGTTTCTTGCCCTAAATGAAACCGTTAAGGTGGTGTCGGTGCGCGCGTCGAAACGTGAGAAGCAGGTATTTAACGGCGGATTCACAGTTGGTGAAAGCGGGATGTTCACCACGCGGCTTTCAGTGTCTGAACAAGCTGGACTGGTGCGGCTCACCACCAATGTTACCGTGTAGGTTCCAGCGGCAGCATATTGGTGACTCGTCAACATACTGCTGGACGTGTTTCCATCACCAAAGCTCCAGGAATAGCTGAGTGAAGTGTCACGCATGTGTGGCAATAGGCGAACGCCCAATCCAGTGTCGGGTAGGGCTGCAAAATTGGCGTGACAAGGACGGGCTACCGGAGGATGCGGAGGATTTGGTCCTCCAGGGCCTCCGGGTGATGGTAAGCGACATGCAACGGTGAAGTCACGCTGAAACTGCCCGCTATTGGTGTACGATACGCTGGTACTGTAAATGTTGCCTGCGCAGTCAACCGCACGAACCTGAAAAGTTCCTCCACCATTACGACCCCAGAGATAGAGATTATACTGCCCCATGTGGTTCGTGACCATAGACATAAAAATAGGCGGCATCGCTGAAGTATCGAGCGCCGCAACAATAACATTCCGAACAGGTAATCCTGCAGTATCGGTTACCACACCATAAATTCGAACCGACGGACCGTGGTTGTGCCAGGGCTGAGCGAAAGCCACACCAACCAATAAGGTAAAATAGGCAAACAAGGATAGCTTTTTCATAAGTATTACATTTTAATTTTGGGGCTATGGACCTGGAAAAAAAAGAAAAGTTTAAAGGTCCGTAATTTTTTTGAAAAACAAATAAACTGACAACTTGTCGCGCCCTCAGTTTTGGCGCTTATGCTTATCTTATTTTGTTTATCAACTCGTATGAAACAAAGCCTGCTGTCCTCTCAGGATTATTGGCAAGTTGCATGGCCAGTAAAGGCCTACCTCGATGCACTCATGGCTTTTGAACCCAAAGCTGATGATCCCCATACCCCCTACTACGACATCAACAAACATCGGGTTAAGCGGCTGAGGAAAACGATTCAACTCGAACCGGGCACAATCAATGAACTGCGCCATCTGTTTGGAGCTCCCTCCCCATTCCCTCCTGCGGATCAAAGCACTCTTCGAGAGATGATCTTATCAAATGATGAAAACGCCGATCCAGCGGCGACCGAATCAGATTATCGCCCTAAAAGAATACCGAGTGAGGCCTTTAGCCCTGCAAAAAAGCGCTATTGGTTGGTGATCAATGAATTCTGGTGCGGCGATGGCGCACAAATCACCCCTGTCATTGAAGCGCTCACTAACGCATCGCAAGGTGCGATAGAAACACGCGTTGTATTTCGCGATGAACATCCAGTGCTGATCGATTCCTTCCTCACCAACGGAAGCCGAAGTGTGCCGAAAGTCATTCAAATGAATGCGCAATTTGAGGTGTTGGGCAGTTGGGGACCCCAACCCAAAACAGCTCAGGATTTGGTGGTTCAACTCAAATCGAATCCTGAAACGGCCAGCAATTACAGCGAATTGCTGCATAAGTGGTATGCCGACGACCATCAACGGTCGACCCAAAAAGAACTGATAGAATTTATCGCTTCCTCCCTCTAATCGTGGAGGTGGCAGTAGCCCGACGTACTGCGTGTACTATTTCTGCAACGATTACCCGATTTCGTGGTGCCCTTGCACTGAGTTGTTGAAGCACCAGAATCTGAGCTTCGGTTGTTGCCTGAGTCATTCCCTGCTATACGCGCCGGTGTCCAGTCCCAACAACTGATGCATACCTCCCGTTCTATTGCTTTTTCGAGTGATTCGGGAAACGAATGGAAAAAATCGATGCCTGTGAGTCGCTCCACACTGTCTATGCACACCACAAAAGCGGTCAATGGCAGCTGAGAGGCCATGTTGGGGAGTAAAAATCCAATGCCCTGCCTCCGGGCGTGGGCGGTGTCGACCAGCACTTTGTAATAGAATTGAGGAACCGAAACCCGGTTAGGGCCGATTGATGGGAGGCCGGGCGACAAAACTGGTCCAGTTACCACCAGAAGGCTGTCGTAGAGGCCAGCCCAGTCGCGAAACAACTCCTCCAGTCGCTTCCACACCCCGCGGTTGAAGGCGGCTAGCTGTGGGCTCATATTGCTGTAGTAGAAACTCTCGCTCATAGTAGCCACACTCCACTGCATGTCTGCCGCCGGCGCCAGATGCCCCCGGTCGTAACCCGAACCACTATAATCAGTCTCTACAGCCGATCCCGTGCGTACGGAAGGATCCGGACGAAAATCGTCGGCCCTGTCAACCACCTTGTTCAGACGTGAGCGCGACATCAGATACGCCACCCATCTCGCCTGCTCATGCGCCTCGGAGTACCCCAAAGAAAATCCTTTATGGTTTACCACCTGCACATCGGCATGGGGTGCCGGAAGAAAATGTGCATTCGGCTGCTGGGCCTGCGCCGATGGCAAATAAATGAAAAGACATGCGCTTAAGGTACATATCAGAAAATATGAAAACAGGCTCATACCTAATAAGTGATCCACCTCAACAATTCCTTGAAGGTGGGCTTTTTACCGTACATCAGCACCCCAACCCGGTAGATGCGTGCAGCAATCCAGGTCGTTGCAAAAAATCCAGCCACCATAAGCGACATAGAAAGTGCCAATTCCCACGCAGGCACCCCAAAAGGCAGCCTAACAGCCATCAGAATAGGTGCCGTAAAGGGGATCATGCTGAACCAGAACGAAAGGGGTGAGCCTGGATTTTGTACCACCATCTGGGCCACAATAATGGCCAGGATTAAGGGGATGGTGACAGGGAACATAAGCTGCTGGGTGTCCGACTCGTTGTCGACCGCCGATCCAATCGCCGCAAATAGGGCAGCATACAATAAGTACCCGCTGATGAAATAAAACAAAAACAACGACAATAGATAGGGAAGGTTGAGCGTACCCAAACCGGCCATAATACCTTCCACGCCGTCAGTTGGGGCATCAGGTGTTGGAGCTCCACCCAACGTGGCCTGAGCTATGGCCACCAAGCCCGCCGTGAGGGCTATCCAGACCACAAATTGGGCGAGACCCACCGCGGCGATCCCCAGAATTTTGCCCAGCATGAGGTCGAACGGGCGCACGCTGGCTACCAAAACCTCCATGACGCGACTGGCTTTCTCCTCAACAACGCCCCGCACCACCATACTTCCATAGAGAAATATAAACAGATACATGATAAGAGCCGCCATAAAACCGACTACTGTGGCAGCCGCAGTGCTACTGTCTTCCTCCCCGTCGCCCGTTAGTCGGAGCGTCTGAAGATCGATTTGTGTGCGTAGCGAGTCCACAAATCCGGGGTCTAGGCCGCGTTGCTTGAGTTTCAGCGTCTGAATACGGTCGGAAATCGCTTGGGTAATCCTGTCGCTCGTGGCCACCCCGGGGGGCTGTTCGCTGTAATAACGAAATCCACTGGGTTTGACCAAGTCGATGCGCTCATCAATCAACAAAAAGCCAAGGTCTTCCCCACTTTTCAGGCTGTCTCGCCATCCCTGAGGTTCCTGTTCCAACTCGCGAAACACCACGCCACCCTTAGAAACGAAGGCTCCGGCAAATAAACCCGACGCGTCGTGCACCCATATGGTCTGTTTGTCGCTGTCGTAGCGCGCCAGTAGTGCGGGGATCACAAACATCAGGGAAAAGAGTAAGGGCCCGATAAGGGTCATCACGATAAATTGTCGGCTTCGAACGCGTACCATAAATTCGCGCTGGGCTACCCATCCTGCTTTGCTCATGGCTGTGATTCTTTAATGGTTTTGATGAAAATCTCATGGAAGCCCGGGCGAATTTCTTCTACTGCGTGCAAGGGGACGTCCTGTGCGATGCAATGCGCAAGCAGGTCGTTGAGCGTGCCGTCGGTCAGGCGAACGCGCGTTTGCTGTATACCCAAATGACCTACTGAAACGCTGGCTGCACTGGAGGTGTTTGGATTGATAGAATCCGATCCTGGGCCGACATTCTCAGCGACTGGCAATAACTCCACGCCCCTTTCGGGGAGACTGAGTGGCCCTTCATGTCGGATCATATATGATTGATCGCTGTAACGAGCTCTGATTTCGCTCGTTTCACCGCTCAAGACCACCTTGGCCCGGTTAATGAGGGCCACATCCTGGCACATTTCCTCTACTGTCTCCATTCTGTGTGTACTGAACAGCAGTGTGACACCCTCGCGTTGCAGGTTAAGGATTTCCTGTTTCAACACCTCGACATTAACCGGGTCAAACCCGCTGAACGGCTCATCAAGGATGATCAGATCGGGTCGGTGCAACACGGTGCAGGCGAATTGTACTTTTTGTTGCATCCCCTTGGATAGCTCCTCCACCTTTTTGTCGGTCCATCCCTGTATATCGAGTCGCGTGAACCAATGGCGAACCTGTTGGCGGGCGTCGCGTGCCGATAATCCACGCAGCTGAGCCAAATACAAGGCCTGTTCGCCTATTTTCATCTTTTTGTAGAGGCCCCGCTCTTCTGGCTGGTAGCCCATGCGGTGGGTATCGGCATACGAAAGCGGGCGCCCCTCCAGGCGTAGTTGTCCGGCGTCAGGACCAATGATCTGGTTGATGATGCGTATGAGGGTGGTTTTACCAGCACCATTTGGACCCAGCAGGCCAAAGATGCGGCCCGACCTGAGGCTGAGGCTCACCCCGTCGAGCGCGGTGTGGTTGTGGTAGCGTTTGGCCACCGATTGAACCTCCAAAAATGGAGTGGCTGATGTCATACTTGAAAAATTGGACTGACGAAACGTGTTCTAAAGGGCTTAAACCCGGGGCGGCAAGGAATATTGTGGGGTAGTTTCAATTTGCTGGTACAAAAATATCCATTTTGATTTCATCTAAAACGCTATATTTTTTTAATGTTAAACAAAACATGGGGTATAAAAACCACCATGAAAACCAACATTCCTTAATCTGAGAAACAATAGTTTTGTGGTGTCAGGAATACCCGATGCTGATGTTTTCCAAAAGACGTAATTCGTGCCGATGCAGCGTTTAAAACAAATCACCGTAGTGGCGGCTGTAGTGGAGCGGGATGGCGCCTTTCTTTGTGTGCAGCGGGGAGCGATAGACAAGCCGTATTTGTCGGAGAAGTGGGAGTTCCCCGGCGGGAAAATCGAGGCGGGCGAGACCGAAACCGAGACCTTGGCGCGTGAAATGAAGGAGGAGTTATCGATGTCGGTGCTGATTGGTCGAAAACTTATTGTGGTGAATCATCTCTATCCCGACTTCCGGCTTTGTCTGCATGTGTATCTATGCACATCGCGCGATGAGCCTCAACTCCATGAGCATCTGTCGCACCTTTGGCTGCCAGGGGATGCCCTAATGCGGCTAGATTGGGCTGAGGCCGACTTGCCCATAGCAAAGCGCTTGATGGAGGGGGTTGACTAACCCCGGACAGGCATGTACGTCATGGTTCGGTCGAACTGGGCGAATGTGACAAAACCCTGACGCGTGCAGCGGTCAATTGGACTGAATTTGATTGACCCACAATAATTTTTCTGTGTCGAAACCCATAGCGCGGGCCTTATTGAGGTATAGGGTCCGTATGTCGGGCGGCAATGACGGGGTGCGCGACAAAATCCAGAGGTAGTTGCGGTTGCTACCACACACCAAGGCGTAGCGGTATTCTGCATCCAAAGCCAGTACATTGTAGCCCGCGTAGAAGGGTCCGAAAAACGACACTTTCAACATCCCCACTGTGTCGGCCTCCACAAAACGCGCTGTTCCACTGGCTCGCCGCCAGTTTTTTTTAACCGTATCATACCCTCTATTCACCACACGAACACTACCATCATCGTTCAATGTGTATTCCGCGGTTGTTTGGTTGAGGTTTCGTTCAAAAACCAGGTCATATCGGGCGATTTCATACCACTTACCCAGATACCGGCTCTTGTCGAACGGCGAAATTGCGGTGAGTCGACCCGGAATAGTCTGACATCCCCATAAAGTAAACAGCAAAAGGACCGATAAAATGATTTTCATATAGGCCTCAATATACAACTGCTAGTTCAAATGAGTGCAGAGGTTAGATCCCCCCGAGGATGACTCACAAGTCTAACAATATAGAAGCCGCTGGCAAAAACAGACAAAGTTCAGATCCGTTGTCATAGAAAAAACTTACAGGGATCAGATCCGTTATCATGGCAAAAACGGATATGGCTCAAATCCGTTGTAGGCGCCTGAGAATCGGGTGCCGTTCGTCGAAAGCCCACCGGGTATACATATGGGGACGAGCGCCAAAGCCCGAATAAAAGCGCTGCAAGCCGGGTAAATCGGAGCCTTCAAAATCGAAAATCAAGCCTTTATACTCGGGCATGTGTAGGATATGGTCGACCAATCGATGCATCCCGCCCATTTGCATCGATTCACGACTATTGACCGCGATTTGGTAGACCAATCGGGGGCCTGAACGGAGTAGAACACAGCCACACAACAACTCCTCATCACGCTTCAGCGTCCATAACGCTGCATTTTGTCCGTCTAATAGTACCTTGAGCAGTCGTTTTAAGGTGCGCATTTGTTGGGCCGATAATCCGGCCTTACGAGCTACCTGAGATGCAAACACCCGCAAAAATGACTCATAATCGCTAGATTTCGCATAATGGAGTCCATCCACTACTCGGATCAGCCGCCGATGATGTGCCGAATAGCCTGCCCGGGCAGTTTCAGGATCCATGGGCAGCCTAAAAGTCGTTCGGGCGATCGCCTGCCATCCAGCGGGAATTTGGTTGGCAGAAGGTGGGGGTTCGTCGACCTGAAACTCCAGTAAACAAGCCCCCTTGAGGGCACCACGCATGGCTTGAGTCAACCTTTCAGCCAATTCCGTAGCCGGGGATTGGTTTTGGCCGATAGGGGGGAGGGTCGACAAGTGCTGCACAAACCAGGGTTGTCGACATTGCCGAAGCGGGCCCCAACCCCGCGGCCAGATCGGAAATAGGCAGCCATCTGCGAAATGTAGCGCACCCCAACCCGGGGCCACCGCGTCGAGGTAAGCAGTATGCATATAGCCAGCTGAACCGCCGCCTAAGGCCGCCACACGGGCATTCCAGTCTGCGTCGTCGATTCGCGCACGGATCAACCACTGCGCTCCCATTGTACCATCAGTCATCGCCCGCTGCCTCCTTCAGCACAGCTGGATAGACTCCTTCCCATCCCTGCCAGGGACCATGGCCCGACAAAGAGCTATTGTGCCAGAGCGTCAGCATTTGTCCACCCACATCGCGCACCTCCTTCACCAGCTTACGCACCCGCTCTACGGCCTCGGTGGGCGACAAACGTAGGTACTGCATCAGGGTCACGTCCATCACACAAGTAGGGTGTAGGGTGATAGGCAATACGCGTTCGCCCTTTAAATCGTAGAAGGGATGCGGCGTGGCCGTGCCACTGCGAAAGCCTGTTGCCCCGGCATAGCCCATGCTGTAGTCGTCCAGAATGCCCAATTCATGCAAATGTATCAGGGTATCTGGCAGTTTAAGGCGCAAAAAATGCTGTCGACTGCGGGTTACCGGGGTGCCGAGCTGCGTTTCAAGCATGTTTTTCTCCTTTTTTAGGGCATTCTGGTCCCTATTGGAGCGGTAGGAGGGATGCAGACCAACCGTTCCCTGCTGTTGAAGTTGGCGGACACAGTCCATAAACGCTTGGCTTGTTGGAGGATGAGCCTGGTCGTACCCCCCATAATCGCCCATTTGAATAAAAAAAAGCGGATGAGCCCCAGTAGCCTGGTGCCAATGCGCCATGAGCGCATAGGTGTCGAATGGGTCGGCGCTATTTGACCAACAAACCCGTAGACGTTGACGGACCTCAGCCAACCGGCCGGCAATTAAGTCACGCACACCTCCCAAAAACTGCCTAAAAGGCGGCTTATAGCGATAAGTATACATCTGGTCGATGTCGACCGTGGGAACGAGCCGATAGTTGCGTACCGGCGGAGGATAATGTTGCCATCGTTGCTGTATGAGGGAGGCCAGGCGCAGGGCATAGCGGTCCACCAGTGCCAGATCGAGCCAGCCTTGACGGCCGCGCAGGGTCGCAGTTGGTTCGGGCCTGCCATGGGCGTCCGTAGCGTGGGGCAGATACTCTTCATAGCGACTCAACAGGTAAAAACTGGCAGCGAAAATGTCGAAGGGTACATCATAGATCCGATGGGTACGGAAGAATACAGGCAAATCGCCCCACAGGGCGGCGTCCTCATCCACAGGGGATACCCCGCTGCGGTAGAGAAGGTCGACTGCCCATACACTTATGCCTTTTTCAAGGGACATGGGATCCCCGCCATACACCACAAGCGGGCCTTCACACGTCATCGCCTCATCCCGATCGAATGTTAGGGCGTATTCATAGCCAAGTATGTGCCGCAGAAGCACGTCGACGCTGTATCGAAAACGTTGACTATCGCGCTCGGCGTAGATTAGAATCGCCTGGGGCTTGTACACGCCACGAATATAGGCGGTTGGCGCTGCCTGTGGCACGTTTGCCCATTTTCTCCGTATCTTTAGGCTTATGGTTTTTGTAAACCCCCGCCCCATTCGTCTGTTGGTTTTGCTCATCGCGACGCTGTTGATGTTGGAATCCTGTGCTGCTCATCCCAAAAAAAGGCGGAGGACCCGGTGCAATACTTGCCCCAAACACCTTCGTGGAGGCATTAATGAAACGGTTCCTCCACAACCGCAACATTCGTACACCCAACCCCTCACATGGAAATCAACGAACTGCTGATCGAGCGCCTCAGGCAACTGGATGAAAAGTATGCGTCGGCCGGACAAAACCTGGATTCATATCTCGAGGGCTTGTTGTATGCGGAGTACCTGCCGTACTGGGATTACATTCATCTGGATGTGCTGCTGAGCCTGCAGAAACCCCGAACCTCCTTCCCCGACGAACAAATTTTCATCATGTACCACCAGATCACGGAGCTGTATTTCCGACTGGTGCTTCATGAAATGGACCAGATTTCAGAGGCTGCTGCGCCAGACTGCCGATGGGTCATTGCCCGGGTGGAACGCATGAACCGCTATTTCGAAGCCCTTCGCCACTCCTTTACGATTATGGTGGATGGCATGGAGCCCGAACAATTCCTGAAGTTCCGAATGGCCCTGCTGCCGGCAAGTGGATTTCAGTCGGCCCAATACCGCCGCATCGAATTGAGTGCGACCGACCTGCTGTACCTCGTCGACCGCCGGGTTCGCGGGGATTTCAAAGGTGATGAGTCGGTCGACCGGCTTTTTGAACATATCTATTGGAAACAGGGTGCAACAGAATTGAAATCGGGCAAAGCCACCCTCACCCTGAGCCAGTTTGAAGCACGTTATCGGGATGAGCTGTTGTCGCTCGCGCAAAAGAAGCAAAACAACAATCTTTATGCGGTGTATCGGCGCCTGTTAGCCACGGATGGTGCTTCGGGCGGCGCTTCAATGGCTGCATCGGGTGGAGGCGACGATTTTTCGACTTTACGCGACGCCCTTCGGCGTTTCGACAGGCACGTAAACGTGTGGTGGCCCCTGGTCCATTACAGATCGGCAGTGCGTTATCTGCAGGGTGACCCGGATACGATCGCGGCCACCGGGGGCACCAACTGGCAGCAGTATCTACCGCCCCGGTTGCAGCTGAGAATTTTCTTCCCCGAACTTTGGAGTGAAGAAGAAAAAGCGGATTGGGGACGTCGTAATCTGGCGGAAGATGGTGCATGAAGGATCCGGGCAAACTCCTTCGTCTGTTTCGCGCCCTCAACCTGCTCGCGGGTAGTAGGCGGGGCTATACGGTCGACGAGCTCGCCGAAAAACTCGAGGTTAGTCGCCGCACAGTCTACCGCGACCTCATCATTTATGGTCAGTGCGGCTTTGTAGTGGTGAGTCATCCCGTTACCCATCGCCTGCGTGTGAGCAATCCCGGAGAAACAGCCGAAAAAATCGGGTTTGATGTCGATGAGGCACACCTACTGGAGGAGGCCCTGTTGGGACTTCCCGATGGGCCGGTGCGCTCAGATTTGCTCGATAAGGTGCGCAGTTTCGGCGGCAGTACTCGGGCACTTGGGCATTTCCTCAACCAGCAAGCGGGCCTCCACTACCGAATATTGTCACAGGCCATCCGTGAGCGGGTGCAGGTGGTGCTGATCGACTACAATGCCCCGAGTTCCCACAGCATCGGCAATCGCTTGGTTGAGCCTTATGGCTTCAGCGCATCGCTCGATATTTTATACGCTTTCGAGCCTTCCTCACGCCGCAACAAATCTTATAAAATGGTGCGCATCGGGCAGGTGCGCCTCGAACGCATGCCCTGGCAGTTTACCCACCTGCACGATACCCCTAAAACTGATGCATTCGGAATGCCAATGGGCGAAACGAATCACGAAATTCACCTACACCTGGGTCAGCTCAGCAGCAATTTATTGCGCGAAGAGCACCCCGCAGCTGCTTTGTACCTGTCGCCTTTGTCGACCCCCACCCATGAAGAACGTGTCCACGAACTCCGGCTAAGGGTGGCCGATTATCGGGGGATTGGACGATTCGTGTTGGGACTAGCCGACGATCTCGATATCATCGGGCCGCCCGATTTTGTGAAGTACCTGAGCAATCGG
>VHAX01000030.1 GCA_016872215.1 Sphingomonadales bacterium | reverse complement strand
TGAAGGCTCAGGGAACAACGGGCTCATCTCGGTATACAAGTTGACGACGATTCAACGAACAAAGGCGTAATCTAAGTATGCTCATGTTTGAAGGTACAATGATCAACGGGTTCATCTCAGAATGCGAGTGGGTGACAATTCAACGATCATAAGTTTCATCTCAGTAACAATTGGTTGAAGGCTCAGGGAACAACGGGCTCATCTCGGTATACAAGTTGACGACGATTCAACGAACAAAGGCGTAATCTAAGTATGCTCATGTTTGAAGGTACAATGATCAACGGGTTCATCTCAGAATGCGAATGGGTGACAATTCAACGATCATAAGTTTCATCTCAGTAACAATTGGTTGAAGGCTCAGGGAACAACGGGCTCATCTCGGTATACAAGTTGACGACGATTCAACGAACATCAACTTCATCTCAGAATGTAACGGGCAATTCGAGGATCTGGTCGCCCCGCATGATTCGGGCCGTTATGGTTTGTCCCTTACTAAACGCACCGAGAGCCTTCATATAAGCATCCATGTCGGCTGTCTCATAGGATCCCATCTCGAGCAGGAGATCACCCCTCAGCATACCGGCCCGTCCTGCGGGACGGTTGGGGGTAACCCCATCGATGCGCACACCCCTGCCCTCGTAGAAATAGTCGGGCATGATGCCGAGGGTGACTTTAAACGAGGGGGCACTGCTCCGATCACTGTCGGTCGTGCGAACAAATGCGGGTTTTTCGCCGGCGGGGATCGACTCAACAAGCCGAACCACATAATTCACTACTTCGGCCATACCTTGGTAGTTGATCTTCCCGGCGTCGTCGGAGGGTTTGTGGTAGTCGGTGTGCGTTCCGGTGAACAAATGCAATACTGGTATGTCCTGTAGGTAAAAGGAGGTGTGGTCGCTGGCACCGCTGCCCGATTCGTGCGTTTTGGGCTTGAGGTCACCCGCGAGCGAATCGACCCGGATCCGCCAAATGGGCGAGGTGCCCACTCCGTATACCCCGATCGACCGCGACTGGCTGTCGAGGCGACCGATCATGTCGAGGTTGATCATGACCGCTACCTGCTTGAGGGGGTAGGTGGGATTCCTGGCAAAATAGGCCGAACCGAGAAGCCCCAATTCCTCACCGGAAAAGGCCATAAACAGATAATTGAAGCCCTTGGCTGCCGGGTTTGGGGTGCTTATGAAGTAACGTGCAAGCTCGATGAGCCCGGCCGTACCGCTCGCATTATCGTCGGCCCCGTTGTGGATGGCCGGTTCGTTGCCGTCGCGTTGCAGAGAGCCTCCCCAGGTGCCATCGCCCAGATGGTCGTAGTGAGCGCCCACCACCACGGTGTGGGCTGCGCGATTATCCAAAAAAGCCACAACATTGTGTCCGATTACCTGCATGGCCTCCACCCCAGTATGGAGTTGAACAGGCATACCCGTGGCGGGTTTAAGCCGTAGATAGGCCTCACGTGTGAGACAGACGGCGGGGATGTCGGCACTTTGGGTTCGTCGGTCCGGCTTTCCGGTGGGGAGCACGTCCTCATCGCTACCTGGATAAAACACCACAGCCAGTGCCCCCTTCTCAAATGCCAGACGAATTTTACGGGCGGGGGGACTGTGTGGGCCGAACTTCCCGTGGGGGTTGTTGCCGTCTGGACTATTTAAACGGATGAGGGCGATTTTTCCGGTCAGATTCTGTTGCCCTGCGTAGTCGTCGTGACCCAAATCAGGGGCGCTGATGCCATAACTCACATCCTGCAATTTAGCCTTCACCAGACCGCTCCCGCTTTCAGGCAAAGTATGCCAATCTGTGCCCCAAACCGGTACGTTCCTGCCGAGGCGTAGTGACTGCCGTGCCGCGAATTCCTTACGGGCTGTGAAGGTGAAAGCTTGCTTCCAATCTGCTGTACCCCCGGCAACCGATCCATGAACATCTCCAGTAACAGGTTTCGAAAAGTCACCCGCTGGCTTCAATTTCATCTCCCTAAATGCCGAAATAATGTACCGGGCTGCTTTCTGCTCATCGACCGATCCTGTCTGCCTACCAGCCATGCTGTCGTCGGACAGTGCATAGGTATGAAAACGAAGTCGATCTGCGAGGGTGTCGACCTGAATTTGTGCCGATGTCCGGTGACTGAACGCCACGAGCCCGATCCAAAGGACTAGCTTCGATGATAAACTATATGTGTATTTCATGTTTTCGATTTATTTATCCCAAAAAACCAAGATTCGGCTGAAGAACACGAGCGATGACTTTACTCAAATCACTTTGCATAAGGTTACTGCTCATTTATCCCAAAAGACGAAAATTCATCTGCAGAATGGCCATTGAAAAAACCACAAGCAGTGTGAGTTTGACCACCCATCGGGGGGCTGACTGATGCAACTTCACGCCCAAGGGTGCCGCAACCAGAATTCCGGCCACGAGCGGTAACAGAACCGGGGGGTATAGCATACCCAATCCTTCAGGCAATGAGGTTACGGGGAAGGCGAAGGCATACCAGAAGCTTTGGAAGACCGACATCACCACGATCGATCCAAGGCTGATGGAGGTTGTCTTGATGAGGGGAATTTGTAAAATCCCCGACAAAATGGGCACCACCACAACGCCGCCTCCTAGTCCACTCAAGGCCGAAACCACCCCGCTTGCTAGTCCCGTTATCCACAAGAGTCGCGCCGCGTATTGACCCACCTCTGCCTGTGTCCCTTCACCCCCGCCGGAGCGGAACACGCGCCACAGAAGCGGCACCATCAACAAAGAAAAAAACAGGGCAAAACTACGATGGTCGTACATACCCGGACGGGCAATAAGGGCCGATGTCAACAGCCCACTCAATCCACCCGGCAAGCCCACAAGCAGCACCTCCCGCAGATAAAAATTGCCCAATCGGTATTGTTTCCAGCTGCCTGAAATGGCGGAAACCAGAGTCAGAAAGAGGGAATTTGCGATCACCCACAATACCCCGTCAACCGTGGAGACGCCTCCCTCTTTCAAAGATGTCCCCGGGGCCATCAACTGAGATCCATGAAGGGCGAACCAAGCGGTAAGCAGGGGCACAAATACAATTCCACCTCCCACGCCCAGAAAGCCCCCCAGAAATCCACTCAGCAGGCCGGCTCCGAGGAGTTGAAAGGTCTCTACCTGAGGCCAGTCCATCGTTAGGGCCGCAGCAGCTGTTCATAGCGCACCTTAACGGACAGGATTTTCCGGGCCTCAACGAGTTCCTCATCCATCCTGAAAGCCGAACGCAGTCGACCTTTCTGGAAGTGGTAGCGCGACACCAACTCCTGGGCGAGGAAATACTTGATTTCCTCCTTGTGGCGCTGCATGTCTTGCTCCTTACTCTTCTTCTTCTCGACCATCAGCGCGTCAAAGTGCGACTCCACTTGTGCGAAATACTGTTCCTTAATAGCTTTTTCTTTAAAATCCTCCAGCGCCTTCTCACTCTCAGTGGTATAGGTGTAGTCTTTATCGCGCAGATAAGTCATAAATTCGGCAAACAGCGCGTCGCTCACTTCAAATTCATCGGGCGAAGCGGGCAATTGTTCGTGGCGACTGCGGTAGAGGGTCGCAAAATCGAAAATGTGTCGTTTGCCGATCAAAACTGCTGTGATGTTGCTCACCATAGATGGTTCTACAAATACGTCGGGACTAACCCCGCCGGCGTCGTAGACCACACGGCCGTTTCGGGTTTTGAATGCCACGCGCGACGATTCGGGGGTCTTCACCGGCCGATCAAGGCTGTCTTTTCCCACATAATCGACGGCCTGTATGCAACGGCCGCTGGGTATGTAGTATTTGGCGGTGGTGACCTTCACCTGTGTATTGTAGTTGAGGTTTTTGACGGTCTGCACGAGGCCTTTACCGAATGATTTTTGTCCCACCACAACCCCGCGGTCGTAGTCCTGCAGCGTTCCCGAAACAATCTCTGAGGCGGATGCACTGGCGCCATCGATCAACACCACAATGGGCGTGGTTGTGTCTTCCGGATTGTAGTAGGAGATATAGTCTTTCTCCCACTCTTTCACCTTCCCCTTGGTGCGCACCACCAGGCTGCCACGCGAAATGAACATTCCCGAGATGCGGACGGCCTCATCCAAGGAACCGCCTGGATTGCCCCGCATATCAAAAACCAGCTGGGTCATGCCCTCCTTTTTGAGGTCTTGCAGGGCTTTTTTGACTTCCTCACCTGCACCCGTACGGAATCCGCTCAAGTTGATATAGCCCGTGTTTTTATCGAGCATTCCGCTGTAGCTGACGCTTGAAATCTTAATTTCTTCGCGCATTACCTTTTTCTCGAGTGGTTTGTTTTCGCCTTCGCGGCGGATGCGTACGGTCACCTCCGTTTTGGCTTGTCCCTTGAGCAGTTTACTCACATCATCGGTGTTGCGGCCCTTCACGCTTTGTCCGTCGACCTCCAGGAGTATGTCGCCCGCCCTTATGTCGGCTCTTTGTGCGGGCATTCCCTCGTATGGATCGGCGATTACCACATAATCATCCTTTTTCGAGATCAGTGCACCGATTCCTCCATATTGACCGGTGGTCATGAGCCGGAAGCTCTCGATTTCGGATTCCGGAATATAGTTGGTGTAGGGGTCGAGACTCTTGAGCATGGCGTCGATGCCGGTACGCATGAACTTGGCGGGGTCTATGTCATCGACATAATAGGTATTGACTTCGCGGTAGAGTGTGGCGAAAATCTCGAGGTTCTTTGAAAGCTCGAAGTAGCTGTCACCCGCGGCCGTGGCGCCCGCCAGCAAACCGCCTGCGAGGAATACCCATAAAAATCTGCGCACCCGTTGGCGTAATGCGCCTAAAATGGACTTTCCGTGATGCCGAGGGCCGGCTTGTGAAAGATTTTCCTGATCGGGACACGTGTTTTGGGCGGGTTTGAGTTGCGAATGTTTGTCGCTTGAATGGAAAGGGTTCATAGTGAACAGCAGTTAATTCGAATCAGGCAGTTTATCGTGGCGGGCGTGCACCAGGTTGCGGCGGGGCTCATCCCGAACGAAAAAGACATCAAAAATACGCAGGAGGAGCCCATATATTTCCCGATCCTCAGGATATTCTGTGAAAGGCAAAGGCAAGCCCCTCAGGGTCATGGCACCGGGTCGTGGCCGTGCCCCCCCCAGGGGTGACACCGTGCCAGTCGTTTGAACGTGAGCCACCCACCTTTCCACGCACCGTAGCGCCGAATCGCCTCCATTCCATAGGCCGAGCAGGTTGGGTAGTAGCGGCATGAGGCTGGCAGTAGGGGTGACAACAGTCGCCGATATAGCCCGATGAGTGCCAAAAAAAAACACTTCATTCGGATAGGTTCTGCTCCGTATTACGCGGGAGTTTATGTAGCGCATCGCTGAGCGCAGATCGAATTTCTGCAAACGGTGCTTCGGCTTGTCCAACATAATGCAACAAAAACATCGCCGGATGCACGAAATCCGCTGACCCTCGCATGCTTTCCGAGGCGTACAACCGCCATGCTTCACGCAATTTTCTACGAATGGCGTTTCGGTCGACCGCCCGTGGAAATTTCTTTTTGGCCACCAAGATCATCACCTTTGCCGGGGAAATCGAAGAAGTACGCCCGGCACCAATCCGGGGCAACCAACGCAGTAGAATCGGGTGCACGAAAATCTTCTTGCCTTCCCTGAGCAGACGTTCCTTTTCGATTCGACTGCTGAGTCGGTGCGATTTGGGGAAGCCGTGTTTCAATCTGGAATAGGGAGAGCTCTGGCGGGGCGCTGATGGAAATCGGGGCGACCTAACGATTAGGCTTTGTGGCGCTTTTCGTCGGATACCGTCAATTTATGACGACCTTTGGCGCGGCGACGGGCCAGAATTGCACGACCGGTTGGGGTCTCCATCCGACTGCGAAACCCGTGTTTGTTTCTGCGCTTACGTACAGAAGGCTGGAAAGTCCTTTTCATAACCGGAATTTTTTTAAGGAGTGCAAAGTTAATGGAAAAAAGAATAAAACCAATAAATAGCGGTTAAGTATGACACATTACCGAATCGCGCGTGATGCCTCCGAGCCCGCCCACCTGAGGGTTGACATAGAAATCGACCTATCACCAACCCTTGCATCCGACATCCTGCGCGTATACCTGCCCGAATGGCGGCCGGGTCGCTACGAATTGGGGCACTTTTCGCGTAACCTGCGCCAGCTGAGTTGCACCGCCCCAAGCGGTCATGAGATCCCCATAGAACCGGTCGACCGCGCCTCCTGGCAGTTCCACCCCAAAGGCCACCCACGCATCCACCTTTCCTATCTGTACCGGGCCGATCAGCCCGACGCGGGTGGGTGCTATGTCGACCACCAGCTCTTTTATGTCAACCCCATCCACTGCTGCCTATACACCGACGAGCACCGCGACCAGCCGGTGTCATTGCAAATCCAGATTCCCGGGCACTGGAAGGTAGCCTGCGGCCTGCCCCAATCTGGTGGCATATTCACTGCATCCAACTACGATGAATTGGTCGACATGCCCCTGGTGGCGTCGCCCCATCTCACCCATTGGCCCTTCCAGCACCGCAATTATCAGCTTCACTTATGGATCCACACCCAAACCGAGCCGCAGATGAGTCGATTTGAAGCGGATGTGTGTCAATTCGTGGACGCACAACTCGATATCATGGGGCCGCTGCCCGTCAACACCTACCATTTCATACTCCTGGCCCTGCCCTATGCCCACTACCATGGCGTAGAACACCGAAACAGCACCATGATGGTGCTGGGCCCGGAGGCCGAAATCTTCCGTGAACTGTACCCCGAACTGCTAGGACTCAGTGCACACGAGTTTTTTCACGCTTGGAACATCAAGCACATCAAACCCAATGACCTGATGCGCTACGACTACCAGCGAGAGAATTACTCCTCGCTTGGCTACGTTTTCGAAGGCTACACCACCTACTATGGTGACCTCTCCCTGCTGCGCAGCGGACTCTTTGGCTGGCACGAATACGCCCATGAGGTCGACGTGTACCTGAGTCGCCACCTCATGAGCTATGCCCGACAGAATGCTGGTTTACGCGATTCGGGGCACAACACCTGGGTCGACGGCTATGGGGGCGCGGCCGCACCCCACCGAAGTGTAAGCATCTACGCAGAAGGCATGCTCAGCGCCCTGTGTCTCGACCTGGAAATTCGGCGCATTAGCAACAATCGTTATTCTCTCGACGATCTCATGCGGCATCTGCGATCACGGGCCGACCTGGGAATGGGCTACATTGAGGCAGACCTGATCGACTTTCTGGATGTCACCACCGGGCGTTCCTTCCACCCACTATTCCAACGGCTCTACCACAAGCCGGCAACCCTAATCGAACCCCTCAAACAAGCCCTTTCCTGGATCGGATGCGGCGTGCAGTCAATCGATTCTGAGGATGAATGTGCCCGTATGTGTGGATTACGTTTACAAGGAGGACACGGGGCGCAACAGGTAATCGGAGTGGCTCCAACAAGCGCAGCCGACCGGGCCGGACTCCGTGTGGGCGATCGGGTAACGGAAATCGGAGCAACCCAAGGCATGTGGGAAGTTAAATGGACCGACCGCATGCAAAACCACCACCTGAGCGCCTTGCAACCCGACCCTCAAGGCTGGTTTGGCAATTGTCGGCTCCTACGACTCCCCTCTACGAGTCAAAGTCAGGATGAAAACTACCGCTGCTGGTCGACCGGCAAAACCCTATGATTACACACCAACACAACCCAAACAGAAATCTATTGCAGCAAATACTACTTATTCTTCAAAACCAGCTCCACCTCAGCGGGACTAATCTCCAGAATTTGGACAATGGCAATCATACCGACATCATAGCCATTTTTGAACATTCGAACCAATATCTATTCGAATTCCATGCGCCCACCCTCATCAAGTCCTGTTGCTTTGCCCTGTTCCATAACCTGTTCCACACCCTCATCCCTGCCTTTCATAATGCCCCCGTGCTCCCCTTCGGCCACTCCTTCATACCAATAAGACACGGGCACGTTTTCTGAAACATTCAGTCCCCTCAGCATCCTCATATATTTCGCTCTGACTTCCGGTTCCATAAATTCAACCTTAATTGCTTTTTCATGGCCCAGTCGAAGCTGATGAAGGTGCTGCCCATAGAGGTTTAGGTCGATTCATGGCTGCAAGCTAGCGACAGCCAAAGCCTCGAGTCGGAAAGCAAACTTATGCTAACGATAGCAAACGAAAGCATGGTGGCCCCCTTATTATTAGGGAATTGCGACCGGCACCTAGCCGTTCATCGACTGCAGGAACTCTTCATTGGTGAAGGTGCCCCGCATATTTTGCAGCATCAGTTCCATCGACTCCTGCGGGGTCATGTCGGCCAGATGGTTACGGAGCACATACATTCGGCGCAGGGTATCCTTGTCGAGCAATAAATCCTCGCGGCGCGTGCTGGAGGCCACCACATCGATGGACGGGTAGATGCGCTTATTCGACAATCGTCGATCGAGTTGCAGCTCCATATTGCCTGTGCCCTTGAATTCCTCGAAGATCACCTCATCCATTCTCGACCCTGTTTCGATGAGTGCGGTGGCCAAAATGGTGAGCGACCCACCTTTTTCGATTTTGCGTGCCGCACCAAAAAACCGCTTAGGTTTCTGTAGTGCGTTGGCATCCACGCCTCCCGATAAAATCTTGCCCGAGGCTGGCTGCACCGTATTGTAGGCACGCGCCAAACGGGTAATGGAGTCGAGGAGAATCACTACATCATGTCCACATTCTACGAGTCGCTTCGCCTTTTCAAGTACAATATTGGCCACTTTCACGTGGCGGTCGGCCGGCTCGTCGAACGTGGAGGCCACTACTTCTGCCTTCACAGAACGGGCCATGTCGGTTACCTCCTCAGGCCGCTCGTCGATGAGCAGGATGATAAGATAGACCTCCGGGTGGTTGAACGCAATGGCGTTAGCCACGTCCTTCAACAAAAAGGTCTTACCCGTCTTGGGTTGTGCCACAATCAGTCCTCTTTGTCCCTTCCCAATAGGGGTGAATAAGTCCATGATGCGCATCGACATATTCTCAGGGCGGTGACTCAATTTGAGACGCTCGCTGGGAAACAGGGGGGTCAGAAAATCGAATGGTATGCGGTCGCGGATTTCCTGCGGAGTCATTCCGTTAATCAGCTCCACTTTGGTGAGGGCATAATACTTCTCACCCTCCCGAGGGGGACGAATAAAAGCCTTGATGGTGTCACCGGTTTTGAGGCTCAGTGACTTCACCTGCTGTTGGGTCACAAACACATCATCGGGCGACGCCAGGTAGTGGTAATCTGCCGACCTGAGAAAGCCATAGCCATCAGACACTACCTCCAGTACCCCTTCGGTGCTAACCACCTGATCAAATGCATAGTAGGGCTTCTGCTGGCGTTCAGCATACGGCGGACGTTCTCCATGCGACGGACGTTCTCCATGCGACGGACGTTCTCCATGCGACGGACGCTCATAACGGGGCCCGCGGTCGACAGATGGTTGATGATCCCAACGCCCCCCTCCCTCTTTCGGCTCACGATTCCCCCCCTCCCGCAGCTCCCGGTTACGGCCCGGATGGGCTCCCCTTTCACCCCGTCCCCTATCGGAATATTGATGCGGCAACGACGCACCCTCCCGCGGTCCGGTGCCCCCGTCGACATCGGCCTCAGCATCCGTAGGTCGCCCACCATCGGTAGTTTCCACTCCTTCGACGGGAATTGACGGCTCTGAATCATAGGAAATCGATGACCCAGGTTCACCCGCCGAAGCATAAGATGATTCAGATTCATCCGCCACCTCAAACGGCAATTCAGGTTCCTCGAAAAAGGCAATTTCCGCTTCGGGACTATCGGACGAAGAAGAACGAGCGGCCGACGAAATCCGATTAGCAGCAGATTCCGAGGATTTTCCCTCAATGACCTTCGCCTTACGACCCCTTTTCTTGGGCACAGGGAAGCTCTCAGGGGGAGCCGATAGGTCAGGAACTGACGATTCGATAGGTTCAACAGGCGCAGCCGAAGAAGAATCCGCGCGGTTCAGGCGTCGACGCCCACGCTTTTTTTCTGTTTGCATAAAAACAAATGGAAGTAATGACTAGGGAAAGGTTATGCACAAAATGCAAGAAACCAAAATATCAAAATATAAAGGGAAGGCAGTTACCAACAATCCGAACGCCACCGAACGATGCAAATATAGCTAAAAACACCCATTCACCCGACCCAAAAAAAGAAAACCGCAAAAAATCATCCGTAAGAAGAGTCCCAACATTAAACTTACTACATTTGAAGCAGAAAATATCCCCGATGATTCGTTTTTTTGCATCAAAAATCCATCTGTACGGAATTTTTCTGGTGTGCCTCCTGGCACCAATCCCCACAGAAGGCCAGTCACAAAAAAGTCGAGCGAAAGCCAATCAGCAACAAAAAGCCAAACAAACGATCGAGTATGCCCGCAGTTTGTATGGTACGCAGCCCGACAGTACCATCCTGCTGACGGAACAGCTCCTGCAAACAACGGCTGGCGAACAATCCCCCGAATCGCAGTCACTCGAAGCCGAAATCCGGAAAACCCTCAGTACCGCCCTCAGCCTGGTCGGACAAAACACCCGCGCCCTGCAGGAAGGTAAAAAGGCCGCAAGGCTATATGCACAGGTGCCCGACACCATAGGGATGGGGGTGGCCCACGCCAACCTGGGCATGATCTACTTTGGGATATCGCTCTACACCGAAGCGGCCGAGGAATACGGGAAAGCCCTGTTTTATCTGAAAAACCGGGGAAAAGAAGCGGCCATGGCCGGAATCAGCAACAACCTGGGAAATTTATGGATGGTGCAAAACCGTTACGATCAGGCGCGATCACTCTACGAAAGTGCGCTGAGTACCTACCGGAAACTCAATATCCCCAGTGGGGTGAGCTACACCATCAACAACATCGGGGTGGTCAACGAAAAGCAGAAAAAATATGCAGCCGCCATAGACTGCTATCTTCAAGCCCTTACCATTGATGAACATGAAAACGACCTGTTGGGACAAGTGAACGGCAACCTAAATCTGGGGGATGCCTTTACTGAAACTGGCCGCACCCAACAGGCCGATGAACGGTATCTCAAAGCCCTTGCAATCGCCGAAAAGATCTCCGACCCGCAAGGCATTATCCGGGCCCTATTGGCCATGGCCGAGCACGACCACCGAAACGGGCAACAGAACCGTGCCCTTATGCAGGCCAGACGCGCGCAGGCGCTGGCCGAGTCGACTGGTAACAAACAGAACCTCGATAACCTTCTCGGACTGTTGACCGACATAGCCAAGGCCATGGGAAATGATCAACAAGCCTTGGTCTACCAGAAACAGCAGTTGGAGCTACTGCGGGAAACCCACCAACAGGAAAAACAACTGGCCGAACGCAATACCAAAGAACAGACAGAAGTTCGTCTGATCGATGCGCTCGACAATATTCAAGAGCTCAACAACGACCTTTCGAAGCAACGCACCAACTATCAAACAGCCATACGGGTGAATGTAGGCCTCGGAACCGGGCTTCTATTCTTGCTCCTGCTGATGGGACGCTATATACGCAAGCAACGAAGTCAGCAACGAATCCAATTGATCGAACGAAACCGGCTGGAACAGGAACAAGAAGAACGGCAACGGCAAAAACTGCACAATACCCAGAAAGAAATTTACCTGGAACAAAAACTACAGGCACAAAACATAAGCCTATTCCTAAAGGAAATTAGTCTGCATCTCAGCGCGCTCAACGGCCACGAAACAGGAACGCCATCTGAACGCGAACAGGCTCACCCCAAAAAACCCGGTGAACGAGTGGCGCAGTTGCGCTCCCACATCGATGACCTCATATTGCTCATCCACATACAACACCACCCCAGGGAATTTCCACCCACTCAAATCGAGGCCGGGGAACTCATAAGTCAGGCTCTCAAGGGTATCGGGGTGGCCTTCAAGCTCAAAACGCACCACGGGAGCCTGCTGATCCACACCCATCCCGCCATATTCTATTTAATGTTTCGAAATCTTGTCGAGTGGGTCGAAGCGCCATGCATCCACAAAGAACGATCCCTGTTGCCCGTGCACATTGAATTGTTGAAGCCCATCAACGGTCTGCTCCCCATACAACTCAGATGGGTCGACTACGATCCCGATCTCCTGAATTCGGTGCATCAATCGGTGCTGCAATTGAGCAACCGTCGCTTCGACTGGCCCCAAAACATACCCGGAAGACCGACTCTGGGTGGATTGGCGATTGTGCACCAAACACTGCAGCAATTGGGGGGACAAGCCAGTATGAAGATGCCCAAACCCAACCAAGGCCTTTCGCTACAAGTTCTGGTACCCCTGCAAGACTGAACCGCTTATTTTTACGGTCAAAATCTTCCCAACAGATGCTCGAAATAAACCTTATTCGAACCCAAACAGAAACGGTCATTGCCGGCCTCGAACGCAAATATATTGGCGACGCTACCACTCGCATCGGTCAAATTCTCGAGGTCGACGAGCAAAAAAGGGCGCTTCAGACCCGGAGCGACCAGTTGAAATCAAAGGTGAACAGCTTGTCGCGCGAGATCGGCGAAGACATGAAATCGGGCCGCAAAACCGAGGCCCAGACCAAAAAAGAGGAAGTGGCCCGACTCAAAAGCGACGATAGCAGATGCGCTGAACAACTCGAACAACTCGACCAAGCACTCCAACATATGCTGGTACAACTACCCAATTTGCCCTATGAACAGGTACCATCAGGGCGCACACCCAACGACAACCTCGAGGTGCACAAGTGGGGAGATTTACTTCCCGGAGGTGCGGACGTATTACCCCACTGGGAACTCGCCAAAACTTACGGCCTGATCGATTTCGAAGAAGGTGTGAAGGTGACCGGCGCCGGATTTCCCGTCTACCGGGGCGCAGGAGCCCGGCTACAGCGTGCACTTATCAACTTCTTCCTCGACCGCAATACCGCGGCAGGCTACCTCGAAATACAGCCCCCCATACTGGTGAACGAAGTCTCCGGATTTGGCACCGGAAACCTACCCGACAAAGAGGGACAAATGTACTTCGTGGGTGAAGACAAATTGTATCTGGCCCCCACCGCCGAGGTGCCGGTAACCAACCTCTACCGCGATACCCTATGGAAGGCGACCGACCTTCCCATCAAAAACACAGCATACACCCCATGTTTTCGCCGCGAAGCCGGCTCCTATGGCAAGGACGTGCGCGGACTCAACCGCCTGCACCAATTCGATAAGGTAGAAATCGTGCAAATTACCCTACCCGAGCAAAGCGAACAGGCGCTCGACGAGATGTGCCGGCATGTGGGTGGACTAATCGAAGCTCTCGAACTGCCCCATCGGATGATTCGCTTGTGTGGTGGCGATATGAGTTTTGCCTCCGCACTCACCTATGACTTCGAAGTGTGGAGTCGCGGACAAGACCGCTGGCTGGAGGTGAGCTCGGTGAGCAACTTCCGAACCTTCCAGACCAACCGTTTAAAGGTGCGCTACCGCGATGAAGACGGCAAAAATCAGCTGGCTCATTCGCTCAACGGATCGGCCCTGGCCCTGCCACGCATCGTGGCCGCCTTATTGGAGCACCACCAGCAGGGCGACTCCATCCAGATTCCATCTGCCCTCGTGCCCTACACCGGATTCAACGCAATCACGCCCCTCTGGTAGACCTCTTCAACAAACCATTTGCAGACGGCACCAGGTGCATGGCGTATATGTCAACCAATAATCCTTTTGCAGATGCCTTCACGCCCCTCGACTAGATTTCTTACTAACCCCTTTTGCGGACATCATCACATCCCCCGGCCTGACTTCTTCCGCGCCACGCCCCGGTCGCGAAATTCTCGCAAAAGACTGCGCACAATCGACCAGCGGAGGTGGTTGAGCGAATACTGCGGAAGCGGCTTAGTGGGATGCACCTCCACCAAACCACTTTCCACAAGTACCCGGAGGTGGTGGTATACCAGCGCCCTGGAATAGCTAGTTCGGTCTACCATCTCCTGGCGGGTCGACATTCCATGGCGGATGATGTTGTCGAGCAAGTTGCGCCGGGTAGGCTGGGTGAGCGCATCCAGAAGCGCGGCCGCGAGGAGCGCCTTGTCGAAGTCCAAACGCATATAAAGGACAAAAAAGAGCCCACAATAATAGCACAAAGCACATGATGTTGGTCGGGAAAGCCCGTATTTTTGGGTCTTCAAACCTGATCTTCCCATCCCGTTATGATCAACCTGATCCTCTCCGGCGGCAGCGGCACCCGCTTGTGGCCCGTGAGCCGCACCCTTTGGCCGAAACAATTCTACCCCCTCATCGGCGGTGCCTCGCTCTTTACCCTCACCCTTCAACGCAACCGCGCGCTTTGCAGCGGCTTTCTTGTGGTCACAAACTTCGAGCAGTACCCCCTGGCCCTCCTGCAACTGCTCGAGCAACTGGGGACCGATGCTCAACACAACGCCACAAGTGGTGAACTGTCCTCGGCAAACAGCCCTCAAAGAGGGCCGAAAACAGAAAACTCCAACCTGTACCCAATGAATTCGGGCACACCCTCCAAACTTAGCGGGCAATGCATACTCGAGCCCGTGGGCCGAAACACCGCACCCGCCATTGCCCTGGCCTGCCTGGGTCTCCCCGCCGATATGGTGGTGTTGGTGACCCCCTCCGACCACCTCATCACCCAAACCGAAGCCTACGCCCGCGCCGTGCGTGAAGCTGAATCGATCGCCCGCGAAGGCTATTTGGTGACCTTTGGCATACAACCCACATACCCCGAAACCGGGTTCGGCTACATAGAAGCCGACGGCCGTGAAGTCCTGTCATTTCGCGAAAAACCCGACCGGACCACCGCCGAAGCCTACCTAAAGGCGGGGCGCTACTACTGGAACAGCGGCATGTTCTGTTTCAGCGCCGGTACATTCCTCTCCGAGCTCCTTGAGTACGCCCCCGAGGTGCACCGCACAGCGGTGGAGGCCTGGAACAGCCTATATAAAGTTGATGAACGGACGCAGACACTCCCCCGCAAACAAATGATGCAGATGCCCGACATCAGCATCGACTTCGGCATCATGGAGAAGAGCCGCCGCGTGAAGGTAGTGCCGGCCGATCTGGGATGGAGCGACCTCGGCAGCTTCGACGCCCTATACGAGCAGCTGCCCCGAAACGAAGAGGGCAACACTCTCAACCCGAATGCGCGCTACCTCAATAGCCGCAACAACCTTTTGCTCAACAACAGCCGGCAGCTACTGGTGCTGCAAGGGGTCGACGACCTCATGGTAGTGCATACCGACACCGCCACGCTCATCGGACGCCGTGGGGAAAGTCAACATGTAAAACAGGTCGTGGATCTTCTGAAATCCGAATCCTCATCACTCCTCCGTGCCCACGCCCATCAAGCAACCCTATTTGGCAGTCAGACTACCCTGAGCGGCTGTAGCGAGCCCATCACGGAGCTCGAAATTCGTGCGGGTGGCACTTGCACCCTACATCTACCGGGACCCGTTCAGTTGTGGCTCCGGGAAGGCTCGGGTGTGCAGTTGAACGGCCAAAACTGCCCGTCAGGTGTCACAAAAACAATCGACGGTGGGACCCTCACCCTAAGTAATCCTTCAGAAACACACAGCGCCCGCCTGCTTTTGGTGGGGGCGCTCTGTAGATGAAGGGGAAAAAGAATCTGCATCAGCATGCGGAGGAGAACACCGGGGGACACTAGGGAAACACTATGCAAGCACCTTTGTGAACACCATACGAATCTATAGCCTAATCATCTTGCCACATGGCATCGCCCAGACTGTTCTCATACAGTCCGGCGTAGTGTGCCACCGATTGGTGGTTCTGCCCGTCGATCCGAATTTCGCAGGTGGTCACCACCCCCAGCTTGCACCAGGGGAGCGCACTCCTTTGCAGATATTTCAGCAGTAATTCCTCTTCGAGGGGATCAATGCTCAAGATAACCCGCCCCTGCGCCTCCCCAAACCAGTAGGCGTCGCGACGAACATCCAGGTCGGCCACCACCTCAAATCCGAGTCGACCCGGCAACGCGCACTCCAACAGGGCGGTAAAGAGGCCGCCGTCTGACACATCCTGCAGGCTCTCCAGGCAAACCCGGCCACGCATCTCCCGTAAAACAGCATGCAAGGCACACTCATCGGCCAGCGAAAATGGCGGCGCACCGCTGTCTTTTCGGCCGTGGAAGCTGTAGAGGTATTGCGAACCCGAGATGTCGCCACTGCTGCGCCCGATCAGGTAAATGAAATCGCCCGCTTGCCGAAAGGCGAGGGTTGTGAACTGCCGTTTATCGTCCATCACACCCAGCATACCAATCACAGGGGTGGGAAACACCGGACCCTCAAACGACGATTGGTTGTAGAAGCTTACATTGCCACCGGTGACCGGGGTGTTAAACGCACGACAGGCATCGCCCATACCCCGAATGGCTTCCACAAACTGCCAATAGACCCCGGGGTTATACGGATTGCCGAAATTCAGGCAATTGGTAATGGCCACGGGATCGCCCCCGGCGCACACCACATTACGGGCCGCCTCCGCCACCGCAATGGCCGCACCCGTATAGGGATCGGCATAGGTATAGCGCGGATTGCAGTCGACCGACAACACCAGGGCCTTTTCGGTACCACGCACATCAACCACCGCAGCGGCCGCCTGCTGCACAGCCGTCATGTGGGTGGTGCCCACCATATGGTCGTATTGCTCATAGACCCAGCGCTTACTGCAGAGGTTGGGGTGACCTGCCAGGTGGTCCATTACGGCCTGCAGATCTCTGGGCACTGGTATTGTTTGTGGGTCGAAATTACGAATTGCCTCTCGGTAGGCTGGTTCTGCATATTCGCGGTGGTAGACCGGCGCCCCGCCACCCAGCACCAAGCTTTCGGCAGGCAATTCGGCCACCAATTCTCCATGCATGTGAAAGCGCAACAATTGTGTGTCGGTGACAGTGCCGATGTTAACACACTGCAGATCCCAACGGTCGAAAACCGCCTCGATCTCCTTCTCGTGCCCGCGCTCGCAAACTAGCAACATGCGCTCCTGCGACTCCGACAACAGGATTTCCCAGGCATGCATGCCCTCCTGCCGGGTGGGCACAAGATCGAGGTGGATTTCCATGCCCGCCCCGCCTTTGGCCGACATTTCCGAGGTGGAGCAGATGATGCCCGCGGCCCCCATGTCTTGCATACCGATTAGGGCACCCGTGGCGATCGCCTCCAGGCTAGCCTCGAGCAGCAGCTTCTCCTGGAAGGGGTCGCCCACCTGAACCGAGGGCAGGTCGTCGGCCGAATCCTCTGTGAGGTCTTTCGAAGCGAAGGAAGCCCCGTGTATTCCGTCCTTTCCCGTGCGTGACCCCACTATATATACGGGATTGTCTGCACCATGGGCCGATGCCGACATGGTTTTGTCACGTGCCACCAGTCCCACGGACATCGCATTCACCAGCGGGTTGATGTTATAGCACTCGTCGAAGTATACCTCACCCCCCACCACGGGCACGCCAAACGCGTTGCCGTAGTCGCCTATACCGCGCACCACGCCGCGCAGCAGCTGTCGGTTACGCTCCTGGCTTAAATCACCGAAGCGCAGGCTGTTGAGCTGGGCCACGGGACGTGCCCCCATGGTAAAAATATCGCGGTTGATTCCCCCCACGCCAGTTGCCGCCCCCTGGTAGGGCTCGATGGCCGAGGGGTGGTTGTGCGATTCAATCTTAAACACGCAGCCGAGTCCGTCGCCCAGATCCACCAGTCCCGCGTTTTCCTCACCGGCTTTGGCCAGCATGCGCTCCCCGTCTTTGGGCAGCGTTTTGAGCCAAACGATTGAGTTTTTGTAGGAGCAATGTTCGCTCCACATGGCGGAGTAGGCGCTTAGTTCGGTGAAATTCGGCTCGCGACCGAGGGTGTCACGGATCTTCTGCAGTTCCTCCGGCAGAAGCCCGAGCGCCTTGGCGGTTTCGTCGGTGTTCATGGTCGACCTGGGGTTTGAGGGAAATAGCGTTTCAGGGGATGGGGTTCGCGAGTGGGTTGCTCATAAATTGGGGAATGATTTTAACGGGGGATGCGTTTCAGAGAATGCATTTCGGGGAAAGCGTTTTGCGTATTAGCTTTTTTTTCGGCGGCCGGATTCGGCTGTGGTGGATTCGGGAGTATTGGTTGTGTCGAGAGCGTTACCTTGCCCGTCGAAGTCGACCACCGCCTGTGCTGAGCGACCGGGGCACGACAAGCGCACCCTGATGCGGTCGGGCTCGCCGGGCCTCTGCCACAGGGTGATCTGGGCCGGACTGCATCCGCTGTGGTTTGCCTGCAGATGCCGGTCAGCCGCCACCGGAAATTCCGATTCGTAAAGCGCGCGCTTGCGGAGCGTCCACTGCTGCGCCAGGTCGTAGGAAATCTCCACAGTGCGACCAAATTCATTGAATCGAACCTGGTATCCACTGCCCCCGGCCGTCCACACCGCTTTCACAGCGGCCGGATGCTGGGCGTGAAAGACCTCGAGCAGTGGCAGCGGCAGCCGCTTGGTCTTTAGTCGCCTCGCCTCTGTCGATAAGGGCGCCAAACCGATCAAAAGCAGGAACAGGAATAAACGCATAGGTCGCAAAAATACGGGCTGAGTGGCGTTGCGCATACCCCATGCCCGAATCGAATGTGGAGGAAGTTTATCCGGCTATTGTAAATATTTTTATATATATTATTTTGATGTTTTTATATGTGTTAGTATAGGCATTAATTATTTTTTTATTAATTTTTCCTTGTCGTATTCATTTTATACTTTTGTGGCGGTCAAAAAATCACACAATATGAACCCCATTCGTAAAAATGCATTTCTGGCTGCCGGCGATCGTTCGCGGGTCGACGTACAAGCCGGCGACACGCTGGTATCGCGCTATTATGGCGAAAGCGTATTCAACCCCAAAGCCATGCGCGCCCACCTCACCGAAGAGGTCTATGAAGCTCTTATGCAGAGCATCGAACTCGGACACCGCGTGCCCCGCGAGATAGCCCAACAAGTGGCCAGCGGCATGAAAAACTGGGCCATCGCCAAAGGCGCCACCCACTACACCCACTGGTTTCAACCCCTCACCGGAGCCACCGCCGAAAAACACGACACCTTTTTCTCGCTCAACCAAGAAGGCGAAGCGATCGAAAGCTTCAGCGGCAGTGCTTTGTCGCAGCAAGAACCCGACGCATCAAGCCTGCCAAGCGGTGGTATACGCAATACTTTCGAAGCCAGGGGCTACACCGCATGGGACCCCAACTCGCCCGCCTTCATTTTCAGCGGTCCGGCCGGCAACACCCTCTGCATTCCCACCATTTTCGTCTCCTACACGGGCGAATCGCTCGATTATAAATCACCCCTACTGAAATCGCTCGCCGCAGTGGAACAAGCCGGCGTGGCCGTATGCCAGTACTTCGACAAAAACATCACACGAGTGTTTCCCACCCTGGGGGTTGAACAGGAGTATTTCCTGGTAGATGCTGCTCTATTTGCGGCGCGACAAGACCTGGTGCTGTGCGGAAGGACTTTGTTCGGGCACGCCCCCGCACGGGGACAGCAGCTCGAAGACCACTACTTCGGATCCATACCCGACCGCGCTCACGCCTTTATGGTGGACCTCGAACGGGAATCGCACCGCTTAGGGATTCCGCTGAAAACACGCCACAACGAAGTGGCCCCCGCCCAGTTCGAATGCGCCCCCATTTTCGAAGAAATAAACCTTGCGGTCGACCACAATCAGCTGTTGATGGACTTGATGGACAAGCTCGGACGCCGCCACAACCTCCGCGTGCTGCTCCATGAGAAGCCCTTCAAAGGCATCAACGGTTCCGGCAAACACAACAACTGGTCGCTCAGCACCAACACCGGCAAAAACCTGCTCTCGCCCAGCAAAACGCCCAAGAGCAACCTCATGTTCCTCACCTTCTTCGTGAACGCCATCAAAGCCTTCTACGACTACGCTGACCAGATCAGGGCGTCGATTGCCTCGGCCAGCAACGACCACCGCCTCGGTGCCAACGAAGCCCCACCGGCCATTATGTCGGCCTTCCTGGGCGAACAACTCAGCAAAATCCTCGACGAAATCGAAAAAGGGAAAATCGAGCATAACGACAGCGAAACCCGCATCATGATGCACAGCATCAAGGCCATCCCCGAAATTCTGCTCGACAACACCGACCGAAACCGCACCTCGCCCTTCGCCTTCACAGGTAATAAATTCGAGTTTCGTGCGGTGGGTTCCAGTGCCAACTGCGCTCAGGCCATGACCGTGCTCAATGCCGCCATGGCCCGCACCCTCACCGACTTCAAAGAGCAGGTCGATAAGCTCATTGTGGATGGCGATAGTCGCGACACCGCCCTGCTCACTGTTATCCAGAAATTCATCAAGCAAAGCCGCAAAATTCGCTTCGAAGGCAACGGCTACAGCGACGAATGGGCGCAGGAGGCCGAAAAGCGTGGACTCAAAAACCTGCGCACCACCCCCACCGCCCTCGATGCGCTGGTCGACAAAAAAGCCCATGAGCTGTTTGTGAAATCCGGTATATTTAGTAAGCGCGAAATCGAGGCCCGCCACGAAATCCTGCTCGACGACTACATCAAGAAGATCCAGATTGAGTCGCGCATCATCGGCGAATTGGTGATGACCCGCATTGTGCCCACGGTGGTGACCTACCAAAACACCCTGCTGGCCAACCTGAAAGGACTACAAGAGCTCGGACTCAAGAAATCGGCCCTTGCGCCCCAGATGGACGTGCTCGAAACCATCAACACCCACGTGCAAGACCTCATCCGCCTATCGGAAGAGATGCGCCATTCACGCAAAAAGGCCAACCTCATCGAAGACGCCCGCGATCGCGCCATAGCCTACTGCGAGCAGGTGCGTCCGCACTTCGAAGCCATCCGCGACCGGGTAGACCAGCTCGAACTGATTGTCGACGACGAACACTGGCCTCTGCCCAAATACTGGGAGTTGCTGTTCATCCGCTAAACCCAAAAGGCGAATCCGGACTGGGATTCGTACAGCGCCGACCAGGCTCTGTACAGTGCTGCCAAGGCACTGTATAGTGCTGATTGGGATCTGTAAAACACCCCGTAATAATATGGAGTGCCCGCGCCCTCCATATTTTTTTTTAGGGGATCAAAACTTGGTCCTTCTTATTGAAAAGTAAGCTTTATTTTGCGTTAACAATTCAATCATCTATGCCCAATGCTAAAAAACGACAGACAGCTTTCATTCACAATTTAAAGTGCGGTGTCAGCACTATAATCACTGACGACAAAAAAATGAAACCAATATCACACGCATCAACTAAAAAATCCTACGCTCCCTTTTGCGTAAGTCCTGTATTCATTAAAAAAATATTTTACCTTTTTTTTGTAATTCCTTTCTTCACGTATGCCCAGTTAACTCCTGAAGTTACTTCTTGGATAATTAACACAACGGGCTACACCGGCTACAATAATCTTCCTGCAGATGTTCAGCAGGTGCAATATTCCACAGCGAATGTTTATGTGAGCTGCTCGGACATTCCTGCATATTCAATTGGTCCATGGAACGGAAATCCCAACACGCCCACCAATCAGAATTTTGTTTTCAAAATTACACGAACTCCGCAGCAAAATGCCGGAGCGCCTGTTGCCACTCCACTCGGTCACATCGGAGTGTGGAAAAATGGTGTAATGATATTCAACCCTAAAGATGCAATGAGTTACAACAATCAAAACATCTGGCATCAGAATGCTGTGGTGGTAGAAGCACCATCATTTGATGCTTGCTTGGGGCACCCTGCACCCAGAGGAGAATATCATCATCACCAAAATCCGGTTTGCCTTAACACTATGCCGAATCCAAATTTTCACTCCGGAATTTTGGGATTTGCCTTTGATGGGTTTCCTGTTTATGGTTGCTATGCTTATCAAAATACCAATGGAACCGGACCGATTGTGCGAATGAAAACAAGTTATCGCAAACGCAACATCACACAACGCACTTCCCTTCCCGATGGAACTTCGCTTTCTTCTTCACAGTACGGACCGAATGTTTCTGTTTCTTATCCACTCGGATATTATTTGGAAGATTTTGAATATGTGCCGGGGCTCGGAGATTTAGACACGAACAACGGGCGGTTTTGCATTACGCCCGAATACCCTTTGGGAATATATGCTTATTTTGTAACCATTGATTCCACTGGAACTTCAGAATATCCTTACGTCATCGGACCGGCTTATTACGGAACAGTTCAGGCAGGCAATATTGGTCCGGGTTCAGGACATAATACTCCTTCGGAACCGGTAATCACTTACACGAGCGTTCAGGAAATAATTGCGGAAGACAAGAATATTTCTGTTTATCCGAATCCATTTTCTTCACAGACAACTTTGCAGACAGCGGAGCAGTTTATTAACGCAACTCTCACGATAGACAACTGTTTCGGACAGACAGTTATGGAAATAAAAAACATCAACGGGCAGGCGGTAACTCTGCAACGCAACGCCTTGTCCACAGGACTATATTTCATTCGGCTGATAGAGGACAATAAAATTATTGCAACAAAAAAAATCATCATCACGGACTGACACGAAAGAAAGAAGCGCTGAGCATAACAGGCGTTTGGCTCAATGGCGGGTGACGTGGTTAATTGAACATTCTACCTCGCATCAACATTTGTGGTGTATTGACAGTTTTGTGCTTTGAAAGCCCGCCCTCGGCAAGCTGCAAACATCAAACAGTCTAAAAAACCATGAAACATGACAGGGAACCACGCATACAGTTTGTATA
>VHAX01000029.1 GCA_016872215.1 Sphingomonadales bacterium | reverse complement strand
TGGTGAATTACTTTCAACCTACAATTTCTCAAAATGGAAATGTGCTAACTTGCTCCCCCTCGTTTGCTTCCTATCAATGGTATCTCAACGGCAATCCTATCAATGGAGCAACAACACAATTGCATACTATTACAACCAACGGATCATATTCAGTTTGTGTTATTGCTCAGGGTGGATGCACTGTTTGCTCCAACAACTTCTACCCCGTGAAAACAACAACAGGTGATATTACCGATGATACCAGACCTGTGAACCTTTTCCCAAACCCTGCGCAAAGAATAATAAATGTTCAAGCAGATGCAAAATTTTTTGGACAACCTTATCACATTTATGATAATACAGGAAAAGTTATTTTATCTGGCAAAATAAATACAGAAAGCACCTGCATTGAATTGGGCGATTTATCAAGAGGCATTTATATGTTCCGTGTGGGAGAAAATACAAAGCAGACATTCAAAGTTATTAAAGAATAAGCCAGCCATTAAAAGCAGCTACAGGAAATTGTCGGTTTACTGCTCTGAAGACATATTTGTGGTTTGTCAGGTTTGGTTCTCCGAATAAAATGTGCGGTAAAAATCGCCAACTTCTTGTGGCTGCAAACCTAAATAGGTAAGTTTAACAGACATATCAAACAAAAGAGAGAGCCACCCATCAAGGATGGCTCATTTCGCCCTTCAATACTGTCATTGGACTGAACACCTAATGGAAATGGAATCATGGGGGTGGAATGATATAACTACCATTTACATCACCAGTAGCCAAAACACGTAATATTAAAGGTGACGGTGGATTTGCGGTGGTTAGATTCAAAGTTTGCGGTTCCCAGACCCAGTCGGGGCGAAGAAACCCTGATCTATGACCTGAAAATCGTTGAGATATGTGCAGGGCATCGGTCGCATTCACCTGATTGGATAAATTGACATCCGCAGCCAAAATCGTCAAGGGGTCGAGTGAAATTAGTGAACCAAAGTACCGCAACACCCATAGAGCATCGGTAGCATTCACGCCGCCCCAGGGTATTGGGGAAGTCAACCCCAACTGATAGGTTTGAGCAACAGGCATCGGTGTTTGAAAGAAACCGTTGTTGGTGGTGGTGGCAGTCCATTGCGCGCTCCCCGACGATATGCCCTGAACATACCAGCCCGTTAGGGGCGATTGATTCTGATTGAAATAAGTGATTTGTCCTGCAAGGGCAGCGCACTGGCTGTCGCGACAAACAGCGCCCCGGTATAAAAATGACTGGGCTATACCGGATGGCGTTGTCACCAAACAGGCGGATGGCACCCAATTGATGGCGGCATCTCCTGAGGCAAACCGACGCAAACCAAGTTGAAGAAGAGTGGAAATTCCCGTCCATCCGACCGATGACGGTAACTGACCGCTGATCTGCCGCCTTCCATTGCCAACAGACTGAACCAGAAGCGGTATGCCCAGGAGGGAAGGGTGGGTCATATGTGCACCCAAAAACTGAACCTTCATGCTGTCGAACATAAACTCGAATCCAAATTGAACCAGGCTGCCATCCAAATCGAAACGTACGGGAATTGAAAAACTGTCCCCTATACAGCTTGCGGTTGGCTCATCCATAATTAGTCGATTCGGCAAAACGTTTTGGTGTACGATTGCCGGAGGGCCAATACAAAAAGCCATAAAACGCCAATGGTATATTCCACCTATTTCCCAGCCACCCGCTGAACCGGGTACATTGGTGCTGTCGATGATCCAATCGTCCTGCATGGAGTAAGGGAAGCGCGTTCCACTCTGGCTCATCCACAACGCGGCACTACCGGGATTAGTCATGAAACGAATGCGGTAGACACCGGAATCCAGCAGGAGGGCTATGGGAATTTGGTGTTCACCCGACCCACTGATCTGCCAAGTCCTTTGTGCGGCCAGGGTGTATGTTTGACCAGTAGGTTGTGCATGCCAAATCTGCAGCGTTCCTGATGCGGCACCCTGACTGCGGATGCTGGCCCAGTCCCACCGGATCACACGGGAAATCCGGGTATAATAGTCAATCCCCTGTGTGGGTAATGAGGAGAATATTCCGGGATAAGCCGGTGAATCGGGTAGGTAAGGACCCGGACTCAGATTAAAAACGTATGCATCGGCCGCTTCATGCACCGTGTAAGTGAGGGATCGGGAAGCACCGGGTGCGATGTAGCGCGATCCCTGGTTGATGAAAGCCGTGCCGGGTCCGGGAGCGCGCCACAGTATGTTGTGACCAGTTACTGCCGGATTGGCCCTCAACAATGCCGAGCTGTCGGCTCGAACAGTGGCGGGGTGCAAAGAAGGGATTCCGTTGACCGGGCACGGCAAAAAGGAGTCACCGAGGGTGACCACTATGTCGGGACTATAAGCAGAACAGAACCATCCGTGGTTTATGGGTTTTACCGAAATGCGGTAGGTGAATAAGGGACGTAGTTGAGAACCCGTATATAAAAACGAGGTATCGCCACCATCAACCATCCACTCTGCGATGGTGCCCGTAGGCCGCCGCACCCTAACGGCATATTTTTCGGCCCCATACACTCTGCGCCACCGTATGTGCAACCAATTCACCGGGTGCCCGGAACTGCTATCAGCTGGGTAGACCACCTGAGTCGTTCCTACGAGAGTGTCGAAGGGCAACATAGGTGGTGTCATCAGATAGCCCCGAGAGGGGGAGGGGCCCGATACGGTCGCGCGCATGGCCTGACCCTGTTCTCCCGAAAACCGATTGGCGCAGAGGTCGTAGGAGTAACTCATATAGAGCGTTTCGTCGGGATTAAACAGGTCACCGTTGATGTCGGTAGCCGTGGGCTGAGACGGACAATTCCAACGCGCGTCGCGGTAATCGGCACGGGTGTCGCAAAATCGGTCACCAGCCATAGCACAGTTGGCCGAATAGCGAGGTGGGGGCTCCTGAGGATTTCGAGTGACCCGTTCCGCCCAAATTGCTGACGGTTGCGCAGACGTTTCTTCGAAGGGATGTGGCAAATTCAGAAAATGTCCTAATTCATGCGCCAAGATTGTATTTCCGATTCCCGCACAACTGATGCCCAAATACACGGCCCCTTGTCGCAACGGGTCGTTGGGCATTCCGGTATTGGGATAATTGGCAAATCCACACAATCCCATTACGCCCAGGTTCACAAAATACACATTGATGCTTCGCGCTACGTTGTATTGGTCGTTGAGCGCAAAGGAACTGGGATAATCGGGCAAATTGTAATAATACGTGCTAAAAATGTAGTTGACGTTGCCCTTCAGATAGAACTGCAGGCCGGATGGCCGGAACTTGTCGTTGAGTTCACACAAGGTTTGGAGCAACACCGCCAGATCCATGGTGCCGCCCCCATCGTCGCGGCTCAAAAGGTGTATGCTTAAAGGCAGGTGATAAACCGGTTCAGGCGATTCAGGTTGCTCACTGTTGATGAGTCCCGCTTGCCGCATCTGCTCAATCCATTGTAGATTCTGCGCAGGTACCGGACCGGAGCCACAGGGAAGAAACGGGGTGTTTTGAGCCTGTAGATGTGTACAAAGAGCAAATACAAAGGCAAAAGTGTTGAAGATTTGTCGTAGCACTGAGATCTGCGGAAATATCATAACCATAGCGAAAGTAAGATACGCACCTATGTGTTAACACCCAAACCACAGCGGAGTTGAGAAACACCTGTTTTTCATAGGCCGATTCACAGCAAAGTGATGATACAATTGCGCGACAAACCATAGATCTTGCGTATTTGAAATACGCATCTATGTGTCGCGATTCTTGACAGCGTGACAATCAAGCATCACAATTAAAAAATACCCTTCACAAAGGAAAAAGATCAAAAATCATTTCTTCAAAATCGAAATATGATCCAAACCTAATGGCAGAAAACCTTACATCCCGACCCCGTAATAAGCTTTAGTGCCGTTGGGGTAGTAGCCCTCGAGCAACACTCCATCTCGTGATTGGCTCAAAAGACGGGAAAGTTCAGCGGGACTACCCACAGGGGATTTGTCTACCCGCGTGATGATAAAGCCTGCCCGAATACCTGCTTGCGAAAGCTTGCCTGATGAAAGCGACTTGACTTTAACCCCATTTTCGATTTTTAGGCTCTCTAACTCCTTGCGTGACGCACTTTCAAATGTGGCTCCTAAGGCTGACACCGATACCTGCTCAGATACTGCTTTCACCAATCCTGTGGTACCTTCAGCATTGCGCAACACAATGGTAAATGTTTTACGTTCCCCTTGCCGATCCACCAGAACGCGAACACTTTCACCCGGGCGCTTACGGCTTACCGCTTCCATCAAAAGTGGCGTAGCGGTTACACGCACCTCATCGATCTCCACGATCACGTCCCCCTTTCGGATACCTGCCTCCTTGGCAGCACTGTTCTCCATATGTTCGGCTACATAGGCCCCCGAATTGACCTTTAGGTTTTCGCGCGACACTAATGCCGCATCCACATCCTGAATCTGAACCCCAAGGTAACCGCGTTGTACGGTCCCGTATTTTTTAAGGTCTTCCACCACTTTCGCTGCTATATTGGCCGGAATTGCGAATGAATAACCCTCATAACTCCCGGTTTGGCTTGCAATCGCCGTGTTAATCCCCATTAGTTCTCCTTTCACATTCACCAACGCGCCGCCACTGTTGCCCGGATTCACCGCAGCATCGGTCTGAATAAACGCTTCTATACTGGATCCACCCCCCAAAATATTGATATTACGACCCTTTGCCGACACAATGCCCGCAGTAACGGTTGAACTCAGATTAAACGGATTGCCCACAGCCAATACCCATTCGCCCACCTGCAAACCATCACTATTGCCGAAAGACAAGGTATTGAGTTCCGACGCCTCAATCTTCAACACGGCAATGTCCGTGTTCTGATCGGAACCAACTACAGTCGCATTGAAACTACGCTTGTCGTTGAGCACCACCTCGATTTCGTCTGCCCCCTTCACCACATGGTGGTTGGTGACGATATAACCATCTGCCGATAGGATGACCCCGGAACCCGACCCCTGCTGGGGGCCACGGGGAATTTGAAATCCACGGCCAAAAAAGTCACGAAACGGATCCATCACCTCCTCATCGATGACCCCGGCCACACCACCCTGCTTGGTCATAATGTGTACCACTGCCGGGGTAGCCAAGGCAGAAGCCGCCACAAAATTTGGATGCTCCATGATGTGTTCAGGAAAACTAGCCAATTGAATTGGGGCCCGATCACTAGAAAAGCCCATGGTTGCGCGGGGCATGAACCAGATCGTTACGACAGCACCTCCTACCGAACCAAGGATAACAAGCGCGAAAAGCAAAAACCATTTTTTCATATGCAAATATTTACGTGGGTATGAATGTCATATTTCTGATTTTATTGCATTGTAATTTGAATACAATTTTCAAACATATATGTGCGCAAAGAGTTCATCAGCATTCAAATATGAGGCCGAATTCACCCTACTTACATCCAACCCAACTTATATTCGTTCCGCATGTCATTCTGGGACTAAAAATCAAATTGCTCCGACAAAATGACCCGACAGACGTTGAACACTGAAAAAATGTCATAAAACTCATGACTGAAGAACCCCATAAATTCTACAAATACCACGGCTGTGGCAACGATTTCATCATCATAGACCGGACCCGGGAAGCTTCTGAATCCGAAATATCGGATTGGCTCAACGAGCAAAAAATCAGAGAAATCTGCACTTGGCACACCGGGGTGGGGGCCGACGGACTAATTGTATTAATGCCGTCTCAGCGGTTTGCGTTTCGAATGGACTACTACAACGCGGATGGGCGGCTTGGTAGCTTGTGCGGCAATGGGTCACGTTGTGCAGTTCGATGCGCTCATGATCTGGGCATAAAACCCGATGCCGATGGACTTTTCCGATTTGAAGCACACGACGGCATACACACCGCACAATGTGAGGGAAATAGTATCGCGGTATCGCTGCTTGATTTTCCTGTACCGGAAAAGTCACTCCACGGCTGGTTTGTGAACAACGGATCCCCACATTTTTTGATACACGTTCATGACACCCGTGAGGTTGATGTGGAGGGGGAGGGAAGAATCTGGCGTTCCCATGCTCAATTCGCACCGGGTGGCACCAATGTAAATTTCATAGAGGTTGTGGAACAGAGCTGTCTCAAAATCCGAACCTTTGAGCGTGGAGTGGAACGGGAAACCATGGCCTGCGGCACAGGAGTTACGGCCTCCGCTGCCTGGTACGCATCTATCTATCCTGAGAAAAAAGAGTCGGCCAGAGATTATAGCATTTGCGTAGAGACACTGGGTGGCGAATTGCAAGTATTTTTTTCAATGACCAATAATAGCATAAGCTCCGTTCAGCTCATAGGGCCGGCCGTTTTTGTGTTTGAGGGATTTTTCATTCCATAACATCTTTAAACGCTACATTTGATTACCTACAAACTAGGCTCTTGATTATTTTTGAGCGAAATTTTGTATTGATTATTTAATACTATGACATTAATTGCATCTATATCAGGAGTTAGGGGAACTATTGGAGGCGCAACAGACGATGGATTAAGTCCCCTAGCCATTGTACGCTTCACATCGGCCTATGGAATCTGGTTACTGGAACAAAAAAAGGGGAAAATTGTGGTAGTGGGCCGCGACGCGCGCACATCAGGTGATATGGTGAATCGTTTGGTTACCGGCACTCTCATGAGCCTGGGAATCGATGTGATCGACCTCGGCCTGTCGACCACCCCTACAGTTGAAATGATGGTGTCCCATCTACAGGCAGCGGGCGGCCTCATTCTAACCGCATCACACAACCCGGCCGAATGGAATGCACTTAAAATGCTCGACCACAGGGGTCAGTTTTTATCGGGCACACAAGGCGAATCCGTCATGAAACTGGCGGAACAGGTTAACTTCCAATATGCGAGGGTCGGCCAACTGGGACAATGCCGACGTTACGAGCAAGCCATAGCGGAACACATCAGGATGATCCTGGAGCTGCCGCTCGTTGACGTTCAGGCCATTAGAGCCCGGAAATTCCGGGTAGCGGTCGACGCGGTAAACTCAACGGGTGGAACGGCAGTACCAGAACTGCTACGTGCGTTGGGCGTTGAGCACATACACACGGTGCATTGCGAGCCAAACGGGTGTTTTCCACACAACCCCGAACCTCTGCCTGAACACCTCGGCGACATCGCCCGGTTTGTCCGCGAATCCGCCGCCGATCTGGGCATAGTGGTCGACCCCGATGTGGACCGCCTGGCGCTCGTGTCGGAAGATGGCAGCTTTTTCGGAGAAGAATATACCCTGGTGGCTGTAGCAGATTATGTATTGATGCATGAAAATGGTCATGCCGTCTCCAACCTCAGCTCAACCCGTGCATTACGGGATGTTGCCAAACGCCACGGCCGGGCATATTACGCCAGCGCTGTTGGGGAAGTCAATGTAGTAGAAAAAATGGCCAGTGTGGGTGCTGTTATTGGAGGGGAGGGGAATGGTGGTGTCATTTACCCCAGGCTGCATTCAGGTCGCGATGCGCTCCTCGGAATTGCTTTATTCTTAAGTCATTTAGCGAGGCGGGGGGGAACGATGTCTGAACTCAGAGCGTCGTACCCCGCCTACCACATGAGTAAAAACAAAATGGCACTTCCGGTTCATGCCGATACCAGTCAATTATTCGATCGACTAGCCGAACAGTTTGCACACCAAAAACTCAATCACGAAGACGGTCTGCGGATCGATTTTGAAGAGGAGCGCGAATGGATCCATTTCAGGCGATCCAACACAGAACCCATCGTCCGGATCTATGCCGAAAGTCCCCACGTCGGACGCGCCGACACGCTCGCTCTCGATATGATTAAGAACATCGAAAAACTGCTCGCATGACCCGCTCGGTTTATTTCGACAATGCAGCGACGACTCCTCTACACCCTGAAGTGGTGGAGGCCATGCTCGAACACATGCGTAATACCCATGGCAATCCCTCCTCCATCCATGCTTCCGGGCGAACTGCGAAGGCCCTATTGGAAAAATCGCGCCGCAGCATCGCACAGCTTATGGGCTGTGCCCCTTCAGAAATTTTTTTCACCTCCGGGGGAACGGAAAGCGACAATACAGCTTTATCGGGTCTCATCGATCGTGGTGAGGTTAGCCACCTCATCAGCAGTCCAATCGAACACCACGCCATCACCCATACCCTCGAATACTTAGGAACACGTAGGGGAATTCCCCTTTCTTGGGTTAGGTTGATGCACAATGGCCACATCGACCCCGGTCACCTCAGTGAGTTGTTGTCGGTATCTCCAAGCGCCCTGGTAAGCCTCATGCACGGCAACAACGAGATTGGAAATATGATTGATCTTCAGGATGTGGGCAGTCTTTGTCGGAAGAACGGCGCTCTCTTTCACACAGATGCTGTTCAAACCGTGGGGTACTTCCCATTTAACCTGCAAGTGTTACCGGTTGATTTGCTCAGCGCTTCGGCTCATAAATTCAATGGTCCAAAAGGTGTAGGATTCCTCTACCTAAAAGCTGGCTTACAGCCCGAGCCTTTCATCCACGGTGGCGGCCAGGAACGGCAGCAGAGGGGTGGCACCGAAAATCTGCATTCCATAGTGGGCATGACCCGTGCACTTGAACTGGCCTACGCTCATATGAAAGAAAAGGAAGTACACATCCGGGGTCTTCGGGAGCGTCTTATTGGTCAACTCCGTGAACGAATTGCAGGGGTATACTTTAATGGGGATGTGGAGGGTCACTCGCTTTACACCGTGGTCAACGTTTCTTTTCCATTGCACCCCAATGGGGAGATGCTGTTGTTTAATCTCGATATCCACGGCATTTGCGCTTCTGGTGGGAGTGCCTGCTCATCGGGAAGTCAGGTTGGCAGCCATGTGCTGCAAGGCATCGGTGCCGATACCGGGCGCCACCATGTTCGTTTTTCACTGGGTTACCAAAACACTGAAGAAGAAGTGGATTATGTTGTGGAAACTTTGTCGGAATTGCTATCCAATCCCTAGCTAAAGCTCTTCATGGTCATAATAGATCTTAGCCTGTTGTGCCCACCGATTGTAAAAATTTGAGGGTACTGACCCCGTCTGCATAGTCCCACAGTTCGGGGCTCTGACTTTTGCCATACGATACCACGCCATCCATCAAATCGATTGGCCCCACGGTGCACTGCCATTGATCGCGCATCGATGCGAGTTTGGCGACTGCCGACGATCGATCAGCATAATACTGCCAGGTTACGACACTCAAGGCACAGAACAGGGCATCGTCGCGACGAAGAATGAGTCCCGGCACAAAGTGATGGGGCACCCGGTTCATCATATGCAATGCTAATTGGTAATCAAAATTATTTGCATAACGTGCATGCATCATACAGTTGCAGGCCCGTTCCCGCCAAATTTCGAGCAGGGGTTCGACAGGTAGTCCCTCTTCCAGCATGAGATGCCGCACATTCCGGCATCCGAGTCCGTAGTATGAGAACAGATCATCTGCGAGCCTGTGAATGTCATCTTCGCTGCTGTTTTTTCCGATGTAGGCAACCGAAGTACGACTTTTGCGGATCAAATGCGGGATGTGGGAAAAATAGTGTAGAAAATACCGGCTGCTGTTGTTGCTCCCTGTGGCCACAACAGCCTCCGGGGCTGTTAGCCGTTCCACCACTTCGAGCTGTCCTTCGCGTAGAAGTCCCGATGCTTTAAGGGCATCCAAAACATAGGCCATGAGTACCAGATCATCGCTCGACAATTTCACGAGGGCCTTGTGACCCGTCACCAAAGTGGCCAGCACATCATGCAACCCGACCCACGGAATATTGCCGGCCAGAACCAGCCCCACCCTCCGCGGATTCTGAGCCGCACACACATCCCCAATCCATCGGTTCAACGATTCTTCCTTCAGTGCATTAATCCAACCTATGCGTGCACGCTCAATTTCGTCGAAAGTAAACCAGGGATTTGGGGAAGTAGCCCGTGAATAGAGTGCGTCCCTCACATCCGGATTGCCCGCCTGATTCAAGGCCTCTCGGGCGCACAATAGAATGGGATAGGGTTTCAAGGAGATGAACGCTAAATATTGGGCCAAAACTAGCCAATCGACATCTGCTTTCATAAAATAGCGTCATTTTTGTTCGACAAAGGCTGATTGAAGCGGATTGACCACGAATTTTGCACCGCTAAATACACAAACACCGGATGGCCATAATCATAACCAATGAGTGCATCAACTGCGGAGCCTGTGAGCCGGAATGCCCCAACAACGCCATCTACGAAGGTGGGGTTGATTGGTCATATGCCGACGGAACTGGGGTTCGGGGCAGATTCACCGACAGCATAGGACAATCTCATGAGGCCGATGAGCGCAAAGCGCCGATTTCCGACGATATATACTATATAGTTCCCGACAAATGCACGGAATGCGTGGGATTCCATGAAGTACCCCAATGCGCTGCTGTTTGTCCGGTCGACTGCTGCGTACCCGATCCAGACCGACGTGAATCGCAGGAGACATTGCTCCTGCGCAAAGCCCATTTGCACCTTGACTAACCCTACGCCTGAAGCGGCCGCCGAACGGATTCGGGTCGGCGTATTTATGGGGGGCAACAGCCGTGAACGTGAGGTTTCGTTTGCTGGTGGACGAACGGTGATGGATAACCTCGACAAATCCCTCTTTGAAGCGATTCCCATTTTCATTGATTCGTTTGGTGAGCCCGTATGGATCGATTGGAAATGGCTATACAAAGGCTCTATTCGCGATTTTTATCCGGATACCCGCTACTATCCCGACAACGCACAAGGAGGCACACATACCTTTTACGCCGAACAGTTAGGACCGCATGACCCACAGAAAGCCGCAGAATGGCGCTCCCAATTAGGCAAACCCATCCGCTGGGATGAAATTCGCGAACTGGTCGATTTGGCATTCCTGGCCCTCCATGGCAAAAATGGGGAAGATGGGCGCATTCAGGGTCTCTTGGAATACCATGGTATACCCTATACAGGTTCGGGAATAGGAGCCTCGGCGATCGGTATGAACAAGCTCGCACAGCGCAGAATGATGAAGCAAATGGGATTACCCGTTCCGGAATTCCGTTCCATCGATCGGCAATCCTGGTTCTGTTGTGGTGACGATGTGAGGCAACGCATCTTTAAGGAGTGGAGTGATGCACTGGGCTTTCCCATGGTGATCAAGCCCGCCAATCAGGGGAGTTCCATTGGGATGACCATCCTGAGCAGCAGCGATTCGGATGCATTTATGACCGCCATCGACAGAGCATTGTTTCGTTGTGTCGTTCAAAGCGAAGACTGGTTAACGTTGCCTGAACTGCAAAGAATACAACTGGCAGAGGAATGGTCAGACCCAAAAAGCGGCATCGGGCTACCGGCACGCGGCAGTGATGGTTTAATCCTCTACAATGCCCCGGAATTAGTGGATTGGCTCAGCAAAAATTTCGAAAAAAGTTCGGATTGCATCTATTTCGATTCGCTCGACTCGGAAATGGTGGTGCTGGGTGAGTCCTTTTTATCAGGCGATGAGTTTTCCTGCATTGTTATCGAGTCCGATACCGGCGAACCCATCGCATTGCCCCCCACTGGCATTCGTAAATCATCGCTCATCTACGATTACCGGGCCAAATACCTGCCAGGCCAAGCGCGCAAAACCACCCCGATTGATCTTCCAGATGCCAAAATACGGCAGATTCAACAGTCCTGCGAAGAACTTTATACCTTGCTCGGCTTCCAGATTTATGCCCGTATTGATGGTTTTATCAATTCCGATGGCATCGTTTACCTCAACGACCCGAACACCACATCGGGTATGATGCCCTCATCATTCTTCTTCCACCAGGCTGCGGAGGTGGGAATGAACCCCAGTCAGTTTCTGACCTACATCGCCATCACCTCCTTGCGGCGGTTTGCGGAGCCTTGGGAAATACAAACAATGTCACCGGAAAAATCCGACAATCACCTATCTACAATCGGGAAAACGGAACCGGCATTTATACGAATGCAACGCCTTCTTCATTCGGCCCAAAGCAGGGTGGGAGCGAGGAAGCCCATAGCAGTCATCATGGGTGGCAGTTCCTCTGAACGCCACATATCTGTGGAGTCGGGAAGGAATGTATACGAAAAACTGAGTTCATCCGGTGACTTCGAACCCATCAGTTTGTTCCTGACGGGTAACGACGCCCATTTTCGCCTCTATGAAATCCCCATAAACCTGCACCTGAAAGACCATGCCGATGATATTGCAGGTAAGTTAAATCAGTATAGTGAACACACAGTGGTACTCGAAACGCGGGCTCGGTGCACCAAAATCACTGAGCTTCTTGGGTGCCGTCGGGTGGTTGCACCGAGAGAAATCACGATAGCCGAACTGGCAGAAATGGTTGGGCAGGTTTTCATCGCACTCCATGGTCGTCCGGGAGAAGACGGCACCCTGCAAAAGGCCTTGGAAGCGGTGGGGCTTACCTACAACGGGTCGGGACCAGAGTCATCTGGGCTAACGATCGACAAGTTCCGGACCAATCGAATGCTCGATGCGCACGGACTTCAGGTAGCGGACGCGCGCTTGATCGATTCCAATGACGTGCAAACCGAAGGGGGATACGAGGCGCTTGCCGCTTCCATCATTCGTTCCATACCCCTGCCCCTCATCGCTAAGCCAATCGATGACGGCTGTTCTTCGGGTGTGGTGCGGATTGATAGTCAAAATGAACTCACTTCTTATCTGTCGACTCATTTGGCAACCCCTTTCTCTCAATCCTTTTCGGCGGGGGGTAAATTAGCTGCTACGGATCTACAGGACACGGATCGTCGAGAAACGAATCTTCAGGATGTAAATTCAATGAGTAAGCCCGAACTCAATTCCGGTTCCGTGCAGACCCGCGATCGCATCTTAATAGAAGAATGTATAGTACAAGGCGATGCCGATCGATTACTGGAGGTAACCGGCGGCATGCTAATACATACCGGAGATAAGGGTGAGCGAACATATGAAGTATTTGAACCAAGCGAAAGCCTGGCCGGCAAAGGTATTTTGAGTTTGGAAGAGAAATTTTTGGCCGGGGAGGGACAAAACATCACGCCCGCACGTTTTTCGACCGATCCGCAGGAACGCGATCGTATCAGTGTGCAGGTCAAGGCAGTTTTAGAAGAAACAGCACGCATTTTGGGTGTCAGAGGATATTGCCGGATCGATGCATTTGTTCGGATTTACGAGCGTACGGTCGACCCAAAGGTGGAAGTGCTGATAATTGAGGTAAATTCACTCCCTGGCATGACCCCCGCCACCTGTATTTTTCACCAATGCGCTCTGCAGGGCTACAAACCGGATGAGTTTATCCGCCAAATCCTGGCAGAAGGTCGGAAAGGGAGAGCAAAAACTACATGCGCATGAATCTTGGTCACACCCCGAAATACCCCTCCTGGGCGCGCCACCTGACGCTAATGGGCGTGATGAGTCTCGTGCTGCTTTTTGCGCTCGATAAAGCCATCGACGCCTACACCAGGCACGGACAGGTTGTGGTGATGCCGCAATTAACCGGCGTGGACGCCACACTTGCCTTGAAACAGCTGGAAGCGTTGGGCCTTATGGGGGTAATCAACGACACCCTATTCGTAGACGGCGCCATTCCAGGCTCCATTTGTGTGCAAGACCCCGCGGAGAACAGTGAGGTAAAGGAAGGCCGAACGGTTTATCTGACTGTGGTTTCGGGAGAAGTGCCTATGGTTCGTTTGCCCAATCTGGTCGACGTGAGCTTGCGCAAAGCCACTATGGATTTGCAGCGCTTGGGACTCCAGGCCGGGAACATAACTACCCGTCCGGACATCGCCCACAATGTGGTGCTGGATGTCCGTTTGCAGGGGAGGACTATAACGGCTGGCACCCTCCTTCCCAAAGGCACACGAGTGGATTTGGAGGTGGGTATTAGCATACCCGACTCCCTGATTCCGATTCCCGAGCTGGTTGGACTCAGTCTCGACGAAGCCCGCATGCTACTGCACGAAAACGGATTGTTAATTGGACAAATAACCGAGGAGGAAACAATAACCCAAACCGATCGTGCGTTGGTTGTGCGGCAAAGCCCGGAATCGAACCCCGACGAACTCATCAGAACCCTAACGCCCATCGATGTTTGGATTGCACCCGAATAGCGGTCATTTTTTATCCGATTTAATGCGATTTTGGACTGCAAGTCTACGAAAGAAGTCGACCCTCTTAACGGCTTTGATGGCAATAGCTTTTTCATCTGAGGCCCAGGAGTTCACAACACCCGTTGCATCCCTCCGAATCCTGCAGGCGCATTCCGCCACCCAGCGCGTGTCCTACATTCTCGACACCCTCAACCTCCCCCTAATAGATGATTTCTCGCGACCGGGGGTTTGGCCGTCACCCTCGATTTGGACCGACAACTACGTATTTATCAACACCGATCTGGCCATTTCTCCCCCCACGCTTGGAGTGGCTACATTCGACGGACTGAATGCTTCCGGTCGTGCCTATGATACCGTCCCGAGTAGCAGGGGCTTGACTGATCAGCTCACTTCACAAGCAGTGAACCTGCATAATTTAGGTGTGGGCGACTCCGTATTCCTCAGTTTCTTCTGGCAGCCCGCCGGTCACGGCGAGCAACCCGAAGCGACCGACTCTCTGGCCGTGGAATTCTGGGGCTCAGATTCCGTGTGGCGCGTTGTTTGGAGTCAGCGCGGGATAGCTATGCAACCCTTCAGGCAGCAATTGTGCGGATTGTCGCATCCCCGCTATTTCCACGCTGGTTTTCGATTTCGTTTTTCGGCTTACGGCAGTCTGACCGGATTAGTTGACTTGTGGCACATCGATTACGTGAAACTGGCACGTGCACGTAACCTGGCCGATACGCTCTATACAGATGTTGCCATAAAAGAACTTCCGAATTCGCCCATTGCACCGTACAGGCGCGTTCCCTATCGCCAGTTGGTCACGGCCCCGGGCAATTTCCTGGTTACACCCATCTCCTTGCCAATCACCAATTTGGGCAATGTGGACCGCAATATGGCTCATTACTACACATGCGTTGACGCATCCGACAATAGCCTGGTGCAAAGCGCCCCCACCCAAATCATCTCACCCTTTACGGCACTCAGCAGCCGCACCATCGATTATCCGTCTTTTCCCATCCCCGTACGCAGCAGCGACAGCCTAAACCTCGATTTCACCTATGTAATCCAGGCGAACCCCGATGACCGTCGTGCCAATGACACATTGAGAACCCGCCTCTCTTTATGGAATGACTACGCTTACGACGATGGCACGGCCGAAACCGGATACGGAATCAATCTTTTGGGCGCCAGCATCGCCTGCAAATATTATGTGGCTACTCCCGATACCCTTCGAGGGGTCTGGATGTACTTTATCGAGGCTGCGGAAAGCGCTTCCCGGGAACTGTTCATCCTTAAAATATGGTCGCACATCGGTGAGAACACTCTGGTAGGGGGCGAAACAGTGCTAACCCAGATAGAGCGCCAAAAACCTCGCTATGCCGACAGCCTTGGGATTTTTGTATTTTATCCACTCGATACACCAGTTCTCGTGCGTGATTCATTTTACGTGGGCTGGCAGCAACTTTCAACCCGATTACTCAATATAGGGCTCGATCGCAACAGCCCAGTTCAAGGGGTAAAGTGGACCAATGTACAGGGCACCTGGCAACCCTCTTCTATTTCCGGTAGCTGGATGATTCGCCCTGTTTTGGCTGATTCCCTATCATTTCCTGCGTCAGTTTCAAGTCTGCCCTTCTTTTCATCCACATTGTTTTATCCGAATCCATCTACCGGAAAAATACACATCCGCTGGGATCTTCTGAACGATTCCGAACGCGTTAACCCCGATTTTTATCACTTGCTAATCAGGGATTTAGGCGGACGAATCGTGACTGAACAAGAAGTACGAACATTGCATGATCCTGAAAGCCTGGAACTGGCAAAAGGTCTGTATTTCGCAGAATTGCATCACAGGAACAGAATGCTCCACATTCAAAAAATCCTCATTCAACGCTGATTATGATCAACCATACACAACACCCGCAGGGGTCTTCGGGCCTTAGCGAAAAGACTCCCGGCGATTCTATCACCGTGATGAACGAGTTGGTTCTGCCCAATGATACCAATGTACTCAACAACCTCATGGGCGGGCGCCTGCTTCATTGGATGGACATTTGTGCCGCCATCACCGCGCAAAAACACAGCAGCCGTACGGTAGTCACCGCCAGTGTCGATAATGTAAGCTTCCGACGCGGAATTCGCCTGGGCAATTTGGTCACCCTAACTGCAAGCGTAACACGCGCTTTCAATACCTCCATGGAGGTTCACCTCGAAGTTTGGGCCGAAAATATACCCGCGAGGGAACGCTTCCGCTGCAACGAGGCCTATTTTACATTCGTTGCCGTCGACCATAGCGGTCACCCCATCCAAGTGCCCGAACTGATTCCACAAACTGAAGATGAACAAAAACTCTTCGATGAGGCTTTGAAAAGAAGACAACTGCGCCTGGTGTTAGCCGGACGAATGAAACCATCCGACGCCAATGAATTAAAGACCTTGTTTCTGCAATAGCACCTCCCAAAGCCAGAGTGGGAATAAAACCCAATTATTTCTTCGCAGGTTTGAAATCCGAGTCAGGGAGCGAGGGATTGACAAGCACAGCATCTAACTTCATTGCAAGGGGCTGGGGACCCATGCTGATGCTGAGTGCATGCGGCAATTTGATGCCCGATTCTACAGACTTATAATCACCAAATATCGTGGTCTGGGTCATTTGCGAATCGTCAGGCGCACCTTCTCCCGTCTGAACTTTTTGAATCTTTAGTCCCGTTTCTACCTCATAGAATTCCTTAAACCGATTACCACCCGGAAGGGCAACTTCCAGCATATAACATAATTTTCCTTCAACTTCCTCAACCGAAACCAGTTTACATGCATACGGCGCACGCGTGTAGCTGAGTTCGGGCAGAATCTCGGAGGATAAGCGCACCTCATCCAGATCATTGCCCTTGAGTTCCCGACTCCCCTGCATACCCGATTCCATTCCCGACTGACCATCAAATCGGGTCTCCTGTACCACGCCCATTCCCGTAACCGAAATAGCCATGGAATACATCCCAGGGCTCTTTCTCTTCATACTCATGTTCATTTTCATGCCCTGCATTTCGGCAGAATAGGACAAATCCATCGATTTCACCCGCTCCCACGCCTCACGTCCGCCAACCGCCTCAACGTACTTGTCGATCACTTTTTGAGCAGTCATATCGGAAGCCACCACACGCTTGCTCAGATCAACGGGCCTGCCGTACAGATCCACAATCAGAGGGCTGCCTTTCGCGTCAAAGTGCTTCAGTTTCTCTTCAATAACTGAGCGTTGCCCAACGCAAATTATGTAGGAGCGATTGGGAAACAAATGCTTACGGGCCATGCCCTGAACCACCATCGGGGATACATCGCCCAGCACCCGTAAATAATTGCGGTAATAGTCGGGCTGCAGTCCATATCGCTCCATCTCAATGGCAAACTGGGCTAAGGTGCGTGGATTCTGAAGGGCGATGGCAAAGGTGCCCGTCAGATATTTCCGGATTCCATCAACTTCCTTCAACGGTGGCATGGTATCGCGCAGACGATTCAACTCGTACAAGAATTCATGAACCGCACTATCGGTGACCTCAGTGCGGACCTGGGCGTTGGCGTTAAACAGGCTCGATAAGGCATCCTTCGACAAACTGCTGTAGGCGCCATAGGTATAAGCATGGGTCTCACGCAGGTTGTTGAACAGGCGCGCATCACCTCCGCCAAGCAGGGTGTTCATGACGGAAACAGGTATAACATCGGGCGTGCTGGGTGGTAGGTAAACCGGATGCACGATGTTGATTACAGTCTGAACCGCGGCCGGGCGGTCAACGATAACCACGCGGGTTTCGGCAGGGGGCTCCGGAGTGGGGTAGGACTGCATTGGAAAGGGGCCGCTTTTCCAGGAACCAAATGCCTTGCGCACCAAAGCCTCAGCCTCGGTACGAGTAATGTCACCAACAATCGCCATATAGGCCATATTGGGGCGGAAATAGCCATCGAAAAAGCTGCGACATGCTTTTAAATCAATCGACTCAACCGTTTGCTCCGTGGTGATTTGTCCGTAGGGATGGTTTATACCATACACCATAGCGCGACGAACATTTGCAGCAATGGCAGCAGCGTCGTCCTTCTCCGTCTGAAGTCCCGAAATGGTCTGTTTTTTAATCCGGTCAAGTTCTTCCTGGCGAAATTCGTTGTTCAGAAGCAGTTCGCCCAGTATATCGAACAATTCGGATTTGTAGCGCGACAAAGAAGACGCGTAGAAACCACCCGAGCTGGTGGAAACGGTAGCACCCAACCGATCTATAGCCTCATCGATCTGCCCCTTAGTCTTTTCTTTAGTGCCTGTTCTCCATAATGAGCCAGTGATGTCCATATAACCCGCCTGCGGCCCCTCAACTGGAGGCACATAATCCAATACCATCGAAACCGATAGTGTTGGCAGCTTATTGTTGCTCACCACAAACACCTTCATGCCATTCTCCAGCGTGAACCGCTCTGGTGTGGCCAGATTGATTTCCGGGGCAGGCCCAGGGGCGGGGCGTACAGAACGATCTAAAGATTGACCATAGACCGAAGTAGAGGCCCAAACAAAAAATACAGCGATCTTAAACGATTGAAACAGTTTCATACGCGCAGAGATTGGGGGTTTATTAGGATTTGGGCTTCGGCAAATAATAGAGACATGTGCGGTTCGATGGAATCAGATACTTACGGGCCGCATCGCGAATCTCCTCGCGGGTCACCCGGCGGTAGAGATCCATCTCCCTATTCACCATTCCCGGATCGCCTTGGTACATCCAATAATCGGATAGAGTCTCAGCAATGCCTTCAACAGTCGAAATTGAATTCACAAAGTAGTTTTCAACCTGATTCATCAATTTATCGTATTCCTCCTGCGTGATCAACTTCGTTCGCACCCGCTCGTACTCCTGCTCCATAGACTCCTCGAGTTGTTTGGGTTCTACCCCCATATTCACAATACCAAACATCAGGGAAACGCCGGCCTCTTTCATCGCAATGGGATAGGCCCCCACAAACAATGCCTTTTGTTGCATATTCACAATGCTCTTTTGGAAACGACTACTTTCCCCCTCCGACAACAATGTGGCCAGAAGATTCACAGCATGGTATTCAGGAGCTCCTAAAGCAGGGGTTTTGAAACTGTGGATAACTGCCGGCAGTTGAATGTTATCGTAGACTTTGTCGCGCACCTCCATTTTCTGAACCGGTTCCTTCACCACTGTTCTTTTCAAGGGGGTTTCTCCTCGCGGAATGCTGCCAAAATAGCGCTCAATCCATTCCTTAGCCTGCTTGGAATTGATGTCGCCCGCTATGCTGAGAATGGCGTTATCGGGCGTATAAAATTTCTTGTAAAAGGCATAAAATTCCTCCTTTTTGGCCGAATTGAGGTGATCCATCGAGCCAATTACAGATCGTTTGTAGGGGTGATGGCTGAACGTCCTTAACATGGTCTCGTCCAACAGTCCTCCATAAGGGGTGTTTTCCAATCGCTGACGGCGTTCTTCTTTCACTACTTCCCGCTGTGTTTCGATCCCCTTATCGTCAATCTTGGCGTGCAGCATACGCTCACTTTCCATCCAAAGGGCGAGTTCTAACTGGTTGGAGGGTAAAATTTCGAAATAAAACGTGCGATCCTTAAACGTATTGGCATTGAGAACGCCGCCGTTCTCCTTCACCAATCTCATGTATTCACCCCGCGCAATATTTTCGCTACCCTCGAACAGCAGATGCTCGAAAAAATGAGCGAAACCGGTGCGGGTAGGGTCTTCATCCTTACTACCTACATGGTAGGACACGGTTACAGCCACAATAGGCGTTTGCCGATCCTCATGCAGGATCACCTTTAAGCCGTTGGCCAGGGTGTATTGCTCGAAAGCGATCGATTTCTGCGCTACAGTTGGTCGTGCCAACAAGGAAAGCACCATAAAAGTAAGAATTGGTTTGACAAAACTCCTTTGGAGGCTAATGGCTTTTGGGTTCATGGGTAATTGATTAAACAGAAAAATTAATAATCAGTGATTTAAAGTCAAAAATTGGCCATTAATGTACTAATGTTAGTTATGACGCATTTAGGTTGTCAAGGCATCACTGGAACATTCCAGCCGTATGGGTCTGCGATTTCACCCGTGCGGATCTGCTCCAGATGTTTGCTCAGGTAGAGCGACATCTCGCGTTCTCCAGTTGGACGAAGCTCCATGCGGAATCCTTTATAAGTAACGCTCGAAATTGGCGCTATCGTTGCCGCAGTACCCGTTCCAAACATATCCCGAAGACGTCCGTGGTTGTAGGCCTCAAATACCTCCTCAATTGAAATTTTACGTACCTCTACTTTAAATCCAGCATCCTTAGCCATACGGATCACGCTGTCGCGCGTAATGCCCTCTAAAATTGTTCCGTCGGCAATGGGTGTCACCAAAGTCTGATCAAATTGAAAAAACAAGTTCATGGTTCCTGATTCCTCTACATATTTCATTTCACGACCATCGAGCCACACTAGTTGGTCGAATCCCTGTTGCTGTGCCAACTTCAGGGGCATCATACCTGCGGCGTAGTTGCCCGCCACCTTAGCATAGCCAGTGCCCCGGGGGAAAGCACGTACATAATCGTCGCTTACCTTCACATGAATGGCTGATTGGTAGTAGCGGCCTACAAGGCAACAAAAAATGATGAAGCTGTAGTTTTCCGAGGGCCGAATTCCAACATATTCATCCGTTGCGAACATAAACGGGCGAACATACAGGGAGAATCCCCGGGGACGTGGAATCCATGCCTCATCGGTCCGAAGCAATTCCATAAGGCCATCCATAAAAAACTCCTTACCAATAGCAGGCATACACAAACGCTCGGCCGACCTATTCATCCGCTTGTGGTTGTCCTCCGGCCGAAACACCACAGACTGGCCGTTTATCTGGCGAAAAGCTTTTAAGCCCTCGAAAATCGACTGACCATAATGCAGTGCGGAGGTCGCCGGACTTAGTGCCAACGGCTGATAAGGCAGAATCCGGGAATCACACCATTTCCCATCGCGGTAGTCGCAAACGAACATATGATCCGCAAACATGGAACCGAATGGCAGATGATCAAAATCAATCTCCGGAAGTCGAGAGACGTTGGCACGGGTTGTTTGGAGTCCTTGCATGATATAATTTACAGCGAAAGTTTCGCTTGTTGAACAGGCCACAAAAATACGGCAAGCCTACTTATCTTTGTAGGGAGAGGCGTGCATTTTTTATATAAATAAATAACACTATTTATTATATGGTTGATTTCATGGAATGGAGGGAATTAGGGTCTAAAAAACTATTTCACAGCTTTTTTTTTGATCAGGAGCTTGTAGCCACGACAGTATTCACCCCGCTCAAAAAAGTTACTTCAGAAGAAACTGATTCTCTTTCCTGGACTGACAAAGTGGTTCTACTGCTCCATTCCGTGCCCTCAGATTCGCAAAAAGTTCTACTCGATAAAATTTTGGTGGCGTGTGGTTTGTTACCCCAACAAATCTTCACCCAAACTTGTGCTATTCCCATCGAATCAATAGATCAATTCGTCGGAGCCCGTCTGATCCTCTCTTTTGGAGCACTGATAGGTGTAGATCCCGATCATCAGATCCATGAATTGAAGATAAACACCATCCCATGTCTATCTCTCGATCGGCTGGAATCAGATGCCTCAGCTAAAAAATTACTGTGGAATAGCTTAAAAAGCACTCTTTTGTCTTGAACAACATTTGGTTTGCCTCCCACAATGCGCATAAAATCCAAGAGGTGCAGACCATACTCACGCCATTGGGTTGGCAGGTGCGGGGCATCGCAGAAGCCGGACTAACGGGCGAGATCGAGGAGCAGGGGCAAGATCTGGCCGAAAACGCCTCCATCAAGGCGAGATTTGCCTTTGAGCACCTGCAAGAACCCTGTATATCTGACGACAGTGGCCTCGAAGTAGAGGCCCTCGATGGGCGGCCTGGCGTGCACTCCGCACGGTTCGCCGGCCTGCCACCCGACAGTGGCCGTAATTTACGTTTGCTGCTACATATGATGGAGGGGCGTGCGGATCGTAAAGCGCAGTTTCGCACTGTCATTTGTATGCTGTGGAATGGTAACGAATACCATTTTGAGGGACGTGTGGGGGGTCTGATCACCCTGGAACCACGTGGTTTAGGCGGATTTGGCTATGACCCCATTTTCATGCCCGATGGCTGCAACCAAACCTTTGCGGAAATGACCCCCAACCAAAAAAATGAGATGAGTCACCGCGCCCGCGCCGTTGCCAACTGGCTTGGATTCCTAAAAAAAATAAATGATATTTAGATTATAACTTATTCAAATATAGAGTCTTCAGAATTTGTACTTAAATTATTTATATATCCTTCATCTACCAGTATGTCTGCCGTATCGGCCGCTTGGGTAGCCAGCTGATCGCAACGATTATTGTGGATATTGTCGGCATGGCCCTTTACCCACACGAACCGGGGCGACCACAATCGGAGGAGGGGAATCAATTCCTTCCATAAATCCGGGTTTTTAACATTTTTAAATCCCTTTTTTGCCCATCCCTTCAGCCAATTCTGATTGATGGCATTTACTACATAACGCGAATCGGAATACACCCAGACCTGATGTCCGGTTCCCTTGAGCGCTTTCAATCCGGCCAACACCGCCATCAGCTCCATCCGGTTGTTGGTGGTGTGTTGGTATCCGGCCGATAGTTCCATACGGTAAGTACCGCTCATCAATACTACACCATATCCCCCCGGTCCCGGATTGCCCTTCGCCGCTCCGTCTGTATAAATAAATACCTCTGCCATGACTTTCAAAAGGCGAAAGTACAGACCTACAAGATTCCGGCAACACTGAAGGTGCTTCCGGAAATCAAAATAAAATCGTCGGGATTAGCCGAACCCCGAGCGGCCTCCAGGGCATGAGAAAGACTGGAATACGTACTTCCGTTCAGTTCAGCTGCCTCAGCCTCCTGGCACAGAATTTCCGCATCGAGTCCACGCGGCACATCTGCCCGTGCAAAATAATAAGTAGCGTTTTTAGGCAAGAGCGACCAAATCCGTGAGCGGTCCTTATCGGTAACCATCGACCAAACGATATGCAATTTTATATGGGGCGAGTGCAAAACCTGCTCCATGACCGCCCGGATTCCGGCTTCGTTGTGGGCCGTGTCGGCCACCACAAGGGGGTCTCGACCCAGCACCATCCATCGGCCCATGAGTCCGGTACTGCTTTGAACGCGCGACAGGCCTGTGCGAACATTATCTTCTGAAATCTCCCAACCCATTCCCCGCAGAACTTCCACTGCTGTTAGTACCGTTGCAATATTCTTCGACTGATAGTGGCCCCTCAAATCGCAAAGCAGGGGCGTTTCAATAGACCTTCCCAAACGAACCACCTGCCAAATGCTACCTTCCGAACCTTCACCCATACTGCTTATTTGGTACTTTTGGGATGCAAACTGAAGGAGAGATCGTTTCTCATTGGCAACCTGCTGAAAAATCGACGCGGTTTCTTCCTGAAATTCACCCACCACCACCGGAACACCGGCCTTTATAATTCCGGCTTTTTCCCGAGCAATATCGGTAAGGGTGGGGCCGAGTAAGTCAGCATGGTCCCAACTGATGTTGGTAATTACAGATAGTATGGGATGAATGATATTGGTAGCATCGAGTCGGCCTCCCAGTCCAGTTTCCACTATCGCCACATCAACCGATTGTTCGGCAAAATACTGAAAGGCCATGGCCACGGTCATCTCAAAAAATGAGGGCTCCTGCTGCTCCAGATCATCACGCAACCGCCTAGTCATATCCACCACCTGTTCCATCGGAATCATATGCCCGTCAATGCGAATCCGCTCCCGAAAATCCTTCAGGTGAGGAGAGGTGTAGAGCCCTGTTTTTCGTCCCGACGCCTGAAAAACAGAGGCCAGCATATGAGAAACTGAGCCCTTTCCGTTGGTTCCTGCGATGTGTACCGACACAAATTTCTTCTCCGGATGGCCCAAGTGTGCGGCCAGAGCCCGAATACGGCTCAGATCGTTGCGGTAAGCAGCGGCGCCGATTCTTTGAAACATCGGCAGGCGATCATAAAGAAATTCGAGCGTTCGGGCGTATTCCCCGGCCGTATTGCACATTCGACATCAATTCTCAAATTCAAGCCTGAACGTAATGCTACCTTGCTGAAGTGAGGATACGCTATGGTTGTCAGCCTCGCTAAACCTGAATTTTCGGGCAGATACTTTGCATCTTTCCACAATATCGGGCCGAATAATGGTCGATTTTTTGTAATCGATCCCGACCTGCAGCACCTGTCCCTGCAGGTTCACAGTAATATTCAACACAACAACGCCCCGTAACTGCGACTGGTCTTCGGGTTTGTCGAACGACAACAGCCTTCTTCCCGGAAGGTAAAAATCCAGGCCGTTGTTGCGTGGATCTCCTTCCTGTCCACCCTGTGGTTTGCCTTCGTGGCTGCCCCTGCGGCCCGACGAACTGTTTTGTCTGGCCTTTTCCGGTGCGCG
>VHAX01000028.1 GCA_016872215.1 Sphingomonadales bacterium | reverse complement strand
ACGGTTGGGGGAATTCCGGTGACCGAGCTCATCGACACCGCACAGTTGGATACAATCATCGAACGCACAAAAACAGGAGGGGGAGAAATCGTTCAGCTGTTAGGCACTTCGGCCTGGTACGCCCCCGGAGCCGCCGCAGCCCAGATGGTTGAGGCGATTGTGCGTGACCAAAAGCGCATTTTCCCGGTTTGCGTATGGCTGGATGGGGAGTATGGTTTGAAGAATGTTTATATGGGCGTTCCGGTGAAGTTGGGTCGCAACGGCATCGAGAAAATCATCACTCTGGATCTGAACGCGGAAGAACTCGCAGGTGTGCACACCTCAGCGGCGGCCGTTCGGGAAGTGATGGATGTCCTCGACGGCATGAATTAATCGGGGGACAACCCCAACCCTAATCCGAACCCGATGCCCCGGAAACTGCTCATGAAGGAGGGTTTCTACCCGGTGAGACCTAATCAGCCCGATCCGCCATTGGCTGTTGTGCCTCTGATCCCATACACTATGGATGTGCATGGGGTTCATTTGGTGGCAAACGCCCGGCGCGGACGGCAGATCCTTCGCTTTCTGGTCGACACAGGGGCCTCTAACACAGTAATCGACTTGGAGAAAATCAGACATGGCGATGCCCATCCCCACGATTCGGCACTTCAGATTCAAACTGCCGGGGCAGATGGGGGGCGACAAAACGCGGCGCTCGTGCGGATGAACGGAATCAAGCTGGGCACGGTTTTGCTACCCGCCTGGGATGTAGCGGGTATGGATTTTACCGGAATCCGGTCGGCTTACAAGAGTCTCTCTCTTCGACCCGTGTCGGGAATCCTGGGCGGCGACATCTTACAGTACTATCGGGCACGCATCGATTATGGTCGAGGCGTGTTGGAATTGTTTACACCCCATGTTGCGCCCCCATTTGGTTGAGCGTGTTTGCGACCGTCTGAGCTCGGTTTCTGACGCCGATCTTGAGAGACCCTGGTTGCTTGCAGCCAGTGGTGGGCGGGATTCTACTGTGCTCGCGCATATATTGTCGCGTGCCAAAATCCCCTTTGCGCTTGCCCATATGAACTACAACCTTAGGGGTGATGAGTCGGATCGTGATGAGCATTTCGTTCGGGAGCTGGGCAGATTACTGGAGGTTCCCGTTTTCGTGGAACGGGTTGAAGCGGCACAGATGAAGGGCAATCGGCAAGCGGTGTGTCGCAGGCTACGCTATACCTGGCTGCACACGCTTCGCGAAGTTCATGCTTATCGGGGAATCCTGACCGCCCACCACGCTACGGATCAGGCCGAAACGGTGCTCATGGCAATTTTGAAGGGTAGGGGGATGCGGGCGCGTGCGGGGATGGATTTTAGGGTTGGCGCTTTGCTTCGCCCACTGATCGACTCATCTACTGAAGAGATAGAAGAATATGCTTTAAATAACAACATACAATATATGAATGACAGTAGCAACCAATCGCACCGCTACGACCGCAACTACGTGCGTCATGTGTTGGGGCCCTTGTTGACCGCACGATTTCCACATTGGCAGGAGCATCTGTTGGCTATATCGTCTGATTGGCGCTCTGTCTCGAATCGACTCGAGCAATCGGCGCTTGCAGTGTCTCATCGTATTATAGTAGAACAAACACCCAATTTGATGCGGTGGACCATCATCGGTTCGATCCATTATGGATTATACCTTGAATTAGCACGAAATTTTATCCCGAACCGCAATTCCCTGAAGCGTATAGGTGATTTGCTCACAGGCGCACCCCACCGCAAACTCACAGCCGGTGCCTGGCTGATTACACGTACCGCCAATGAACTCATTTGGGAGAAAACGGACGTAAAAGCAAGTGGTCACCAAAAACAGGGCATAGATCGGCATGCATTTCGACTTGAACTTATTAGTCCAGGGATTTATGAGCTCCCTGGTGATGAAAAATTAGAGTATCAGGTTTGGGCGAATGAGCAAGATCGATCGAAGGAAATGAATAAGGGTGAAGAGCTCTGGATCGAGACCACTATGCAAACGCCTTGTATCATTCGCTACTGGCAGGCAGGCGACAGGATCCGGATGCCAGGAAACGCCGGACGAAAAAAAGTGTCAGATCTGCTGAGCGAATGCCATCTGCCTCCCGTACGCCGCCGAAACACATTGGTTTTGGTGCAGGGCGATGAAATTATGTGGGTATTGGGCTACAGAAGCGTTAGTTTTGTGGACTCAAATTCCGAATACCCCCGGCAAGCCTTTCGCTTGTACATAGCACCTGGTCGGGGTCAACCATCCATGCCGACTAACCCTACAGTAAGAATCTGAATCTATGGCCAAGCAAGCCCCGAAATGGGTTGACCCCGAAAGTGCCGGGGAGAATTCCGTGGATTCAGTTAGTCGGTTCATACCCTTACCCGTCGAACAGGCTCCAGACCCGTATCTTGAGGAAGTTGACGTTCAGGGCGTGGATGAATCGGCACAAGACGACCTATTCGAGCACCACCGTGTGGTGGTGGATCGCGGACAATCGCTGTTGCGAATCGATAAATTTTTGTTCGATCGATTGCCGGGTAATTCGCGTAGTCGTATTCAAAATGCAATCAAGGCTGCATGCGTGCGGGTCAACGGCCAAGCCGTAAAATCAAGCTATCCCGTTAAACCCCACGATGTCATACAAATCGTACTTGCATATCCGCCACGGGAAACGACCCTGCAGCCCGAAGCGATGGTGCTGGATATACCCTACGAAGACCGCGACCTGCTGCTGGTGAACAAACCGCCCGGACTGGTGGTGCATCCGGGCCATGGACACCACAATGGGACGCTGGTGAATGGACTCGTTCACCATTTCAAAGGATTGCCTACACACCGCAACGGGGAAGTCAGGCCTGGCCTGGTACACCGGATCGACAAAGACACCAGTGGACTGCTTGTGATTGCCAAAACCGAATACGCCATGACCCATTTGGCCAGGCAGTTCTTCGACCACAGCATCGATCGTACCTATCAGGCTCTGGTCTGGGGTTCGCCCCCCGAAGACTCGGGCACCATCCGCACCCAAATCGATCGCGACCCACGCAATCGCCTGAAGATGGCTGCCATTTTGGACGATCAGCGTGGCAAACTTGCCATCACCCATTATCAGGTGCTCGAGCGTTTGGGTTATGTGAGCCTCCTCCAGTTTCGTTTGGAAACGGGTCGAACCCATCAGATACGGGTTCATACTTCGTACATAGGCCACCCCATTTTCAACGACTCCATTTATGGGGGCGACCAGCTTGTGGCAGGTCCCGCATTCAGCAAGTACCGCCAATTTGTGGAAAATGCCTTCTCTTTGATGCCGAGAATGGCCCTGCACGCACGGTCACTAGGTTTTGTGCACCCCGAAACGGGACGCAGGATGGCATTCGATACGGATTTACCGGTCGATTTTCGGAATGTATTGGATAAATGGCGCAGATTTGCCGGCTCATCACCCGATTCATGGCAGATCGATATCTAGCGAATCAGCAATCCTACGATGTACACTTTATATATAATTCGGCACGGAGAAACGGATTTTAACGCTGCAGGGAAAATTCAGGGACGGGGCATTGATTCCTCATTGAATGAGCGGGGCAGGGAGCAGGCCGAGCTTTTTTGGCGGAATTATTCACCGGATCTATTTGATGTAGTGTATTGCTCCACTTTGAAGCGCACTCGGCAGACCATTCACTGCTATATCGATGCAGGCTTGCCATGTATGGAATTGGCCGCCCTCGATGAATTCAATTGGGGGGAAGTGGAGGGACAGCCTTACACGGTCTATGCCGACACCTACCGCGATATTATTCGTGAGTGGACTGCGGGCAATTACGACCGGGCACCCTTGAAGGGCGAATCGCCGGCGCAGGTGGCACTCCGACAACGGGATGCGCTACAGATGTGGCGGTCACAGCCAGCCCGTCGCATCCTGGTGTGCATGCATGGTCGGGCTCTTCGGTTGATGCTCTGCCAGTTGACTGGTCTGCCCTTGTCGGAGATGGAATCGTTTACCCACACCAACCTGAGTTTATATGTGGTGGATTGGGATGGTGAATCGGGCCGGATTCGGTTGCGCGACGACCGCCGGCACTTGTCACACGTCGGATCTTTGTAATCGTTCCATTACCCGGCTCGCCAGTGGGTCGATGGTTTTCCCATGGTTTCGGATTGCCTTATTAAGTTCAATTCCCCTCATTAAGTTCAATTCCCCTCGCTCCTGACGGATTCAGGCCGGGCTTTCAGGATATGCCAGGGGAGATTCAAAGACGTTCCAGAACGGTCCGGATCATGTGATCGATGATCTCTACCGGATTCTGACATCGATGGCCGGTGGCACGGTTGGCCAGAATGGCGTTGACTGAAACGGCCCGGTGCCCCATGAGTCGGGCCAGTCCATATATGCCCGCCGTTTCCATTTCTATATTTGTGATGCGCATGCCATTGGGAAAGCGAAAGTCTGCGATTTGCTCAATGAAGTCGTCGATCCTTGCATTGAGGCGGAGTCGACGGCCCTGTGGGGCATAAAACCCGGCACAGGTGAGGGTGAAGCCCCGCGGCAGATCGGTTTGGGCAACTTGATCCAAAAAGCCGGGGTCGGCGGCATTTAGAACCGGTATGGCGGTATGCCTTAGTTCAGGAACTGCTTCGAGCAACGCTTTTGTATAGTCCACCCACTCAGGATCCGCAGCATCTGCGTAAAATGGCATCAACCCATCGAGTCCGAGTGCCATCGAAGAGCACAGAATGGTACCTACCTCCAGATCTGCCTGTAGGGCACCCGACGTGCCCAGGCGTATCAAACGCAGAGATTTGGGTGCGGTGAGCGGTTGCTCATCCACAAAATCGAGGTTGTGGAGCGAGTCGAGTTCGTTGAGCACGATATCGATGTTGTCGGTGCCGATTCCCGTTCCCACAACCGATATACGCTGCGGGCCCATTATTCCGGTATGTGTCACAAACTCACGGTGCTGAACCCGGTATTCGATGCAATCGAAATGGCGGCTCACTTTTTCTACCCGGTCGGGGTCGCCTACCAGAATGATGGTGTCGGCCAGCTGCTCGGGCATCAGATTCAGGTGGTAGACCGCCCCCACAGGCGTACGCATCCATTCAGTCGGTTTCATGGGGTGAAATTATGAAGGAAATGCAGTAGAAGTCGTAAGCTTATGCCTGACCCATCAGTCGGTGAAAGGTGTCTCGGATGGCATCAATCGGTTGGGTGCGCATACACTTAAAGTGGCCTTTCGGACAAGCATCAAAGCCTATTTTGGAACATGGGCGGCACCTTAGTGGGGTAATTTCAAAGTTATGTACGTTTTGGGGATACATTGGCTGCCAGGCGAACATACCAAATTCTGGGATGGTGTTGCCCCATAGGGCAAGGGTGGGGCGGGCAAAAGCGGCCCCGATGTGCATCATGACCGAGTCGTGGGTGATGAGCACGCGTGCCTGTCGCACCACATCGGCCGATTGGTTGATGTTGAAGCGGCCGCAAAAGGAATGCAGGTTGGGGTTGTTCGATTCACGGATCACCCTTTCAGCCGTTTCCTGGTCGCCCTTGCTGCCCAACAGGATGAGCGGCGAACGAATGGAGTGACAAAGTTCGATGATGAGGTCTGTCGGTAGTCTTTTTGTGGCGTGATGTCCACCCAAGGCATACACGCCATAGGGCGCATGTAAAGTCTGATTGAAAGGGCCTACATTGCTTTGATTATCTTTCTCAAATAAATGGCGTACATCGATTTGGTCCTCCTTAGGGATGAAATATTCGAGGGGCAGGGGCGATGTCGCGATGCCAAGTGGGCCTAGGGTTTCCAGGTAGCGCTCCACTATGTGCACGCGGGGAAGGATATTGATTCCGCACCGTACCCGAAGCCATTTCTCAATGTTCAGTTTACCAAAACTGAATTTCTTACCGGATAAAAACCACTTAAACTGCCGGCTTCGCAGGTTGTGGTGTAGGTCTATGATGTAGTCGAAGCACTCGGCCTGGAGCGCCGCCATAGGCTCTTTACCGCTTTTGTTTACCAAATGGATTCGCTTAATCAGAGGATGCCCTTTGATGACCTCGTAGTGTTCAATTTTCGTGAGGTAGTGTATATCAGCCTCCGGAAACCGGTTGGCAATCGCCCGGATGACGGGTGTGGTCAACACCATATCACCGAGCGAGCTGAACCGGATAATCAGAATCTTCAAGACTCCGGATTTCAGTAGGTCGGCACGAATTCCATACGGGCTATGATGCCCTGACTACGCAATGCCTGGCTGGCTGTTTTTACGGGGGCATACAAAACACCTAAATTTTCCTCAATCTGCTTCTTTGCCCCATCGCCCGACCATTTTTTAAGAATTTCGTTGAATGGATCCTTCGGTGTTGGCATCCTGAGGATTTTGTAGTCTTTTACTTTGGCCAAACGCGATGCGCAGGCGAGGGCATCCTCTTCCGTGCCCATTCGATCCACGAGTCCAAGCGCAAGCGCCTGCCGCCCCGTGTAGACCCGCCCCTGAGCCATGGCCTGAACGCTGTCAGTACTCAGCCTGCGGCCAGTCGCCACCAGTTTTATGAAGTCGTCATACACCCGGTTCACTCCGTCTTGAATGATCGCCTCTTCGTCGGCACGCATGGGGCGAATGCCGCTCATAATATCGGCATATGGGCCGGTAACTACCCGGTCGAAGGTGATTCCGGTTTTGTTAGCAAAAAATCCGCTGAAATCGGGAACCAGTCCAAATACCCCGATCGACCCCGTTATGGTGGTGGGTTCGGCGAAGATGGAATCGGCATCGGCGGCGATCCAATAGCCCCCTGAAGCAGCCACATTACCCATGCTCACCACAATTGGCTTCTTTTTGTTCAGTAAAACCAATTCCCGGCGGATGACTTCGCTAGCGAGTGCATCGCCACCCGGGGAGTTTACACGCAGAACCACCGCCTTAATGTCTTTGTCGAGCCGCGCCTTTCGAAGGGTAGCCGATAAGCGTTCGCTTCCGATGTTCTCGTCATCGCCCTCGCCACCACTGATCTCACCATTAGCATACACAACAGCGATTTCGTCTTTGGCCTCGTTTTCTTCCTCTTCCAGGCTGCCTATGTATTCATCCAGAGTGGCCATTTTGATTTTCTCAATGTTTTTGGCTTTCGTTTTCCTGGCCAGAAGTTCCAGAACCTCATCGCGGTGCCACAGGGCATGCACCATACCACGATCGAGGGCGTCACGATCCGAACGTATGTCGAGGCGATCCGCCATTCGACGCAGTGAATCCGCGGGCATTCCACGGTGACGGGAGATCTGGCTGAGGTAATCCTCATACAGATCGTTCATATAACTCTCCATCTGCAAACGGTTATCGGCGCTGAGGTCTTTGCGAATGAAAGGCTCCCCAGCTGATTTGTACTTACCCACCCGAATCAGCCTCACATCGATGTCGAGTTTTTCGAGCATGCCTTGTAGAAAAACAGGACTCGAAGCGAGGCCGTTCCACATCAGGATGCCCATGGGCATCATAAAAATGCTGTCGGCCACAGCGGCCAACTGATAGGAGGCCTGATCGTAGTTTTCAGCGTAAGCATAGATAAACTTACCACTTTTTTTGAAGGCCGCGAGGTCGTCGGTCAGCACGGAACGCATGGTTCCCCCCACCGCCACATTGTTGAGGTCAAGGAAAATTCCCCTGATTTTGTCGTCATCGGCTGCTTTTCGTATTGCTCTTCTCACATCAAACAAAGAGGTGGTTTCCTCCGGACCACTGCCCGATATGAAATCGAGTCCCGCCAGGGGGTTATCGGTCGACCGGTCTACAATGGGCTGGTCGAACTGCAGGTGTAGCACACTGTTTTTAGCAACTTTGGGTTGATCTCCCGATGAGGCCGCGACTGCAATCGCGATTACGAGAACAATGAAGAAAAGTGTAATTACAATTTGAGCCGTGATGATGGCCAGCACAAGACGCAGAAATTTGAGCATGGAATGGATTATAGATGTTTAAAGGAATATTTCTGAGACAAAAATAAGGGATTTTAGGTACTATGCATCACCAAGTACTAAAAATATTTTAATACAAAAAGGTTCTCGGGTGATTCCTAAATTGAATATTTATCCTCAAAATATTTACCCTCAAAAATAGACAAACCCGAACAAAAAATCGCCATTCATTACGCCCTAAATTCGCCCCTGTGGAAACACTTGTATTGTTGATGGGAAGCAATGTCGGGAAACGGAAGGTCTGCCTCGAAGAGGCCTTAGTAGCGGTTACCCCTCACTTGGGACCACCGGTCGCTTCCTCTCAAATATGGGAAACAGCCGCCTGGGGTGGAGTGGCCATTGATCCGTTTTTGAATCAGGCTCACCGCTTCTCCTCGACCCTCGATCCATTCGAATTGCTGAACATTATTAAGGATGCCGAAACGAAGATCGGACGTACAGCCACCGAGCGTTGGGGAAATCGCGAAATCGACATTGATATTTTGATCTATGGATCTCGGTACATGAATGAACCATCACTCCACATCCCGCATGCACGATTGGAAGATCGACGATTTGCCCTAATCTCTCTATGCGAAGTGGCCCCCGAGTGGTGCCACCCCGTAACAGGACTCTCCGCACTGCGCATGCTGCACGATTGTCGCGATGAAACAGTGGCAAGGCCTTTTCTCCCGCCGACAACTTTGTAAGGTAACCGAAACCGAATTGACCTATTTTTGCGCGGCATGAACAAATACATCGTGGTGGAAGGCAATATTGGGGCGGGAAAAACAACTCTGGTGCGCCTGCTAGCTGATCAATTTGGGGTGCCCGCGTTGTTTGAGCAGTTCATGGACAATCCCTTTCTGCCCCGGTTCTACGACAAGCCGGAGCGGTACGCGTTCTCACTTGAGACTTCCTTTTTGGCCGAACGGTATCGACAGATGCAAGACGAACTCAGTGTGACAGACATACGCCGCCGGGGACTGGTGGCCGATTACAGTTTCTATAAATCCCTCATTTTCGCCCGCCGCACCCTTGACCCCGAAGAATTCGGCTTGTTTAGTCAACTTTTTGGCATCATCAACCAGCGTTTGCCCCAGCCCCATTTGTTTGTGTACTTGTCGACCCCCGTTCCCCGTTTGTTGAAACAGATCGCCGACCGGGGACGCGACTATGAACAAAACATCGAGGGGGCCTACCTCAGCTTCATCGATGAGAGCTACCGACATTTTATGGCGCAGGCGAGTGGACTCAAATGTCTGCTGCTGAACACCGCCGAGGTCGATTTTGTGCAGCACCCCGACGATTTCGACAAAATCAAATCCCTGCTTGAACGCGAATATCCCTACGGCATAACGGAAAGCACACCATAACCGCAAAAACACACCCCACATATACATATGTTGGAATACTGATGCAAACCCCTCATTTTTGGCCATGGAAATATGAGTAAGCCCCGCACCCTCATCGTCCTCCGCAGTTTATCGCTCCTGATCATCTGCCTCATCTGCATACAATTCGCTTTTGGCCAGGGGATTCAGGGAATGGTCACTGATGCCAATGGTAAAATGCCGTTAATTGGTGTGAACGTAGTGGTTAAGGGCACGACATATGGGGTTTCCACCGATATAAACGGTCAATACAACCTGAATCGAGTTCCCGCCGGTGTCTATCAAATAGAGGTGAGCTACCTCGGCTACGAAAAGAAACTGTTTACGGGTATTCGGATCAGTGCTGATAAGCCCACCCGCCTCGACGTTAGTCTCGCCCCCAGCGCACTCACCCTCGATCAGGAGGTGGTGGTGGTGGGCGAGAAACCGCTGGTGGACATCGAACAGTCCAAGTCGGAGCAACGTGTGTCGCAGGAATCCATCGAAAATGCCCCCGTGCGGCAACTTCAGGGCGTATTAAACACACAAGCTGGCGTTGTGCTGAACCCGGAGGGCCTCAGCATTCGAGGTGGTCGGACCTACGAAACCGCCTTCATCATTGACGGAGTTTCCGCCACAGACCCCCTTGCAGGCACTGGATTTGGCATAGATCTGGGTACCAATTCCGTAGAGGGCATCGATGTAACGACAGGCGGGGGCGACGTAGCCTACGGCGACGGCACCTCCGGAATTGTGAAAACCCGTACCCGCTCGGGGGGTGACCGTACCGAGTTCAGCTTCAACCACCGCCGCGACCGACTCGGATTCACCAACGACTGGCAGTCGGTTTGGGGCAACTCCATCTTTGAAGCTACAGCCGGAGGCTCGCTGAAGGGTGTACTTCCCCGGCCTTTGCGGGTCTTTGCCTCCTTTAAAGGCAGCTTCGACGACCAGTATTTTCGCCGGCCTGCCGATCAGGTCACCTCATCGCTTTACCCAAATGTGACCTTTTCGCCTTACCAAGACAACCGCTGGGCGGGTATGCTGAAGTTCGACTATGAATTCAAACCGGGCATGCGTCTGGGTGTAAATTACCTGCGCTCGCTCACCATCAACCAGGATGTGAACATGCTTCGCATTATCGGCAACGATGTACCCTTTCTCCCCGGATTCCAGTTCGACTTCATGTTGCAACCCGATCGGGCCAACACCTATACACACGACACCAACCTCGAATCGGTCAACTTCACCCACACCACGAGCAAAAAATTCTCATATACCGCCAATCTATCCCGCCTGTTTGTACGCCTACGGGCCGATGCCAATGGGCGTGAGTGGCGCCCCAAGAATGTGGATGCCGAATTCGATCCTGCCAGTATTGTCACTTTTCCGGTGGGCTACTTCAACCCGGCCGATTCGCAGGTTTTCGTGTATCCTGGTCCGGGTCTCTACAATAATGGGGGGATAGGCACGCTTTGGCACGACCACCGGGTGAACGAATACGGCCTGCGTTGGACCGGCAACTACTATTACAACCCACGCGGGGATCGCCTCGTTTTCGGTACCGAGGTGCGCCTGCAGGATTTGTTGTGGATCGATATTGTGCGCCCATGGATCGGTGCCCCCATTCCTTTGCCCGACGGCACCATCAGCCAGAGCTTCCGTTTGGGCGATTACAGCGATGTTTGGGAGGTGAAACCCGCCCGGGGCGCATTTTACGCCTCCAATAAGCTGAAATTCAGGGGATTGGTAGCAGAATTCGGGGGAAGGCTAGAATATTGGTTCCCAGGTCGCTTCGTAGACGATGCCGTGCTTGACCCGCGCGCGCCCATTCGCCAGGAATTCCGCGACGCCTACATACGCAACACCATACAGATGTTCGGTCAACGCATGAAAATGCGGTTGCTGCCCAAAATTTCAGCCTCTTTTCCCATACGCGAGAACCAGGTGTTGTTTTTCAACTACAACCACTCGATGATTCTACCTCACCCCAGCTGGGTGTATCAGGGACTCAACCCCCTCTATCAGGACCGTTCCGTATTGTCGCGTGTGGGCAACCCCGACCTGAACCCCGAGGTCGACATCTCCTATGAATTGGGTGTGCGCTCGCAATTGGGTACCCGTGATGCCCTCACAGTTTCGGCCTACTGGAAGGATAAATACGATTTCATTACGGCAGCATCCGTACAAATCAAGGATTTTACCGGACGCGAGGTCACCCGCACTATCCGCATCAACTCCGACTACGCCCGGGTGCGGGGGATGGAGGTCACCTACCTGCGGCGTATAGGTCAGTGGTTCAGCGGACAAGCGTCGGCCAGCTACATGGCGGCGACAGGACAAAGTTCCTCTGCCAGTGAGGCGCTCGGGCAGATTCTCAATTCGGGTAACCGCGAGGATACGCGCGAAACCTATCTTGCGTGGGACAGCCCATTCGATTTGAAGGGCAACGTCACCTTCACCCGAAATTTGGGAAAGTCTACCACCCGTTGGAAGGCATTAGACCGCATTTCGCTGTATGTCGAGGGCGTGTGGAGAACCGGCCGTCGCTACACCCCATTTATTTATCAGGGGATAGAGCCCGTAACGGGCCGGCCCATCTATGAGCGTGACCCCAATCCGCAGGCGCTTTGGTCGGGCCTTGGGGAAAGCCTTACCTGGGTGGATGTAAACCTAAGGAAATGGTGGATGCTGGGCAAGAGAAGCCGATTGGAGTTCACCTGCCAGATCACCAATTTGTTCAACCAGAACAATACGCTGATTCCCAATCCGGTAACCGGACGGGCATGGGAACCTGGTGATGCGGTACCCTCATCCTGGCGAGATCCAGCCCACCTCGACCCCCGCGATTTTCGTTCTGGCAACACCCCGCCCGATAATCCGGCACGCTATATGCCCCTGCGCCACGTCATGTTCGGAGCAGGCCTGCGATTTTGATCCTTACCGCTGACTGATTCAAACTGCTATTCTGATTCTTGCCGCAATTCTGACTCAGACTACATTCCTGTTCTAGACTTCTGCTCTGATTCGGACTAGGTTTCTAGTCAGGGCTGCGATTCTGTTCTTCGGTTCTGATTCGGACTATGGTTCAGATCATGGCCATGATCGCCATCGGACCACAAGTGTTAACCTTTCCCTCCCCGTTTCGTCCAGCGGCGATACATTTCCCATCCCACCACGCCACCACACACCGATACGTTGAGGGAGTGTTTGGTGCCCCCCTGGGGAATTTCAACCGAAGCATCGCACAGTTCCAGCAAGCCCGGCGACACGCCCTCCACTTCATTGCCCAAAACTAGCGTGAGAGGTCGGTCGAAACCCCATTCCCATCGGTCGAGCGGTATACTCTGGCTCGTGATCTCCACCGCAAAAACAGCGTGGCCCTCTTGTTTCAGGCTGTGAACGAGAGTCAAAGGATTGGAATGATGCACCCATGCAACGGTATCTTCGGCGCCGAGGGCAGAGCGGTGGATTTCTCGGTGGGGCGGGCAACCCGTGAAACCGGTGATGTAGAGTTGGGATAGGCAAAACGCATCAGCCGTTCGAAAAATCGAGCCCACATTGTGTAGACTGCGCACATTTTCGAGGAGCAGACTGACCGGTAATTTTTCGCTATTTTTGAAATCCGTGGGCGACATACGGTGCAGTTCGGGTGCGGTCAACTGGCGCATGATTCAAAACTCATTTCATACATGAAAGAAAAGGCTGGGATAGGGTCCAAAGAAACGCCATTAATGCAACAGTACAACCAGTTGAAGGCACAACACCCCGGAGCGTTGCTGCTGTTTCGGGTGGGCGATTTCTATGAAACCTTCGGTGAAGATGCGGTGAAGGCCTCTTCCATCCTCGGGATTGTGCTCACCCGGCGGTCGAATGGGGCCGCTGCTGATATGGAACTGGCCGGATTTCCGTACCATTCGCTGGAAACCTACTTGCCTCGTTTGGTGAAAGCCGGACAGCGGGTAGCGGTATGTGAGCAAATGGAGGATCCCAAAACCACCAAAACGATCGTGAAACGGGAGGTAACGGAGCTCCTGACGCCAGGTGTAGTATTTAGTGATAAGATTCTGGATCAACGCAGCAACAATTATTTGGCTTGTATGCACAGTTCGGAGGGGCGGACTGGAATTGCCCTGGTGGACGTGAGTACGGGGGTCTTCCACCTCGGTGAAGGGAGTAGTTCAGAAATGACCCGATTGATGGTCGACCACCAACCGTCGGAATTCCTGACACCCCGATCGCAGCGCAACGAGCCGCTTCCGGCAGGCCTGAACGGCGTCCCATTGCAATCACTGGAGGACTGGGTATTCAGCGGCGATTATAGTCGCGACTTATTGCAACGCCATTTTCAGACTCCCAATCTCAAGGGTTTCGGGGTGGATGAGCTTTCATTAGGAATTGTGGCAGCAGGTGCCATTATCCATTACCTCACTGAAGTGCACAAATCACGATTGGCCCACATCACCCGGATCAGCCGGATCGACGCTGCGCAGTTTGTTTGGATGGACCGTTTCACTGTCCGCAATCTGGAATTGGTGGAGCCGTACCAAACGGGCGGTACCTCCCTTCTGCAGGTCATCGATCGGGCGTCGACCCCCATGGGTGCCCGCCTACTTCGTCGCTGGCTTTTATTTCCTTTGAGCGATTTGAATTGCATCCATGCCCGGCAGCGGGTGGTGACCGCCTTTGTAAACCAAGACGACCGACGCCTCGAACTATGTGATTCGTTGGGGAAAATAGGGGATCTGGAACGCATCCTGGCACGTCTGGCCACCTGGAGGGTACAACCGCGTGAGCTTCTTCATCTCAATAGTGTACTGCAGCAGTTAAAGCCCATTCGTTCCTGCGTAGAAGCGTTGATGGCCGATGAGAAGCTCGATCCGAACTGGGTGGCCCAGCTGCCACAGGATCCAGGGGCGGGCTCCATGATTGAACAGATGTTATCATCTGACGCACCTGCCCTGTCAACCAAGCCGGGTGTGATCGGGAGAGGGGTAGATACGGAGCTCGACCATCTGCGTTCTTTGTCGACCGGCGCCAAGGAATTCATGCAGAAAATGGTGGAGCGCGGGATTGCGCAGACCGGCATTAGTTCCCTGAAAATCAGCTTCAATCAAGTTTTCGGCTTTTACCTGGAGGTAACCCATGCCCACCGCGACAAGGTGCCGGCGCAATGGATCCGTAAACAAACGCTGGTGAATGCCGAGCGCTACATCACCCCAGAATTAAAGGAATTCGAAGAACAGTACCTGCATGCTGAGGAGTCGATCGCTGCTATTGAAGCGCGCCTTTACCGCGGACTCCTCGAGCAGTTGCAGCCCCACATTGGAGTGCTTCAGGCCGTGGCCGCTTGGATTGGTCGGTGTGATGCGTTGTTGTCGATGGCCATCAAAGCCGTAGAAGCCGGGTATGGCTGTCCGGATGTGGATGATTCCTATGTGTTAAGTATTCACGAAGGAAGGCATCCGGTAGTCGAAACGCTGCTGCCGCCGGGAGAACCCTATGTGCCCCATGATATTTGCCTCGACAGTTCGGATCAGCAGATGATGATGATCACCGGCCCCAATATGTCGGGTAAAAGTGCATTACTGCGCCAAACGGCATTGCTGGTAATCATGGCCCAGATGGGGGGCTATGTGCCCGCACGTGCGGCCCGGGTGGGCTTGTTCGACAAGATCTTCACCCGGGTGGGGGCATCGGATAATTTGTCGGCTGGCGAATCGACCTTCATGGTTGAGATGCTGGAAACGGCCTCTATTCTCAATAATATTTCAGCCCGCTCGCTGATTTTGCTGGATGAAATCGGACGTGGTACAAGCACCTACGACGGTATTTCCATTGCCTGGTCGATTGCTGAGTACCTTCACGAACACCCGTGCATCCATCCCCGCACCTTGTTTGCCACACACTACCACGAGCTCAACGATATGGCCGATCGGTTCGCCCGCATCCACAACTACCATGTGGCCATTGCGCAGCAGGACGGGCGCTTGATTTTCACCCGCAAACTGATGCCGGGGGGCAGCGAGCACAGTTTTGGGCTGCATGTGGCGCGTATGGCGGGCGTGCCCCAGACCGTGGTGCGCCGGGCAGATGAGCTCCTGCGGCAGCTGGAAGAGGAACGACCCGACCGACAAAAACGAATGAAGAAGCGTTTGGCCGCGGCCCACCAGTTGGGGTTGTTCACCCCTGCCGATCCGATATGGGAAGAGATCAAAAAAATGCTGCGCGCCACCGATGTGGAACGGACCACTCCTGTAGAGGCGCTTTTCGTGCTCAACGAAATCAAGCGTCGGGCAGAGTCTGCATCCTGATCCGATTTACTATTTTTACCTTTTCTTATCCATATTGGATGGTTTGCCCTTCTATATTCTCTTTTACCGATTCATTTTTGCCAAATGCTACAAACCGCTGAACGATCTTCCGCACTCGATGCCTCTGAAAATCCAATTTTTCAAAGGCACCTGATAGCCTACCAAACTGCGGCGCAGCGGGTTCAGGGGCGGGTGTTGGAATTGGGACTGGGGGAGGGTTACGGAATGGAATTGTTGTCGCCTTTGTGTACCGAATATGTGGGGATGGATAAATTTCTGAATTCGTCGCGGCCTGTGGCTGATCATGTGCGTCTGGTACGGGCGGATCTGCCGCCAATACCCGAAACGCCCGATCACTCATTCGATTGTGTAGTTACGTTCCAGGTCATCGAACACATTGAGCCCGACCTTGATTTTCTGCGCGAGATTCACAGGGTACTGCGCCCGGGCGGGGTGTTGATGCTCACAACACCCAACCGCCTGATGTCGCTAAGCCGAAACCCCTGGCATGTGCGCGAATACAAACCAACAGAAATGAAAGCCATTCTGGAGCGGGTTTTTGGACGGGAGGGCACCGAAGTGCAGGGAATTTTTGGGAACGAAAAGGTGATGGACTACTACCAAAAGAACAAGGCATCGGTCCGTCGGTTCACCCGTTTCGATGTGTTCGACCTGCAGCACCGACTTCCACGCAGGTGGCTTCAGGTTCCTTACGACCTTGCCAACCGCGCCAATCGTATGTTTTTGCGCAAATCGAATGCAGGTCTGGTAAATGACATTATAGCTTCCGATTATTTCGTAGCCCCGCTCACCGACGATTGCCTCGATTATTATGTGGTTTGCACAAAGTTTTAGTCAAGAATTTATACCTGTTTAAACATTTAAGTGTATGTAATGTTAGTTATTAAGTTTTTAACTTCATCCATGAAAGCGTTTTGCAGCCAAGTCCCTATCGAACAAACGCCTATCGAAAAATCGGCATGTTCGTTGCTGAAGTACTTAGCAGTTCTCTTTGCAGGACTTTTTTTTGGCTTGATACAATCGCCCGTCGGACAGGCGCAAATCAAGCAGTTATCGGCAGCTATTGAGTCGACGACCCCGCCCATAAGGTGTTACAGCACGGAAATGGAAGAGTGGAACCTGCAAACTGGCCGGACCACGGAGACCAGAGGTCAGTTTGAAAATTGGCTGGCTCAAGCTATAGCGAGAGGGGCTCATGAGCCTCAGGCCGAGCAAACGATCTACACGATTCCAATTGTTTTTCATGTCATTTACACGAACGCCACCGAGAACATATCAACGGCTCAGATTTTATCCCAATTGCAGATTCTGAATGAAGATTTTGCCCGGTTGAATGCCGACACGGTCAACACCCCCGTCGGATTTCGTCCGGTCGCCGCCAATTCCGGTATTCAGTTTTGTCTCGCCACGCGCGACCCTCAGGGCAACTCCACAACCGGGATTGTGCGCTATTCGTACCCATCGGGCACCAATTTTACCAGCAGTTATGTGGATGGTACCATCAAGCCAGCCACCATTTGGAACCCAGAGCAGTATTTTAATTTTTGGATTGTTCCACTTTCGGGGAGCATTTTGGGCTATGCTCAGTTCCCCGTAAGCACTTTGCCCGGATTGTCGGGCAGTGCCCCGGCCAATACCGACGGGGTCGTGTGTTTACATACTTCCATCGGTCGGGCACCGGCGAATCCATTTTCCGGAGCCTACAATGCTGGGCGTACTGCCACTCATGAGGTGGGTCATTTTCTGGGACTTAGGCACATCTGGGGCGATGGGGGCTGTTCGGTCGATGACTATTGCGGAGATACCCCAGCCAGTGATGCTGCCAATTATGGGTGTCCGACCACCCATGTTTCCTGTGGCACGGTTGATATGGTTCAAAACTATATGGACTACACCGACGATGCATGCATGAATATATTCACGGCCAATCAGCGTACACGCATGCGCACCGTTATGGAGAACAGCCCACGCCGCTCCAACCTGCGTACATCCCCCGCGTGCCTGTCCTTGAACAGTCCACCCATAGCTGGCTTGTCGCAGAACACCATTCAGGCCTGTCTGAATGTGCCTGTAACCCTCACCGACCAGAGCACCAACGGCCCAACACAGTGGCTTTGGACCCTTCAGCCATCTACCGGTTTCCAGTTTACTTCCGGAACGTCCGCCAACTCTCAGAATCCGGTGCTTGTGTTCAATCAAGCTGGATCCTACAGTTTACAGCTCCGTGTGAGCAACGCCTTTGGCAGTGATAGTCTGGTTCGCTCCAATGCTGTAGTGGTCGGTTCAGGTAGGAGCGTCCCCTTTACAGAGGCCTTTCCTGGTGCAATACTGGCATCTGGCTGGGAGATTTCCAATCCGGATGGGGGCTCTACCTGGGGGTTTCGTACGGGTCTCACACCCGCCGGAGCATCTACTCCGATGGTGTGGATTGACCTGTTCAATTATACCGCCAGTGGACAGGAAGACGGTTTGGTGTCGCCCGTGATTGATCTTGCGGGCATCAGCAACCCGGTTTTATCGTTCGATGTGTCCTATGCCCGCTACAGCTCCACCCTCTTCGATAAGCTCCGTGTCGACATCTCCACCGATTGCGGGGTCACATTCACCAACGGTATATATTTAAAGGAGAATCTGGTATTGGCTACCGCTGGAACGGTTACAACCTTCTTCACCCCAACCACAGCCGGTCAGTGGCGCCGCGACTCGGTCGCACTACCGACCTACACCGGACAGAAAATACGTCTTCGGTTTAGTAGCATTAATGGCTACGGCAACAACCTTTACCTGGCCAATATCCGGGTCAACGGACAGGCGATAGTACCCGCGCTCACCGGAAATATGCGTTACCAGAATACAGCGCTGACCCCATTCACGAATTCTTCGGTTCGTCTGATGCAAGGGTCGTCGCAGCTGGTCACCGCCTCCACAGGTAGCACCGGCGATTTCAACCTGAGTGCGCAGGCGGGAACCTATTCCCTGCGCATTAATACACAAAAGTTATGGAGTGGGGGCAATGCCACCGACGCCCTGCTGATCAACAGACATTTTACGGGTACCGCAGCCTTGATTGGATTACCGCTATTGGCATCGGATGTGAATGCTTCGGGTACGGTCAATTCTTCAGATGCACTTATCCTGATGCGCCGCTTTACCACCCAGGTCGATACATTCGCTGCCGGCGATTGGGTATTATCACCCTCCTCTGTCACCCTGCCTTATTCGGGGCCTTTGGCTCTCCGCATATTGGCGATGGGGGATGTCAACGGCTCCTATGTGCCGGATGTTAACATTCGCAGTGCATATCGACCGCTCGGGTTTGCTCCCTCGGAATGGAATCCAATGGATGATTTTTTTGGTATGACCGGGTTGTATGTTGACCGGGATGTGCTCATCGGAGCAGTGAGTCTGGATCTGCTTTTGCCCGAAGGCTGTGTGGTGGAGGAAGTAATGGGTGTGGCCTATTGGGATGCTTGCACGTGGAAGCAAGTCGGGCAATCACTCCGATTGGCGGGATTTAGACAGTCTGGAATCCGCCTGTCGGAAGGTGACGCCCTGATCTGGTTAAGGAGTTGCGGGTCACAGGGCAGCATTTCTATAGACATTGCAAATTCTGAACTGTCGGACGTCCGTGGAGTTTCTGTAGGCAACCTGAATCTCCGTCAGCAGTCAAGCGCTATGCCCAAGCAACTTTTTTCCCACGAATCCCTTCGGATCTATCCCAATCCCGTGTCGGGAGTTGTGTATGTGGAATTGCCTGCTGGGGTTTATTCAGTTGAATCGATTTCCCTATTCGATGCTGTTGGAAAAAAGGCAGCGTCCTTTAAGACAACAGAAATAGATGTCGAAAATAGATCCTGCAGTTTGGATTTAGGCATGTTGCCCGAGGGGACATATTGGATTGAAGTCAATGGTTTATCCCGGTCTGGCCATTACCAGGGCCGATCATTATTGGTGAAAAGGTAGGCGGAGCCAGCTACCCAGTTACTCCCAATAAGGCTTGATCGGTACGGGCTAATAGTTGCGCACACATCGCACTGAACCGCCCCATGTTTTGAGTCCAGTGGCCCGAGTGAAATTTCCGGCATCCAGCCGAAGGAGATACCCGTAATTTAAGTCGGTTGGACTCAAATTAGGGGTTTGCAGGAGCATATTTCCGCCAAATGCCTGAAAGGTGCCATCATCACCCACCCGCGCACCTGCAGGGAGTGCTGAAAAACCGAACGCATCGATGCCATAATGGGGGTTGGTGTTGTTGTGTGCCAGCCATCGGGGGTGTACAGTTGTATTGCAGGCGGTAGAGTAGGGGGTATTGATTTGCCTGCAGGATTTCAAGGCTCTCGCGGTGCCATTCCGATTGCTCGATGAGTTGGGATATCCGTTGTTTTGGCAGAAATTGGTGAGGGCCAGGTATTCAGCGTCTGTGGCCACATGCCAGTTGGTGGGACAAATACCACGAGCGTCGGCCACTGCATACCAGTTGTAGAGTTTACCATACGCCGAGTCATAGACCACGCTGTCGTTTGGTGACGCAATGGCTCCAGAGGTCGCGCTTCTCCATGCTGAGGTATCGAGACCGGTTGGAATGGGATCGCCGTTTCGGTACTTGGATACCCGTAGACTCTGCTTAAACCAGCAGATGGGTCTGAGTTGACTGTTGATTGTGAGGTTCAGTGTGATGGTGGCATAATTGTTTCCATCCACATCGGTGGCCTGCGATGTGCCGCAAACAAAGGGGACTGTCGTCGTGAAAGTCAGTTGTTGACCGTATGCCGTTCCTGCCGAATTGGTTGCATATGCACGCACAAAATAGTTGGTTGAAGACGTAAGTCCCGTCAGGCTGCTGGCGAAGACACCCGTTCCCGTACCATCCTGCGTTCGGGTATTGGCTATTGTTGGCTGTGTAGAGGTCGACCAGCAGACACCCCTTTGGGTGACGGCCGCACCACCATCTGTGCTGATAGTAGCGCCACTTTGTGCGCTGTTGTGGGTAATCAGGCTGATAGAGGATGTGGTCAGTGTTGGGGTTTCTGCGGGTGTTGCAAACATTATTTCATTTCCATAGGCGGTCCCCGAGCTATTAGTGGCATACGCCCGAACTCTGTAGGCGGTTGCTGGTGCGAGGCCAGTCAAAACACTGTTGAAAGTACCAGTACCCGTGCCGTTCGACGTAAATAAATTAGCCAGTGTAGGATTGGCGGTCGTTGCATAAGCCACACCCCTTGCCGAAACACTCGCTCCACCGCTGGAAGTCACCACCCCGCCAGTTGAAGCCCCGGATGATGTGATCGATGTGGCTGTAAGGGTAGTTAAACTGGGTAGTGCCACACATACCGTCAAATTCCGTGATGCAGTGGCATTTGGGCATCCTCCACTACCGCTTAGGGTATAGGTGATGGCAGCTGTACCGGGAGTCAAAGCCGTGACAACTCCTGTGCCCGCTACTACCATGGCTACAGTTGAATTTCCGGAACTCCAGCTACCGCCGCTAACAGTCGAAACATAGGTGTCGCTTGACCCCACACAAAGGTTCTGGTTGCCGCTCAAGACACCCGCGTTAACGGGTGCGGTAATGACCAATGTTCGGGATGCCGTGGCATTCGGACAACCGCCCGTTCCGGAAATTGTATATGTGATGGTGGCTGTGCCCGGCGACATCGCGGTTACTAAGCCCGTGTTGGCATTCACCATGGCAACAGTCGGATTACTGCTGCTCCAGATTCCGCCGGCAGGGGATGCAGAAAATGCATCGGTTGACCCCGCGCATAAATTAGAGCTACCTGATCCCATTCGGGGAATCAGACAAAGGGTTACGGCCCAATCATTTCCGTAGGCTGTCCCCAGGGAATTGTTGGCATAACTCCTGAAGTAATAGGTGGTTGACGGGTAAAGCCCTCCAATAGTGTCAGAATAGGGTCCTGCGCCCGAACCTATTGGGGTATAGGTACCAGTTCGCAGCGGTCCTGGAACTGTGTCGTAAACAAATCCTCGCTCTACAACGGCTGAACCTCCGTCGGAATTAACAATCCCTTCACAGACCACGTCACTATCGCCCAGCTGGATTGCCCTAACTGTTTCCACGGATGGCAGCGATACAAAGGGCAAGATTCTTTCATTCGAATAGGACGTCCCCAAAGCATTGGTAGCATAGGCCCTGATGTGATAGGTGTTACCTCCTGTAAGCCCACTAAACTGCTGCAAAAAATCGAAACTCCCTCTGCCGGAAACCGTTTTGTTATTGCTGGTATCGGGATTGCTTGCGGTTGACCAGCAAATACCCCGTTCATAGACCCCGGAACCGGGCACCAGAAATCGAACATCAGCAAATGCCAGCAGTCCGTTTCCATACACCGAGTCCAGAACCAGAGTCGGTGCTGTGGATAAAGGCTCATAACTGCCGTTGAGATCACCAGCTGAGAGCACCCACAAATTGATGTTCAGGGTATCGCCCTGAGCGCTCAATGTGGGGTGTGACTGAACAAATCTGCCAATCGAAAAGGCGGAAATCATCTGGGTTGTAAAGCGGGAAATGATTAAAGCATCGGAGGTGTTTAGTGCGCCGTTTCCATTGACATCACCCGCCCTGGTTTGAAGGGGCGGAAGAACCGAAAAAGAAGCAAAAATCTGGGTTGCTGTCAACGCATCTGTCGAATTAATCCCGCCTGGTTGGTAATCCACCGATGCATCCAAGATATAATTTCCATCGGGGAAGCCCGACATCCGGAAGGAACCCGCCGAATTGGTAGTATCGCTCATGACCACAAAGCCTGGCATTGCCCTCAAGTGTAGTGGTACCCCGGCCAAGGGAGTCATCTGGCTATTGTTGTATGCCAACACACCATAAATGAGGTTCTCATTGAGCAGAAAAGTCATTGTGGAAGCCGATGCAGTCGCTTGCGGCCGCACATTACTTTGAAGTGCATTCTCTGACAGGCATCCCAAAAAGCTCCTTTTTTCGGGAAAGCTAGCTGAATAAACACTCTGTATTTCGCCTAAAAGCGACAAAAACAGACTAAAAACGAAAATTAAGCCCCGAAATGCAACGGTGCCAGACCTGTCGCGTCCTGTCTTGTTTGGGTTGATGTTGCTCATTAATAGGCTGAACGGGTGCGCTGATGGGGTAAAAATGCGGAAACAAACTAAATGTAAAAATAAGATATTCGAGGTTAACGGGAATCGAAGAATGGTCTACACATCCGTTGGCTTAGGAATATATCCTACTGCTAACGGAACACACCGATCAGCTGGAATATGGACGATCAATTCAGGAAGGGGGTGTGTGTAGGCATCAACTGATTATATCGGACGCACGACCTCAGCATAGGTGCGCTCCAGAATGCCATAGGGCAGGGGGTGGTACTTGCTCACTCGCACCCGAACCTGCGCTTCGGGCCACAGGGCCCGAAAATCATCAGCGATGAGGTGCGCCAGGTGTTCAATCAGCCGGACAGGTCTCTTCATGCGCTTAGCCACCCGCTCATAGACCTGCTCGTAGTCGATGCACCGCCTTAGATCATCAGAATCCCCTTCAAAATTATGCTCAAAATACACGTCCACCGAAAACCGATTTCCCACGACGCCTTCCTCCTGATGTACGCCATGAAAAGCACGAAACTGCATTCCTTCGATCGCTGTGATGGCCATATTAAAATAGAGGTTCAAGAAGGGGCGAAACCGATCGTTTGAATGCCTCAAATATAACTCATAAGTCGGATGAATTGGAACGCATGCATCCGTTACCGGGTCATTTTCATTTGTTTTGGCCGTAACTTTGCGCCGCGCAGCACCGCGTACAAATCACCCATCCCATCCCAAAAAGAACATGAAAACAGACCGTTTCCAGCATCCGGATCATTACCTGATCGATGAACTGTTGACCGAGGAGCATAAGCTCATCCGCGACAGCGTGCGCGAATGGGTAAAACGCGAGCTGAGTCCCATTATAGAAGACTACGCACAACGGGCCGAATTCCCCCGCCATATCCTTCGCGGATTGGGTGAAATCGGTGCCTTTGGACCGTCGCTCCCCGCAGAATATGGATGTGGAGGCCTTGATCAGATTTCCTACGGACTGATCATGCAGGAGTTGGAGCGCTGCGATTCCGGGATCCGATCCACTGCCTCCGTCCAGGGATCCCTGGTGATGTTCCCTATCTACGCCTATGGAAGCGAAGAGCAGAAGCGTCGGTTTCTGCCCAAATTGGCTGGCGGTGAACTCATGGGCTGTTTCGGTCTTACCGAACCCGATTTTGGATCCAACCCCGGTGGCATGATCACCAACTACCGAGATAGGGGCAATCATTATGTATTGAATGGTGCTAAAATGTGGATTTCCAACGCGCCTTTCGCAGATATTGCCATTGTTTGGGCTAAGAATGAGGAGGGCCGCATCCACGGATTGATTGTGGAGCGGGGGATGGAGGGATTCACTACGCCTGAAACGCACAACAAATGGAGTCTGCGTGCCTCTGCCACTGGTGAATTAGTGTTTGATGATGTGAAGGTGCCCAAAGCGAACCTGTTACCGGGTGTGTCCGGACTCAAAGGTCCGATGAGTTGTCTTGATTCGGCCCGCTATGGCATAGCCTGGGGTGCGGTTGGTGCGGCCATGGACTGCTATGATTCGGCCCTCAACTACGCCAGGGAGCGGATCCAATTCGATAAGCCTATTGCCGCGTTCCAACTGACCCAAAAGAAACTGGCAGAGATGGTGACCGAGATTACCAAGGCCCAATTGATGAATTGGCGGTTGGGTGTGCTCAAGAACGAGGGTCGCGCCACAACCGCCCAGATTTCCATGGCCAAACGCAACAATGTTGAGATTGCGTTGCGCATCGCACGGGAGGCCCGTCAGATTCATGGCGGTATGGGAATCACCGGCGAGTATCCGATTATGCGCCATATGATGAACCTCGAGTCGGTGGTGACCTACGAGGGTACCCACGACATCCACCTGCTCATTACGGGTATGGACATCACCGGCATAGCGGCCTTCCGTTAGAATATTCTCTCTATTCAAGTGCAGAATACCATATGTCGTTGAGCATTATATCAGGGTATATACCAATCTCACTATTTTAGCGCTACTAACCCCACCTATGCTCGTTGCCCCATCCTTATTATCGGCCGATCTGGGTCACTTCGACCGCGACATTCGCCGGATGGAAACGGCGGGGGCCGATTGGATGCACATCGACGTGATGGACGGGCAGTTTGTGCCCAACATCAGTTTCGGATTGCCCATTGTGAAGGCGGCGCGGTCCTCGACGAAGTTGCCCCTCGACGTACATCTCATGATGGTGCAGCCCGAACGTTATATAGAAGCGTTTGCAGAAGCGGGTGCCGATATTCTGACCATACATTATGAGGCTAGTCTACACCTCCACCGGAGTTTGTTTGCCATTCGTCAGGCTGGGATGAAAGCTGGGGTGGCCCTCAATCCCCATACACCCGTATCGCTCCTCTCCGATGTGCTCGACTGCATCGACCTGGTCTGCCTGATGTCGGTCAACCCCGGGTTCGGCGGGCAATCGTTCATTTCATCGACCATGATTAAAGTGCAAGCGCTCAATCAAATGAAGCAACATGAAGGCCACAGTTTCCTCATCGAAGTGGATGGGGGTGTGCGATCCGGGCAAGGAGAGGTATTGAGATCGGCGGGTGTGGATGTGGCT
>VHAX01000027.1 GCA_016872215.1 Sphingomonadales bacterium | reverse complement strand
CTCGAGGATTCCGTGGTTAGCTTTCTGTTTCAGCAGGCGCTTCATGGCCCAGTCGAAACTGATGAGGGTGCGGCCGGATGGTGAAGATTCATTCATGCCCGCAATCTAGCGACAGGCGGAGGCAGGAATCGTATAGCAGACGTGTACTTACGGAAGTAAGCGTAAGCACGTGGAAGCGGATTTAATTCCAAAACCTAAATCATAAATACTAGATTAAAGATGCTATTCAACATTTGACAAGCATTAAAAAAACAGGTATCAGATGGAAATTCAGTCATTTCAGAACTAAATAAATCAACGAAGATTTTACTCGATAAAATGAAAATCTATATTACCTAAAAAATTTAGGGTTTGGGTTTAATAACAATCCACAGAATATCTCAGAGCCACCGAGCACAAAATGCTAGTAGGGGGGAAGATGAAACCAATTTCAGTATTGAATCAACCTAAATGCTGTTGCAAACAACAAAAATATTTATCACCTGCTCACTAGTCTAAGTATCGCGCAGGTAAACGCGTTTCACCCGTTGCGAAATGCCACTCAACAGGGCATAGGGAATCGTGTTCAGCGAATGTGCTAGGTAAGCCACCGGCTGTTGGCGACCAAATACCTCAACCACATCGCCCTCCCGGCAGTCAATGCCCGTAATATCGAGCATACATAAATCCATGCAAATCCGACCCAGCGTGGGCGCCGGCTTTCCGTTCACCACAAAATGTGCCCGTCCCTCCCCAGAGTGCCACGGAATGCCATCGGCATAACCTATGGGGATGGTGGCCACCCGCGCGCGGCCAATAGGACGGCCTTTGCGGCCATAGCCAATGGTATCGCCCAATTCGGTTTCGTGAATCTGGGCGATGGTGGTGAACAAACTGCCCGCCGATCGCAATTCCAAGGACGGTGAGACACCGAGATCCATTCCCTTGCCTGACTTCATAACTGCCCCGGGCAATGACTGAGGCACGGGATCTACTCCATAGAGACCAATACCCAGGCGCACCATATCCAACTGAGCTTCCGGAAAACGGATGATCCCGGCAGTGTTCAGCACGTGCCGTAGCGGGGTGTATCCGAGCGCGGCACTGACTTGCGCGCAACCCTCATCGAAATGCCGGATTTGTTGAAGTGTAAAGGCATCATGTTCTGCACTTTCGGAAGCCACCAGATGGGTGTAGACCGACTGAACGCGTATTCTGCCCACGTCCTTGCCCAGAGTGGATAGCCGGCGGCAGAGCTCTGGCCAGTCGACCCGCGAAAAGCCCAGGCGGTTCATCCCTGTATCGAGGTTTAGGTGGATGCGCAGCAGGGCGACACCGTCTTCTTTAGCGGAACGGTCTAGAATCGACTGTAGCAGTGAAAAACTAAAAACTTCTGGCTCTAACTGGTATTCTAACAATAAAGGTATAGAGGCAGCGTCCGAGTTCATCACCATAATCGGCAGGTGTATACTGTTGTTGCGAAGAGCCACCCCCTCATCGGGGTAGGCAACCGCCAGATAATCTGCCTTATGGTGTTGCACCAGGGCCGCTACTTCGGCGGTACCGCTGCCATAGGAGAGGGCCTTCACCATCACCATCACGCGTGTTTCGGGCTTGAGGTGTGCGCGAAAAGCCCGGAAATTGTGGAGCACCGCGTCCAAATCAATCTCGAAAACGGTTTGGTGTTGTTTGAGCGACAAACGGCGGTCGACCCGTTCCAGAGCAAAGCGCCTGGCTCCCTTCAGTAAAATGACGCAGTTCGACAAGCGGTCGTAGGGCATAGCCTGCATCAGGTGCTCAGTATCGCGGTAGAAAAGACATTCGGGACGTACCGATGACCGAACCGCTTGTCGCCACCCCTCGCCCACAGCCAGAAGCAAATCGATGTCGGCATCGCGCAGCAACTCGAGTGCCTGCGGGTAGATCTGAGGGTTTTGGCGGATGAGTGAACCATCAAAATCGGAGAGTACCGCAACCCGAAATGATTGTCGCGGCACCGTTTTCATATACTGCAGGGCAATGCCCAACGAATCGATGTCGAGGCTGTAGGAGTCGTTGATGAGGATACTGCCCAGCAATGCCTCCCGGATTTCCATACGCATGTGTGGCCTTCGCAGGGCAGCAAAGCGGCTGGCCCATACTTCAGCGCGATAATCCATACCCGCCAGGAACATCCGACAGGAGAGGGCATTTTCTACGGAAGCAGCGTCGGTGAAAGGTAAATGAAGCCGGTCGATGCCGCCAGATGCCCATTCCAGACGCCATTGGCTACCATTTGCATCGGATCCTTCCGCATGTACCCAGCAAAACAGCCCGAGCGGTTGGCCCTCGTGGAAATCGCGCGTGCCCTTGGCCGATTCACCGGATATTCTCCAGGCGAAAAGCTCAGAATCGGGGTTTTGCGCTCGCCACATGGTCACTTCAGTCCCAACGATGGGATCATCGACCCGCACGGTGAGGCTCTTGACCCCCGCAAAGAGCTTGAACTTCTCGCGTAATTTATGGACACGGTCGGAGAAGCCACCATCATGGGCATCGCCCAGGTGCGTAAAGAGGCCATGGGTCGGATGAACTACAGCGTGCAGGCGTTCCATTTCGCCGGACTGGCTCACACCCGCCTCGATGATCGACAAATCTGCATCGGCCGGAATGCGCCAGACCGACAAAGCTACACCCAACTGAGAATTGTAGCTGCGTGGCGAACGATGCACATTCAGGTCGGGCGATAAGAGCTCATAGAGCCAGTCCTTTACCACCGTTTTCCCATTGCTGCCAGTGATCGCCAGAATTGGTCTACTGCCCAAACGGGTCCTGTGCCAGGCCGCAACTTGTTGCAGCGCAAGTAGGGTGTCGCCCACCGCGAGGAAGGATCCCTCACGCCATTGAGGGGCCACCTCAAAATCGGGGTGCACCACAAACAAGCGAACCCCGGTGCGCCAGGCGTCGTCGACAAACGTGGCACCATCACGCCCCGCCGTGCGCAGGGCGAAAAAAACAGAATGGGAACCATTGGAAATCCGTCGGGTGTCGTAGGCAAGGTGCCGCACCCGATTGGCTAATCCTTGTTGCAGCCATTTTGCGCCGCAGACCTCAAGCAGCGTGTCAGAATCGATACTCCCCAAAGGGAGAGAAGCGGCAGGATCCATAAGGTTGAATGCAAAGATAGGGTCAGCCCTTGGAGAATGCGACTAATCGGTGGTGGAACTATGGCCACCCGTGGCATCCTCCGCCAGTAGGGGCCGGGCTGTGTGCCAGATACCCACGGCACAGAGCAAGAGAAATGCCGAAAGGATCAAGAATGCAAATCGGATTTGATTGCCCTCGTGAAACCAGCTGAGGCTAAACAACGCAATAAAAAAGCCCCGCACCAGCGTGTCGGTGACCTTAAAAAAGCTCAGCACCCGGCCCATCCGTCCATTTTCGACCCGCCAAAACAAATACTGCACGCGGAGAATTCTGACCGCAGTGTTCACAAATCCGTAAACAAAAGAAAAAACAAACAGATATGGCAGACTTTTTACGAATGTGAGTACCGCAAAAAGCAGTCCCATGAGTGCCATCAACATGCCAATCCCATACACCGCAGGCCATCGGCTCAATACAGACCCCGCCACGAGGCCGGAGCATAGGGCCCCAAAAGCGAACAGCATTTCATTTGAGGCAAACACATCGGCGCCACCCGATAAATGTTGGCGGATGTAGGTGGGCAACAACACGCGGTCCTCTACGAGTACCGTCACGAACACCCCATAGCTGAGCACGCCGAAGCACAGCAGCCAGGGGTTCGACCGCAGGTAAGCATAACCACTGCGCAGGCGGTCGAGCACATGTCCCTGCTCGGGGTGGTATCGAGTGAGGGCACGGTAGCGGATGGCCGACATCAATAGCAACGAGATCAGGTAGGTGGCTCCATCCAGGAGGAAGATATCATGAAGGGGCCAGGGACGAATTTCGAAGGGAAAGTTAACGGGAATCCCCATCAACATCACCTCATTACCGGCCGTCACCCCTTCCAACATAAGCGCGGCCAGGGCACCCGACAACATGCTGGTCGACTGACCTTGAATCTCGAGGCGACTAATAATCTTACTATAGTGTTGCTCATCGGTCATCTCCTGCGCAAACGCATACAGGGCCGGGTAGTGCAGGTTAAAATTCAGTAGGGTGGCACCCATTACCACAAGCGCCGGTACCAGTGTGAGAGGTCCCGTGACCCATCCATAGAAGCCCCCCGCGAGGGCAACCGAACCACAAACGGCGTTGAGCCCGATAAACAGGCGCTGTCGGTTGAACCGGTCGATGAGGGCCCCGGCATACATCACCCAAAACACACTGAGTAAAGTGAAAACAGCGTAGAATGACGAGAAGGCCACGCCGGCACCCAACCGGTCGATGATATACCAGGGCACGGCAATCATGCTGATGCCTTGTGCTGCCCCTGAAATGGTATTGGCCGAAAACAGCAGAAGCAGAGCCCTGCGGTTGTGGCTTGGAGGTTTGTGGGGCACGCCCGAAACTACATAAAAAGTTGCGTAAAATGCGTAAAAATGGAAACTGAGTGGTTGTATTTTTGGACATGTCTGAAGCCAAAGATGCAAAAGCGGAACAGGACGGCAGCGATGCCCGACTGGCACAGCTCATGAACTACTGTGCCCGCCAGGAGCGCTCATTGCACAGTGTGCGTGCCTGGATGGAACGCCGCGGGGTCGGTGAGCAGCAAGCCAGGGAGTGGGAAATCGTCCTTCAAAAAGAGGGGTATGTCGACCAGCAGCGGTTCGCACATTTGTATGCACGCAGCAAAATGCGTCAGAAGCAGTGGGGACAAGCGAAAATCAGTGCGGGACTCCTGCGACTGGGACTATCTATGGAGGATATTGAGGAGGCGCTTGCCGATTTGGGCGATGAGGAATACCTGCACACGCTGCGTCGGGTAGCGGAACGCAAATGGGAGCGTTTGGCCCGGCATCCTGAACAGGAACGGAGAATTCGGCTTATGCGTTTTCTCCTGAGTCGGGGCTACAGCGCAGCTCAGGCCCGTTCTGAAGCCTATAGGCTCTGATGCCCCGTGAATCGGAAGGGGGTTAACATAATCAATGGTAAAGTACCTTCCATCGGCTGTTCTGCTGCGAATTCCTGAAAGGAATAGGGGCGGCTATAAATACCCCAAGTCTTCAAGATAGCCCTCCACAAAGCGCAAGAGCGAGCGGATGCCCTCGGGCTCGGCTCCAAACACAACCCCCGCCCGGGCATACACCTCCCGAACCGATCGCGTTTGTCCCAGCGCCAAAGCGGCTCGGTAGTCAGCTAGCGCATCCGCCCCCAGCTCCTGTCTGCGCTTCCACACGGCAAGTGCACCAAGCTGGGCGAAACCATATTCGATATAGTAGAAGGGCACCTCGAACAGGTGTAATTGCGATTGCCATTGTCGACCCAACTGTGAATCGAGTTGTGACCAATCAACGCCATTCCCACCAAAACGTGCGGCTATGTCCACCCACTGAGCCGTCCTTTCGACCCGTGTATGCCCCGGATTAGCATACAACCAGTGTTGGAACATGTCAATTGCTGCAATCCAAGGCAGAACCGACAAAGACCGCTGCAGTTGTTCGTAGCGTGCCCGGCGTACTTCGTCGGCTCTATCAAAAAACACCGAATACTGCTCCATGGCAAGTAATTCCATGCTCATGGAGGCCAATTCTGCCGTTTCGGAGGGAAGTTGACGATAGGCGCCCAGCGGCAGTCCACAAGTCAGAAAGGAATGCACGGCATGTCCACCTTCGTGCATCATGGTTTCCAAATCCTCAATCGTGCCCGCCGCATTCATGAAAATAAAAGGCGCACCCGTTTCCATCAGTGGGTAGTTATATCCCCCGGGTGCCTTGCCCTTCCGGCTGTAGAGGTCGAAGTGACCCATCTCCCGCATCGTATGGAGGCAATCGCCGAAATACGGATCGATGGCACCAAAGGCACGAATACTGCGCTCCACCAACTGCTCCTCGCTGCTGAAAGGTGTCAGGGCCAGGCAGTCGGCCGGTTCGGCGCGGGTATCCCACGGCCTCAGGCGGTCTAAATCGAGCCGGCCCGCACGATCTGCATGGAATCGGTCACAAACCGGAAGCACCATGGTTCGGATCGCTTCGTGAAAGGCCAGGCAGTCCGTGCTGTCGTAATCAAAGCGCCCCAATTCCAGAAATCGGTAGGGGATGTAGGAATCGAAACCCGCTCCTAGTGCTATTCGGTGGCGGAGGTCAACCAAACGGTCCATCAGTTCATCGAGTACCTCCGCGTCCTGTCCTCTTCGTTCGGCCATCAGGTGCCACACCTGCTCCCGAACCGTGCGGTCGGGCGATTTCAACAAAACCCCCGCTTGTGGTATGGTGAGTTCCTGCCCATCGAACTGCACCGACATGGCCCCCGCAATGGCCCCATACCGGCTTTCGAGTTGTTTGAGTTCCGTGATCAGGGAGATGTTTTCATAGCGATACAACCGAATTTCGGCTTCTACCCGCCGCACCCATAGGGCGAGGGCGGGATCCGATGCGTATCCGTCGGGCACAGCCGCCAGCATTTTGCGGTTCAGCCGATCGGTCCACGGAGCCATTTCGGGGTATATCGAGCCAATGAAAAACTCATATTCGGCCCTCAGCTGTTCGTCCTCCGTGTTGCAGGTCATTCGTATGTAGCGCCAGGCCAGATCCTCGTCGAGGGCCGACTCCAACGCTGAACGGTCGCGTAAGAATGCCTCGAACGAGTCCGTCCTGCTTAAATCGCGTTCCTCCAGTTGTTTATACCAAACAGCAGCGTCTTCCCAACGATGCAAATGCCAGTCGACCGGTAAAAACGAGCGCTTGCACGGAAGATCCAAAGTATTCGCCATATCACAAAAATAGGACTTGGTGGGTTCGGGCCGTCCACGCCGTATTTTCGTGGCCAGAAACACAACAAACAAAATATGACCGCAGCATTTGCACGCTGGTTGGGGGGTGGACTAGGATGGGCCATGGGGGGTCCCATCGGTGCTCTGATTGGATTTGCCATTGGGTCGGTACTCGATGACCGCTCCGGGGCCGTGGAATCACAATTTGGTCGGGGGCCTACCGATTCGGCCCGAATGACATCCGAGGGGGTGGGCGATTTTGGCCTCGCCTTGCTGGTACTCACGGCAGTGGTGATGAAGGCCGACGGCAAGATCCTCAAATCCGAGCTCGATTATGTGAAAGATGTGCTCAAAAAGAGTTTCGGACTCGAAAAAGCCCGTCAACTCACCCTTATGCTGCGCGAGGTCATCAACAAAGACATCGACCCGCGGGGGGTGTGTAGACAAATAGCCGACAACATGAACATTGCAGGGCGGCGCGAATTGTTGCATTTACTCTTCGGCATTGCCCTGGCCGACGGCACGCTTGGGGCAGCCGAGTTAAATTGTCTCAAAGAACTCGCACGCTTATTGCGTATTCCTCAGGCCGATTTCGACTCCATAAGAGCTCTTTTTGGACGAACCACGGAGGATGCCTATAGCGTGCTGGAAGTTTCGCCCACAGCCAGCGAAGAAGAACTCAAAAAGGCCTACAGGCGCATGGCCACCAGGCACCACCCCGACAAAGTATCCCATCTGGGGCCGGAAGCACAGCAGGCTGCCAAAGAGAAATTCCAGCAGCTCAATCAGGCCTGGGAACAAATCCGCCGCGAGCGGGGATCGTCCATGTAGCGGAAGGCACGTTTCAGAAAGAGTGGGGTGGTGAGGGTTGCGAGTAAACTCATCACAAGGAGAATGAAAAACACCTCCAGGGAAATGAGCCCACCCACATAGGCCGTGTTGGCGATCACGATCTCCATGATTCCCCGTGCGTTTAGTCCAACCCCAATGGTCACCGATTCCCGGTGGCTATGACGTGCTGCCCGACCACCTAAATATCCCCCCAGCGATGTACGTCGTCAAGTTTATTAGGACAAGTGTTAAACAAAACTAAGAGAGTGTTTTCTAAAATTATTAACTTTGAAATAGTATGAAAACACCTAAGAAAAAAACAGCAGAAAATTTCATCAAAGACATTCGTAGAAATACACGAAGAATCTTTAGTTCCGAACAGAAAATCTAAATTGTTATGGAAGCTTTACGAGCAGAAATGTCAGTGGCAGAATTATGTCCACTTTATGCTGACGATCTACAAAAGTAAAAAAAGGGTCGGGATGACTGGGTTCGAACCAGCGGCCTCTTCGTCCCGAACGAAGCGCGCTACCGGGCTGCGCTACATCCCGAGGGGTTATGGTTGTCGTGCTGCACGTGAGCAATACAGGACGATTGGCCACAAAAAGAGAATTGTAAAGATACGAAAATTGGCGGAGGAGTCAAATTCGCCTGATTGGCAGTGGTAAAGCAAATGAGTCTAATCCCCCTAATTGGCGATGGTAAAGCGGATGAGAAGTCCACCACTGGTTTGCCGGTTGGCGAAGGTAGTAGAAATGAATGGGGTATTCAAAAGATAATCATAGAACAAGCGGATGTTGATCCGATCGTTGAGGATGTAATCGACGCTCGGCTTCACCGACACATTTCGTCCGCCCCCCGAAGGCTGAGGCTCGGAACCATCGAGGTCGCGCAGCAGATTCGTGTTGTTGCGGATGTTGATGTCCATTCGAATGTTGAGGTCGTTGCGCGTGGCTAGTTGCTTGTCGTTGATCAGGAACGGCAGCTGCGCGCGTGTAATTCTGTAGCCCGCACCCAGTGTAAATTCAGTATTGCGAGCCTCATTCAGGCGGGCGTTGATGAGGGTGAGGGTGAGTGTACGGGTTTGCTTGTACTCCACCCTAAAGCTGATGTTGTTGATGAGCGTGGCATCCACGCCGATCAATGGAGCCAGCTGCTCCGAAATGGTGATCTGCGCCACCTGGTATTTGGGGTAGAAATCGCGCGTGATGACCGTGTCGCGGGCAAATGCGCCACCATCGCGCTCACGGTAGATGAGGTTGGTGGTGAAATTGCTCACCGAATACACTGAACGGTAGCTATGGTTGAGGGTAAAGACCTGGAAAATCTTCTTGGCCCAGGGTTTCTGTACCAGTCCATTGTAGGTGAGCCGCCAGTTGGGCATGGGAATGCGTGGAAAATAGCCTAAATCGGCCCGGTTGGGAATTCCACCCGTGTAGGCTGCGTAGAAGGCAGGTACTATGACATCGAGCGAGCGGCGGCTGTAGCCGTCGGGGAACAAGCTATCGACCGAGCCGCGACCCACCGAATTGGGGTTTAGGGAGGCGAGTCGCTCGGCAACAGCAAGACGATTGGCCTCAAATTGCTTAAACACATCAGACTGTAGGTATCCGGGTTTGTTAGGATCCATTTCAAGGCGGTCGAACATCGTTTTCCAGGTGAGCACCGAAATGGAGTAGTCGCCCGATTCCAGCGAGTTCAACTGTACGATATCGCCGAAGGCGTCGGCCCTGAAGTTTTGTTGGAAGCGGTAGTTCTGCATTTTGGTGAGGTTCACCTGAATGCGGAAGTCCTTGAACGGCTCCAGAGTGGCCTGACCCTGCAGGTTCAGGTTGCGCGTGTTCACATAAAGCGCGTTGAGGTTGGTGTCGGTGGCTAGCCAGCGGCGTGTTATGATGGTGGGCCGCAGGTCTCTCTGATCACCGAATACGAAGGGTAACCCCGGCGCATCCACGTCGAAATTGTTACCGAGGTACTGGGGGGTTTGGTTGAAGCCCGGAATCACCGTGCCTTCGTTGAGACTGAGGTTCAACGACGCTGTTTTCAAAGATAGCATCATTTTTACAAGTTGACGGGGTATATTGAAGCTGTAATCGGGCTTTTCGGGTTCTTTCCGGCCCTTATCACCCGATTTAACCTGCTCCTTTTCGCTCGTTTCGTCGCCAAACTGATCCTTCTTCTGCAGCGATTTGGGTGATTTGGAGGCGGAATCGGTCTTACTCTCTGCAGGGGGCTTATCGCGCAGGGGCGCGTCTTGTGCTATTTTCTTCAACAACTTCCACTTAAAATAAAGCGAGTTCATGTTGAGGTTCATATTCACCCGCTGAGCCCGCGAGTTTTGGATGGTGGCCCCCAGACTGTCGGCGGCGAGGGGCGCGGCCGTCCACTCATAAGTGGTTTGGTACTGGTAGGAGGTGTTCAGGAAATCGAGCAGGGGCAGCTTGTTGATGGGCACCTGGTAGTTGAAGTTCAAGCTCTGGTTGTAGCGTGTGGGGCGACCAAGGTTGCGGAAGTTCTGGCGCACCGTATCGCGTTTTTCCTCGGTGTCGAGTGGACCAAATGGCTCGTCGACGCGTGTGATCATGCTGGCGTCGAATTCCGTGCGCAATGAGCGGGTGAGGTCAAAACGTGAATTGTAGAATCGGTTGAAGGTGAAATTCTTGTTGTAGGTGGCCGGAATCGGTATACCCCCCTCCGCATTGTTGCGCAACTGGGTCACCTGATAAAGGCGGTCAATGTCGGCCCGCACATTGAAGGTCTGTGGAAGATAATAGAAGTTGAAATCGCGCAATAGAGAGAAGAAATTCGACTTAAATAAGCCAATTTTGGAGAAGGGTTGAACATTTTTGGGTTGCGCCATGAAGTTGTAGGCCAGGCTGCCCCGGTAGGTCCTGGTAGAATTGAGGGCAATGAAAGGGGTGCGGTTGTACTGCTCCGAATAGGCAAAGGAACCCGTAAAATTCGATGGATCCCAGGGTTTGGCCATACCTGTACCAGCCTGCCGAACCTTCTGTACATTGGTGAAATTCAGGGACCGACGCAAGGTGTAGGTTTCGGCCGATCGAACGGTGGAATCGCGTGTGCGGTCGTCGCTGATGTCGGCCAGCAGATTGGTCATCAGGATATCGCCGTCGATGGGGTTGAATTCCGGTCTCGAATAAATTTCACCAAAACCAAAATACATCGGTATGCGCATGCCAATTTTTTGAGGGAAGAACTTCCCCAAGTCCATGTTCGTGGCGATGTCATATTGGGTCACCGCATCGCGCGATCGGTCGGCCACCTTGCTGTCGACCGAACCCAGGCCGATGCTCTTATGGAGACCCGTCATGTTCAGCGATCCGAGGTCGGCCAGGCGCATGTTCACCATGCCGGTGGCACCCCATCCGTCGCGCTGGTCGAATTCGGTGAGGCGCAGCTCATTAAACCACACCTCGCCGCATCGGGGGCGTCCGTCGTCTGTACCCCCGCTACCCGCCACTGGGTTGCGCACCCCGAGCATGATCGTTTGCACGTTACTGAGGTTGGGGTTACCGAGTACTGTGATGCGGTGACCGCGTGCGGTGGTGACGGTATAGGGCACGTTGAAGGGCCAGTCCGATCGGTTGCGCATCAATTTCACATCATTCAACTCGGCAAATGCAATGTCGAAGTTGTTGGCCTTGGGCCAAATCGCTTCCGGATTGTTGGTGCCGTAGGGGGTAACTGACAAAGGCTGCTCGTATTCGTAGTAGTTCTGTGTGTAGTCGTTGCCCAAACGGATAAAAGCGTTCACATCCCCGTCGTTCAACTCGGCACCCTCGGCGTGGATAAACAACTCAAGCCGCTTGTAGGCGCGGATGTCGAATCGGGTGTTTTTGAAGGCGGCCCTTGCCTGACCGTCCTTGAGTCCACAGTAACGCAATTGAATGGCCTGCTCGTTGAGTTGCTGGAAGTTGGTGGTGAACACATTGCGCACCCGCTCAATGCCAGGCGGCACCACATAGGGAATGGGCTCGCGGTTGCCGTTCTCTTCGATGTTGATGGTCGACAACAAGAACAGGGTGCCGTCCTCATCGATTGGGGTGAATTCGCCAGGCGATTGTAGGGCGCCGAGGAAACGACGCCAGTCGGTGCGTACCATCTGCAGGGTGGCCATGCGGCATACAATACTATCCTCGAAGCCGTTGAGGTACATGCGCATGAAGCGGATTGACTTAAAGTCGAGCACATTCCCCACCCTCCGGTCCGGGGTTTGCACAGGCACCCGAAACTGGTACCACTTTACACGCGCCGTGGTGCGGTTGCGCAGCTGCACATTGGCTTCGTAGATGTCGCTGATGTAGTTGCGTCCGATTTCCATATCACTCGGTCGCAGGCTGATTCTGTATTCAAAGTAGTCCTCCGACTGGGTGAGGGTGTTGTCGAGGTTGATGTCTTCGGTGTTGGGGAGGTTTGTGGCCGATGTGGGGTAGGGCTCGGGTGACTGCTGGTCGGTGGGGGAATTGCCCTCGAGGCCGTTGAACTGCTGGTAGCGCTGCAACACGGAAAGTTGACGGCTGTCGTAGTCGCTACCCCGGTAGTGGTGGTAGTTGTCGCCCGATGCATCGTCGAAGGCTTTGCTGTAGGCGGGTGATGAAGTGCCAAAGGTTTGACCCACCCGCGCCACGTAATCCCCGAAAAATGCGCGTTCCGCCTCGTCTGAGAGGCCGTCGAGGCCCACGTCCTGCGATCCCCTCGACGCGGGGTTGTTGTCGAAGGCATTCACCAGAGGGATCAGGCGCGGCACGATTCCCCATGCGGTGGTGTCAGTGAGCCCGCTGCCATCGGCCCGGGGGAGTCCATTTTCAAACGCCCGGCGGCCGTCGCGCAGCACATCCTCCGATACGGTGCCCAGGTTGATGTACATTTCCCCTCCGTTATGGTTGGGCTGGTAGATGAAGGGGTCGAGCAACCAGAATTCGATGAATTCGATGTTTGCTGCTTCGAAGTCGTTGGTCTCTATTTTCCGCTGAATGCCGCCCCAGCGTGAGCGTGGGTTGTTGAGTTCGCCCAGCAGATTCATGCCGGCCGACACACTGGTGGGCTCTATGTCGTAGTTGTAGGGTCCTTTTTGCCGCGGGTAGTAGGACAAATCGAAGGTGGGGATGGTGAGGGGTTGGTTGTTGGCCAGTTGCTTGTTGGGAAACACCTCTTGTTCGAGCACCTCGCGCATGTAGTGGTTCGATTTTGCATTGAGGTCGTCGCGCAGATGCTCGGGTGTGATGGGCGAGTTGCGGAAGAACAGCGGGTCGATGTTGTACCAGTTCAACCGTGCCCTGTTAAAGCCATAGCTAAGGTCGTTGCGGCGGGTCGACTCCGGGAATCGGCTGGGCGTGCTCGAGAGCTGCCAGTTCGAGAAGCTCTTGAGGTCGTAGTTGAACTCAGCCGCCTCGAAGTCGTCGATATAGGATACCCCGCTCTCCCCGATGGCGCGGGCGTTTCCCGGCATCAGGCGGGCGTATTCGCCGCTGAACTGTATGTTCGACACTTCTTTAGTACGGATGACGGGTAGCAGGTCTACAAGCCGGGTCACCAGCTTGCTCTCGGTTTGTCCGGCCACGTCCAATCCGATGACATTGTTGCGGATGGGTTCCTCCCCCTGGTTGATTTTTGGGGTGATGGGCCGCTCATTGAGGTGCATCCAGATGCCGCCGAGGTTCACGTTGCGGTTGAGGCGGTAGTCGAATCGCGTGGCGCTGAGGGTTCGCGCGGTGGCCTGGAACAAGGGGTTGTTTTCGAAATTCACCCGGATTTGCTCGCCCGAACTCAGGAGTCCCGCGTTGATGATCCGTACCCGCCCGAGGGTGTAGTCGACCGTAAAATCCTGACCCTCAACCAACTGCCGACTACCAGCAGTGACGGTCACCGACCCCTGGGGGATGTTCATGGCACCCAGGCTGATTTCTGAGCCGGAAGCGGATTGGTACTGACCAATTAAACGATAGCGGTTCAGCTCGGGGAATTGCTGCGCCCAGGCCCGGGTGCTGTCGTAGAGTTGACGAAATATATACTTGTCTTTGATAGCCGGGGGGGTAGGGCCCGCAGCGTCGAATGCCGCCCTCAGATCATCCCCGAAGGGTTCAATCTTGGGGAAAATGACCCTGCCGCGTGCAACGTCGACCGTAATGCCGGGCACAAAATCGAATATGCCGTCGGGCTGTGGCTCTTGTTGGGTGTTGAGCCGATCCATGCCCAGGGCCTGTATAAGTTGTTGACCTGCCAGGCTGCCCTCAGGGAGGAAGTTCTTGTTGCCGGTGAGCACGTCATTGTACACGATGTTGAGGATGAAGTCTTTCTGACTCAACTGGAATGCGTTGAGCGAATAGATGTTTTTCATCATGAGGTCCCACAGGGGCAGGTCGGTGCGCAGGTTGGTGCCTTTCAGGAGCTTGAGGAAGAGCACAGTGGGGTTTTCCTGCGTGGAGGGCACTTCTTGCGAGAATTCACCCACACGGAAGAGTTCGCCGTTCACGGTATATTCGTAGGCCACAGCGAGCACCTCGTCGTTGTTGAGTGGACTATTCAACGAAATATAGCCGAGCAGTGGGTGGAAGGTGTATTGGGTGGGGTCGAGCTTTCGCGCGAAGATGATCTCGTAGTCGGCAGCATTGCGCAGGCTGTCGAAGGGCGGGTTGTTCTCGAGTACGTCGAGCACATCCGCTGCTTGGCGCGCTCCCGCATTGATGGGGGCAATGAGTTGCTCGTAGAGGTTGTTGGCGCCGTTTCCGGGGTATGGACCAATAAAATTGCTGGTGATGGCGGGGTTGTGGGGCGTATTTTCGGCCAGGTCCATGAATCCGACCACATCGCGCACGTCGGCGTTGATCTGGTTGCGGTTGGTGACCCACACCTCGGTGCGGGTAACGATGATGTTCGACCGGATGACGGGCAGGGTCGACATGGCCTGGTTGTACTGGCTGCGGAAGTAGTTCGACAAGAAAAAGTGCCGGTTCATGTCGTATTGGTCGGCCGTGATGTCGAATCGTGTGGTCTGCGCCCCGCCTTGGACGGCCACACTTTGGTTTTGTCCGCGCTGCTGCGACAACACAGTGGTGACGGTCATTCGGCCAAATTGCATCTCACTTTTGATGCCGAACAAGCTCTGGCTGCCCTGAATGAGGGCGCTGCGCAGGGGCAGGTTCACGTTCCCGAGCTCGAGTTTCTTCACGATCTCGTCTTCCTCCCCGGTGTAGTTCAGCTTCATCTGGTTTTCGAAGTTGAACAATGCCTGAGTGTTCTGGTTGCCGTTGAACCGTAGTTTATCACCAATCGACCCCACCACGGTCATTTGCAGGTTCATGTCGAAATCGAAGTTGCCGATCCGACGCTGCTGCATTGTGAGGTTGGGGTTGTCGATGTAGTTCATGTTGCCCGCCAGACGCAATTCGGCGGAGCCTTGTGGACGAATGTCAATAGCGCCGCCACCAAAGAGTTTGTCGAGGATTTTGGGGGGTGTGATGAGCTTGGGCATCAAGCCGCCGCGTCCGAGGCTGCCCGTACTCTGGCCAGTGGTACGCTCTCGCCAATATTGGCGCACGCTGCGCCTCCGTTCCCAATCGCGGTACTCCTGGAAGCTGAGGCTCCGGGCCTCCCCCACGAGCAGGTTGCCGATGCGCTCGCGCACGAGGTAGCGGCCGCTCACGGGGTCGAAGGTCACGCTGTAGCTTCCCGGACGTTGCAGGTGAAGGGGCGTTCGGTAGCGGTCGAGCGGGTTGCGGGTGTCGCGACTTGGGTAGGGCAGCTGGGTGGTATCGTCATTGCCCCCACCACTTCCTGATGCGCCGCCGGATCCCCCTGATGTGGAGGTTCCGCTGCCGCCGCCGCCCTGCCGCTGTGAAAAGACTTCTGAAGGCACGAGCCACTGCGTCGCCAGGCAGATCAAAAGGGGGATGAGGCGACCCCAAACGCGAGGCCCCCGCGACTTTCGCATCCCGTGACTCCCATTGCTGTCTTGAGGCGCGTGACAATCAGCCATCCTTGCTTTGCTACCAAACCTTTTTGAACTTTGTAACGATGATTTATAGTTTTTGACCTTCGTTTGCCGGTTACTCCATGGTGTTCTGGCGTCGATCGTCGTTTTTTCTGAAAGGCAACGAGCTATGTCGATTGAAACGTTCTGGCTAGCAGGTGACTGGCCTATAGGGCAACGACCTATGTCGATTGAACCCGCCTTGCTCACAGCCAGTTGGCCACTGAACAAAGGCCGTGGTGTGGATGCCGCGGATGAAACGGGGGAATGCAACACGCTCAGACCGATCTTAGGACGAGTTTCACGAGTTCATCGGCACGCATGGGGGGCGACCCGCCCGCGGCATGCTGTTGAACCAATCGCGAGACTATTTTTTCCATATGATTTTTGGGAAAACCCAACGCAACAAGCGCCAATAGCGCTTCTTCTTCACTTTTATTGTGCTGAAACCACGGATTTCCTGGATAATTGGCATCGGTATGGCCACCAGAGTTGACCCCAGCAGTTCCCCCCTGTACCCCAGATCCGCTTGTTCCAGTTGATTCACCCGATTCACCAGCACCCTTAGGACCGCCCGAGCCTCCAAATCCCCCAGAACCTCCTTGTGTACCAGAGGCCGCCTGGGCGTCATCGCCCAATGCGCCATCCACACCATGGCTGGCACCCCCATCCCATTCCTTACTCGTTGCCCCGCCGCTGCCAGCAACTGCGTTGCCCGACTCACGCCACCCCTCACTCCCCTCGCGTGCAATTTTCTCACGCAGTTCGAGTAGCATACGCTGGGCGGTTTTGGGTCCCACACCCTTAATGCGCCGCATGGCGGCCTCATCGCCACTGCGAATGGCATGGCGCAACTCGGCGGGCGTGCAATAACTCAGTATGGTGCGGGCGGTGTTTGGACCAATGCCCTGCACGCCGATGAGCAGCAGAAAGAGCGATTTTTCCTCCATGCGGGCAAAGCCAAACAGCTGATGCTCGTCCTCCCGTATGCTGAGCCAGGTGTGGAGGTTCACCTCGGTGGCACCCGACAACAAACTATACGTATTGAGGGAAATGTGTACCTCGTAGCCCACGCCATTCACGTCCACCACGAGCTGACTCGGATTTGCGGCGAGGACAGTCCCCCTGAGTCGAACGATCATAATGCCTTCAGCTTTAAAGATGAATTGGTCTCGACCGCCCCAACTATTTGTCCACCCGTCTCAGCAACCTCCCCAGCTGGTTGACCACCCGTTGCCTCAATCTCCCCCGATAAGCTACCGGCGAGTTGTCCACAAGCCGCATCAATGTCGCTCCCACGCGATCGGCGGATGCTCACGGCCACGCCTGCGTTGAGCAGCCGAATGCGGTAGGCCTCAACCGCGTCGACCCCCGCCTGTTGGTAGGCACCTTTGTCGATGGCGTTGTATTGGATGAGGTTCACCTTACTAGGAATACGGGCTGTGAAAGCAAGCAGCGCGCGAATGTCATCATCCGTATCATTGACCCCCGCCCACACCACATATTCGAAGGTCACCTTGCTCCCCGTTTGGCGGTACCAATACTGGAGTGCCGATTGCAGTTCGGGGAGTGGACAAGCAGCATTAACCGACATGAGGCGGGTGCGTTTTTCGGGAATGGCCGAATGAAGGGAAACCGCCAGACGGATGCGCTTGCGGTCGTCGGCAAGCTTGCGGATCATCTTGGGGATGCCGGCCGTACTCAGGGTGATGCGCCACGGCGCCATGGCCAATCCATCGGCGGCCGTAATCCGGTCTATGGCCCCCATCACCTGAGGGTAATTGAGAAGCGGTTCACCCATACCCATAAACACAATGTGGGTGAGGGGTCGTCCAAAATGCACCCGGGCCTGCTCGCGGATGGTCACCACCTGATCGAAGATCTCATCGGCATTGAGGTTGCGCACGCGCGACAAGCGTGCCGTGGCGCAGAAACTGCAGTCGAGACTACACCCAACCTGGCTCGATACGCAAGCCGTTATGCGGGTATCGGTCGGAATGAGCACCGATTCCACCACCTTGCCGTCGTGTAGGGCCACCGCATTCTTGATGGTGCCGTCGACGCTGTGCTGTTCGCGGGCAATGCGACCGTTGTTCACCGCAAAATGCTCATCGAGCTTCTGGCGCAACGACAGAGGCAGGTTCGACATCCGCGCGAAGTCGTGGACCCCCTTTTGCCAAAGCCAGTCGTGAACCTGACGGGCACGAAAGCGGGGCTCACCCAAGTCGGTCAAACGACTGCTGATCTGCTCGAGACTCAGGGCTCTGATGTCGGTTTTGACAATCACGACGCAAAAATAGCATTTTTACGCACCGTAGGCCGCTGCAAACGAGTTGCCCCATGTGAAGCCTTCCCCATTTTTAGCTACATTCAAAATCGCCAAAATTTTGGTTTGAGTCTCCATATGCTGGGAAAGGGTACAATATATTCATTTGAAACATTGCGTTGATTATCTACTGGCTCAATCGCGCGCAGATTTTGTATGTGCTGCCATCGAACATCTAAATTGTCGCCATTTGAGGTTGCTTGAGCAAGTAGCTGAACTATTTCCCATTTATTTTCATAGTGAGCCAGCGGATTTCCGGTTAGAATTTGATCGAGAATTGAGGCAACATCCCAGGCTTTTATTAAGAATACATCCTGAGGAATTTGGGTGACATTCTTGAATTCACAGGATCCATAAAAAACGACAACGGAGAAGAAAGGGACGTTTGCAAATTGCGGAAGTTTCAATCTTAGCCGTTCTATGTGCTTTTTGTTTTGTATAACTGGATTGTAAAGTCTAAATTTTTGTTTTCCAAATGCCAAGATCTGTGTCCATTCTTTTTGATGTCCCGATCCAAAAATCCAACCGCTGTATTCTTTGACTTCAAACACAATAATCCCCACTTTAGTGGGCACAACCAGGTCAATTTGAGCGAAACGTTTGTATGAGGTTTCAAGATACAGATCGTGGAAAATGGTCTTAGCAGGAATACCCAATTTAAGCAATCTGAGTACAAGCTTTCTTTCCGAATCAGTACCTCGATGCAGGTTAGTAACCGTTAATAATAGCTCTCGGTCTTTTTTGAGTTGTTCTAAATAGTGTAGATAGGGGACAAGAAAAAGTCCTATAACGGCCAAGATCAAGCCAACAGCAAGAATAAAATCAATGAAAAGAGGCATGGATTAATATAACAAGTGACGAATATATGAGGTTGTTTTATTCGCAAGACCTCTATCTTCGTTAATTCAATGGCTTTTGAACGCACTGTTTTTTGTTGAGAAACCGTACCCGACACACCCCCCACCCCCCATCCCCCATGCCCGCACAAAAAGACCGTCTCTATGCCGATGTGCAGTTTCTCACCGACATCAGGCCCTTCCGCAACCACCTCAATCTGGATAGTTTGTCGCGGGTTGTCAGCTACATTCGTGGGGCATTGGACCTCCCGGGCTTCGTGTTATCCGAGCAGAAGTGGATGGCGGGTGGTCAAGAGTACACGAATGTGGTTGCCACCTGACGGGGCGATTGCCAACGCCGCTTGGTGGTGGGGGCCCACTACGATGTGTGTGGCGATTAGCCTGGGGCCGACGACAACGCGAGTGCTGTGGCGGGCCTCCTGGAAACGGCACGATTGATTGCCGAGCGGAAGCCTGAGACCGACTACGCCATCGAGTTGGTGGCCTATTGCCTCGAGGAGCCACCCTATTTTGCGACCAATCTTATGGGGAGCTACATCCACGCGCAATCGCTGCATGCCCAAAAGGCCGATGTCATCGGCATGATCTGCTATGAGATGATCGGCTATTTTTCAGACTTGCCCCATTCTCAACCCTACCCATCGCCCGAATTGGAGGCGCTCTACCCCCACACGGCCAATTTCATCATTGTGGTGGGCATTCAGGAGCACCGGGCCTTCAATGAGCGGGTGTGGCAGTTGATGAAGTTCGCCTCCTCCCCCGCTTCCGCGCCGCTGGATGTACAGGTGGTGAGTTTCCCCGGTGCAAGCGGATTGGCCGGACTGTCAGACCACCGCAACTACTGGACTTTTGGCTATCCGGCGCTCATGATCAACGACACTTCGTTTCTGCGCAACACCAACTACCACCAATTTACGACGCTCTTCAAATTCAAGAAGTTTAGTCTGCATGTCTTTGTTTTCTTTATTGAATACCCCAAAATCAATATCCTTCATGACCTCTGCTACAAAAAGTGCTGCCTTATGTTCAAAGATTTGGTCGTTTGAAGGTAGTTGGTCTAATATTTTTGTTTGATCAAAATTTGCGATGATGTCATTACCGATTTTTTGAGGATGTTCCAAAAGAAAGAAACCATTCATAGCATACCCAAGAGATAGAATGGAAATAAAGTTGATTGATTTCGTGAAAAACTGCTCACGAGTCGTCGGGTGAAGACATGAATTATTTCTTTGAAAGCCAATATGGTCTTCTAAATCCTCAATTGAAAATTGGTAACGTTCACCTTTGTACGAATAATCAAATAGATAGCCGTTCACGATGAGATTATCAAATATTCGTTTACTATCCAAAACAAAGGCGAGTCGAAATAAAAACTCAGCCATATGTTCTCGTTCAAAAATTCGATCAATCGCTGTGGCATGCAAACACCAACTCATGGCAACGGTCGATGGTAAATCTTCCGCATGATTTTCATAGTGAGTTTTGAGCCGATTGTCACAAAAAAATCGAAGGGGAGGGTTGGACGGATTCATAAATCAGATGGTTTATAGTATTTCTTTTTGTACGTAGCAGGGTTCTTTGTATATGGCAGGGTTGATAATCTGGGCAATTTTTCTATGGGTCAATTATGGTTTTGGCCTTCGGTATATAGATAAGCGTCGATGCTGCTTAAGAACCACGATGTGCTGATAAACTTCAAAGCGGCGGAAAGGATGCCAAGTTTTTCGCTTTCTGAGAAAGTCTCCTTGTTTTGGATTCGCTTTTCGATGGAAGCCATGTCGATTTCATGCACTACCGAATAATAATCCGACAGCATGTCCAATATCAACCAAGGCCCGGCTTCATAAAAGTCATGGCCTTCGAAAATTTTGCCACGGTCATTGTCGCTGGTTTCCTCTAGGGCAAGCAGTTCCTTGCCAACCCTTTCGCAGTTTTTTGTAAAAAGAGCTTTGGCTTCATGGATCGAATGAACTCCATCGATATCCCCATCCAATAGAGCCAATAGATTAGCGATTCCCTCTTCTCGATACCTAAGAGTATAGTAGGTTAGGCCATTGAGCGGGTTTTTTGAATCCCTAAAAGCTGAAGCAATTAAAATTTGCCTGTAATCCAAAGCGTGAATGATCTCGTGCTCCCAAATGCCCAAGTTGTCAGAGGCAGCTTGTTCGGATTGAATAATTTGGTTGGCATATCTGTAAAGAAGCCGTCTATGGACAGCAAATGAGTAATGTCCGCACTCGGGTTCGCTCCTAACATAATCAAAGCTTGCGGTTCCATCTGAGCCAAGCATACCTGAATAGTCGATGCCCACGGTCATTTGCTTGACATACTTGTCATGCCATAGCGATTTAAGTCTCTTGAAGGCTTTTTGAAATTGTTCTTCTGTGAAGGATTCAATTCGCCGGGCTAAATCGATGTTGTGTGGGTGCAGGTAGGAAACGCCATACTCTTCGGAGTTCAGATAGCCTGGAATCCAAGAAATCCAATCTTCTTCGATATACGAATCATCATCCAATGGATCAGGGCTCAGGTAGGCAATTACGGGCAAAGCCTCGATTATACCGGTGTTCGTCTGCCCTGCTGGGCTGGAGGGTTGTGTGGATAAGGTCTGTTTCATCGATTAGGTGGTTGGAGATAGAATTGGTTAAACATGGGGCAAATATAAAATGACTCGCGTGAAAAAACAAGAGACTTGAGCAAAATATGTTTTTTTACCATGTTTATTTTTTCCTTACCGGAGCAAATGGACTCAAAAACCCATTTATATGAAGACCAGAGGAGTTTTTTCACCACGGCGGTACCCTACCTTGAGTCCAAGCAACTTATGCGCCGTGGTTGTTGTGACCTTGATGACTGTATGGTAAACCGTAACGGAACCACTTACCATCGTTACGTTGAGCCCATAGAGGTACCTCGATACCTATGGCGTGTTACTGATGGATTGAGGGCTTTGTGTTTTGATTGGCCGTGCTCGCTGGGCAATTTATAGGGATTGCCACACACCCACCTCACCTCTAGGTCCGTAATAATTGTGGATGACTCTTGATCGTTGGTATCCGTCCCAGTCAAAATTGTCGTAGTTTTTTCCAATGCCACCATAGTATACGATGTCCGGCTGTTGACCGGTAGGATTATTGCAGACAACCCAGTTTAGAGGAGCGCCTTTTTCTCTGAAATCAGTCCAATTCAAACCAAATCCCGTACCCGGTTGAATTATGGCGAGTGCTTTGGGCGCTGTTTTATTGGACCAATACAAAGCTTGGTAGGTTGCCACCCCTTCTCCGCCTATGTATAGCAACGAAAACCTTGCCGGTCCATGTTGAGGACCTCGTAGGTGATCACGCTCATAAACAGTCCATTTACAAAAAGCCTTCCATTCATTTTTCCAATGTTCGTAAGCCCTGCGGTTAAAATTTGGTGGAATTTGAGGCTGCCAGCGATTGGGGGTAAGTTCTGTTGGGCTAATTTCCCTACTGTGGAGAACATGATAACCTGTAAAGGTATCTTGCATTTGATTAAAAGCGCGTTGGCCGACGGCGTAATCACAATAAACAAAACTTGAAATGCCAAAATTTCGACCTACGGTGTTGCAATCCTTGATCACACCGCCATCAAATTCACACGATGGATAGTACAATGAACAATCCAACATATTTTGGATGGGAAACTTTCCGATCCTGATTTCATCGATGCTTAAATTTTCCAGCCAGTTCATGGGTATAGAAGTTTATTCCTCACAATAAGAAACGAGTTCAAAGTCAGCATCCTTTTGATGCAGATAGAATATGAGACTGTTGATTGCACTCTTAAAGGAAGTCTCATTTGGAAATCCATCGCGTGAATAGTTTACCGCAATTTTTCGCGATTTAGCATGTTTGAGCAAGGATTCTTTTATGTCCTGGGTGACATTCTTCAGAAAGTCATCTTCACTTATTCCTTTACTGGGGTTAAACAGGGGAATCAGGGTGATTTCAGGACCTGCCTGATTTTGGGCTTTGGTTGTTCCCGTTTCGTACAACCGGTTTACGGTTCTCAAAAAATTAGGCGCCATAGCCTTGTAGCCTGCCTCTTCAAGCCTACGGGTCGCCGCGCTGCCAGACTTTTCGATCGAAAAGCAGATGTGGTGGCATTCTGGTTGGTTATTCATGCTGAATCGTGGTTTTTAAAATTTAAAGAAAAAGAAAGGGATGGCGCAAATAGTTAAGTTTTCTGTATATTTGCATTGAAAAAAAATATTTTTATGAGCACAAAAATACTATATCTCAAGTAAAATACAACCTTTAGTCATTCAAAAATGTTACTATTATTACTACAGCGCCCATATTCAACCCCAAAGTTCTTAAAAAGTAACTTCAGTGGATTCGACTTGGTTGATTCTGAAACAAGTGAATATTTAACGAACAACACCGAGCTTGGTTTCGATTTGTCGTTGATTTCCAATGAGGATTCACTCTTAAAAGGAGTCGAAAGTATTTTATCCCAGTTCGAGACAATAAAGAAGGATCTGGATATTAAGAGGGAATGGGTCAGTTTCTCCAAAGAAATGAGGCTTTCCGATTTGTTCGAGATTATTTATGGAATTCCCGAACAGAGTAACCCATTAAAAGATGGAGAAGGTCGAACCGTTAAATTTCTAAAGTCAAGCCTGCGCAAAAAAATGGAGAAATCATCCTCTCAAACGGATGAGAATTTTGTGCTCGTTAATCGTGGGAATGAGATTGATCATAAATATGTAATTCGTCATGATGACATCATTATTAACACCAAGGGAGCTCCCAAAGTCTCCCAAGCCGTAAAACCTGAAGAGGATTGGTACGCTTATGTTCCAAGCCATCAGTTCATCTTATTAAGGCCAAGACCCATTCTAAAGGACTTAGAAAATCAAATTTCTCGAGATCTCGCTTTGCCGTTGGTTCGTTTCTCGTTACAAATCCTGCTCATGAAGGAATACAACGAGGCTAAAAATAAATTCAAAGAAGCGGTGGAGCCTGTTGTGGAAGAGACAACAGTAGTTGAAGAACCCGTTTTAGGGGAGACCTCTGAAGAAGAAATGACTAAACAAAAGAACAAAAAATCTATTACGGTTCTCATCCCTGCTCTAAAACTAAAAGATCTAGAGTCTATCGTTTTGAAAATCCCTTCCGATTTGCCGCATGCAAATCAGCTGAATGCGATTTTGCAGACGTACAATCTGCTGCAGGATTTGTACGGAAGACTATTTGATTTAGAAACAAAAATCGGAAATAGCATCATTAATTTTGAGCAGTCTAAGAATTTTATGCCCTATCGAAAAATATGAGCCGATATCTAACCAAGTCGAGATTTAAAGAGGCACTGGAGTGTGTCACAAAACTATACTATACCAAAAAGAAAGAGGAGTATGCCAATACCCAACTGGCTGATCCGTTTTTGGAAGCATTGGCCAAAGGGGGCTTTCAAGTGGGAGAATTAGCCAAATACTACTTTGCTAATGATCCGGTTGCTGAAAACATTACCATCACTACCCTAGACTATGAGGAAGCAATTGCCGAAACAATATACCGATTAAACCAACCAGGCAGGGTGGTAATTGCTGAAGCTGCCTTTAAATTTAAAAACCTGTTTATAAGGGCTGATATTGTAGTAAAGGAAAATGGTATACTTCATTTATATGAGGTGAAGGCAAAATCGGCAGGTGATGAAAACGAAGATACAGACACGTTCCTATCGATGAATGGAGACAAAGTCCAAAGTACATGGGTACCCTATGTATATGACTTAGCGTTTCAAAAGTATGTAATGGCGCATTGTGCGTTTAGTTGTGACTACACGATAAAAGCACATTTAACAATGGCCAATAAAGACGCTGCGGCGAGCATCGATGGTTTGAACCAATTTTTTAAGATAATAAAACAGGACGATGGTGGGTACAAGGTTGTAGTTCCAAATGGGCTTGCCAGAAACCAATTGGGAGCTCAGATTCTTAAAAACATCAACCTGGATGAAGTAATTGAAAAAGTGTGGAATTTCTTTGCTGTACCTACCGATATTGCTCCTAATATGTCGTTTGTTGACTTTGTGAATTATGCATCAGACATTTATTATCGCAATGAACGGGAGTATTCTGCCATCGGCAAAAAATGTAAAACTTGTCAATACATCAATAAAACGGATGATAATAGCTTGAAAAGCGGATTTCATGAGTGCTGGAAGAACCATACCCACTACACCGATGAATGGTTAGCCAAACCATTGGTTACAGAATTATGGGGAGGCAAGGCCGGGAGCCAATCCTTAACCCAAAAGTTGATTGATCGTGGCATTTACTTGCTTGAAAATACAAAAAAGGAATATTTAGCTACCAGCGCTCCTCAAAAGCCCAAAGCAGGGTTGACACCTTTGGAAAGAAGGATGATCCAGGTAGAAAAGGTTATCAAAAACGACTTAACAAGTTATTTTGACAAGGTAGGATTGGCTGATGCAATGAAATCATGGTCCTACCCCCTGCATTTTATTGATTTTGAAACCAGCATGGTGGCCCTGCCTTTCCATCAAGGTTTAAAACCATACCAAGGCATTGCATTTCAGTTTTCGCACCATGTGATGCACCAAGACGGAAAGGTGGAGCACAAAGGACAATTTTTGGCAACCGATCCAGGCGTATATCCAAATTATGAATTTATCCGTGCGCTTAAACTCGAACTCGAAACCGATAAGGGAACTATTTTCAGGTATCACAACCACGAAAACAGCTACCTGAATATAATTGCCAAACAACTGGAAACCAATCCGGATGCACCGGCAGATAAAGCTGACTTAATTGCTTTTATCCGGAATATTACGCGTTGGAAAGAGAACAGAAAGGATGTATACGGACCACGTGATATGGTGGATTTGTACGATTTGGTTTTGAGCTACTACTATTCGCCATACGCCAAAGGCAGTAATTCGTTGAAGCAAATTTTACCGGCCATTATTAAAGACAGTGCTTTCCTCAGAAAAAAGTATGGCACAACGGGAATGTACGGCAAAGAACTGGCTATAAAAAGTCTAAATTTTGATGACCACGTCTGGATTGACTCACACCATAACGACGACCCTTACAAGACATTACCCCAGGTTTTTGATCATTACGATCGAAATACTTTGGATGAGTTAATTAAAGATTTTGACGAGCTAGGCGATGGTGGTGCAGCGCTAACCGCCTACAACTATTTGCAATTTGCAGAGGTGCCACAGGAACAGCGCACTCTTATTGCAAATGCCCTTTTGCGCTACTGCGAATTAGATACCCTCGCTATGGTGATGATTGTGGAAGGGTGGAAGAATTGGGAATATTAAATGAATATTAAAAACCAACGATATTGTAGAAATGAATAAAAATATCCTAAAGGAGAAAGCCAGCGTGCTTTCTCAAATTATTTTACTTTCTCATAAGCTTTACTCAGAAGGAAACCTAACCGAGCACCAAAAAGGATTAATAGAGACTCTTATAGGCGCAGGTATTTGGTATCTACCATCCTCAACAGAATTATACAGTGGTTTTATTAGCAGGGAGGCTTATGAGTCAGTTATCCGTGACCCTTTGAATACAAAACTTGTAGAAGAACATGCGTTTCCTAGAAAGGTAGCAGGCCATCTGTTGTATTCTCAAAAAGAATATTTTAGTGAACTCACTCCTAATGGTGATGGTCTTTTAAGATTGTATTGGGAAAAATTTGGCCGATTTAACTTAGTACTCAAGTCAGAGAATGACCGATTAAAAAAGTACCAAAAAAAAAGTGTTTTCGTTAACGAAGAAACAGCCTATAAACTAGCAGGTATTGAATTGGTTCCATTTTCAGTTGAAGAATATGTTGAATTTAAACGTAATCAAACGGCCTATAAAAGAAATGCGATTAATCGTTAAAAACATATAATTTTCTGCTGGAAAAATAAGACAATGGAAATTGAGCTTGTAGGGTAAATTTGGACAGCAACTTAATAAAACTTAATCTTGCAGTTGCTAATGAAAAACACAAGACGTAAACAAATCAACAATCAAACGAAAGTCCCTGCTATTTATGCCCGAACATCTTGAAGTGAAAAATGCAAATTTGTGTAGTATAAATACATGATGATAATGGAAAAAAGTAATCACCCATTAGGAAGTAAAG
>VHAX01000026.1 GCA_016872215.1 Sphingomonadales bacterium | reverse complement strand
CTGCAGGTTCACAGTAATATTCAACACAACAACGCCCCGTAACTGCGACTGGTCTTCGGGTTTGTCGAACGACAACAGCCTTCTTCCCAGAAGGGAAAAATCCGGGAAACCCATCAGGCCGTTGTTGCGTGGGTCTCCTTCCTGTCCACCCTGTGGTTTGCCTTCGTGGCTGCCCCTGCGGCCCGACGAACTGTTTTGTCTGGCCTTTTCCGGTGCGCGGCTTCCCCGATACAGGCCCCTTTTATCGATTGCATTGGGAACATTCTTCTGTTTGTTTTGCTCTGCAAGGCCATCGCGCAAAGAGGGGGCCTCTTCCAGATTCTGCGTAACCACATTGGTGGTGGTTTGATGGCGTTCACTTTGCTCTGGGCTTGAGGGTTGAGAACGACTATGAGCAGATTCTTCCCGATCCCTTCCGTTTTGATCGGTTTTGCCGTTGCTGTCATGATCTCCGCCAAACTGAATGGCTATGCCCTGTTCGAGGGGTGGGGGGAATGGTGCCTCGAGTGTAAAGCCGAGCATAATGAGCAGGAACAGCGCATGAAGCGCCAGGCTGACCAGCATGCCCTTCTGCTTGCGGTTTTTTTCGTTGCGTTCCAGTCGATCTGCGCCCGTTATCATACCTAATCTGCTGGTTCAGTAGCCAGGATCATCTTGAGGTTGAGGCGATTTGCCAATCCCATTATGGTCACCACCTTTTCGATGGGCACCGATTTATCGGCATTGAGTACCAGAGTGGCGCCGGGCTGACTACCGGAAAGATGTGCAAGGGCCGATTCCAGCCCTGCCACATCTACCTTTTGCCTCTCATAGTAGAGCTTATGCTCCCGGTCGATGCTCACGGTCACACTCTGAGACGCGAGTGTTTGTCCCGTATTTTTGGGCAGGAGAATCTTGAGGGCGTTTGGGGCCACCAAGGTGGAGGTGAGCATAAAGAATATCAGAAGCAGGAAGACCAGATCGGTCATCGACGACATATTGAACTCGGCCTTGCGCCGGTTTTTTGACTGCAGGTTCATGCCTGATCGGGTTCGTGGAGCAGATCCAGAAATTCAACGGAACGGATTTCAAGCTGGTTGACCACCTTCTCCATCATGGCAACCAAATAATTGTAACCAATATAGGCCATAATCCCAATGATGAGGCCCGCAGCGGTGGTCACCATCGCCTCGTAAATACCCCCGGCCAATATGGAAGGGTTGATGTTATTGCCAGCCTGTGACATATTAAAAAAAGCCCGGATCATTCCTGTTACCGTTCCTAAAAATCCGATCATAGGAGCTACTGAGGCAATGGTGGCCAATGTGCCCAGATTTTTCTCCAGCTGCGCCACCTCGAGCTTTCCCACCGTTTCAATGGAGGTTTCAATGTCTTTGAGCGGACGGCCCACTCGCTGTACCCCCTTACCAATCATTCTGGCCAGCGGATGGTCGGTGCGTTGACAAAGACTTAGGGCTGCATTCAGATTGCCCCCCGACATAAAATCGCGGACCATATTCATAAAACTCTGATTGTCGACCCGCACCTTCCGGATGGCCTGATAGCGCTCAGCGAAGATGTAGACGGCCACGAGTGACAAAACGAACAGGGGAATCATAAAAATCCCTCCCTTCAGGGTCAAAGCGAGCAGATTCAAATCGTATTTGGAGGCTGCTGCCGCCAAACTATCGGGCGTAGCAACAGGCACCTGCAGGAATAATAGAAAATAAGACGTGGTCATAGGCAAAACAGTACGGAAACGAAGAATGAGGTATTTTATTTTGGTGTCAAAATATGATGCTTTGTATAAATTATTTGCGATAATCATAAAAAGTTCGATATGAAGGTGCATCTCATCCTGTTCCATTCATTATTATCGGATTTTCTTCCATTAAACTACCAAAAAAGCCACGATTTTGGTATTTTCGTCCATTCATTTTTTGAGCCAAAACCTGCGGCCGTTCATTCCAACCGCGGCCCGGGGCATGCCAAAGAAGTGAAAATAATGTCACGTCAAAATAGAATTCATGTCGCAGGAAGAGCGCATAGTGCCGATCAACATAGATCAGGAAATGAAAACGGCCTACATCGATTATTCGATGTCTGTGATTGTGTCACGGGCGTTGCCAGATGTTCGAGACGGCCTTAAACCCGTACACCGACGGGTTTTGTTTGGGATGAACGAATTGGGTGTGAACGCTGGAAAGCCGTATAAGAAGTCAGCCCGTATCGTGGGCGAGGTGCTCGGCAAATACCATCCTCACGGAGATAGTTCTGTTTATGACACCATGGTGCGGATGGCGCAGGACTGGAGTATGCGGCACACTCTGGTTGATGGACAGGGTAATTTCGGATCGGTGGATGGTGATTCACCCGCTGCTATGCGCTACACAGAGGCCCGGCTCACCCGCGCTGCTGAAGAAATGCTCGCGGATATCGACAAGGAGACTGTCGATTTCCAATTCAATTTCGATGATTCATTAGAAGAACCCCGCGTACTTCCAGCCCGATTCCCGAATCTGCTCGTGAATGGTGCTGCAGGAATTGCAGTGGGTATGGCCACCAATATGGCGCCCCACAACCTAAGGGAGGTGGTAGATGGGTTACAGGCCTATGTACAGAATCCGGAAATCAGCTGCGAGGAATTATTAGACTATGTGAAAGCACCTGATTTCCCGACCGGGGGTGTTATTTATGGCTATGAGGGAGTTCGGGAAGCCCTTCTCACTGGTCGCGGACGCATAGTCATCAGAGCCCGCGCTGTAATTGAAGCCCTGGAAAACGCGCGCGAACGAATTATAGTGACAGAGATCCCTTACCTCGTCAACAAAGCGGATATGCTTTCACGGACCGCTGAATTGGTGAACGAAAAGAAATTAGAGGGGATCAGCGACATCCGCGACGAATCGGACCGCGACGGCATGCGGATCGTTTACGAGATCAAACGCGACGCCATCGCCAGCGTGGTACTCAACCACTTGTATAAATATACCGCCCTGCAAAGCACCTTCTCGGTCAATAACATCGCACTGGTGAAAGGCAGGCCCGAGGCCCTGAATCTGCGCGATATGATGGTGCATTTCATCGAGCACCGGCACGAGGTGGTCATGCGCCGTACGCAATTTGAATTGCGGGAAGCGGAGAAAAAAGCCCATATACTGCAAGGCTACCTTATTGCCCTTGATCAACTCGATGAAGTCATACAGTTGATTCGCTCCTCAGACACACCCGAGGAGGCCCGCAACGGGCTTATAGAACGTTTTGACCTCACGGAGATTCAAGCTAAGGCCATTTTGGAACTTCGCCTGCAGCGCCTCACCGGTATGGAGCGGGAGAAACTGCGCAGGGAATACGAGGAAGTGATGTCCCTGATTGCCCGTCTTCAGTCTATTTTAGGCGATAAAAGCCTGCGTATGCAGATCATATCGGATGAGCTCAACGAAATTCGGGAACGATACGGCAATGATCGTCGCTCCGAGCTCGTTTATGCATCGGGCGATTTTCGCATGGAAGATATGATTGCAGATGAGGATGTGGTGATCACCATTTCGCATCTCGGTTATATGAAGCGCACCCCGCTCACCGAATATAGAGTACAAGCCCGTGGTGGTCGCGGTGCCATCGGAGGCGCTACCCGCGATGAAGACTTCATTGAACATATTTTTGTGGCGCGCACTCACCATTATATGCTGTTGTTTACCCAACGGGGCAAATGCTTTTGGTTGAGGTGCTACGAAATTCCCGAAGGGGGTAAAAATACAAAGGGTCGTGCCGTCCAAAACTTGATCGCCATCGCGCCAGACGACAAAATCAAAGCCTATCTGAGCGTACATGACCTGACGGACGCAGCCTATCTGGAAAGTTATTTCGTGATGTTTTGTACCCGTATGGGACAGATAAAAAAGACAAGCCTGGAAGCTTACAGTCGCCCCAGAGCCAACGGCATTCATGCCATTGGCATACAGGAGGGCGATGAACTGCTCGAGGCGCGCCTCACCACGGGTAGTTCACAGGTCATGGTGGCCCTCGCCGGCGGACGAGCCATCCGCTTCGAGGAACAAAAAGTACGCAGTATGGGTCGAACAGCCATGGGGGTAACCGCCATTCGCTTCAATCAATCCGACGATTGTGTGGTCGGCATGATTTGTGTCGACGATCCTGAAACCACGGTTTTGGTTGTTTCACAGGAAGGATATGGAAAACGCACCGACATCGACGAATACAGGATTACCAACCGGGGGGGCAAAGGCATACGCACCATGAAAATCACTGAAAAAACCGGACGTGTTGTAGGCATTTTAGACATCGTCGACAACGACCAACTCATGATCATCAACCAAAGCGGTGTCACCATTCGTATGCAGACAGATGAGCTTCGGGTGATTGGCAGGGCCACACAGGGAGTGCGTCTGATAAAGTTGAAGGAAGAGGAGAGCATAGCCTCAATCACCCGCGTTCGGGATGCTGGTGCACTCGGAGAGGAATCGGATACTGCTGATAATGAGCCCAAAGATGCACCCGAACTCAATGAGTCAAATGAAGAAAACCTGAACCCGGCCGACGAATAGCAAACACAAGTTGATATCACTTTTTACTGAGCAATTCAAACGAATAACTCCTAAATCCTATTAAACCTATGAAATCTACCCTCCTGATTAGCTTGCTTTCGATATTGTATTTGGGTCAGGTTTATGCCCAGAACCAAAAAGTACAAAGTGCATTTATTTTTATCAAAAGTGGCGAACTCGACCGCGCCTTGCCCGCAATTGAGGAAGCTGTTGTGAATGAAAAGACCATCAGCTCTGCAAAGGCCTGGTATTACCGAGGCGAGATTTATTTGGCGATATATGGAACAGACAACCCCGAATTTCAGAAACTGGTATCGGCTGACCCTCTTCTGGTTGCCATGGAAAGTTACCGCAAATCCAAAACTTTGGATATAAAGGACGAATTCGGTGCAGACATCAATAAAAAAATGAAATCGATCATAGAAAAACTCTACAACCGTGGCGTTGATCATTACAACAACAAAGAATACAAGTACGCATTGGCCGATTTTGAGTTGGTACTAATCGACAACCCAAAAGATACGAGTGTATTATTCAACGCAGCACTCACCAGCGAAAAGGCCAAAGAACCCGCCAAAGCTATTCAATACCTGGATGCCCTGCTCAAACAAAACTATCAAAGTCCCCAAATTTATGTCTCCCTGGCCAGCAACAACAAAGCATTGGGAGACACAGTTGCAGCTTTAAATTACCTCATCGAAGGCCAGAAGAAGTACCCGAACGAAGTTGCTTTGATTATCGATGAACTGAATATTTTTCTGATGCAAGGGCGGGCAACGGAAGTTATTGGTAAACTCGAAAAGGCGGTGGCTCTCGACCCAAACAACCCATCGCTTCACTTCGCTTTGGGTTCGGCACTGGATCAAATTGGCGACAAACAGAAAGCGGAGGTATGCTATCAGCGGGCCATCGATATCAAGCCAGAGTATTTCGATGGCTGGTACAACCTCGGTGCAATGTATTTTAATAATGCTGCTGAGTCGATGAATGAGGCCAACAGAATTCCGTTTAACAAAAAAAAGGAATACGAAGTAGCCGTTGCACTCGCCAAAGAAGCGTTCGTGAAGGCCCGGCCTTTCTTGGAAAAAGCCCATGAACTCGACCCCAAAGACAACAACACTATGGTTTCTCTGCAACAATTGTATGCACAGTTGAAACTCAACGACAAGTCGATGGAAATGAAGAAAAAGCGTGAAGCGCTGGCTGGCAAATAAACAATAAGATCGATCACATTTTCCAGTGGGTGCCCCGATTATTCGTATCCTGCCAAAAGACTTTTGTGAAAGGCTGGAACGGGGGTGGCATAAACGGGGTATGAATATTGTTCACGCGCTGTCGACCGGCGAACCCGTTGTTTCCATCCGTCTGAACCCAAAGAAATGGGGGATAGGGCTACCCATTCCAACCGAATGGTTGAGTGAACCCATACCGTGGAGTGAGGGCGGATATTATTTACCGGACCGCCCCACTTTCACCCTCGATCCGTTGATGCATGCAGGCGTATATTATGTGCAAGATGCCTCATCACAGATTCTGGATGCCGTGCTGAAGCAGTTGGGCCCCTTTCAACTGGGATTGGATTTGTGTTCGGCTCCTGGTGGCAAAAGCCAGATCCTGGCCCGACATATTTCCAAAGGGGGACATTTGATGTGCAACGAAATCAACCGGATTCGTGTGTCCGTTCTGGAAGAGACCCTGGCAAAATGGGGCGACCCCAGGCTGAGCATTTGGAATTGGGACGCTTCAGGATTTGGTCGATCCGATTTTCGTTTTGATTTGATTTTGGTTGATGCGCCTTGTAGTGGCGAAGGCTTGTTTCGAAGAGAGGAAACTGCTATTGCCCGATGGTCACCCGGGCTGACTGATTCCTGCGCACGTCTGCAGCAATCTATTTTAAATGATATACTGCCTGGTCTCGCACCGGGAGGCGTTCTAATATATTCGACTTGTACGCTTGCCGAGCAGGAAAACGAGCAGGTCTGGCGGTATCTTTTGGATCATGGATTGGAAGCAGTTCCTCTAAATCTGCCAACCGATTGGGGGTGGACCGACTCATCTTGTTTGTATACTGACATCCCTGAGGGCGTGGCTTTTCGCATGTTGCCCGATCAGGGCAGGGGTGAACCCTTTTTCCTATGCTGTTTTCGCAAGGGAAATGCCGATTCAATAACAGAGATAGACAATATGGAAATCGAAAGATCAAATACCCTGAAGTTGGAACAGATCACAACTGACTTCATTCGAATTCCTGAAGATGTGCGCCTTGTCAAAATAAAGAAACAAAACTGGATTGTTTCGGAATCAGTTTTGAATCAGTACATCCCCCGCACATGGAAAAAATGTCTGAAACCGGGTATCAGGATAGGTGGGTTGCACCCATCAGACCCCACCGTACATTTCCACGAATCGGCCTTATTATCAGAGTGCCATTGGGATGAGGTTCCATCCATCGAATTGAGTAAAAGGGAGGCGCTTTGGTTTCTATCCGGTCGAGAGTTTGACCCGGGCCGAATGCCGGACGGCTATTTTCTGGTTCGTTTCAAGGGGATGCCCATCGGTTGGTCGAAACGGAGAGGGCGCTCATTGGCACGCAGCTATCCCGCCGCATGGCGGATTAGAATGCGGACCTAATGGAGGTACGGCCACATTTAGCCAGGATACCCTTGTGGATGGCTAGTACTTGAGGTATCACCGGACTTTTTCCATCGTTTTTAATCACATAATCGGCATATGAGAGCAGTTCACGCTGTTTCATTTGCTGCTTAAGCCGCTCCATAATGTGTCTGCGTGACCAGCCATTCCGTACAGCAACCCGGTCAATTTTAAGTGTCCAGGGTGCCGTAACCACAACTAAGGCATCGTAATGTGCACTGCTTCCACTTTCTACGAGCAAAGCCGCCTCATGCAGGGTATAGGCCTCCGTATGCCCGTTATGCCAGAGGTCGGACAAAACCCATATCTTCGGATGAATGATCCGGTTGAGCTCCTTTAGTTTATCGGGCTGTTTAAATGCTGCCTTCCCAATAAATGCACGATTGGGACGACCGTTCGGATCAAAGGCCTGTTTGCCAAACAAATTCAACACGGCGTTGCAGGTCTCCTCATCATACTCCAGCAATTCACGGGCCTCGGCGTCAGCATCGAATACAGGCACGTCCAGGTAGCGGAAGATTTTGGCTGCAGTCGATTTACCGCTGCCCATATTGCCCGTGAGGCCAATCCGAAGACGATTCAATCTTACTTCTTAGAAACGCCCCCCTGCGCCTCCGGATACACCGCGAGGGTGCTGTCGACTGATACCGCCGATCGTTCAATCTTCAACCTTCCTTGTCCCTCCGTTTCGATCACCAGGGTTGTATCCGATAGTTCCAGGATCTTTCCGTGAACGCCACCTATGGTAATCACCCATCGACCCTTACCCAATTGATCACGAAAAAGCCTTTGCTGCTTCTCTTTTTTGCGCTGCGGCCGAATCATAAAAAACCAGATCACCACAAAAATCAGGATCCAGGGAATCAGGCTGTTAAAGAGATTGCCTGAACCCGGCGCACCGGATGCTGGTTGTGTCATCAACAATAAGGGATAGGAAAAAAAAATTGTCATCATATCTATAGATTTAACGATCCTGTACCATTACCTTAATGCGCAGGGTGGTGGTGTTGGGAATGCAATTCGTGACCACCGTCACGCTTTTCTCCTGGAGTCCACTCTTCCCCTCAGAATTATATTCAACCCGAATCTCTTCCTCTTTACCTGGTGCGACGGGTGTTTTCGGAAAAACAGGTACCGTGCATCCGCACGAACCGCTGGCTGTTTGAATAATCAAGTCTTTTTTGCCCGTATTCTTAAACCGGAAGGTAGTGGCCACCACATCCCCTTCGCGGATGGTGCCGAAGTCATGCACCGAACGCTCAAAAGAAATCGCGGGTAACTCTGAATGCGCCGTTTCCTTGTCGACCTCAGCAGAAAGTGGATTGTTCAGCGCGTCATTGCTCACCTCTTGGTTACCATAACCACAGGCAGTAAACATCAGCAATAAAACTGTACTGATAATGCTTTTTTTCAGATACGGGGGGCGTAAGTGTAACAAATTATTTAACATTCGGTTTTCGGAGTATTCCGGCTTGCAATTAGAAAATGCAATAATCGGCTATTCATAAGGCAATTGCAAGTAGTTTCAATTTGGCTCAGGAATTACGTACAGCGGATGTGCTTTGGGTAATCAATCCACGTCCGGATTTGACTATCACACCCTCGGCCTGCAGGTTCTTGCTGAGTGCATCGAGCACGCCGTTCACAAAAATACTGCTCTTGGGCGTGCTGTGCGATTTGGCGAGCTCCAGATATTCATTGAGGGTCACTTTTACCGGAATCTGTTGTTCCATCACCATTTCAGCCAAAGCCATGCGCAGAATCAGCAAATCGATAAAGGCCACACGTTCCAGCTCCCATCCCTTAAGGTGGGGTTTGATCCGGGCGTCAGTCAACTCTGTCCGATCACACACCTCGTGAACGATATTGGAACAGAATACAAGATCTGAAGGCCAGTCACGTGACATTTCCACGAGTCTCAATCCACCCGCACGATTACCTTCTTTTAGGGTTTTCAACACCGCCGCTGCGATCCACTCCTTGTCGGTTTCCCAATGAATGCTGATCTCCTCAAAATAGGCATCGATCATTTCATTGGGCAGAATTATTTCTTTATAGATGATCTGCAATAGAGAAAAATCCTCCAATGGGTACTGTTCGGGCAGATTGATGTAGTTTTGGTAGGCTTCCAGCCCCACCACTTCCTTAAAGAGCGATGTCATCTGATCGATGTCGGGCAGGGGAAATGCGCTCAATCGAAACGAGGTTTCCGCCTGGCGGTAACCATCGAGTTTTTCAAGCGTTGTGGGGAAAGGGTGCGAGGCAAATCTGCGATTTTCATGCATTTTACGCACAGCCATCATCATTTTTGCCTCCCGTTGATCGGCCCAATTATCGGTGAAACGAACCAAAGCCGCCAGCAAACGTAGCGACAGCAGGTAGCACAACTTCATCGATTGCACCGACGTGTCTACATCCACCAGTACTTTTTTCGAATCAGGATGGGAATCCGAGTGATGGGCGTAGAGGGTTTCCAGGATTTTTACGCGCAGGTGGCGGCGATTCAGCATGTCAGAGGCGGGTGGATAATCAGGCAGTGGCCAATTCGACTTTTGAATCGATTCGGGTAAGAGCGGTGCGAACTGCAGCCTCGTGGGTGGTCACACCTAATTCGTCTGCCAGCTCTAAAATCCTTAAAGTTTGATCATAGATTGCAGTGGTGCGCTCTATAGCTTCTTCGCGTGTGTATCCCTTGATTTCCGAATAGACGTTAATGAGACCTCCAGAATTGATCAAAAAATCGGGGGCATAAACGATTCCACGTTCTGTTAGCATTTGGGCGTGTAACGCTACATCGGCCAACTGGTTGTTGGCACCGCCAGCCACCACCCTGCAGCGAAGTTCCGGGATAGTATGATCGTTGAGGGTGGCCCCCAATGCACAAGGGGCATAGATATCGGCTTCGTCTTGATATATGGATTCGGGGGATATGACCTGAACCTGAGGAAACTCAGCGCGGATGCGTTCGATCTGGTCAGCAAATACATCACATACCCGAACCCGGGCTCCCTCCGAGAGGAGGTGACCTGTCAGGTAGCGACCCACATTGCCAGCACCCTGAACCACCACGGTTCGTCCGCCCAAATCGGGTGTGTCCCAGGCCTTCATCGCCGCTGCCTTCATGCCCCGGTACACACCATAGGCCGTGACAGGGGACGGGTCGCCACTGCCGCCCTCATTCTCGGGTCGACCGGTCACATGACGGGTGCATTCACCGATGTAGGCCATATCGGCCTTGGTAGTGCCTACGTCCTCTGCGGTTATGTAATGTCCATTCAGCCGCTCCACGAATTCCCCGTATTTGCGCATGAGATCGGGCGATTTATCTCGGCGAGAATCCCCTATGATTACCGCTTTTCCACCTCCCAAATCGAGGCCAGCGACGGACGCCTTGTAGGTCATTCCCTCCGAAAGGCGCAATACATCCTGAAGCGCTTCCTGTTCGTGGGCATACATCCACATACGTGTGCCCCCCAAAGCCGGTCCGAGTATGGTACTGTGTATGGCAATCAGTGCCCGTAAACCAGTTTTGGCATCGTAGCAGTGAACAACTTGCTCGTGCTTCATGTGTTCCATCAGGCCTATAACGCCTGTAGTGGGATCGCTGGGGTTGCAGGTCGACATAATACGGATTTAACGCGGCGCAAAAATAGCCTATTCGCCCTATGCTTTGTCCAACCACCTCTATAAATGGGTATTTTTGCAGTATGAAGGCATTAGGAGCAGTTAATCCCCATTTGTGGCGCTACAAAAAACATCTGTTGGGCGGACTCCTGTTCGTGGTTTTGTCGAATTACTTCGGGGTATTGCCTCCACGTCTAATCGGGCAGTCGATAGACCTGATAGCCGAACAAATTAATCTGCTCAGCAGCCCGGTTGCCCGAATGGATTCGGTTCCCGAGTGGCAAAAATTTCGAGGCGAACTTCTGTATTTTGCCTTTTTAGTGATCGGATTGTCGGTGTTGAAGGGGGTTTTCATGTTTTTTATGCGACAAACCATCATCGTGATGTCGCGCCGCATTGAGTTCGACCAGAAAAATGAACTATATGCACATTTCCAGAAACTTTCGCGGGGATTCTACCAGCGAAACCGCACGGGCGACCTGATGGCCCGCATCAGTGAGGATGTAGGAAAGGTGCGCATGTACACAGGGCCCGGCATGATGTATGCCATAAATATGGTGTCGCTCGTGGTGGTGGCAGTGGGTGCCATGCTGCGGGTCAACGCGGAGCTCACATTTTATGTTCTGATACCCCTGCCGGTGCTGGCCTGGGCCATTTTCCGCATCAACAAAGAAATATTGCTACGTAGTACGTCCATCCAACAGCAGTTGGGAACCCTCAACAGCGCGGCCCAGGAGATGTTTTCGGGCATTCGACTAATTCGGGCTTGTGGACTGGAGCCCCTTTTTCGCCGGCAGTTCGATGAGGATCTCGATGAGTTCCGCCGCCGTTCGCTTCGTATGAGCAGGGCAGAAGCACTTTTTTTTCCGCTGATTTTATTGTTAATCGGACTCAGCACGATAATAACTGTGTATGTGGGTGGCCTTCAGGTCGAGAAGGGACTGATTAGCACAGGCAATATTGCCGAATTCGTAATCTATGTGAACATGCTCACCTGGCCGGTAACTTCACTTGGCTGGGTAGCTTCCATGGTACAGCAGGCCGAAGCGTCCCAAACGCGCATTAATCAGATCCTGAAGGAAAAACCGGAGATTGATTCCGATGCCGGTGAACAAAGTGAAATAAGGGGCGAATTTCGTCTCGATCAGGTTTCGTACTGGTATCCTGGGGCAGATCACCCCGCGTTACACCACCTCAATTTGAGCCTTAAGCCGGGGGAGACTCTGGGGGTTATCGGTCGGACCGGCGCAGGCAAGAGTACGCTGGTGGAACTACTGCTTCGGTTGGTGGATCCCAGTTCCGGCACTGTATGGGTAGATGACCGTGACCTGAAAAGCCTCCACCCGGGCCATTATAGAAGTCAATTGGGTTATGTGCCCCAAGATGTATTTCTCTTCAGCGATACCATGCGCAACAACCTCCTTATGGGCAATCCGTCGGCCACGCCCGCTGAATTGGAACAAGTGCTTAGCGATGTGCGCCTCGATAGTTGGGTTAACCGTTTGCCCGATGGTCTCGACACCCTCCTTGGAGAGCGTGGGGTGAATGTATCAGGGGGGCAGAAACAAAGAATTGCCATTGCCCGAGTCCTATTGAAACGACCCAATATTTTCATACTTGACGATTGCTTGAGTGCCCTCGATGCCGACACCGAACGACACATCCTGAGGTCTATTCGCAAGGCCACCCGCCGTTGCACCACCCTGTTGGTGAGCCACAGGATTTCGACCGTGGCACAGGCCAACCAAATAATTGTTTTAGACGAAGGAAAGCTGATTCAACATGGAACCCACGCTTCCCTTAGCCATGATGAGGGGCTTTACAAAAGTCTGTTTGAACGACAGCAAAATGAACCTATACCTGGTGAAGGGGTATCCCAAATTGTTTTGTAAAAAATATCGTAAGTTTTTTTCCTCATATATGTGTTTTTTGTCGCCTACCCTTTAGATTTGAGCCATTAAAACTAAAACATGAGTGATTTTGAATACGGAGGAGACCGCCAGCGCGATGAAGTGTACTCCAAGAGGGTGAGGGCCGGTAAACGCACCTATTTTTTTGATGTGAAAGCCACCCGTGGCAACGACTACTACCTGATCATCACCGAAAGTAAACGGGGTTTCGAAGAGGGACAGTACGTGAAGCACAAAATCTTCCTTTACAAGGAGGATTTTAACAAGTTTGTAAACGGCCTCAACGATGCGGTGGGACATGTGAAAAATGAACTGATGCCCGACTATGATTTCGATCAGTTCGACCGCGACGAGGAGCCTCGTTCCTTCGACTGATGAGCGGCAACGGGCAAAAGTCCTATGGAACGCTCGATTGTCTGAATCAGGTGGCAGCGTTCCACAAAACTTTTCGTCACCCTATAGTAAGCGAGCCCGCCATTCCCGAACCGAGCCGGGCAGACCTCCGCATCCGATTGATTCGGGAAGAACTCAATGAACTACAGGAAGCGGTCGACCAGGGCGACATCACCGAAGCCGCTGATGCATTGTGCGATTTGCAGTACGTTCTGAGTGGAGCCATTCTTGAATTTGGGCTCGCAGACCGCTTTCCGGCCTTATTCAATGAAGTGCAACGCTCCAATATGAGCAAGGCTTGCTCAAGCCGTGAGGAGGCAGAGGAAACCATCCATTGGTATGACGAGCAGAAAGGCGAAGAAGCCTATATGGAGGAGCATGAGGGCATGTATTTGGTGTACCGCAAACACGATAAAAAAACCCTTAAATCGATTCGGTATTCACCGGCCCATCTCGAGCCCTTAGTGCAGGGCAAATCGGAATGCTGAATGGGGCAGACCTGGCAGATCACGATTATTTTTGTACTAACACTCCTATTTGCCTGTCGGGGGGGACAAGCCTCACAAAATCAAAGTATGTCGCAATCTTCCCATTCTGAATCTAAATTGAACAGTTCGCTGTCTCCGGCACCTTCCGGCCATACGGATACCGCCACCTTTGGTGCCGGTTGTTTTTGGTGTGTCGAAGCCGTTTTTCAACAAATCAAAGGGGTTGATACGGCTATTTCCGGGTTTATGGGCGGCGGAATAGCCCATCCAACCTACAAAGAGGTCTGTTCGGGGCTCACAGGCCATGTCGAGGTAGTGCAAATCACCTTTGACCCCGCAGTGGTTTCCTTTGAGCGTTTATTGGAGGTGTTTTGGAAAACGCATGACCCTACCACACCGAACCGACAGGGGGCAGATGAAGGCACCCAATATCGATCGGTCGTTTTTTATCATACGCCTGCACAAAAAGAATCGGCAGAAAAAATTAAAGCTGCATTGAATGCATCCCATGTGTTTGATGCCCCGGTGATTACAGGCGTTGAAGCAGCGGCTGCTTTTTACAAGGCGGAGGACTACCACCAGAATTATTTTCGCGAGAACGGTGAACAAGCTTATTGCAGAGCTGTCGTTCGTCCGAAAGTGGAAAAATTCGAGACGTTATTTAAGGAGTTGATTCGCTGAATATGCTATCGGCCGGGCTGTTTTGAGAAATGCAGAATAGCGTTTAGGTTGATGTGCCACCTACATTCGAATTTGGCACCCATTGACCATACAAATCCAGCCAGGTTTGGGCAAGATCCACGGGTGAAAACCCGGCCGCCCAGGGCGCACAAAGTTGCGCCTGACAGTGGTGAAATGCATCATCATACAACAGACGGCGCATTTCCAATGCCGCGGCTTCTGCATCGTTGGGCTGCACATAGACAGCAGCATTTCCTCCAGCCTCCTCCAAACTGGAACCATATGCAGCCAAAACCGGTGTACCGCAAGCGATGCTCTCCAGTACAGGTAAACCGAAACCTTCGTAGCGCGACAAATACACGCTGAACCGGGCCTGGCGATAGAGATGGGCTAACTCCTGTGCGCTTTTGGGTTGCCGCCAGATGATCTGATCTGCTAATTTACAAGCCCTAATCTGCGCCTCGATCTTCTTTCGTTCGCTGCCCTGACGGCCAGTAAGCACCATTGGTGGGCGATCCTCAGGGAGTTGGGCATAGGCCCTCAATACGGTCTGGTAGTTTTTGCGGGCATCACAACTCCCGACAGCCAGGATAAAATTCTGGGGCAGCGCATCAGATTTCGAATTTGAAGGGCGCGTAATAAGTCCAAATGAAGCGGATCCTGAGTAAATGGATTCGGCCTGTTGTGAATTCGTTTGCTGTTTGAATGGAGGCAACGCCTCTTGAGGTTTGAATTCGGGGGATACGCTTTGATAGATGACGCGTATTCGTTCCCTTGATATCTTAAGTAGATCTACGATGTCGCGTGCCGTGCATTCGCTTATGGCCACAATCTGATTGGCCTGTCTGCACGCACGCATCACTTTTTGTCGATAGAAAAAACGATCGGCGAACGGGAACCACTCAGGGTGCCGCAGAAAAATCAGGTCGTGCACGGTCACGATGCTGCTGATTCGGTGGCGTGACAATCCATGTGGGAGCTCATGGCTCAGTCCATGGTACAGCTGCACGCCAAATCGTGCAGCGAGTCGGGCGATACCGTATGTGCGCCAAATACTATGTCTAAGGCCGTTCGCCAATCGTGCCGTTTGGGGGTGGTGGTAGACGAGCGATGCGTGGCTTTTGTGAATCCAATCGGGTGGGTGAGGCCCCGCTTCGGGTGCGAATAAGTGATATTCGTGCTTGGGTGCGCGCTTAAGTAGGGCGGAAATCAGATTTCGGGCATAGTTGCCCAGCCCAGTATTGTTGTGCAACAATCGCTTCGCGTCGAAGCCGATGACCATCAGAGATTCAGCGGGTAATCCCTGAGCAAATCATTCAGGGTTGTTTTAGAACGGGTTTGTTCATCCACTTTTTTCACAATCAACGCACAGGGTACGGAGTACGTGCCTGCGGGGAAGGCTTTGGGCTGACTTCCTGGGATGACAACCGAGCCGGGTGGCACCCGGCCCCGGTGTATGATCTCTGTATCACCCGTAACATCCACGATGGGCGTGGTTTGGGTGATGGTGAGGCCCGCCCCCAAAACCGAGCCTTTTCCGATCCGAACACCCTCCACCAATATGCAGCGGGAACCAATGAAGCAATCGTCCTCCAGCACTACTGGTTGCGCCTGCACGGGTTCCAATACACCGCCAATGCCGACTCCACCGCTCAAATGAACTCTTTTTCCAATTTGTGCGCAGGAGCCGACCGTGGCCCATGTATCGATCATGGTGTCCTCATCGACCCTCGCGCCTATGTTCACGTAACCGGGCATGAGCACCACTCCGGGAGCCAAGTATGATCCGTAGCGGGCCACTCCGGGGGGTACCACCCGAACACCAGCGGCTTCCAAATTCGATTTAACCGGGATTTTATCTCTAAAATTTAACGGACCAGCACTAATCTCGGTATTAACACATATTTTAAAGTATAGAAGAACGGCCTTTTTAACCCATTCATGGGTGACCCAACGATCAACCTCCGGTACGTATTCTGCCACACGAACCCAACCCTGGTCGAGTTGCTCGATCGTGGCCTCCACAGCCTGCTTATAGACAGGCTCCTGCAACCGTGCAGGATCGTCCCACGCCTCGCAGATCCGTTGCTCCCATTCTGTATACTGAGTCATCCTTCCTTCCATTTAATGCTGCAACCCACGGATGGGGTTTCCGGAAAATCCACTTCCAATCCATCAAGTGTATATTCAATGGCATCCTCAAGCCAGATCCGGGAAACCAAATGCGGATTCTCCCAGCTGTCATCGATCCCCCCCCGATAAACCAGTTCCCGCGCTGAATTGAACAGAAACGCTTCAGGGGTACGGGTGGCGCCGAATTTGCGGGCAACGTCCTGACTCTCGTCATGCCAATAGATAGACTCCCATTTGTATTTCGCGGCTAGCTCCCGCATGGCATCGAATGAGTCGGCCGGGTAGCGCTTGGCATCGTTCGGGTTGATGAGAATCACGCCCAGATTGTCTTCGTAGAACTTATCGATAATCTGATCGATGCGGTCAAGGTAGGCTTGAACATACGGGCAGTGGTTACAGATGAACAAGATCAGAATACAGGACTTGTCGGACACATCCATCAGAGAATGCATTTTTTCGTCGCATCCTTTCAACTCGAAGTAGGGCAGGGTGTCGTGTATGTTCATAGGGAATAAATGACGCGGATTAGAATTTTGAGGTTATAAAACGAGAATGAGAAATCAATCAGATGTATAAGGTCAAAAATCGGAAATTTACGTTTAGGAAGAGGCGACGTCGCTGCGGCGCGAAAAAATTACTTCCTCGCGATCGAGTCTCACTTTTCCGGCTGGCCCCCCCTTCACCGGCGTGACGAACTTTCGCTGCGTATGGGATACGGCACACACTTCCTCACCCCTTCCTTTGGAGTGCCGGGCAGCCAATCGGGCCGCCTGCAACATAACATCTGCCGGTACTGGCTTTCCAGCAGACCGGATGAGCACATGGGAACCAGAATGCCCACGCGCATGCATCCAAATATCGTTTTTGTGGGCCTGCCGGAGCAATTCAGTATTGCCCTGTGCATCCCGACCCACCCACACTTCCCAAGCATCGATTAAGTGGACATACCATAATTTGCGAGCGAGATGTGTCGGTTCGGTTGAAGCCGGCCTGCGGCGGGCGGTAGAAGAGCTTGATTTTTGTCCGAAGGCCAACAAAATGTTTGGGGGCAGCGTGAGGTTTCGCAGCTTAGTCCCCATTTGCCTCCAGCGCTTGGGATCGTTGACCTCGCTGAGTAGGTCCAGAGCCTGTTTTAGATTAGACAAATCTGACTTCTTTTGGTCAAGTTGCTGTTGGAGATGTTCGCGCTGCAAGTGTTGTCGCTTGGATTTGGCAAAGAGCCGGTCCGCATTTTCGGGAGGGGATAAGCTTGGATCGATTCGAATGCTTAGTGTACGTTCAGGGCTCTCGCAGTCGGGCAAACGAACCAGCGAAGCGTTGGGCTGAATGCGGTCGGGGTAGGTCAGCAGGCTGTTGGCCTGCTTGCGGTAGTCACCCGCATCTTGCAATCCATTGAGCTCGGACTGTAGCCGAACTATTTTTTGTCCCAGCAGTTTACTGGATTGGTGGATGTACTCCAAGGTCGACTCACGAATTTGCTGGAAGGAATACAAGGCCGCATATTGGCGGGAATAATGGGTGCAGCCCTCCAATAAGGGTAGGGCAGACACCTCGGGCCGAACGGCTGGACACAAGTCGGGTAATGAACCATGGGTCGGGTCGACATACACTCCTGCATGCTTCCACCAAAACAAAAGTTCTAAGGGAGACGCAAAAAGTTTTCTTTCCTGACTATTGAATGCGATAGATCCGAGTTCCGTGGCATATATAGCAGGGAATTCTTTGCTGGCGCTATCGATTCGTCCCTCCACATGAGGCGTGAACCGATAGTCACCCTGGTGTGACCGCCTGAATACTGAATGCACGTGTTGCCCGTCGTGGTACAAAATATTTCCGTTGCGTCCAAACCACTTGATCCAAATGGCACCCCCGTTGCTCAGCGTTATTTCAATCCGGCGATCGAAAGTCCATCCCCAAACTCCTGTAACCTGAAGGCCCCATGTGGGGAACAGCTGTTTCTCGTACGAATCAGGCATTGAAGTTCCCCCAGAATACCAAAAGAGCAACGATTGGTCGCACGACCAATTCAACTCCAGTACGATTGCCGACTCGGTTTTATGCTCAGATTCTGTTTGCGGGCATAGGTTGGATTCTCTGCTGATCTCAAGCGTCGACGACAATGGTCTACCAGATGAGGCCTCCGGGGTACCAAATGACAGTTGTATGCGTGTCAGGCTGGGGGAAACAACGTAGGAAATGTATCTTCCCTTCAGCCGCTCGTGCATGACGCGCGCAAGGAGGTTCACAAACAGAAAGTGTGTTTGAAGCGCCCCTTTCTGCGGAAGGAAGGGGATTGGGTTCATAAACTGAATGTTAATCCGTCGTAGGCCAGGTGGATGTGAGAAGGTAGTTGTGCGGAAACTTCGCTGTGGAGTCCCAACTGATGCGAGATATGGGTGAAAAAGGCTTGTTTCGGTTTGATTCGTTCCACCACCTCAATGGCTTCGGTCAGGGTAAAGTGCGAAGGGTGTCGAGTATTCCTTAAGGCGTTGAGTACAAGCACATCGGGGCGACCGATTTTGCGGTAGGTTTCCTTTGGAATGTGATTGGCGTCGGTAATATAGGCGAGCTTACCCACCCGAAATCCAAGTACTGGCAGATACATATGCAAAACGGGGAGGGGCGTAAAATTCATGCCCCCTGCCCAAAATTCGGCTGTATCGATTGTGTTCAAGTCCAGATCGGGCACTCCGGGGTATCGGTGTTCGTCGAAGCAATAATAAAACTCCCTTTTCAGCGCCATTTGCACTTCGGCGGTGGCGAAAATCTGGATGGCCGACTTCTGACGATGGTTGAAGGGTCTGATGTCGTCCAAACCCGCGATGTGGTCCTTATGGGCATGCGTAAACACTACCGCATCGAGTCGCACCACTCCATAGAGCAACATCTGCTGCCTGAAATCGGGTCCGGTATCAACCACAACTACCCGGCCATTGTCTTCCAGCATGATGCTGGTGCGTAGTCGCTGATCGCGAGGATTCCGGGAAGTGCAAACAGCGCAGCCGCATCCAATCACCGGAACCCCTTGGGAGGTGCCCGTTCCCAAAAAGGTAAACTTCACAGTTGCGCTGTTTGATTACCACAGAATAGCAGTCCTATGATTCGTTTTGGGTATAAGGGAAAAAGCAAAATCATAAAGTATAACCTCATAATTTGAGCCTGGTTTGGCTGATTTCGATGAGCAGATTCAACTGGGTCAGCTCAAGCGTATCCGAATCCCATTCGATTTCGGTAGCCAAATCACTAAGGGCGCTGATTTTGGCTTCGGTGGTGAAAAATTTGTTTAAAACCACAATTTGTTTGTCACGCAGCACACATCGTCCCGGCTGAAAGTGACCACGCTCATACCGCAGGGTATATCCCCCTGATTTGTAGAGCTCCTCGATTTTTTTTAAGTATAGGGGTGAGCTTTTGTTCATGAAGATCTGCCGTTACAAATTTGGCAATTTAGCGCATTGGTTGGGCGGCTTGGGGTCAGGATATTGAGTATTTTTGCATGATATGCACAAAGCGGTCAACAAGCGGGTATTGGTTGCCATGAGCGGGGGAATCGACAGCACGGTTGCGGCCGTTTTACTCCATGAGCAGGGCTATGAGGTCATTGGCATCACCATGAAAACCTGGGATTATGCTTCTGCCGGTGGTTCCCGCAAGGAGACCGGTTGTTGCACTCTCGATTCCATCAACGATGCCCGGGAGGTGGCGGTGCAGCTTGGCTTCTCCCATATGATCCTCGACCTGCGCGACGAGTTTGGCGATGCGGTCATCGAGAATTTCGTGGATGAATACCTCTCGGGCCGAACCCCCAATCCGTGCGTGCTTTGCAATACGCACATCAAATGGGATGCCCTGCTGAGGCGAGCCGATATGCTGCAGTGCGACTACATCGCTACGGGTCACTATGCCCGCATCCAAAACAAAAATGGACGATATTTCGTAGGACAGGGCGTTGATGCAGGCAAAGATCAGTCCTATGTTCTGTGGGGATTGAGTCAGGAGTCGCTTAGCCGTACCCTTTTTCCAATGGGCAACTACCGGAAAACTGAGATCAGGCAGATGGCAATCGAGCGGGGCTATGAATTCCTGGCGAAAAAGCCCGAGAGCTATGAAATCTGCTTTATACCTGACAACGACTATCGCTCATTTTTGAAGCGCCGGGTGGATGGATTGGCCGAACGGGTAGAGGGGGGTTTGTTCGTAGACCGCTATGGCAACACTCTGGGTCGCCACCGGGGCTACCCTTTCTACACAGTGGGTCAGCGTAAGGGATTGGACATTGCACTGGGTAAGCCCATGTTTGTAACTGAGATCCGCGCGCAGTCGAATACCGTGGTGCTCGGCGATTGGGGCGATCTCGATCGACAGGCCATGCGCGTCGACCGAATCAACTTGCAGAAATACTCTTCCATCCCCGCTGAAGGTATGGAGGTACTAGCCAAAATCCGCTACAAAGACCCGGGCCAGGCCGCAACCCTGTGGCAGGACGGCGACGAAATCCATGTTGAGTTTTCCCGTGCGGTGAAGGCTATTGCACCCGGACAAAGTGCAGTGTTCTATGAGGATGGGGATGTAGTGTGTGGGGGTTGGATCCGGGAGTCAGTATTAATCGAATCAGACAAATAACACTATATGATCAGAAAATTCAGTTGCTTGTGTTTTATTCTGCTGTTCGCAGGTTTGGAAGGATGGTCCCAGACCGGAAACCGGTATTGGATTGAATTTACCAATAAGGCGGGGACTCCCTTCCGCCTCGATCAGCCAGGCGCGTATTTGTCGACCCGCTCCATAGAGCGCCGACAAAAACAAGGAATCGCTATTGATAGTACCGATTTACCTGTAAACCCGGCCTACCTGCAGGCTGTAAGAGCAACCGGAGCCTTGGTCCGGCATGCTTCCAAATGGCTCAACGGGGCCACCATTGAAGCGCCCGATTCCCAAACACTGGCACGCATACAGGCCCTGCCTTTCGTACGGTCGACCCGAAAAAACGGACGAACCTCGCACAGCAACGAACATCCGCGGCCCGAAAAATTTGTGTGGACAGGCATAAACGAAGGGGCACCGCGACAATCTGCAGATTCGGGACAGTATGGGGCGGGATGGGAGCAACTGGCTCTGCACAAAGGGGAGTGGCTACACAACAGAGGTTTCAGGGGTGAGGGCGTTTGGATTGCCGTTTTCGATGCAGGCTTTGTTGAAATGAATCGGCTTCCCTGTTTCGATTCGCTCCGCCAAGGTAACCGAATCGCCGATACCTGGGATTTTGTGGACCTCACCCCTAATCCATATGGTTTCGATGCTCATGGAACCTATGTGATGGGGTGCTTAGCCGCTTGGTGGCCGGGACGATTGGTGGGAACTGCTCCCGGTGCCACCTATTTGTTGTACCGAACAGAAAACAACGTGGGGGGATCGGAAAATCAGATAGAGGAAGACAATTGGGTGGCCGCCGCTGAACGTGCCGACAGCGCAGGTGCGGATGTTTTTAACACTTCGTTGGCCTATTCCACCTTCGACGATCCATCCATGGACTACACATATCAGGATATAGACGGCCAAACGGCCCGAATTACGCGCGGTGCCGACCATGCGGCATCTAAAGGCATATTGGTGGTGGCCAGTGCGGGCAATTATGGTAATTCAGCCTGGAAATACATAGCGGCACCTGCGGATGGGGATTCTGTTCTCGCTGTGGGGGCAGTGGCCCGAAACAGGAGCAGAGTCGGATTCAGTAGTCAGGGCCCCACCGCTGATGGTCGGATCAAGCCCAATGTAATGGCGGTGGGATCGGGTGCGGCCAGCTGTGACTTAACCGGTCAGGATGTGGCCTATGTGAGCGGGACCTCATTTTCTGGCCCCATAATGGCCGGATTGGCCGCCTGTCTGTGGCAATCCAGACCTTCGTCCCGTTCGATACAGGTGTTCAGGGCCCTGGAATTGAGCGGTGATCGCTCGGCCACGCCCGATACATTCTATGGCTATGGTATACCGGATGTATCACGTGCTTGGCAACTATTGCCTTTCGGTGCATCGAATCACCTTACAGATGTGGTGGTGTATCCAAATCCCTGTACGAATGAGACGACCGTGGAATTCCCATGGGCAGGACTCGATCAGAAGTTTGAATTGACCGCATTTGATGTAGCGGGCCGCAGAAATACAAACTTTCGGTGCACGGCTCAATTCTTCCCCAGTCAGCAGCGCGTCGTATTATTTATTGAATTTGAACCAAACATGAGTGCCGGTTTGTATGTTTTCAGATGGTCTACGTCCGGGGCCGGACAATCATTTAGAATCATCAAAAACTAACCCTTTTCCATGTCCCACCGTTGCTTTCGTTCGGCTCACTTCTTGTTGAGTCTGAGTTTTCTTTTGTTTTTTTCTGAACTGGCAAAAGCACAGAAAGTAACCCTCAGTGGATTTGTGCGGTCTGAGGGTGGAGAGGTGTTGGTTGCGGCCAATGTTTGGGTACTGCCACTAAAGCAGGGAACCACCACGAACGATTACGGCTACTTTGCGCTATCCCTACCCACATCGACCTACATCGTGATTGTAACCTATCTGGGTTACACACCGGATACGATTACCATCAACTTAAATAAGAATACCCAAAATAATTTCCGGATGAAGTCAACCGCTGTCAACTACGAAGAAGTGGTGATAGAAGGGCGGCGGGCCGATGAAAACACCCGTGAGGCGGGTATGGGTAGGGTGGAGGTAAACATTGAACAGGTTAAGTCGCTGCCCGCCTTGTTGGGTGAGACCGACATCCTGCGTACCATTCAGCTTCTTCCTGGCATCCAGAAAGGGGGGGAAGGCAATACTGGTTTTTATGTGCGTGGGGGCGGTCCAGATCAAAATTTGATTCTGCTGGATGAGGCCGTGGTCTACAATGCTTCCCACTTGTTTGGTTTTTTCTCCGTTTTTAACGCGGATGCCATCAACACCACAACTCTTATCAAGGGTGGAATGCCGCCGCAGTATGGTGGACGCGTTTCTTCTGTGCTGGCCATTGGCATGCGTGAGGGCAACAACCAACGATTCGAAACACAGGGTGGCATCGGTTTGATTGCGTCGCGACTCACCACAGAGGGGCCGCTGAAGCGCGACAAAGGCTCGTTTATCGTTTCAGGACGTCGGACCTACATCGATGTGCTTGTGAACCCCCTCATTCCACCCGAAGCCGTGGCCAAAGGGAGTGGCTATTTTTTCTACGACTTTAACACAAAACTCAACTATCATATCAATTCTAAAAACAGGGTCTTTGCCAGTGCTTATTTCGGTCGTGACGTTTTTACATTTAAAAATCAGGAAATTGGCCTTGGGTTCAACATTCCCTGGGGAAATGCCACTGCAACCCTCCGGTGGAACCATGTATTTGGCCCACGTTTATTCCTAAACACCACTCTCATTTACAGCGATTTCGACTTCGCGACGGAGGTTACGCAATCACAGTTCCAATTTAAACTCAATTCGGGTGTTCGGAACAGAAGCTTAAAGGTGGATGCCGACTATTACGTTTCCCTTCGGCATCGCTTGAAAGTGGGTGCACAATACACGAGGCATGGTTTTACCCCTTCTGTGGTAGAGGCCAGTACAGGAGAGAACACTTTTGGTTCACCCGGACTTCGTCAGTTAAACGCGCACGAAATGGCCTTGTATACCCAGGATGTGTGGGATATCAGCGACGAATTTCAAATACAGGGGGGCATCCGCTGGTCGGGCTACCGTCAGGTGGGTCCATACCTCTACCAGCGCTATTCGAGTACTGATTTACTGGATTTAATTGAGGAAGTGGCCTACCTCGATGGGAAAAAAGTGGTTGATTACTATGGAATCGAGCCTAGATTACTCCTGCGCCTAAGCACATCCCGACATTCGTCTGTTAAATTGGGCATCACCCGAAACCTTCAGTACATTCACCTCGCCTCATCCTCAGGAAACGCGTTACCCACTGACCTGTGGGTGCCCAGTACCCTCAAGGTCAAGCCACAGGAAGGCATCCAATACGCATTGGGCTACTTCCTGAATGACAAGAAAAACCGATGGGAGGCTTCAGCTGAGATTTATTACAAAACCCTGCAGAACCAAATTGACTTCCGTGACGGGGCAGTGGATGGCTTCAACCTGAACATTGAAAACGACTTTGTGTTCGGCTCAGGTCGCTCCTACGGGGTCGAGTGGTTCATAAAAAAGCGAACGGGGCCCTTCACGGGCTGGTTGGGCTACACCTGGTCGAAGTCGGATCGCCGCTTCGACGACATTATGCAGGGTCGATGGTTTCCCTACAAATTCGACCGTCGGCACGACATCTCGCTTGTGGCCTCCTATGAGCGCAACAAACGGTGGACCTACTCCACCACCTTCGTCTATGCTACCGGAAATACCTATACACTGCCTGAATCGCGTTACTTTATCGAGGGCCAGATCATCAACCAGATAGGCGACCGCAACAATTTCCGATTCGCACCCTATCATCGGCTTGATCTGGCAGCGGTCTACAAACCTGTGCGCAACCGAGGCAGGAAATGGCAGAACGAATGGGTATTTGCCATCTACAATGTGTACAGTCGACTGAATCCCTATTTCGTTTACCTAAACAATACAGGCTCGCTCCAGCAACAAAGTTTACGGGTGGAAGCCCGCCAGGTGAGCCTATTTCCTATCATTCCATCAGTCACCTATAACATCAGGTTTTAATAGAGATGAAGATACATATAAAATTATATATCAGTAATTTATCTATTTTTATTTTGTTGATTTTCTCGGGATGCGAACGGGTTATCGATTTGAAATTACCCGCTCCCGGAGAGGCTCTGGTCGTATATGGCCTGATCGAAACAGACTCCCTTGTGAAGGTGAGTTTAACCCGAAACTCTCCCTATTTTGACCCAGTGGATCTACAAACAGTTCTCGGTCTGCAGGTAAGTAGTGCTTTAATTCTTGTAGAAGGAGAGGGTGAGACCGATACACTCATTCCGGCACTGGAATTCCAGCACTATACTCCATTCAACTACAAAGGGACTCACATCAGGGGTCGGGTAGGGGGGCGCTACCGGATCAAAATCGTGACCACCGACCACGAGCTGGAAGCTGAAACAATCATTCTCCCACCCCTGAGTGTAGATTCTATCTGGCACCGCACTAAAGCCGAACTGGTTCTGGAGGCTGGTAATCTAGTGCCCACTGCGCGCGATTCCCAACTGGCATCGATCAACTATCGCTACATCGACGGCCCATTGGTGGGTGACCGCGTGCGCATTTTTTCACGCCGAAACCAAGAATCGCAGTGGAGTTCGGGATTCGCTTCGGCATTCAGCGATGAGTTCATTAACGGGCAAACCATCGATTTTATACTGCCCAGAGGAAAGGAAGTGTATTTATTCAATGACTCCACAACCTTCAACGAATTCGGTTTTTTTGAAGTCGGCGATACCGTTTACATTAAAGTTGCGAGCATTGACCTGCCCCAGTATCAGTTTTGGAACACACTGGCCAGCGCTACAGCCGGCAGTGGAAATCCATTTGCCATTCCAACCGTGGTGGCCACCAACATCAAATCCAAGAGGGGCAAGGGACTTGGGGTATGGGGAGGATACGGAAACTACCACCGCACCTACATCATTCGCTAATCGACCCTTTCAAATCTGTCTTATTTTTGCGGCATGTCAAACCACGAACACGCACACTGTCTGATCATCGGTTCCGGTCCGGCCGGATATTCTGCCGCTATTTATGCCGCACGGGCCGGCCTTAGGCCCATACTGTATGAGGGATTGCAACCGGGTGGACAACTCACCATCACTACTGACGTGGAAAACTACCCGGGCTACCCGGATGGTGTTCAGGGACCACAGATGATGGACGATTTCCGCAAACAGGCTGTACGCATGGGTGCCGATTGCCGATATGGCGTCGTTACCGAGGTCAATTTCAGCGTATCGCCCAAGAGGATAGTGGTGGATCAACAAGCGGTTCTAACAGCTGATGCAGTAATCATTGCTACAGGGGCTTCTGCCAAATGGCTGGGATTGCCATCTGAGCAAAGGTTGAACGGATATGGCGTATCGGCCTGCGCTGTTTGCGATGGTTTTTTTTTTCGTGGACAAGACGTAGCCCTAGTGGGCGGGGGAGACACGGCAGCAGAAGAGGCCACCTACCTCGCCAAACTTTGCCGTAAAGTCTACATGATTGTTCGTCGCGACGCCCTGCGTGCCTCCAAGGCCATGCAAGACAGGGTCATGCGCACGCCCAATATTGAAGTGCTCTGGAACCACGAAACTCTCGAAATTTTAGGTGAACAAACAGTTTCTGGGGTACGTCTGCGCAACAACCGGGATCAATCTGAGCGAACGCTCGAAATACAGGGTTTTTTCGTGGCCATTGGTCACCATCCCAATACATCTTTATTCTCTTCCTTTCTGGAACTCGATGAAACCGGATACATCCAAACCATACCGGGCAGCAGCAGAACCAAAATTCCCGGAGTGTTTGCGGCAGGAGATGCGCAGGACAAAATCTACCGACAGGCTGTCACAGCCGCTGGTTCCGGATGTATGGCCGCTCTGGATGCTGAGCGATGGCTGACCGAAATGGACTTTTGATATCCGAAACGGGTTGTTGCTATTCCAGGCCCTTTTCCTCTTTACTTTTCTTCTTGGAAAGAACCCTGCTCGATTTTAGTGAGCCGGGGAAAAAGCCAAGTTGGGGCAAGTGAATGGCACGGCCTTCACGTTCTTGAATCAACATTTCGGCCGCTTTTTTTCCCATGTAAGGACCTAATGCCGTTCCCATGCCATTCATTCCTGCGGCAACGGCCACCATGCCCTGTTCCCTAATCTCCATGATCGGGTGTAGCCGGCCCGGGGTAAAACCCATGATGCCGCTCCATCGGTCAGCCACTGGCAGTTCATCTGATCGCATGCCCGTCAGGGTCGAAAGCTGTTCAATCAAATAATCCTGAATCCTATCTGTAGTGCCGACGCGGTCGGTTTTTTCACCCGCGAAATCCAAAAATCGGCCGCCCCCAATCAACAATCTCTGCCCTACATCACGGGAGTACATGTATCCTTCCCGGAAATGCACATTCCCACGAAAGGGCATTTTCCCAAGCGGGTTGGTAATCAACACCTGAGCCCGATGGGCCTCCACGGGGAGTTTGGGTAACAATTTTGCGGCAAATGCATTGCTGGCCACAAGCACCTGCCGGGATCGTATGTAACCCGACGCTGTATGTAGCAATACACCACTAGAATCTGGCTCCAACGAAGTCACAGGGTGGTGGGTGCTGATTATGCCGCCCAAATTCTGAAACTGAAGCCGAAGGCGCGCTACGGCGGCCGCGGGATGTATCTGTCCCTCCCAAGCCATCCTGACCCATGAGGGATTTTCAACGGCGGGTGACCAACCACCCGGCGCTTTCTGCATTTTGGTAAAATACTGAGCGGGTCCACCTGCCGCCCGGAGCATCCCATTTAAAACTACCAACTGATCATTAAGTCTGTCCGGTTCGGGAAAATCTGTTGAAAATATTTCATATCCAACTGATTTATGGTATATTGAAATCGTCTTCTTCAAGTAATGAAGCAATAATGATGCGCCCATTATTTTCCACCGGAGCAACTCCTCAACGACCGGCACGCCGTAGTTTTGAATATTGCTTACGAGCTCGGTTGGACTGCCTAAACACAGGAAGCCGGCATTTCGAGAACTGGCCATGGTACCCATTGCTTCTGATTCAAACACGACTACATGCCAACGTGGACGAAATCGCTTGATCGTGAGTGCTGCCGACATTCCGGTAAAACCCCCACCAATTATGGCTACATCACAAGGTTGTGGAAGCAGATAATCGCAGTCCCAGTAGGTGAACATTTGAATTTACTCTTGATTCAGATTATAGATATTCACAGAGATATAAGAAAAAATCAACGAGATTAATCCAGTATGTAAGCTATTTAATTTACTGTTGTTTCAAATATAGACAATCACAGGATTGAGAAAGATAATCAGCTTTGTTCCAATGGGAGAGTAGTTGCAGCTCTTTTTATACAATTATACATAATATAAATTATCGTAAAAAATCGGATTTCGGATTCAGGAGGTAATATTGCTCAATGGCTGGCTTTTTGGGAGGCCCGATAAGCGGAATTCAAGTCCATCAACGCGCGTCGTGTGATATTCAAACCATCGGAGCCCAAAAGCAGATTGCTGCCAGAATGATACGACAAAATATAATCGTATTGCTCACGTCTGGCCAATTCACGGAAATACCCCTGAACCTTGGCGCGAAATAATCGGTCGAGTTGTTCCTCCTCTCGTTCCAATTCCGCTGTCAGGTTATCGCGCAAATTGATCACATTCTGCTGTTTGCGCATAAGGCCTTCCTCCGCAGCCGAACGCTGGATTTCTGACATATCGGCAGCCCTCTTCTGTAGCTGCTCAATTTCCGTCTCCAATTTGGAGGCCTCCGACTCCAGTTCTTTTTCAGATGCCTGCGCCTTTCGGATCATTTTGTCGCGCAAATCCTGATAGTATAGATAATTCTCCAGAAGCGAATCCGCGTTGATGTATACGATCCGCAATCCCCGCTTCGGCATTTGGATGGAGTCGCCCCGAACGCCCAGCGAATCGAGAAAGGACCAGTCTGTTTGATCAGTCACGAGTACCGAATCAACCAGTTCCGAACTGTATACATTTCGTGAATCCCCATTCCGGGAATCCACCGGCCATAAAATGTGTGCGGTTTGTATGCATACAAATACCAACCCGAAAAGAAGCAATAAGGTTACTCCGGAGTGAATTTTTTGAAATAGGTTCATATACAAATAAAATTTATATTAGTGTTATAATGGAATATTTCCGTGTTTTTTACGCGGATGACGCACCGCCTTATTTGCCGTTCGGGCAAACGCAGTGATCAGTTTTCGACGCGTTTCGGACGGCACAATCACCGCATCTACATAGCCCCTGGCAGCGGCTTGATAGGGGTTGGCAAAATGCTCCGTATATGCTGTAATTTTCTCATCCCATTTCCCTTGAGGATCTTCTGCCGACTGGATTTCATGCCGGAAAATAATCTCCGCAGCACCCTTGGCTCCCATTACGGCAATCTCGGCACCCGGCCATGCGTAGTTGTAGTCGGCTCCGATATGCTTACTGTT
>VHAX01000025.1 GCA_016872215.1 Sphingomonadales bacterium | reverse complement strand
CGCCTTGCAAAGGAGGATTTGTAACCAACCGAAACTGCGCGTGGGCAGAAATCGAAATTGTAAAAAGCAGAAAGACCACTAATAATGACTTCTTCATGGGTTTATGATTTAATGAATTTTCTGTAAAATTAACAACTAAAATAAATTATGCAAAAAAACTTTTTTACTACTTGAGTATGCTTTGGGGTACTTTTGCCCCTAATGTCGAAAAAAGCCCTGTTTTCCTGCTTGTTTTGGATTTCATTTTTTTTGGTTAAGGCCCAAATTCCCTCAATCCTTCCGCAGATTGACACCCATTCCAAGGGCCAGACCGGGAAAGCCCTATACCCGACATCAGCACAGATCCACGCCCGTAAATGCATAGCACCTCCGCAAATTGATGGCTTTCTAAACGAGCCCGTTTGGGGGTTGTGCAGTGCGGTGACTTCCTTCACCCAAAGGGAGCTCACGCAGGGGGCGCCGGCGAGCGAGCGTACCGAAGTGCGCATTCTATATGATGAGGAACACATTTACATCGGTGTGATGTGCTTTGATGCTCGTCCCGACCTATTGATTGCGCGGGAGATGATGCGTGATTTCAACTACAGTCTCGATGATAATTTCATTGTGGTAATAGACCCGTACCTCGATCGGCGCAACGGCATTATGTTGGTGACCAACCCGGCTGGGGCGCGGGCCGACTTTCAGGTATTCAACAATGGTGCTTCGGTGAATGCGTTCTGGAATGGGATTTGGGACGTCCGCACGCAGCTGAGCAGCGAAGGCTGGAGTTCGGAATGGGTGATCCCCCTCAATACGCTGCGCTACCCAACAGGTCATCCTGAACCGGTTTGGGGCATCAATTTTGAACGCAACATCCGTCGTAAGAGGGAGCAGGTGCGCTGGCAGGGATGGAGCCGCGACATGCGCATCGAACAGTTTGTGATGGCCGGCACCTTGCATGGACTACAAAAAATATCGGGGCGCAGCTTTCTGGATGTTCGTCCGTACACTCTGGGTGGGCTCCAAAATGAACCTTCGGGCGCTTCGGATCTGACCCGTTTGGGTGGCGAGGCTCACTACCTGATCACACCCGCCTACCGTATGAATCTCACCCTCAACACCGACTTTGCCCAGGTGGAGGCCGACCAGCAGCAGGTGAATTTGACACGTTTCCCGCTTTTTTTTCCGGAATTGCGTGATTTTTTCCTGGAGGGCGACGATTATTTTAATTTTGGATTTGGGGGTAATCGGGTCATTCCTTTCTACACGCGCCGCATCGGACTCAATGACCGGCGCGAGCAGGTTCCCATTCTGGGTGGGGTTCGGGTTCTGGGCAAGGAAGCCGACCGCACTCTGGGATTCATGAGTCTGCAAACGGGTGCGGATGGGGTTGGGGAAAACAATGGCGAGAATTTTTCGGCGATCTCGTGGCGGCAAGATGTGGGACAACAAAGCACCATCGGGGCGATGAGTGTGCAACGCATCAGCGGGCGCGATTTCCATGCCGCTGCGGGCATCAACGGGCGCTGGAGCACCTCGTGGCTGTGGGGGCGGCGCAATCTGGATGTGGGTGGGGCCTTGTTGCATACCTACGATCGCTCATCGGGTTTTCAGCCGGGTGCTTTGGCCTGGCGTTGCTTTTTGAGCTATCCGAATGATCGTTTCTCGGTGTTTGCCTCGGCTCAGCGTGCGGACTCATTATTCGATCCGCAGGTCGGTATTATGCTGCGGCAGGCCTTCCGTGAACAGTTTCTGGATGTGAGTCTAAAGCCTCGGCCGGGCGGGTGGTTGTCTTTCATTCGTCAACTTGAATTTAAGCCGGTGTCGGTATCACACACCCAAAACGACGACGATGGGTCGATGCAATCGTTTAGCTACACAATTCAATGGCTCGGGGTGGACACGCGCAGGGGCGACAGGCTTAGCATGGGTCACTCCGTGGTGGCGGAGGGCCTTCGTACTGGATTTAGTCTGACCCCTACCCTTCAATTCGCACCTGGGTTGTATTGGTGGCGCCAAAATAATGTGCGGATTTCGACTTTTAGGGGCCGCCGGCTTGCGGTCGACAGCCGCCTTCAGTGGGGCGGATATTTCGACGGGCGTTCGGTGCAGCACCAAACTGAGTTGTGGTGGCGCGGCAACCGCAATGCCCAACTGAGCCTCAGGCTCGAACTCAACGACATTCAGACAGAAGCCGGTAGTTGGTCGACCACACTTGTGGGCAGTCGACTCGGGTACGCCCTCAACGCTCGTTGCTTTGGCTCGTTGCTCACGCAGTGGAATTCCGCGCAGGACGAGCTGAACTTGAATTTCCGGTTTCAATACATCCCTTTCGTGGGGGCCGACGTGTTCCTGATTGTGAATCAGGTGTGGCGCGGCGACAGGCAAGGCGAGGAGCGGCGCTTCCTGCCCTTGCGGCAAGTGGTGGTGACGAAAGTCATCTGGCGGTTTGTCGCCTAAGGGACCTCCGGCAGGTTTTTACCTTGTTTCATCGGTTTTTTGTTCATCGTTAGCGATTTGAAAAATATACTATTTTGTTAATTTCGAAGGTTTTTTTGAGAATCCGAGTCTTACCTGACCTCAGATTTGAAAATGGGACAGTTGATAAAAAGTATGAATGGAAGTCTCTATATAAACGGGTTGCATAAAAACATTTAATTCAAGAGCAACTGAATCTGATATAACAAAAAAATCTTGCTAAAAAACAAGGTCGACAAAACCCCAAAGAGTGGTTTCACGGATTCGCCTGAGCATCGATGGCCTGAAGGATGATCTCTAGGATTAGAGTTCGGGTGCCCATGCGGGCGAGGGTATTGGGTTGGGCGTGGGGGTGTACGCGGTTCGACAGAAATACATAAATCAGATCGCGTTCCGGATCGATCCAGCAGTAGGTGCCGGTGAAGCCGGAGTGACCAAAACTCGAGGGCGAAGCGCTGGGTGCGGTGTTGCCGTCGGGGGCGGGGGGTGACTGAGGCTTGTCGAACAACAGCCCTCTTCGATTGCCCGGGTAATAGGACTGGGTGTATAGTTGAAGGGTCGAAGGGCTCCACATGGGTAGGCTGGGGTTTGCATCCACAGAGGATATCTGGTCGCCCGGAGCCCCATGAACAAGGTATTTGTTGTGTTTGGGCGGATTGAATGGCAGCAGCAAACGCATGACATCCGCGGCATTACCGAAGAGCCCGGCATGGCCCGACACTCCACCCAGCAAGGCCGCTGTTGGGTCGTGAACGGTGCCGCGAATGAGTTCCTTCCTGAATATGTTGTCGTGCTCAGTAGGGGCGATGTAGGAAATGGGGATGATGGAATCGGTCGAATAGCCAAGGGCAACTGTGCCCAGAGGTTCGTAATAGTTTTTCCTGAGATACCCGGCAGGTGACTGGGCTGATACCCGCTCAATGATTTTCCACAGGATGACCGGGCCCAAATCACTGTACACGTATCTACCAGGCTTTTCGAGTGGGGTTTGGAGGATCCACTGCCACAGGCTGTCGCGGATCCCGGGTCGGATGCGCAATAATGAGGAGACAGGAAGCAGTTTGAGATTTGGGGTATCGTTGCGGGGATACCAAAATGGATCGGGTTCGCCGTTGCTAAACGTCTGTCGCCAAAATTCCACATAGGGTTTTAGTCCCGCCTGATGGGTCATAATCTGGGATAGTCTGAGTTGGCCAATAGGATGCGTTGCGCATTCTGGCAGATAATCGGAGACTGTTCCGTTGGGGTGGATGCGCTGGCTGTCGGTGAGCAACATCATTGCGGGTGCTGTGGCCAGTATTTTGGTGAGGGAGGCCAGGTCGTAGCGTGTGGAGGAGGTGACGGGCGCACTTTTCGTAGAATCTGTGTAACCGTATGCTTTATTGAAAATGATTTGTCGCCGATGTGCTACCATAATCTGGGCACCGGGCGTGGCGCCGTTTCGGATGGCTTGTTCTATAGCACTGTCTATAAGGGCCACATGCCGTGCGGTGAGGCCGCTCGTTGCTCCGTTCACATGCCTTATGCCATTGTTTTGGGCTCTTCTCAAGCCAGTTCCTGCCGGAAATTCGGGGGTGAGGTCGACCGGCAGTTGTCCGCCCAACTCCTGTGCTCCGAAGAGGGCCTCCACTGCTGCTAGTCGCGATTGGGGCTTGTCTTCATAGGCACACATCAACACGTTGGCCTCCCCTGCCGGCAGCAATCGCCTGATGAGGTAGGGATTGCCACAGACCACATCGATGCGGGGTATCGTGTTGAGCTTGCGCCTGAGGAGATTGATGAGGGTGTCGCCGATGCCGTATGGCGGACGCTGGCTGCCTGGGTGCCAGGATACAACCGCATACTGAATTTGGGCAAGTATGCTGTCGCTGAGTACCTGCATGGGGTTTTTGCTGGCCGGATCGATGCAGATCGATGGCATCAGCGCATAGATGCCCAGGTGTTTGTAGAAATCATCGGCCGCGTTGGCTGTTCCGATGCCAATATGTATTCCGCCACGCGCTTTGGCGCCTGCTATTGGAATTTTTCTCTGGGGATCATTCAAAAGCGTTGTGGCTTGTCGGTATACGGCCTGTTGCAAGTCCGAGGAACGCTCGCCGTCGAACGCTGCATTCCCTGGAATGGGCTCCTTTGAAGGCTCTGTTTGTTCACCTTCGACTTTTTTTGTTTGTACATCTTGTAACCCATCTCCTTCCCTATTTTTGAACTGGCCGACTTTATACTTGGCGGTTAGAACGCGCTTGACTTTTTGTTCGATTTCGTGGGTCGACAATTCCCCCCGGTTGAGTGCAGCGCGGATGGAGTCGTGCGCCCGCTGCATGTCTGTGGTGAACAGCAGTACATCATTACCGGCTTTTAAGGCCTCCACTTCAAGTCGACCTGGCGTCCATCCGGCGGAAACGCCTTTCATATTGAGTGCATCGGTGATGATGAGTTTGTCGAAGCCCTCCTCTTTTCTCAGGGCGTCGTGCACTATGCTTCGGCTGAGGGATGCGGGCCGTAGGGAATCTCCTGTCCAGCCGGGCATCGCCAGGTGGGCCGTCATCACGGCATCGACACCGGAGAGGATGAGTCGGCGGAAGGGTATGAGTTCAAGGCTGTCGAGGCGCGCTTTTCTGAACGGCATCAGGGGAAGATCGTGGTGCGAATCGGTGTGGGTGTCGCCATGCCCGGGAAAGTGCTTGGCACAGGCCAATACACCGGATTTTTGGAGGCCTCGGGCGTAGGCTTCAGCGCGAAGGCTCACTTCATCAGCGCGCGATCCAAAGGAGCGGAATCCGATGACTGGATTGTTGGGGTTGTTGTTGATGTCGACCACCGGAGAAAAACTCAGGTTGAGACCGACTGCCCTCATTTCCTCTCCTATTTGAATGCCCATCTGCTCGATGAGCAGCAGATCGGACAGCGCGCCGAGGGTCATCTGAAAGGGATAGACCGGGGTTGAGTCGATGCGCATGGAAAGTCCCCATTCCGCATCGATGGAGGCCAGTAGGGGTAGACGTGACTGCCCTTGAAGTTCTTGTATGACGAACCGCACCTTGCCGGGGCTGCTTTTCATAAGTATGACCCCACCGGGCTGCCAGCGCTGAAAGGTATGGAGCCAAAGGGAGTCGGGTTGGGCGTAATCGGCATACACCGCTGGCATAAACAATTGTGTGATGCGCGTTGTATCGTTGAGTTGCGCATATAGGGAGTCGACCCAATGGCATCGCCGGGCTTCCTCTTTTCGACCATGGGAGCGGTCGCGATCCTCCAATTGCTGTTCCGATGTTCTGATGGAATCTACCTGACTAACTGTGGGATCGGAATCGAACTTGGGGTGGGTTCTTCGTGTGGCGCACCCTAAGGCAGACATCGCACCTATCAAAAGGATCAGCGACAAGAACCGAATGTAGGTTTTGGGATACAAGAGAACGGGTTTGCTAGGCCTGCAAATGTAGGAAGCTGTAACAATATTGTGGTGGTTGGGTGTACTGTTGAACTTTTGGGCCGCATGCGGGTTTTTGGAATCGACCATTGAAATTCCGTGAACCCTCACCTTTCTTTTTTAGATGGCCGAGTCCTCTATTTCGGGCGTTTTCTTCCGCTGCATGAGGCTAATAGCCTGTATCGACATCTGCGGGAGACCGTTCCCTGGCAGCAGGAGCGCATACGCATGATGGGAAAGTGGGTTTTGCAGCCGAGGTTAACGGCCTGGTATGGCGATCCGGATGCCTGCTATTCGTATTCGGGACTGCTGAACCGACCCCTCCCCTGGATACCCGTGCTGGAAGAACTGCGAAACAGGATAGAAGCTGGATTTAGTAGCTCTTTCAACAGCGTTCTATTGAACTGCTACCGCGATGGGCGCGACTATATGGGGTGGCATGCGGATGACGAACGGTCATTGGGACCGGATCCGGTGATTGCTTCGCTGAGTTTGGGCGCCGAGCGTCGGTTTTTTCTGCGACTAAAGACCTCTGTCCGCGAAAAACATTCGAATACCCCATATTCTAAAGATCAAACCGAGCTTTTGCTGGGTTCGGGTAGCTTGCTGTTAATGCGGGGGGGTGTTCAGCAGGACTATAAGCACGCTCTGCCCAAGGCACTGAGGGTGAACGAATCACGCATCAACCTAACCTTTCGCCGGATAATGCGCTGAAATGCTTTGAGTTGTTGGAATCGGCCTAATCACCACCCTAAATATCCGTACCCCTACTCGCTGTCGTTCCATCTATTCTGGCCTCGCTTGATATAGAGACGGAAGCCGGGGCCGCCCACAGCGTGAATCTGATTGGGGAAGAGCCTGGTTAGGCCTGCGGGGGCCAGGTAATTGCCAACTTTTATCTGGAGTTCATAGCGCCCTTCCTCTGGTGAATCCTGAAGGAACGGACACGTCATGGGAAAGTGTTGGCGCAGGTAGAGCATGGGTGCCAGGTCCATAATCATGTGGATTTTTTTAGTTGGTTTGGTGATGGCAAATCTGAATACATCGGGAGGGCGGAATTCATGAGCGGATTCGTGTAACTGGGGTGCGTCGAGAAGTTCGATATCCTCCATACGCTCCAGATTGAAGTATTTATTCGCTTCAGTTGACGGCTCATAGGCCGAAATGGCCTGTTAGTGATCGGTGAATACCACGCGGGCTCCACCAGGCGATTGTTGATGGTGCCGCTGCTGGCTGAATGGTAGGATTTGAGCAATACCTATCGCTTTTCGGTCATCGACAGGGACAAAATCTGAATGATGCGGGAGATTTTGCCGTGGTGAACCCACTCGGCTGCACTGACTGTTTTACCGATGAGTCCGAGTTTAGTGCGGATGTTTTCCGCCATAGGATCGCCTGTCGGCGATTGAGTCAACAATTTTGTGAGATAACTGGCCTCCTCATCGCATAGCATGAGGTAGGGTGCCATATCACTGCCCTGAAGTGCATAACGTCCTTCGGAATCGACACGCACATCGAATCCAGCCTTTTTTAGTAGGTCGAAGTAGCGGTAGATGGTTCGCTCGGAGGTGCCCAGCAGCTAACAGAGATAGCGGGTGTCTTTGGGCGGCTGTGAACGAAGGCTGCTGAGCAGCTGAAAAACACGGAAAATTCTATGATGGTTGAACACGGACAGTGGGTTATGTAGCAAATGTAAAACACATAAAGTACAAAAACAATAGATGACCCTATTTATTTGCGTATAGATTGAAGACGCAAAAAACCACTCCTGCGGACAGGGCGGCAGCCTTTTTTAGGCTTATTATTATGAAAGACCCAAAAATCAGGCAGGAGAATGCGTGTGATTAGTCGACGTTGTCGTGCAGAAAGGCGTTGTTCTCACGGATTTCCGGGCGCTGATCGGGCGATTCTCCCAGTGTGAAGCGACTGACAGGGTGGGCATCGCTGGATTCGACGGGTGACAATTGCACGCCTTTACGCATAAAGGCGGGTTCGCTGCGCACTTCTCCCGGACCGGCTATTTCGTGTCCACGGAAACTGAGTCCACGCAGGGTTTGCCGGCGGCGCTCCGACCGTCCGAGCACGTCCTCGTGTGCAGGCCGGGCCACCGGTGGGGGTACCGAAATCGGGCTTTGCGGGATGTGGGCCATCGGGATGGGCGTAGTTGCTGTGGGTAACGTTGCCTCCGGCTCTGATTGTGGCGATGCCCCTCTCCTTACTTCCGATTTGGACTCCTGCGTTGCTTCCGTCTTTTTTTTCAGCTTTGACCCCGCCTTTGAGTTCGGCACTGGTTCTGGATTAACAACCGGCATCTCTTCCGGCTGGGGGACTGGCGGGGTTGACGGGCCATTATTTTTGTCGGACGAGCCAAAAAAACTGAACAAGGCCTTACTAGGCGCGTTATCACCAAAAAGGTGCTCACGGAGGGTCCTGGGCTCTGCGGGTTGCGTTGCTGGGTGTGCCGAGGTTTGCGATGTGGACGGAGCTGCGGTTTGTGCTGCAGATTGAGCCGATGCTTGAGATTCAGCTTGCGAATCAATCGGTTGCTGTAGAATGTCCTGAGCTTGGCTTGCCGCTTCCGATGACGGCGTCATTGAACCCATGGAACTACCCAAAACCTGAGAATTTTGTCCGTCGAGGGTATGGACCAGCGTTTGCTTTCCTTCCCGGATCTCGAGGCGGGCACCTGCCTCCATCTCTGGTAGTTGCGTTGCAGGGGGCACAACAGAAGCCGCGGCCACGGAAATGCCTGAGTTAACCTCTGTGGCTGTTTCAGCCATCGGCACCAGGGTGCGACGGGTCGATTCCGTGGATCCACCTAAAAAGCCGGTGGCGATGACGGTTACCCGCACCGCGTCGGCGAGTTGAGGATCTGTGCAGTTGCCCCAGATGATGTTGGTGTCGGAACCCGCCGCCGTTTGAATGTAATCGTTGATTTCGCCAATTTCATCGAGCGTGATCGTCTGCTCGCCCGAGCTAATGTTCAGCAAAATGCTCCCCGCTCCGGTAATGTCGTTATCGTTGAGCAGAGGCGAGCTTAAAGCTTCCTGAATAGCCATAATGGCCCGGTCGGCTCCTGTTCCCAATCCGCTCCCCATCACCGCCTTTCCGCTGTTACGCAGCACAGTATTCACATCAGAAAAATCAACGTTGACGTGTCCCTCGATTGTGATGATCTCGGCAATTCCTTTCGCTGCAGTGGCCAAAACATCGTCGGCACGTGCGAATGCCTGATCAAATGCCAGATTGCCGTAGACCTCCCGTACTTTGTCGTTGCTGATGACAAGGGTGGTGTCGCACTGCGTCCTCAATTGTTCCAATCCCTCGGTAGCCTGATTGAGGCGTTTCTTCCCTTCGAAGGAGAAGGGAAGGGTTACGATTCCCACGGTGAGGATGTCGAGCTCGCGACACAGACGGGCGATAACCGGAGCTGCACCGGTGCCAGTTCCCCCACCCAGTCCGGCCGTTATGAAGACCATTCGGGTATCCTCGCCCAGGTGGGCGCGCAAGTCATCGAGCGTTTCTATCGCTGCTTCCCGTCCCACCTCTGGTCGGTTGCCCGCACCACGGCCGGCGGTGAGATTTGGGCCCAGTTGTAGGCGCATGCTCACTCTGCTGCGTTCAAGCGCCTGGTAGTCGGTGTTGCACAGGAGGAAGTCGACCTCATGGATTCCGGTCTGGAACATGTGGTTGACCGCATTTCCGCCCGCACCGCCCACACCGATTACTTTGATAATGTTGGGTCGTGCCGAAGGCAGATCAAAAACGAGGTTTTCGGAAGCTATTGACATAGAAAAGTTGTTTGTGGGGTTAAGGGGTTGAGAATTTTCGGAGGAGGAATCAGATTGAAAGGAAGTAAAAATCATATATTTTATGTGTTATATTTATATTAAAATATTAATTAGAATTTTGATCACTGGGACGGTTCCGGTTAGATGGATTTCGCTTATTGGGCTTTTCATTGAAGTGGTCTTCCATCCAGTTTCCGGCCCGACGAATGAAATTGTCGAAGAAGCCGCCACGATGCAGGCGGGATTCGGGTCGTTGGACCTCATCACGCTCACGCCCGGGACGGGCAAAATCCAGCAGCCCGAGCATGACGAGTCCCACCCCAGTTGCATACTGGGCGTTCGCGACCTGCTCATTACCCGCGGCCAGGTGTTCACCCGGACAACCCAAACGCACGTCGAGGCCCGTCATATATTCAAATAGGGGTCGGATGTGCCGCATTTGGGAGCCACCGCCTGTGAGCACGACTCCACCAATCAACTGCCTTTCGAAGCCCGATACCCGAATTGCGTAGCGCACATGTTCCACCATCTCTTCTACGCGCGATTGAATGATCGAAGCGAGGTTTCGGGTCGATATTTCCTTCGGATCGCGACCATGGAGGTTAGGTACCACCACAATTTCGTTGTCACGTACCTCCTTGGCCAAGGCCGAACCGAACTGCACCTTCAGTTTCTCGGCCTGCGTTGCCATAATTGCGCAGCCTACATGGATGTCGTGGGTGATTATGTTCCCCCCCAGCGGTATGCTGGCCGAGTGCCGGATGATGTTGTCCTTGAAAATGGCGATGTCGGTGGTGCCCCCGCCGATGTCGACCAGCGCCACACCGGCCTCGCGTTCATCCTCATGCAAGACCGATTCGGCTGAGGCGATGGACTCAAGGATCAGGTCGCTCACCTGCAAGCCTGCTTTTTGTACACAGCGGTTCAACATGCTTGCCGAGGCAATTTTTCCGGTGATGATGTGGAAATCAGCATCGAGGCGCACACCGCTCATCCCAACAGGATCCTTTATGCCAGTGATGTGGTCGACCCTAAATTCCTGTGGCAGCACATGTATTATCTCGTAGCCGGTTTCCATAGGCAGGCGGTAGATCGAATCGACAAGGTCGTCGACATCCTTGCGGGATATTTCCTCGGTGTTGCTCAGCCTCAGTATGGAATGCCGGTGTTGCACGCTGTTGATGTGCTGACCCGCAATACCCACATGTACCACCCCAATATCGACCTGTGCGCTTTCCTCAGCGGCCCGTATGGCCTTCTGAATGGCCGCCACAGTTTTGTCGATGTTCTGCACCTCTCCCAGATTCACCCCGTCGGAAACAGCGGAGCCCTGTCCAAGAATATCGATTTTTCCATACTCATTACGTGAGCCTACAATTGCGCAAATTTTAGTGGTGCCCACATCGAGGCCCACCACTATTTCCTCGGGTGGAGGTTCGGGTTTTACTTTTGGCATACCAGCTGATTTTTATAAGATAGGTTGATGGTTGACCACTTGGTGAGTCCACCCGTGGTGGTAGTTTGTCTGCAGAATTCCTTGAGTTTCTCGGTTTTGGCCACCCAACGTGTGGTGTCGCCCAGCAGGATGCGTGCGCCGCCAAGGCGGGGAATTATCTCCAACGTCCCGTTGGTGTCGGCATACAGCTGAACAATCAGATTTTTGAGCCAAGGATCGCGGTTGATGCAACCGGCTATATCGGCTAGCAAGAGCATTTGGGAATCGCGAAGGGTGTCGCCCAAAGACGGGCGGTGACTGATGTAGCCGCTGGCCACCGGCACATCCGCAGTAAAAGCGCTACCGACATACATAGCCCTGCGGTCCGAATCGATATAGCAGTGCTCCTGCCAACGGTTGATCACCCGAAGGATTGGGGTGCGTTGCCACACCTTTATATAGAGGTGGTTGCGGGCATCGAGGAACACCTGAGCCCTTTTGATGTGGGGATGCTGAAGCAATCGCCTTTCGAGGGCCGATGGGTCGAGCTCAATCACCGGTAGGCTATCGCGATATAAATTCTGACTGCGGATGAGGTGGTCGATGCGGCTGTTGTCGACGAAATAGAGGCCCTCGCTGTGGTCGGTTTCGATGTGTAGGGCTACTATTCGTTGCCCCCGGTCGCGGTGCCGCGTGAACGACAGCAGCAAGATGAGTACGGTCGCAGCAACAAGGTGACCTGAAATGATGAGAATCCGACGCAACATCATTCCGGGTTGGGGGTTGGGTGAACAGAGGGATGTATCGCCGCATCCATAGGGTTCGGATGTAAACCAGAGGCCTTTTCGTGCTGCTCGAGTGCATGGGTTAACTGGTTCGCCAGCTGGTCGATATCGCCCGCACCGATGCATAGCCAGATGTGCGCCTCAGGATCGCGCATTACTTCTTCGATGACCATTTCGGGGGTCGACAGGAGGCCCTTGCCGCCACAGGCGTTGATTTTTTCCACAAGTATTGCTGAGTCGATACCGGATATTGGCTCTTCGCGTGCCGGATAGATGGGCAGGATACGGCACTCGTTGAGGTGCAACAAACTACCGGCAAAGCCATCGAGGAAGTCGCGGGTGCGGGTGAACAAATGCGGCTGGAAAATCCCCATGATTGATCGCCCCGGATGCAGGAGTCGCACACCCGACAGGAGTGCATCGATTTCGCCCGGATGGTGGGCGTAATCGTCTATCAATATTATATTGTTGTTGTTATAACGGTATTCGAAACGCCTTTTCACTGCTTTAAAGCAACGCAATGCCGGGGCAATCTCCACGGGCTGCACCCCCACCTTAAGGGCTAAAGTGATGGCTGCCAGAGCATTATCGACATTGTGCCGGCCGCCCATGGGAAGGTATAAGTCGGTGAGTATATGGGCACCGTGGTAGTCGAATCGTATGCCCAGGCCATCGACCCGGACTGCGTGGGCCCAAACCGCTCCTCCATTGCCATAGCGAACTACAGCGGGATGTTCTGGAGCGTATATTTCTGCGGATGTATGCACCAGCAGGGTTTTATGTACTTGTCGGGCAAATTGTTCATAGGCCTCGAGCATAGAGGCTGGACTGCCATAGACATCGAGGTGATCAGCATCGGTGCCGGTGATTATGGCCGCATGTGGGTGTAGCTGGAGGAAGGAGCGGTCGTACTCATCGGCCTCCGTCACCAGCCACTCGTTGCCGGTCGACCAATAGTTCGAGCCAAAATTGGTGGATACGCCCCCCAATATGGCTGTGAACCGCATACCCGCCTCATGAAGGAGGTGGGCGAGCAGTACCGAGGTGGTGGTTTTGCCATGTGTACCTGCCACAGCTAGCGTGGGGGTCGACCGTGATATTTGTCCCAGCACCTCCGCCCTTTTGCACATCTTGAATCCCAGTTGGGTGAACCACTGCAGCTGGGGATGGGTGGCTGGAACTGCCGGTGTGCGTACCACAAGGGTGGACTGTGGTGTGCGGAATGCCTCCGGGATTGCTTCAACCTCAGGGTCTGTGGTGATCGTAACCCCTTCCGCCTGTAATTCTTGTCCGATTGCACCGAGTTGCCGGTCGTAGCCCCCCACCTGCCGTCCCTGTGCCCGAAACCAGCGGGCCAGGGCACTCATACCGATTCCCCCAATGCCGAGGAAATAGAGTCGTCCGAATGATAAAATGTCCCCTTCCGGGATCGTATATACCCAGCCAATTTCCGCTAACAAATCCCGTGCGATGTCGTCGGCTGCACTGCTTCTGTTGTGTTTGTGGAGCGACAAACGCATATTGGCACGTCGACCTGAGTCTTTAAGTAATTCCAGAATCAGCGGAATCAATTGGCCTTGGGGGCCGCCCGCCTCGCTCTCCTTCACCATAAGGGCAGCCCCATCGCGCACAAATACTTGTGCATTACGAGTTTGATGGTCTTCCGCCACATAGGGTGAGGGCACCAATATGGCGGGTTTGCCTACCACGGCCAGTTCCGAGAGCGTACCAGCCCCGGCACGCGACACCACTAGGTCGGCGGCTGCGTATGCCATTGGCATGCTGTCGATAAACGCACCAGTCCACACCCAACCCGCCGGAATACCTGTGCCGGATTCAGCCGCCTTTGGAGCGAAGTGCTTGCCTGTTTGCCAGATTACCCTAACGCCTGCCGAGTGCAATTGGGTGAGCGCCTCGAGCATGCATTCGTTGAGAATACGGGCGCCCAGGCTGCCACCCACGACCAGCAGTACGGGTCCATCGCCATCCAAACCAAAGTGCCGGAGGGCTTCACGGCGTTCGGGCAGGGGTGCGAGGAGGTCGTTGCGCACCGGATTACCGGTGATGCGCAGCCTATCGGCCATGAAAAAGCGTTCCATACCCTCAAAAGCTACCCAAGACCGGCGTACCCGGCGTCCGAGCCAGCGGTTGCTCAACCCGGCGTGGGCGTTTTGTTCCTGTATAAAGGTGGGAATACCGAGCCATTGCGCCACCATCATCAAGGGCGCGCTGGCGTATCCTCCAACACCCACCACGGCGTGGGGACGCTTCTGGGCCAGAAAACGGAGCGACTGCCACAGACTGTACAGGAGTTTGAGGGGAAGGGAAAGATTTCCGAGCAATTCGCCCCGTTGCCAGCCACTGATCCAGAGTCCGGTGATGGGAAAACCCGCCTGGGGTACGCGGGTCATCTCCATTCGTCCACGCGCCCCCACAAACTCAATGCGGGCATCTGGCACATGCCTGAGCAGAGCCTGTGCGATGCTGATGGCCGGGAATATGTGTCCACCCGTGCCGCCGCCGCTGACTATCACCTTCAATATGGAACGGGGCTCCTTCATGCCGGAAGGTTTGAGGGTGAATAAGCAAGATCGGATCGGGCGTCGTTGCCTTCATCGTATGGATCTGAATTGGCCTCGCGGCAAACGCTGAGAATGATGCCAAGGGAAATGCAGGTGAACAGGACCGAGGTGCCACCCCAGCTGACCAGAGGGAGGGATTGGCCGGTGACTGGTACTAGTCCCACCGCCACTGCCATATTGGCCAGCGCCTGAACGGTGAGCATGATCACAAGTCCGGCTGCGAGCAGGCTACCAAATAGCTGCTCGGAGCGTCGGATGGCCCTGAGTACCCGATACAGGAGCAGAATATAGAGGAGGCAGATCGATGCCCCACCTGCAATGCCATACTCTTCGAGCAGAGTTGCATAAATGAAATCGTTGTAGGCCTGCGGCAGGAAGTTGCGCTGCGTGCTCTTGCCCGGGCCCTTTCCTATCCAACTACCGGTGACAATGGCGATGCGGGCCTGGGTTACCTGTTCGGGCTCTTCATTAAGGTCAGCTGAAACAAAGGCCCCGATCCGGTTGACCCAGGTTTGGGATCGAAACCAACCGAATTGATGGGTGACGGTGACAAATGTCACCACCAGGAACGCAAAACCAAAAATCAGCGCAAACAGGTGCCGCATGCGCACGGATCCCACTCCCAGCAACAACACCACCACCAATAGAAAGAGTGCGGCCGATGATAGGTTGGCTGGTGCGATGAGCAGAAAAGTAAGGCCCACTGGCACAATCAAAGGCAGAAAAATCGCCTTCCAATCGTCGAGCTGGTCTTGCCGGCGCGACAAGAATCGGGCGAGGAACAAGACGATCGCAAACCGGGCCCATTCCGATGACTGAAAGCTAACACCCAGCAAGGGTATTTCAACCCATCGGCTGGCATCGTTCATTTCTGTCCCGCTCATTAATGTATAGAGAAGCAATAGGACGGCCGGTATCCACCCGAATTGGGCGAATCTGCCCACATACTTGAACGGCACATGGTGAATGGCAAACATCAAAATCAGTCCTAAGCCCGAAATCCCGATGTGTCTGAATAGATAATACTCGGTGTCGCTGTTCCGCTGGCGATGAGCCAGGCTTCCAGTAGCCGAATAAACGAGCAACATTGAGGCCAGCATCAATAAACCCGAAAGCAACCAGATATATCGGTCGCCTCTGAGTTTTATTGATTGAATGACACTCATTTAATTCTGATTTTTTAATGTTCTTTTCGTGTTTTTTTATAATAATATATTCCTCTATAGCATTTTTACATACTTCTTGAACTGCCGACCTCTGTCCTCATAATTCTGAAACAAATCGAAGCTGGCACAGGCGGGCGAAAGCAACACCACATCGCCCTTTTCGGCCAGGTGATAGGCCATGCGAACGCTTTCTTCCATGGAGGAAGTGTTCACCATAACCGGCACCACATCTGAAAAGGCGTCGTGAAGCAGGCGGTTGTCGAGCCCCATACAAATGAGCGCCTTAACCCGACCCGGCACCAGGTTCACCAGCACGGAATAGTCGTTGCCCTTATCGGTACCCCCCGCGATCCACACGATGGGTTTGGAAATGCTCTCCAGGGCAAACCAAACAGAGTTCACATTCGTGGCCTTGCTGTCGTTGATGTAGTCGACCCCCTTGATGGTCGCCACTGGTTCGAGTCGGTGTTCGATGGCCTCGAAGCGCGACAAACTATCGCGGATGATTTCATTGCGGATGTCGAATAATCGGGCGGGAAGGGCGGCCGCCATTGCGTTGAGAGTGTTGTGTTTGCCTTTAAGCGACAAATCATCGATGGGTATATACATATCTTCTTTGGGGTTATGCAGAACTATGTGGTTGTTTTCGATCCAGGCGCCGGACCCTGGAACTCTTTGAGTGCCGAATCCCATTCGGCGGGCGCCGATCGACGAGTCGGCCTCCGACAAAGCCGCGCAGGTTGTTGCGTCATCGGTACAATAAATCAGGGTTTCGGTCGACCGCATGTTTCTTGCGATGCGCAGCTTCGACTGCACATAATTCTCCATGCGGTATTGATAGCGATCGAGGTGGTCGGGTGTGATGTTTGTGATGACCCCCACATCCAGACGGGTGTTGTACATCCCGTCGAGCTGGAAACTACTGATTTCGAGAATGTACACATCCCGATCCTGCCCGGCTTCGGCCACTGAACGGGCAAAGCTGTTCCCAACATTGCCTGCGTAAGCCATGTTCCAACCCGCCCGGCGGAAAATATCGGCCGTGAGCAGGGTCGTTGTGGTCTTTCCGTTGGTACCCGTAATCCCAATCAACCGTGCCAGAGTATGCTGGGCAGCAAACTCAATTTCACTGATGACGGGGATTCCCTTTTTTCTGAGTTCCAAAACAACGGCCGCATCATCGGGTATACCCGGACTTTTCACGACGGTTGATATTTGTCCCCACCGCCCCGTGTTGTGCCCCCCAGCCTCCCAGGGGATTCCCAGGTCGTTGAGCTCTTCGCCGAACGAATCCCGCACTGGTCCGGAATCGCTCACCCGTACCCGTATTCCTTTGGCTACTGCCAGCATGGCAGCACCCACCCCACTTTCACCTCCCCCCAGTACGAGAATTTCTTTTTTCATCAGCAACGGTATTTCGGTTTGTTCAGGTCTGTGCAATCGTTCGTTTCTTATCTGAGTTTGAGGAGGGCCACGGCTACCAACACTAAGAGAATGGCCACAATCCAAAAGCGGGTCACAATTTTTGGCTCGGCCAAACCACCTAATTCAAAGTGGTGGTGTAGGGGCGACATCCGGAAGATGCGCCTGCCCTCTCCGTACCTCTTTTTGGTGTATTTGAAATAGGATACCTGCACGATTACCGAAAGGCTCTCTACAAAGAAGATCCCACACAGTATGGGCAAAAGGAGCTCCATTTTCACGATTATGGCGCTAGAGGCGAGGGCACCGCCCAGGGCCAGTGATCCGGTATCGCCCATGAAGACCTGAGCGGGATAGGTATTGTACCACAAAAAGCCGATGCAGGCCCCTACCAGTGCAGCCAGAAACACTACAACTTCACCGCTCATGGGTACGTAGAGGATGTTGAGGTAGGCCGCCGTTTTGATATTCCCGCTCATATAGGCGAGGATACCGAGGCCCGTACCGGTGATTGCCGAAACTCCTGCTGCGAGTCCGTCGATGCCGTCGGTGAGATTCACCGAATTGGTGACTGCGGTCACAATCAGCACGATCACCCCGAAATAGACTAGCCAGGAGGACATGGGCCCCCAGGCGAGCTGGCTGTAGTCGAACAGGTGCTTCGTGACGGGTAGGTTGGTGCGCAGGGCCACGTCCTGCACGTCGGGGTGAAAAAACAGGGCGGAGGCCACGAGCACTCCTAGTCCAACTTGTCCGAGCACCTTGGCTCCCGACCGGAGGCCCTGTTTGTCTTTCAGAAACACCTTGATGTAATCATCGGCCAAGCCGATAAGCCCCATCCAAAGCGTGGCGCCCATCATAACCAGCACGTAGATGTTGTCGAGTCGGGCCACCAGCAGGCACGGCAATAGTATGGCCACCAATATGATGATACCCCCCATGGTTGGGGTTCCCCTTTTCGACCTATGGCTCTCGGGACCCACATCACGGATGGTTTCCCCGATTTGTTTGCGGTGCAGCTGGCTGATAATGTATTTGCCGATGAACGTACCGATGAGCATAGCCAGGATGGCGGCCAGTGAGGCACGGAAGGTGATGAACCGGAAGACCCCGCTGCCGGGCAGGTCATAGTTCGATTCGAGCCAGTCAAACAATTCGTAGAGCATCAGAGGGCGGGTTGAAGGTGAATGCACAATTGGGCACGGTCATCGAATGGATGTCGCACGCCGGCTATTTCCTGGTAGGTTTCATGGCCCTTTCCGGCCACCAAAACGAGATCGCCCGGACTAGCCAGCATGCAGGCAGCCCGAATGGCCTCTGTCCGGTCGGTAATACGCAGCAAGTTGAGGCGCTCCTCAATCCTGAGTCCGTCCATCATCTCATCGAGTATGGCTTCTGGGTCTTCCGTTCGGGGATTGTCGCTGGTGAGGATGGCGCGATCCGACAGCCGTGCTGCGAGTCCCGCCATGACCGGGCGCTTACTGCGGTCGCGGTCACCCCCGCAGCCGACCACGGTAATGATTTTTTGTCCCGCCCGGCGGATGTCACGCAGGGTTTCAAGCACGTGTTCCAGTGCATCGGGGCTATGTGCGTAGTCGACAATCCCTGTGATGCCCCGGTCCGATCGCACATAGTCGAAGCGTCCGCGGGGTGGACCGAGGCGTGATAGTTCCACTAACAATCGGGTGGGCTCCTCCTCCAAAGCGCATCCGGCAGCGTAGGCGGCCAGGAGGTTACTGGCATTGAAGCTGCCGATGAGTGGACTATAAAAATCGTGTCCGTCGATCTGCAGGTGCATCCCGTCGAAACTATTTTCGAGTATACGGGCCCTGTATCGTGCGTCGTGGAACAATCCGTAGCGCTGCACCTCGGCCGCAGTGTTTTGCACCATCACCCCGGCATGTCGGTCGTCGGCATTCACCAGCGCCACGGCGTCGGAGCCGAGCCGGTCGAAGAATGATTTTTTCGCCAGTATGTATTTGTCGAACGTGCCGTGGTAGTCGAGGTGGTCGTGGGTGATGTTGGTGAACAGCGCCAGCGCAAAGTCGAGTCCCTCGATCCGGTTTTGCACGGCCGAATGGCTGCTCACTTCCATGAAGGCATGTGTACATCTGGCCTCGACCATCCGGGACAGCATCTCCTGTATCCGTATGGCATCGGGCGTGGTGTGGGTGGCCTCGAATTCCTGATCACCTATGCGGTTTCCGATGGTCGACAGCATACCGCAGCGGTATCCCAATGCCTGAAAAAGACCAAACATTAGGCTTACCGCGGTGGTTTTACCGTTGGTGCCGGTGACGCCGGTCAATTTCAACTTCCGCGAGGGATGTTCATACCATGCAGCTGCCATTAGCCCCGCTGCCTTACTACTGTCGGTCACCCTAACCCAGGCCACGCCTTCCGGCAAAGCAGCCTGTGGCTCGGTTTCCGCAACGATAACTGTGGCACCGGCGTCGAGTACAGCTTCAATAAATGCATGTCCATCGATTCGCGTGCCCCTAAGGGCCACAAATGCATCACCCTCACCCACCTGCCGCGAGTCGATGCACAACCTGCCGCAAGCGGTATCGGGCGAGCCCTTGAGAACCGCACTGTCTATTTCCGCGATGATCTGGCCGATGTTGCGGTTCATTCGAGGTAGAGGGTTAGGTTTTTACCGGCTGCCTGTGCGGTACCGGGGGCAGGGTTTTGCCGTACCACCCGTCCCCGTCCGAATACTTCTGTTGGATAACCGAGATAACCGGCCACCTGAAGGGCATCGCTGAGACCCATGCCCGTGAGGTCAGCCACCACCCCTTTGCGGGCGTTGACTTCCACCATCTGCCATGTGCCTTTAACGCTATGAGTCTGTAACCAGGAGCTGCCTGTAATACCTTCACCCGGACCAGCTGAGTTGCCTGAGGCGAAAACGCCGGGGGATGCGGTAGCATCCGTGTCGCCTATGAATCCGTTCCCACCCTTGGATCCGGAGTTGGTTGATTGCAGCTTCGTTGTATGGTGCTTCATTCCAAGCTGTTGCAGGGCCTTACGGGTCGGGACAGTGAGGCCGCTCACAAGGGGTGCGGGTGTGCTGTCATTGTCCCAATGTCTGGGGGCATTCCGGCCTGCATCGCCCCAACCGCGGGCATAAAGGTGATCGGCCACCTTCCGAAACACGGAGCCCGCCACCACACCTCCATAATAAGCGGAGTCGCCAAGATCCGCCAACATCACCACCATACTGTAGCGGGGGTCTTCGGCTGGAAAAAAGCCGGCCACGCTGCTCCGGTAGCGCTTTACATATTTCTGGTTGACCACCATTTGCGCCGTTCCGGTTTTCGCCGCCACGGTGTAGGCCGGGTTGTGCATGCGGATTCCGGTGCCCATATCCTTCCGCTCCACAACCGCTCTCAGCATTTGGGTGAGCGCGTTCAGTGTCTTTTGGGATGCGATGGGCTCGTTGCTTACCCGTATCGGGGTCTTTACGGAATGATTGGGATGGGGGCTTCGGATTTCATCAACCAATCGTGGCGTAACCCTCCGGCCTTTGTTGGCCACGGTATTGTAGAGGCACAAAATCTGCAAAGGGGTGAGGTTGAGTCCGTACCCAACACTCAGCCAGGGTAGGGAAACGTCCGACCATCCTGCTGTGTTGGGTCTGGTGATTTTCGCTACGCCCTCCATGGCCAGGGAGATGCCACTCGGACGTTCAACGCCCAGCTCCTCCAACTTGTGGATGAAACGCCATGGATTTTTTCCGTAATACTGCTGTATCAGGCGTGAAATGCCCACATTGGAGCTTCTGGCGAATATTTCGGTGAGGTCCGCCTGGTCGATTCCGTGCTGCCGGGTGTCTTCCATGACCCTTGAACCGAAGTTCCATATCCCGCCGTTGAGGTCAACCCTAGTGGAGGGCAACACCCCTGCATCTTCCAGGGCCACCATCATGCTGATGAGCTTAAAGGTGGATCCGGGGTCCTGACTTTCGGTTACTGCATAGTTGATTTGCTCATCGCAACGACTTTCTCCTTCGGTTCTCAACAGGTTTACCATAGCCCGGATGTTGCCGGTGGCCACTTCCATAACCACTACTGTTCCATGAGAGGCTCTGTAGTCGTGCAGAGCCTGACACAATGCCTCGTCAGCCACGTCCTGCAGCTGCATATCGAGGGTGGTGACCACATCCATTCCGTGTTTTGGCGGCACCAGTGGCATACCGTCGATCGGAATCCACATTCCATTAGCAATTCGGCGCATATGGGATTGTGCGGGCACCCCGGCCAGGGCGGTGTCGTACGATGCTTCTATGCCCACCGCCTTCTGCCTGCTCTCCGGCTTGTGATAGCCCACCGTCCGTGAGGCCAGTCGCCCCATAGGCCGTTCACGGTGGGAATGAGCCTCCACTACGAGTCCACCATGGTAGACATGTCTTTTCCGCGTGCGGGCCAGGTTGATTAGGGGCAATGCGCGCACCTGCTGAAGCTGCAGGTAATCGACATTCCGTGCTATGAGCAGGTCGGAGCGCTTTTGATGCCATGCGTCAATCAGTAATCGGCTGTATTCGCTCTTTTTGCCGTCCAATATTTTAGCTAGTCCCGCTGCCAGCGAATCTACTTTCTCGTTGATGATCTCATTTGAGAGACCGGATGTAGTGGCGTCGAAACGCAAATCATAGCGGGTGATGGTGGTGGCCAGCAGACTCCCATCCTGGGCGTATATGTTTCCACGCTGTGCATCGAGGGTTCGGGTTGCGAGCATCATCTTCTGCGACAAATCGCGGTAGTGCTTTCCGTGCACTTTCTGTATGTACACCGCACGGCCGAGGATCGCCACAAATCCCAGCGACAGAATCGCAAACACGATCAGGCTTCTGTTGAATATGTTCTTCTGCCCGCTCATTTTCCCTCTTTTTGGGTGCTTGTGCCATTGGACTCGGGGTTCAATTCAATGGGTGGGTCCTGCGGGGCTTTCCATCCCATTCCCATGGTTTGCAGGCGGTCGAGCACCTGACTGCGGCGTCCGAGGTGCATGACTTCCGCTTGCAGCAGAATATATTCAGCCTTTAGATCCTCCACTTCTTGCCGGGTGGTCAGGATTCTTCGCTGCATCGATTCCTGGTTGTGACCGTTGGCGATGTAAAGCAGGAGCAGAAGGGTGCAGTAGATGATGAAGGGGATGTGGCGCGACAAATCAGACCATTGCCACTGTCCGGAGACCGATGTTGCCGTGGTACCCGGTTCCGATTCCTCAGGATCGTTGTCGACCTGCGCGTGGTGGCGGTCGGCACGCCCCATCAAAGTCGACCAAAATCCGACCGATTCGGACTTCTCAATGCGCCTGCGGTTCTGGTTCATGGCCAGGGGGTTGGGGTGCGACGAGCCACGCGCAAACGCGCACTCCTGGCTCGGGGGTTGGCGGCCGTTTCCTGTTCAGACGCCTGCAATGCCTGTATGGGTGTGGGTTCGAACGGACGAATAGAATGTCCAAATACATCCTTTTCGATTGTGCTGTGGAAATGTCCGCTACGCATGAATTGCTTCACGAGGCGGTCCTCCAGGGAATGGTAGCTGATTACGACCAGATACCCTCCGGGTGCGCACACGGCGGCGGTTTGCTGCAGCATTTCGCGCAGAGACCCCAGCTCGTCATTGAGGTGAATGCGAATGGCTTGAAACAGGCGGGCGGTGAACTGCCGTTCTTTCCCACTGGCGGAAATGGGCTCTATGGCCCGGCACAGATCGGCGGTGGTGTTCATGGCGTTGCGGGTCCGGGCGAGTGCTACCAGTTGGGCCACGCGCCGTGCGGCGGTAATCTCGCCGTACTGCCGCAGTACACGGGCTATTTCCTCTTCATCGGCTTGCCGCAGGAAATCCCCTGCTGTTCGTCCTGCCCTTGGGTTCATCCGCATATCGAGGTCGGCCTCGTGCCGAAATGCAAATCCGCGACCGGGCTCATCAATCTGGTGTGAGCTGATTCCGAGGTCGGCCAGGATGCCGTCGGCCTGCAACATATCGTGGTGGGCGGCGAAGCGCTTGAGGTGACGAAAGTTGGTGTCTGCGAATGCAAAACGCCCATCATAGGGCAGATGGGCGTGTACGTCGGGATCCTGGTCGAAGGCCAGCAACCGGCCCGTCACACCGAGGCGCCCGAGCAGGGCGCGGCTATGTCCGCCTCCCCCGAAAGTTAGGTCGATGTAGCGGCCCCCGGGACGTATGTGCAGGGCGTCGAGCGACTCCTGCAACATGACCGGGTCGTGGTAGGATCGGGTTTCATTGGCCGACTGAGCCTGGCTGAAGGACACGGCTGATGGCTCCTGCCTCTGATGGGTGTCGGGTATACTCATCATACGCTGCGCCCCCCCATCACTTTTTCTGCCAGGGCCGAAAAATCCTCAGGCTCTCGGTCGAGTTGGACTTTATAGCGCTCGGGCGACCACAGTTCCAGATTGGAGAGGTTACCCATCATCACCACATCCTTATCGATGCCCGCATAATCGAGCAGGGCCCGTGGAATCAGGATGCGGTTGGTGGAATCGGGTTCGGCGGGACTAGCACCACGAAGGAAGTAGCGCACAAATTCCCGGTTTTCCTTCACATAGGGATTGAGTCGTGATAATTCGGTCACCTGCCGATCCCATTCTACCCCGGGATAAAGCACCAGGCAGGGTTCGAAACCCCGGTTGATGACCACCTTGCCCCCACCGGCGGGCAATTGACGGATGACCCCGGCTGGCAAAGCCAGCCGCCCTTTGGCATCCAGTCGGATTTCGAATTCGCCGATAAAGTGCGACATGCGGGGGATTTGGAAGCACTAAAGTACACCTTTTTCCACTTTTCTCCACTTTTCTCCACTTTTTTACACCAAAAATTTATCCACATTTCATAACACATGTCTTTTTCGATGTTTTGAACATAAAATAATCATCCCTGTCACCAGCCTTTTTGTGAAAGCCAGCATGTGGAGAGGGATGAACATGGGATGATAAGGGATTGAGACCCGGCTCTGGGCTAGATCGGAAATTGAAATGAGTCCCTTCAGCCAGATACCAGCAACGCTTTAAAACCATCTGTCACTCGCATGAGATCAACCGGCCATTCCCCTCATTTCATAATTAGCAGACGAAAATGACAATCGTTCCCAAACGAACGGGGACGATCTTCTACCCCTAACGGGCAGACCAGAGAAATGACCGTTTTCCACCGGTAAGTACGGTCCTATGAACTCAAATTCCTGCGCCGGGATGACCAAACTACGAAAGGGCTACGACGCCCGGGAGGGTTTTGCCCTCCATATACTCCAGGAGGGCACCCCCACCTGTACTCACATAGCTCATTTGGGTCGACAAGCCGAAGGTGTTGACCGCTGCCGCTGAATCACCACCCCCGATCAGGCTGAATGCGCCCTGGGATGTGGCCGAGGCCACGGCCTGTGCCAAGGCACGGGACCCGCCCGAAAAAGGTTCCATTTCAAAAACGCCGGCCGGACCGTTCCACAGCAGGGTGCGGCTGCTCTTGATGAGTGCGCCGATTTCCTCGGCAGCTTGGGGGCCGATATCCAGTCCCATCCAACCCTCCGGAATTTCATGACTGGGCACCACAAGGGTCACTGCATCCGCCGCAAAGCGGTCGGCAGCCACCGTATCGACCGGAAGCAACAATCGAACACCCCGCTGCCCTGCTTTCTGCATCAGGGTGCGGGCCAAGTCCAACTTATCCTCCTCACACAAAGAGGCGCCCGTTTGTCCACCCATGGCCCGCATAAAGGTGTAGGCCATAGCCCCTACAATGATTAGGTTGTCGACCCGGTTCATGAGGTTCTCGATGATCAGAATCTTGTCGGACACCTTGGCACCGCCCATGATGGCAGTAAAGGGGCGTTCGGCCTGCTCCATGACCTTATCGGCATTCTTAACCTCAGTTTCCATCAGGAAACCCGCCGCTTTGTTGTCGCCAAAAAACCGGGCCACCGTAGCAGTTGATGCATGTTCGCGGTGAGCTGCCCCGAAGGCGTCGTTGACATAAACCGAGCCGTGCCTCGACAAACGTTCCGCGAAGTCGGGGTTGCCCTGCTCCTCTTCGGGATAGAACCGCACATTTTCCAGCAGAAGCACCACACCGGGTGGTAGTTGCTGCGACAAACGAAATGCCTCTTCACCCACACAATCGGGGGCGAACTGTACCGGTTGCCCCAACAGTTCAGCCAATACAGGTAAAACGGGACGAAGTGAGTACTTTTCCTCCGGACTCCCCTTGGGCCGGCCGAGGTGCGACATCAGCACCAGAGAGGTGCCGGGCTGCTCCAATATATGCCGGATGCTAGGCAGCGCCGCCCGGATGCGCGTGTCGTCGGTTACCTCGTGGGTTTCCTTATGGAGCGGCACGTTGAAATCGACGCGCATCAGCACCCGCTTCCCTGCGAGTGACAAGGTTGAGAGGCTTCTCATTGGATTTCGGTTTATGTATTGGGAATCACTGCTTCCCTACACGGGTCGCCAACTCCGCAATCCGTGCGCTGTAGCCGCACTCGTTGTCGTACCACCCCACCACCTTCACCGTCTGGCCGATAACCATGGTGAGTTCGCTGTCGAATATGCAGCTGTGGGGGTTTCCGAGGATGTCGACCGACACGATGGGATCGGTTTCATAGTGCAGGATGCCTTTAAGCGATCCCTCTGCGGCGGCACGAAATGCGTCATTCACCTCTGTTACCGTAGCCGGGCGCTTCAGTTGAACCGTGAAATCGGTTACCGAGCCATCGGGCACAGGCACTCGCATGGCATTGCCGTTGAGTTTGCCTTTCAGGTGCGGCAGTACGAGTCCGACAGCCTTCGCGGCACCCGTGGAGGTGGGCACGATGCTGGCTGCTGCCGCACGGGCGCGGCGCAGATCCTTGTGGGGCGCGTCCTGCAGATTTTGATCGGCCGTGTAGGCATGTATGGTGGTCATAAAGCCGCTTTCCACACCCCAATGATCGTCGAGCACTTTCACCATGGGTGCGAGGCAGTTGGTGGTGCAGCTGGCATTGGATAATATGGTATCACTTCCCAGCACATCCGAATCATTAACACCCATCACGATGGTTTTTACATCACCTGTCGCGGGTGCGGAAATAATCACTTTGCGCGCCCCTGCCTGCAGGTGCAGGCCGGCCTTTTCGTGATCTGTGAAGCGACCGGTCGATTCAATAACCACATCTACCCCGATTTTCGACCAGGGCAAGGCTGCCGGATCTTTCTCGGCCGAAATCGGGATGATTTGTCCGTCTACCATCAGGTTTTGCCCCTCACAGCCTACCGTGCCGGGGTATCGTCCGTGCACCGAATCGAATTTGAGCAGATGAGCCAATACTTTCGGCTCGGTGAGGTCATTGATGCCGACCACTTCAACCTGTGGGTTCTTCATCAGAAAGCGAAAAGCGAGTCTACCAATGCGGCCAAATCCATTGATGGCAATGCGGGTTTTATTCATAGGTTAATAAATTCAATTTTTTGGATTCAACATTCAATTTTTGAAGCTGCGAAATTACGCTAAAATCGGGGGCGGCACAAGCAGAAAAACGTGTGCTTACGTCTGCAATCGTGTATAGGCTGATTTTTCCGGGTTGCTCTTGGAAAATAATTTCGATTCTTGTATCTTCGCACGCCTTAAACGATGGTCCGTTCGTCTAGGGGTTAGGACACCAGATTTTCATTCTGGTAACAGGGGTTCGATTCCCCTACGGACTACAAAAAACCCCATTTCAACACCAGGAATGGGGTTTTTTAGTTTCTGTGTTCCAAATTCAGTGACCGAGGAAATCCAGGCATCTCATGGGGATGGGGACGGGGAAAATCAATAAGCCCTATAATCCCCCACACCTTTTTCATTGCACCCAATTTGTTGTAGTTCTGCCAAGGCGCACAGAGCCGTACATTTGTTAATCTAACCGACCGACCCTCCCATCCACCATACCCCACATCAATCATGAACCCTACGCAACTGGCTGTACTTCGCGATTTGGAAGCGTCACGCGACCTGCATGCAGCCCTTATACATCATCCCACTCTGGTAGCGCAACTCGAAGCGGTCGTGGAGACCGTACTCAACTCCCTCAAGAGTGGTGGGAAAATCCTCCTGGCCGGAAATGGCGGCAGCGCGGCCGATGCACAGCATATGGCGGCCGAATATGTGGGTCGATTCGCGTGCCACCGCCTAGCACTGCCGGCTGTGGCACTCACCACCGACAGCAGCATCATCACAGCGGTGGGCAACGACTACGGCTACGAACAGGTTTTTGCGCGACAGGTGGAGGCTCTGGGCAAGAAAGGGGATGTGCTGATGGTGTATTCCACCTCAGGCTCATCACCCAATATTCTGCGGGCTCTGGAGGCCGCCGGGGTGGGTGGACTCACACGAGTGGGTTTCGGAGGACAATCGGGCGGTGCCATGGGCGCGCTATGTGATCACCTGCTGCAAGTGCCATCGACCGAAACCCCACGCATTCAGGAAGGGCACTTGTTGTTTGGCCACATTATTTGCGGAGCCGTTGAATCGGCGCTTTTCCCCCATCCCTAAACGATCCCCCGTTCAGGCATGAATAAAGCCCTGTTCCTCGACCGCGACGGCATCATCAACCGCGACGATGGCTACGTGCACCGCGTGCAGGATCTGGTTTGGATGCCTGGCATTTTCGAACTCTGCCGGGCGGCACGGGTGGCGGGGTATCGCTTGATAGTGGTGACCAACCAATCGGGAATCGGGCGAGGGCTGTTTAGCGAATCGGATTACCAGCGCGTGCAGGCATTCATCCACCAACACTTTCTCGATGAAAACGCCCCCATCTCCCATACCTATTATTGTGGGGATGCGCCGCAACTCGATGCAGAAGGTCAGACTGTCGACAGCCTCAGGCGAAAGCCCAATCCGGGCATGATCCTCGAGGCACTCTCGGATTATGAAATCGCCCCATCAGCCTCCATTATGTTAGGCGATTCGGAGCGTGACATGGCCGCTGCACGGGCAGCAGGTATCGCCACACGCCTGCTGTTGTTCACCTCCGAAGGGCTGAATACGACAAGCATACCTCGCCCCTCCAAAGGTTCGCATACACACATCATCGAAAGCCTGTTTTCGGTCATGGATTTTTTGATATAAAGCCCTAAGGATCCATTTAAACGCGTATTTTTGTGGTATGTCGAACGCCACCTCCCTACCCCAATTAAGCGCCGAAGAAATTCGGGTACTTGGATCGCTGATGGAAAAATCGAGAACCACACCCGTGTTATACCCCCTGAGTCTAGTCTCGCTCACCACCGCCTGCAACCAGAAAACCTCGCGCGACCCGGTGGTGTCATACAGCCAGGCCACTGTGAACTTCACCGTGGATGCGCTTCGTCGCAAAGACCTGCTCACCCGGGTTTTGGGCGATGGTCGTGTGCCCAAATTCCGCCACAATTTGGCGGTGAAATACCCTTTATTACCCTCCGAAGTCGCCGTTTTGACCCTGCTGTTCCTGCGCGGCCCGCTGACCGCCGGGGAAATTCGTACGCTCTCAAATCGGTTATACGACTTCAAAGACCTGTCGGAGGTGATGGCGACACTCGAAAAGCTCAGCCAAAATGACCCCCCATATGTGCAATCAATCGGCAAGGCGCCCGGACAAAAAGAAGCGCGTTTTGCGCATCTGTTCGCCCCGATCGATATTTCTATGGTGTCGGGCCCGTCACACGGCGACACAGCGCTTTCTCAGGGCGACGATCATTCGGAGCCGCTGAAATCGCGTGTAGCCCAATTGGAAGCGCGGATTGCTGCGCTCGAAACAGCGTTGTTGTCCGCCGGAATGTGGTCGCCCCCCGCAGTGGCAGCGCAAACGGCCAAATCTGTCGACTTCGATGAACAAGTGCCGTCAAATGACATGCCCAAGCATCAGAATACAACAGATCAAACACTCGCGGTGGACGATTATTGATTGTTTGTCCAAACCATTGCTCCTAGAATTCAACAAACATCCTACATACCACTAATCATCCACCCGAAGGCGGGTGCTGATGGGTTGTCCTGCGATCCAGGCCCGCAGCAGATAGATGCCGGCCGGGATACCCTCGAGCGACCACTCTGAATAGGCAGGGACGGGACCCTCCCACAAACGAAGACGGCGGCCTGCCACATCCACAAACTCCAACTGATCGGCACCACCGGGCAACTCGAGCGTGATCCGATCGCGGGCCGGATTGGGATACAGCAAGATTGAGGAGCCGTTCATACCCTTGGCAGTGGGTGCCAGAAGTCGCCACCCGGCTAACACCCGTGCCTGTGGGTCACTCAATTCGGAGGCATCACGCAACACCAATGGCCCACCTTCATCCCCCACCGTGGTCAACCACAACCAGGGAAGGGAGTCGACCGGATCACAGCCACCCAGGGCATACCAGGCCACCCGAAGGAGGCGACCCTCGGCATACCAAAGTACAGTATCGCCCGGCGCCCGGCACGCCATAGACACAGAGCGAACTAAAGCCCCACGTGGCAGCCAAAATTCAAGGCTTGCGGCACCCACCCTTCCCGAAACCCCCTCCAGAAACACCGGCCAACAAATGGAGCCATCCGCCGAAACCACAACCTCACCACGCTCCGCGAGCGGCCCACCCGTGGGGGGCGGCACCAATGGGAGGGGGGTATAACTCCCGTTAACATCACCCATGCAAAGGGCCTGTTGCGATAACGACGCGAAAGTATCGCCTGGCGCCGCGCTGAGGGGGATGACCGGCAGTTTCCAGTCACCCGCTGCGAACGAGGATAAGCCCGAACCCGTGTAGCGCAGCGCAATTTGAAGGGCATCGGTCGCATTCACGGTCTGGGAGGCGTTCACATCGGCCGCAGCCAGGCGAATTCCGGAGAGGGGTGACTGCCCACCCAAGTGCCGCGCCACCATCAGCGCATCGGTTGCGTTGGCGCCACCCCATGGTAAATTACAACTGGCCGACAACGTGAGCGAGCCCGACGGCACCATCCCGAAATCGAAAGCACCATTTGCCTGGGTCAATGCGCTTCCCACCGTATCTGCGCCACGGGTGAGCCACACGCTTACCCCGACCATAGGTGATTGGGCCGTGTTCAAGTAGCGTAAAACGCCACGGAGCGGACCAGCATTGCCCGCCGAAGGATCGGGAATTCCCTCAAGCGACAAATTATTGAAAGTGACACGATTGCCCTGATCGGCCATCATCGAAGGGCCGTCGAAACGCAGGCGCAGGGTGAAAAGCGGCGATTGTCCGGCCAAAGGCACGTTCAACAGGTCGACCTGCCGCAGCACCCAGGTGCCGGTGGGCAGGAGCGACAACAAAGTATCGGCCAGGCCGTCGCGCTGGTATTGCCCGGTCGATGGATTGAAATAATCGACCCGAATGCGGTCGGCGGCACCCTCGTCGCGCACCGCAAACTGCAGGCGCAGCTGGCGAAAACCTTGGGCGGGCAAGCGCAGCAAGACCGTATTCCAACGGGTAGTTGTCCACATGGGCTGGGTCACCTGTAGACCGCGCATCACCCCTGCATTGTAGGTAGCCCCGCCCTCCGCTTGTGGCCGATAATTCAACGGGGTGGGTGCATTGCGCCGCTCAAGCGATGACTTGCGCCAGAGGGGGTGACCTGGGGCATAGGGATAGGCCGTTTGTGCGGATGAAAATTCGATGCGGGCCGTATCGCCTGTGGCCGAAAAAGTACTGTTGAGGCCGGTCAGGGGCTGGTCGTTCGGGATGCGCGTGTCCATCATCCAGAAATAAAGCAAAGTAGCACTGTCGATCGACTGGCGCATCGGGGCGCAAGGCCTCAATCGCTCCTGATTGGCGGCATCTCGGGCCCAAACCTGCAGGTCGATGTGGCCCGCCTGGGTAAATGAAGGAAGAAAGGCCCCGTATAGTCCATCCCCCGCCTGCTCGTCGCCATGCTGACCGTCGTCGAACATCGGGAGGGTGTCGGCCTGGCCTTGATGGGTGTAGCGCGCTTCGACCTGTAGGGTCGTCGGCTGTTCATCCTCAATTTGTGCGGTGACGGTGCCGGGCATTCCCGCGAACAGGGGGGTGATTTCTGGCCTGTGCACAATAGGGGCGATGTTGAACGTGGCCGGTATCAGCGCTTGTATGGAATTGATCCGCGCAGTCAGGAACGGTTTAATCCCGAATTTCACATGCCCGAGGGGCTGGGTGGCGGTAAATGACTGCAAAAAGGTCTGGTTGCTGAAGCCGTAGTCGAGCGTACGGTAGTTGTCGGCCAGAGCCGCCGGGGTGATCCGCGCCAGCAGGCTGTCAAGTTCAGTTCCGATGTCGGCCTGAGCCGCCCGCTGTACCGCCTGCCGCAGGTAAAAGGTGTATATGTCTCTTGTTGCATTGTTGGCCATCAACTGATTGAAAAGGGGCCGCGGCTCGGAAGTGGGGGCGAACTGATAGGGGTTGATGATGGCCCAGTTGATGCTGAACCAGTCGACCCCGAAGGTGTTGTCCATATCGTATGGCAAATATTCGAATCGCCGCGTACGCTGGTTGTTGTAGAGGTAGTAGTTGTTCTTGTTGTAGTAGTTATCCCAATGCCCCGCGAGTACGTCGATGGCATACATCCTGAGGAACTCCTCGATGTTGAAAAGGGTGTCGAGCTGGCAGTAGGTCGATGCCGCCGGGGTTTGGTTGAGTGTACGAATGAACCGCTCGAGGTCGCTGTAGTCGTCGCCCGGTTGGTTGTTGGTGAGGTCATACGCCCGTCGCCCCCCGGAGGTGAATTTATAGGAGTTGGGGTTGGTGTTGATGTAGTTGAGGTCGGCAGGCCACAGGCATTTGTAGAGGTTCCCCCCGTTGTTGTTGTAGCGGAACTGCACAAATTCTTCACTGATGTGCTCCATATTGATATACAACCCACGGTACGCGCCGTTGATGAAGAGTCGTGCATGTGCCGCCCTCGGCGATGCGCTTTTTATTGACCGGGCCAGCAGCGTATACACCTTGGCACGCGAAATGGAGGGGTCGTTGTGAGAACCCATCAGGTTCAGATCCTTGACCCCTTCGAAGGTGCGACCCGACTGAAAGGTATTGAAGGAAATCCGGAACGACTTCTTTTGGGCGCCTCGGGATGTGTTGCCCCTGAGCCGGAATCCGACCTGGGTGAGGGTGTCGGTGCGACTTCCGCGGGTGAAGATGCAGGTGGCCGGGTATTCATGGTCGGTGTACCAATTGGCCTGCAACAGCATATGGTTGAGGCTATCGGGATCCATGATCACATCAATACGCGCTACACTTTGGTCGTTGTAGAGGTATCCCATAGCGGGTGTCACCGACTGCGCGCCAGACGGGTAGATCCGAAAAATGCCCAGCAGAATGCCCATCAAAAAGCCAAGCAGAGGAACCATAGGTTGGCGATCAACCCAGGTTGCAGCCGATCTATAAAATCCGGGAAGTGCGTTGAGCTGAGGCGTGTTGGGCTGGTTGTTGGCTTGCATGTGCTTTGTGACAAGGTGATGCGTGTGCTTTGGATGGGATTGAAGCCTTCCCCAAATCAGCTCAATGCAAAAGTATAATTTTTATTTAAAATTTTGTTGTTTTCATGTTGGAATGTAGGAAACTCGGTTTGGCCTGCAGGGTGTGGGTGGAGTTTTCCATATTTCAACATGAAGGTAGTAGGTGGTAGGTTATTGAGTGATTCATGCGGTCTAAAATTGTTGTACGTCCACATCCAATCGTTTG
>VHAX01000024.1 GCA_016872215.1 Sphingomonadales bacterium | reverse complement strand
GGGGTTGATAACCCGAGTCTCCATCGCGTCTGCCTCTCGGGACAAAACCGGAATCCCCATCGCGGCGGGCACGGGGTTGATAACCCGAGTCTCCATCGCGTCTGCCTCTCGGGACAAAACCGGAATCTCCATCGCGGCGGGCACGGGGTTGATAACCCGAGTCTCCATCGCGTCTGCCTCTCGGGACAAAACCGGAATCCCCATCGCGGCGGGCACGGGGTTGATAACCCGAGTCTCCATCGCGTCTGCCACGGGGGGTAAAGCCCGAATCACCATCACGTTGAGGGCGTGGTTTATAATCTGAATCGCCGTCGCGTCTGCCACGGGGCTGGTAGCCACCATCACCTGAATCTCTTCTACCCGTTGACCGAGGCATATCGAAAGAGCGTGGTTCTTTTCCGGGGCGACCACGGTCTATCGAAGGAGCTGGCGTGGAGCCTTTGCTGGACTGACTAGAATCGCCTGCGGCAAACATTTGATCGAGCTCGCGTTGGATCCATTTGCTCTTTTCATCGCCTGTTCCTTCTTCCCAACGCTGCAGCTCCTTGCGCTTGCTCGCTATCCTCGTCTTGCGGTCAGAGCCGACACCTGACGATTGACCGACTGCCTTACGCTTGCGTGGCCCGCTGCCCGACTGTTCGTGATCATCCATAATAAAACCTCAAAAGAGCGCAAAGGTAGGGAAAAACCCCTACATACAACAGGAAAAAAGCTTCGCGAAACGCTAAATCTCGTTCTGACGGGGGGGATCTACCACGATGTCCGCTTGTTCCATGTTGGTATTCGAAGTATATTTTTCATCGTTTGGCTCATCGTCAACCGCGGTGAGGTCCGACAGTTTGGGAAGGTCTGCCAAGGAGTTCACCCCAAGATATTCCAGGAAAAAATCGGAGGTGCCATACTGAATGGGCCGACCCGGTGACAGGCTGCGGCCGGTGATTTCAATGAGTCCTTTTTCGAGGAGGCGCTGCAAGGCGTATTCGCAGTTCACCCCACGGATTGATTCGAGTTCGGGTCGACTTACCGGCTGCTTGTAGGCGATGATTGATAGGGTTTCCAAAGCTGCGGCCGACAATTTCTTCCGGTTGCGTTCGGCAACGTCGAGCAGCAGCAGCGTGTGCTGATCGGGGTGCGAGAAAAAAGCAAAACCACCCGCCACAGACCGTAGTTGGAGTCCGCCCCCCCGTGCCGACCACTCGTCGATCAGCTGATGCATGCCTTCATCCACATCTGCTTCCGTGATCTCCATCTGGTGGTGACGCGACAAAACATCTGCCATATGAGCCGCAGTGATGGGCCTTTCGGCAGCAAAAATCAGGGCCTCGCAATCGGCCCTCCAGGATTCGGGTAATCGTTCCATCTTGAAGTGAGCCAAAACTATTACTTTTATCCCGTTTGACGTAGCCCAAAACTCTTCTTTATGAAAAACCATTGGATCACCCTTTTGCTGGTCGCCTCGTTGGCGGCCATGACACTGAGTGCTTGTAAACCTAAAAAGGAAACCGTGAACGAAAATGAAACCGAATTTCAGGTCATGACCGAGCAATTCGCCGACATCCAAATTCTGCGCTACCGAATTCCAGGATGGGACTCATTGACCCTCCAGCAAAAAGAACTGGCCTTTTATCTGAGTCGCGCCGCGCTGGCCGGGCGCGATATGATTTGGGACCAAAACTATCGCTACAACCTACTGATTCGCAAAACCCTCGAAGAAATTGTGGCCCACTACGAGGGCGCGCGTTCGGGTGCCCAATGGGATGCCTTTTTGACCTACACCAAGCGGGTCTGGTTCAGCAATGGTATTCACCACCACTACAGTACCCGCAAAATCGAGCCCGGCTTCGATGCCACCTACCTCGCTGAGCTGATGAAAGGCAGTCCGAAAGCTACATTCCCAAGAATAGAGGGGCGCGTGGACAATAACAATGCGTTATTGGCCTTATTAACCCCCATCTTGTTTGACCCCGCTGTGGATGCCAAACGTGTGAATCAGGAGTCGGGGGTGGACCTGGTGGTTTCGTCTGCCAACAATTTCTACCGAGGGGTAACACAGGCCGAAGTGGAGGCCTACTACGCCGCGACGCGGAAGTCGGGTGAGTCGCGGCCAATCTGGCACGGTCTCAACAGCCGATTGGTGAAGGAACAGGGGAAAATCATAGAAAAAGTATGGAAATCGGGTGGACTATATAGCGTGGCGATCGACTCAGTGCTCTTCTGGCTCGAAAAAGCGCGCAGGGTGGCCGAGAACCCGGCCCAAACCAAGGCCTTGGAGTTGCTATGCACCTATTACCGAACTGGCGATCTGAAGGTATGGGACGACTACAACATCGCCTGGTTGGCCGACACTTCGTCGGTGGTGGACGTGGTGAACGGTTTCATTGAGGTTTATGGCGACCCATTGGGCATGCGCGCCTCGTATGAGTCGGTCGTCTCCATTAGGGACTCAGAAGCGACCCGGCGCATCAAGGCCATAGGAGACCAGGCGCAGTGGTTTGAGGATCACTGTCCTATACTGCCCGAGCACCGCAAGGCGCAGGTTACGGGAATTTCAGCGAAAGTTATCACCATTGTACAGGAAGGTGGCGATGCGACCCCCTCCACCCCGATCGGCATCAACCTACCCAACTCCGACTGGATTCGCAAAGAACACGGGAGCAAATCGGTGTCTCTCGGAAACATCGTTTACGCCTACGACGAGGTGGCCAGTAAGGGCAGCGCCATCAGCGAATTTGCATGGGATAAGGCTGAAATCGATCGTGCCAAGCAATATGGGGCCCTGGCCGGTGCCCTCCACACCGATCTGCATGAGGTCATCGGGCATGCATCGGGTCAACTCAACCCTGGTATTGGTACACCGAAGGAAACCCTCAAGCAGTATGCGAGTACACTCGAAGAGGCCCGCGCCGATTTGGTGGCACTCTATTTTATCACGGACCCCCATCTGATCAAATTGGGTGTAATGAAGAGTCTGGAGACGGGTAAGGCGGAATACGACGGCTACATCCGCAATGGTCTCATGCAACAATTAAGGCGCCTCGAACCCAATGAACAACTCGAAGAGTCACACATGCGCAACCGTCAGCTGATCGCTGCATGGGCGTTCGAAAAAGGGGCTTCGGAAAAGGTCATTGAACGCCGGTTGCGTGATGGAAAAACGTTTTTTGTGGTGAACGACTACAATAAACTCAGGGTTTTGTTTGGTGAACTTCTACGCGAGATTCAACGCATCAAAAGTGAAGGGGATTTTAAGGCGGGGGCACAACTCGTGGAGCAATATGGTGTGAAGGTCGACCAGAAGCTGGCCGAGGAGGTGCGGCAGCGCTATTCCCGCCTCGGTAGTCGGGCCTATTCTGGATTCATTCAACCCAAACTGCTGGCCGAATATGACGCCCAGGGAAAAATTCGTGATGTGAAAGTGGAATACCCCGCCGATTTCACCGAGCAGATGATGGAGTATGGCCGCAACCACGCCCACCTGCCGCTGATCAATGATTGATGCCGTTGGGAAAATCGTATGGCCGATCGTTCTTTGGAGGGGGCATCCTCTATGAGTACGTACTGGCGTTTGGTTCAGTTTGCGCGCCCATTGCGGCGCTACATCCCGCAATACCTGTTTTTTTCAGTGGCGGGTATCATTTTTGGGGTGGCCAATTTCACTCTGCTGATCCCGCTGCTGAACCTCATCTTTGATACGGTGCCGGTGGCAGAGGCTCTGCACCCCGGGCCCTTCCGCTTCAATGAAGAGTATTTAAAAGGACTATTCCTCTATTATTTCTATGGCGTGATGGCGGACGGGGGAAAGATGGCGGCGCTGCGCTTCGTTTGCGGAACGGTACTCATTTCCGTTCTACTCTCCAATACCTTTCGTTATCTCAGTCAACGACTGCTCAACGGCCTTCGAACAATGGTGGTGCTCCGCCTTCGGCAGGCATTGTTTTCCCAATTGAGCAGTCTCCACGTGCATTTCTATCACAAAGAAAGGACGGGCAACCTGATTTCGGTGGTTTCCAACGACGTGACCGAGGTGGAGCATTCCATCGTGAGTACTTTTCAGGTTGTGTTGCGCGAGCCGCTTGTACTAGTCGGATATCTGCTGTTGCTGCTGCGCATATCGGTCGACCTCACCGTTTTCGGACTCATTCTGCTGCCAGTGACGGGAGTGGTGATTGGAAGCATCACCCGCCGCCTGCGTCGCGAGGCTGGGGTGGGACAAGAATTACTGGGGCGTTTAATTTCATCGACTCAGGAAGCGATATCCGGCAGCAGGATCATCAAGGCCTTCAATGCCCGCGCCGTAGTGCGCGCCCGCTTCGACCGCGAAAACAGTGAATATCGTCAGGTCCTCAAATCAATTTTTCACCGAAAAGAGCTGGCCTCTCCCGCATCGGAAGTGATGGGCATTGCCGCGGTTCTCGGTATCATCCTCTACGGAGGCTCCATGGTCATCCGTGGTGATGGCGGCTTGTCGGCCAGCGAATTCATCACCTACATCATCCTGTTTTCCCAACTTCTGCCACCGGCGAAAGCTATGACAGCGGCTTTCACCAACATTCAAAGGGGACTTGCCGCAGCGGATCGGATTTTCGACTTGCTCGATCGCACCGATGAGGTACAGGAAAATAAGAGCGCGAATGCCCGGTCGATTCACACCTTGAATAGTGAAATCGAATGGGTTAGGGTGGGATTCCGATATGGGGAAGAATGGGTGCTACGCGACATCAACCTACGGCTCGAAAAGGGCAAGACTGTGGCACTCGTGGGGCACTCGGGCAGTGGCAAGAGTACGCTGGCAGACCTCATTCCCCGATTTATGGACCCACAGGAGGGCAGCATACGAGTCGATGGTGTTGACATACGGGATCTAAGTTTGTTGGAGTGGCGCGCTCTCTTGGGGATCGTAGGCCAGGATAGTCTGCTCTTTCACGACAGTGTGTTGGCCAACATCGCGTTTGGCGACGAGAAACCAGATCGTGCACGTGCCGAGGAGGCAGCCCGGGTGGCCTATGCCCATGAATTTATTGAGGTCCTTCCGCAGGGCTACGATACGCCGGTGGGCGACCGGGGACATCTGCTGAGTGGTGGACAAAGGCAACGCTTGTGTATTGCCCGTGCGATTTATCGGAATCCGCCCATACTCATTCTGGATGAGGCCACTTCTGCGCTCGATACGGAATCGGAACGCTGGGTGCAGGCTGCTCTTGCGCGCATTATGGTTGACCGTACGTCGCTGGTGATTGCCCACCGACTCAGCACGGTGCAACATGCCGACCGTATTGTAGTGCTCGACCGTGGGCGCATCGTGGCCCAAGGCACGCACGAGGAACTGATGGTCGGGAGTGCACGCTACCGCCGCTTTATAGACGGGCAGTCCGACGACCTGCTCGATGGGTAAAAATTGGTTTTGATTTGACCCTTCGATTGAGCAACAAAATCCACATCTAATCCGGAAAATCAGCCAGATTTTCGACAGTTTGTCCGGATAGGCTACCTGCCTGCATACGAAAGCCTGCGTATTGCCGGTCGATTTCCGCTAAAATGGCTCGGATTTCATGGGGTTCCGGACTTTGTACCAGCCGCATGCGGTACTCTTTAAAATCGGGATAGCCTTTGAAGTAGGGCGCATAGTGCCGGCGCATCTCTATGATGCCCAATTTCTCGCCCTTCCATTGCAGTGAGCGCTCGAAATGTACCAGACATGTGCGCACCCGCTCAGCGGTGTCGGGCAGGTCGAGGTGGGCCCCGGTTTGTAAGTAGTGCTTGATTTCACGAAAGATCCAGGGGTAGCCAATCGCTGCCCTACCGATCATGATGCCATCCACACCGTAGCGGTTGCGGTTGGCGAGTGCCTTTTCTGGACTGTCAACATCACCGTTTCCGAAAATCGGAATGTGCATGCGGGGGTTGTTTTTGACCGCCCCGATGAGGGTCCAATCGGCTTGGCCCTTGTACATCTGAACCCGGGTGCGTCCGTGGATGGCGATGGCTTGTACGCCTATATCCTGCAGGGCCTCGGTCAAGTAGACCACATGTTTGGAATCTTCATCCCACCCCAAGCGGGTTTTGACGGTAATGGGAAGTGGGCTCCGGCGCACCATTTCGGCCGTTATACTGAGGAGTTTGGGCAGGTTACGAAGCATGCCCGACCCCGCCTCTTTGCATACGACTTGTTTGACCGGACATCCGTAGTTGATGTCAATGAGGTTGGGGGCGGCCTTGGTCACCCGGTCGACCGCCTTCAACATGGCTTCGCGTTCGCCCCCGAAAATCTGAATGCCCATCGGACGTTCGTCATCATAGATATCTAGTTTCTGTACGCTTTTGTGGGCATCGCGGATCAGACCCTCTGAAGATATGAATTCGGTGTACATAAGGTCGGCCCCGTTGAGGTGACAAACAGCGCGGAACGGGGGATCGCTCACATCCTCCATTGGAGCCAAGAGCATGGGAAATTCGCCCAATTCAAGTGGACCGATGCGTACCATGGGATCAAAAAGCGCGTAAATTTACCTAAAATAACGTATTGCATTGAATACGCCCCTCCGCGAGCAACATCCTGTGACTCAACTGTTCCTTTTGATCGGGCTGTGCTTGGGCGTGGGTTTATTGGGAAGGGCCCTGCTATATTACGTGGCACCGGCATTAACTGGTCATTCTTTGGATGCCATTGACCTTGAGTCGGCCCCGCCGCGCTCTTTATTGCCCCTGTACTGGCTTTCGCAAGGACTGTTGCACTTGTTTATTTTTGTTCTGCCCTCACTCATCTTTCTCTATTACTATGATTATAACGGAGGAAAGAGCCCCGTTTCAAACCTGCTTGGGGTGCCGGCAGCGGTATATTGGGCTACACCATTGTTGGCGGCCGGACTCCTTCCCCTGGCCTATAGCCTCCACCAGTGGAATCAGTCGCTGCATCTGCCCGCCGCTCTGGCGGATTGGGAGGAGGATTGGCGGGCTACCGAGCTGCAAACCGAACGGGTCATTGAGGCGTTTCTATCCGCTCCAGGCATTCTGGCGTTGTTATTTAACATCGTCATATTGGTTGTTTTGCCCGCCTTGGGCGAGGAGTTGATTTTTCGCGGCATCGTACAACGCGTTTTCATACGTTGGGTGGCCTCCCCCCATGCCGCCATCTGGATCTCCGGAGCCATATTCAGCGCAATACATATGCAATGGCTAGGTTTTTTTCCGCGTTGGCTGCTCGGAGTTGAACTGGGCTACATTGCATGGTTTACTGGTAGTCTGTGGCCCGCTGTTTTGTCGCACGCCACCCACAATGCCTTATCGATTTTGATTTCTAAATCGACCGACCTGCAAGAGTCTTCGGCCAACGGGTCGGAAGCGCTGGACTTTCCCCTTCTGTGTGTTGTGGGTGGACTGGCCCTGGCCGCGGCAGCAGCGGCGGTGCTTTATAAGCAGCAGAAAAAAAGTAATGTTAAGTTCAATAATGATTGATAATCAAAATTTGTTTTCCCATGATTTCTTGGCGCGCTGTTTATGATGGACCATCGGAGTGGCAGGCTGAACTGGTGAAGTCTGTTCTGGAGGAGCACGACATCAACGCGGTGGTATTGAACCTGCGCGATCGGTCGTATGATAATTTTGGCCGGGTTCGGGTGATGGTGGAGGAGGGCGACTATGAGCAGGCCATGATGTATCTTCGCCTCTCTCCCCCCGACATCGGATGAAATTGAATCAACGTACCCTCCTGCAACGAATTCTGACCGGAAGCGTTTTAGTAGCGGTGATTTTAGCGGCCTTGTGGTGGGGATTTCTGGCCTTTGCAGTTTTATTTGGACTATTAGCCCAGGTGGGGCTGTTTGAATTTTACCGTATGGCCGTGCCCCGCGAAAAGACGCGCGAATATCTGGCCTCCATATTGGCCGGGGGCATTTTGTATACGGGCATGGCCCTGAGTGCATCAGGTAGGGTCGACCACGGATGGATGGTGCTCATGATTCCCTTATGCGCCTTCTTTCTGTTGGTGGAACTCTACCTCAACCGCGAGCAGCCTTTTGCACATGTGGGACTCACCTTTCTTGGCCTCATCTACATAGTGCTGCCTTTTGGCCTCCTTTCCTATCTATTGTTTTTACCAAATGGCCTCTACAATCCCGAGTTGGTTCTGGGCATTTTTGTGTTTTTATGGACAAGTGACTCCGTAGCTTATGTTCTAGGCCGCAGCATAGGGCGTACCAAATTGTTTGAGCGTATTTCACCCAATAAAACTGCTGAGGGCAGTGTGGGCGGTGTTTTAGTGGCCCTATTACTGGGCTATTGGGCTATGCCTGTTTGGTGCACCAGTTTAAGCGCGGCTCAGTGGCTGGTGGTGGCGGGACTCGTGTCGGTGGCTGGCGTGTATGGTGATTTGTTGGAGTCGCTCTTGAAAAGGAGTTTCGACCGCAAAGATTCGGGCAGTCTGCTGCCCGGACATGGGGGGGTGTTGGACCGTTTCGACTCACTGATTCTCTCCGCACCGCTGGTTTACGCCTACCTGCGTTTGATACATTGGGGGTAATCCTGTAGGTAGACGGGGTGTCGTGCTGCGTCGTATTTTTGACGAAGCTGTGGGGGCACAAAATTCAGTTTATTCATGAAAACACGATTCAATTGGTTCGCTCCGGGACTACTAATTCCTATGTGGATTCTGGCCTCTTGTAGTGGCGCGGGTCGCATAAATAGTTCTGAGATTGAACTGATTGTCTTTTTAGCGCCCGACTGCCCCATTTCACTTTATTACATCCCTGAATTGAGAAAAATACACGAAACATGGGGCCATCAGGTAAAAATGACGGGCATCATACCTGGAACGGCAGCCAGTGGGGAGGAGTGCAGGCAATTCAAGGATCAACATCCTCTGCCTTTCGATGTGATACACGATCCCCAAATGGAATATGTGAACTATTGGGGTGCCGAGGTAACCCCAGAGGTTATGCTGGTTGATGGGGGTGGACAAATCCTGTATCGGGGAGCAATCGATGATGCCCTGCCTGAGCTCGGTGTCAAAAGAAGTGTGGTTGGTAGGCGCTACCTCCGCGAAAATCTTCTTGCACTAAAGGAGAAGCGGCCCCTGCCCTACACACAGATTCCTGCTGTCGGATGCTTTATTGAATTTGATTGATGCTCAGGATGCGCTTGATTCATAGATTGTTGGTGTTGGGAATGATCGCTGCATTGTCGGCGTGTGGTTTTGAATTCGGTGAAAAATCGGACTCTTCGCCCAATTTTGCCCAACATATAGCCCCAATTATCCACCGAAACTGTACTCCTTGTCACCGCCCTGGCGCGGCAGGTCCGTTTCCCCTCATCACCTATCAGCAGGTACGGAAGAAAGCCAAAACCATTTGCAAAGTCACGAAGTCGCGCTACATGCCCCCTTGGCCGGCGGATCCCGAGTATGTTTCGTTTATTGGAGAGAAACGACTGAGCGATCACGAAATTGAACTTTTGGCGCGATGGGTCGAAGAAGGTTGTGCGCCTGGCGACACATCAGGCTTGTCGATGCCCAGCTTTCCTGAAGGTTCCATGCTTGGTCGCCCTGATTGGGTGGTGCGCTTCATGGAACCCGTGCCACTACCGGGAGATAATACCGACCGGTTCATGATGGTGAAAGTGCCGTTCGAACTCCCATTCGACACCTTTCTGCGGGCTGTGGAGTATATTCCGGGCAACCGGAGGCTCGTACACCACACCAACGGGCATATAGTACACTACACCAAAGATCAGAAAAAGCAGCCGATGGAAGGGCCCTACTATGCCTACCGCGACAGTTTCCAAGACATGGATGCGGCATTTAGGTTCATCCATTTACTCAACGACAACGGAAGTTACCCACCGTTGACTTTGTCGGTCTTCAACTACCTCCCCGGCATGAATCCACTCACATTCCCTGATGGCATTGGGGGATTTAAACTTGGTAAAAGCGTGGCATTTCTTCTCAACGACCAGCATTATGGTCCTTCTTTGCACGATACCTTCGACTACTCCACGCTGAACCTGTTTTTCATGGACAAGCCACCCGTTCGTCCGCTTATGGAAACCCAATTAGGCAGCCTGGGTATATCGGAGATTGTGCCCCGCTTCAACATCCCGGCAGGCACCATCCGCACATTTCACACCAGGGCGCTGATTCGTTCAGATATCTCGATGATTAGTGTGAATCCGCACATGCACTTGCTGGGTACTAACTTCAAGGCATTTGCAGTGGTTCCGACAGGCGACACCATACCTCTGGTTTCCATTCCGAAATGGGATTTTCGCTGGCAGTATACCTATGTGTTTCGTAAGCCAAAGCATATTCCATCCGGTTCGGTGGTGTGGGCCTTTGGAACATTCGACAACCGCGCTATTAATCCGCGGAACCCCTTTTCACCGCCGCGTGACTTCAACGAAACCACCAGCAGCATGAAAACCACCGACGAGATGTTTCAATTGATTTTTCAGTACCTGCCCTATGAACGTGGCGACGAACATATCGATTTGGAGTGTCCACCCCTCGGCCAAGGTGTGGTCCAGATGAAAAAATGAGGGGGAACACACGCGCTAACCGAATGTAGTTCATAAGCGTCGAACAGAATATTGAGTGTAGACACTTGCACTACCTAAATGTAGTCCGTGACCAATCCAAAATAAAATTGAGGATGTTATAAGCGCTACACGAATTTGGCTATGAGTAGTCCGGGCCGTGAGAGCAGTCACCCAGTCCCAATGTTGTACTAACGAATCAGCTGAATCGTTCCGCGGAATATTCGGTTGGAACGGCCATTGTATTCGCGGTATCGGATGACGTAGGGATACACACTAGCGGGAAGTGGGTTGCCCGACTCCGTGCCATCCCACCGAAAATTGAGCAGGTCGGAAAAAAAGACCTGATGCCCCCAGCGGTCATAGATCCGGGTTTCCATATCGGTTATTCCAAAGGACACCACAAGAAAGGAGTCGTTTTTGCCGTCCAAATTGGGGGTAAAAGCGTCGGGTGCTAAAATGCGGGGGGTTATTTTCACGCATACCGTTTGCTCCATTTCTGCGCTGCAGCCAGCCGCGTTTTCTACATATAGGCGAATGATGTAGCGCCCAGTATCGGCATACTGGAATCGTGGGTATTGCCCCGGAATATAGGGAATTTGGCTCCCATCGCCCGGATACCAGATGCCTGTTGTGGCTCCAACCGAGAGATCGAGCAGGGTGAATTCAGCCTCATGGAGCTCCGCGCAGCTGCTGCGATTGGGGTTTACCGAAAAGCGAGCCGTGATGAACGGATGCCCGCGCATGTTCACCGTATCAGTTGTGGTGCATCCGGTTACGGTGTCGGTCAAACTAAAGGTATAATTCCCTTGTGGACGTATCAGAACAGGTCCGTTCACGACGGGCTGTGTAAGCCATCGGATTCGGTATGGACTACCAACTGGATATCGAATTTCAAATGTACCCAGGCTGTCATAGCAGCCCACCAGAGTCTGCACCTTTTGATACAAAAGGGGGGGATGCACATAAATAAAAACGGAGTCGGTCGACACATTGCTGCAACCATCACTCAACACGGCGCGGTACCATCCAGATGCTATGGCGGAAAAAACCAGGGTATCGGTATCTATTCCACCCGGGAACCAAACAATATTCTTAGAGGGCACTCCGCCCGTACCTGAGGCAAAAATGCGGACCGTTTCCCCCACACAAAAGGTATCTTTGGGTAGGGAAAGGGTTATAGATAGGCGGTTGAGCACCGTCACTCGGGCACTGTCGCGGCGAAGGCAGAGCCCTGCACCCACCGAATAGACCAACCAGTGGGAGCCAACTCCGGCTAATCGTGGATTAAACTGGCTTCCCACAATCCCCGGGCCAGTAAATATACCTCCGGGAGGTGATGCATTGAGTGTCCAAAGCGTATCGCGGTAGCAAAACGTAGCTGGATTGACATTAAACTGAGGGTTGGGGATAGCTTGTACGGTCACATAAAGGGTATCGCGACAACCACCGGTGAAGGCCTGTATGACCCGGTGCACACCGATCCCAGCCACAGATGGATTAAAGAGTCCGGTCGCCGGGCCTGTAATCCCAGGTCCCCACCAGATACCGCCCACAACGCTGCTGCGCAACAAGAAGGAGGGCGCCAAAACACACACCACGGTATCGGGTTGCAAAACGGGGCGCGGATCGACCCTTATGACCACGCTATCGAAGCACCCGTTCGCGGTATAATACAAGCGGTGAAATCCAACCCCTACCAGTGCGGGGTTGAAACTTCCGTTACCGGCCGGATTAACCCCGGGACCGCTCCAGACCCCTCCGGTCGGGTTTCGGTTGAGGGTAGCTGCCGACAGGCCATATACCCCGTCGGTAAGGCAGCGTGCCACCGTATCCGGCCCCAGATTGGTGCGAATCAGGCGGATGATCAGACTATCAGAACAACCCCCGAGGGAATAAATGGCAAAAGTCTGGCTGGAGAAATTGCCATTCACATTCGGATTGAACAGTCCCGTGGATGGATTCAGTATACCCGGACCCGACCAGATGCCCCCCGCCGGTACACCAGGTGGCAGGAGGACGGGGGCGTTTAACGGGCAATAGGTACGCATAGGGCCGGCATCAATTTGGATCAGCTGCACCGGTAGACTATCGCGACAGCCATTCACCCGATACACCAGCCAATTGAGTCCCACAGCCATGTTTGCGGGGTTGAAGCGCCCAAGGAGGGTGTCCGTGACGCCCGAACCTGACCAAAAACCACCCGCGGGAGTAAACTGAAGGGTAAATACAGGGGCATTCTGACAAACCGTGGCAGGACCAGATATTTCTATCGTGTCGATCATAACAATCCGCATGCTGCTGCACCCCAGAGCGGTGTAGTATAGAGTATCGGTCCGTGCCGAATCGGCCGGAGTGTATAACCCGCCCGGTGTGACCCGTGGCCCAGACCACACCCCGCCTGGAGGCATAGCCCCAGTCAACTGAAAAGCAGGGGCGGACGGACAAGCCGCGAGCGTTGGTCCGGCCTGCACATGCACGACCGTTATCCTGAGAGAATCACGACAGCCCAAACGATCGTAAAAGATGTTGTGTACACCAACACCCGCCGTGGTAGGATTGAATGTGCCCAATTGCGCCTGGGTAATGCCCGGCCCTGTAAACCGTCCGCCCGCGGGTAATACACGTGGCGATAAATTAAATGGGGACGACTGCAGGCAAACGGTGGTATCTGACCCCGCATCGGGCACCGGTGAAACCAGGATTGTTATGGAAGCACTAACAGGTCCATTGCCCCGCACATCCTGTACGCTGACCGAGTAGGTTGTCGTGCCGGGAGGTGGACAAACCTGATGCGGCCCGGCGGTCAGCGGCAGTGACGGATTCCAGGAATACGTGTATTGGCAATCACCCCCCGAAGGCTGGGCCGTAAGTGTTATACATCCACCCACGCAAATGGAATCGTTGCTGGCGTTGAGGGTAACCGCTAACGGGCAATCATTAATGACAAAAGATGTATTCAAAGGGAATACATAAAGGCTGTCGCAAAAATCGAGCATATTCAGTGCCCATAACACAGAATAATTTGCGCAATCCGAGAAGGGACTATTGACTATCAACCGCACCTGTGAGGTGCTGTCGCCCGCGCAATTCAAGGCTTGGGCCGCCACAACAGTCCGCGCCGGTGTTCCGCTCAGGGCAAACGCAGCCGCGTAGACTGAATCGCAATGCACTTTTCCGCTTAGGTCGATCTCGATGCTCGATGTAAGGCACTGTGCAGTAGCACTGGTGATGACAGGCGGTACCGGGGGGGGCACGACCGCATACCAAGAGGCATTCCAACCCGTACAAACCACATTGAGGTCTGAGCGAAAATGAAGGGTCATAGCACCACTGAATGCCCGCAGTACCGGTGGCGAAACATTACCAGAAAACGAGCCGATGAGGGAAGAACTGGTATCGGGTCCATCATATACGCGGAGGACGTCGAACAGCACCTCGGTACAAAAATTCTGAAAACTCATCACAATCTGCTGTGCCACCGGTATACTGATGACAAAGGTGTAGTTCTCATTGTTGGCATAATTACCTGGTTGAACCGGATTTCCACCTGAATCCAAAAAAAAAGCCTTGCAATCGCCCACCGTCTGGTTGCTCATTACATAGACCGGATTTTGCGCCCAAACCAGTGCCGTGGGACAAAGCAACAGCAGGAACAAACACCACCTCGCCATCACACCCTCCGGTTGATGCGGACGATTGGCGTGACTACTGTATTGCTCCAAAATCCGGAACGGTCGCGCAGTCGGATGGTGAAGCGGGTCTCTTCGTATGCGCCGTTCCCAAACAAAAAGGTGCCATTCAGCCTGAAAATCAGGGTCCCGCGGATGGGCACATTGCTACCGGGTGGACTCAAAGGAGGCACGAAATAGAAGTCGGCCTGCTCGAGTCGATCGTCTTTCACTTCCAACATCAACTCATCGGGGTTTAGGCTTCCCATATCCCCGTCACCATCTTCGTAGCCCAGTTCGACTGTGACCCTATCGGTGAATTCGGTCAACTCCAGTGGCGACACCGACACAATCCGGATTGCCGGGGGCAATTCAATACGCGTGACCCGCTCTGGTCGACAGCCTAAAAACAGAGTCATGACCATAAGCCCAATGCCCGGTTTGATGACTGATTTAAGGCGATCTGCGCGCATAATGCTGAAGGGTTAGTCGACGCCGAATCCAATCATGGGTGGGCTCTGGAGTCTGTGGGATCCAAATCAGGTAACGGCCATAAGGGAGCGGGTCCAGATCAACTTTATGTTCATACACCACACTTTCCGCAAACAGTCCTATCTCTGTTTTGCCTGACGCAAACGGCTTCACGGGCAATTCATAACGCACTCCCGTCACTTGGTTGATGCACACGACCCTGGGTGGTGTTCCACCCATAAAGGATAATATGGCGTCGTGCTCGCCGAAGACCACACCCTGTATTTTGGGGTTGGCGGGACCATTACCCGGGGGGTTGCCGAACATGTCTTTGGCACCGGCGTTGATCCAGGCCACGATGGCGTTGATATAGGTCGTTTTTCGGGTGGGCCAATCGCTATCCGGGTCGACCGACAGGGGCATGATTCCCGAAATGCCGTCGATGTCGCGCACCACCCGTTCATACAGTACCGATGCCTGCGCATTACCAGGCACCACCCGATGCACGAAGCTGCCCGACGGGTTGTTTTTGATGACGGGTTGGTAGACCAGCGTATTGTAGGAACTCTCAATGGTGCGGAAATCGGGTTCGAACGTTCCGTCGTGGCATCCGGAATTGCTGCAGGTTTTTTTGAAAATATCACGTTGGAGCCCCGCAAAATTGTCTATCCCCAACGAATCGATGGGGTTATTGGTGATGGGTGGCTTGTTTTTGGGATCGTCGAAAGGGTTTTCAGGACCCTTGTTTTTGGAGCAGGCTCCCATCAACAGGAGAACGAATACGCCTATGGTGAGCCATATGCATTGCCAGTATCCTATTCTCAATGTGCCCTTCATTTCCATCATATCCGGTCGAATAGACTGCGGGCTTGTGCCGACACCAGACCGGAGGCCACGATGTTCTGCTTCACCCCAAGTATATCGCCAATGGTGAGCACGTTGTCCATCAGCGACCCGACGGGATTGGTTGCGGAGCCGACCGAAAGGTTCTGGGGAACATTAGGGCCTACCATAATGGTGAACACCCGCATCGAATTCTGGTCGCTGTGGTCGTAGGCATACCAGTCGTTTTCGTCTTGTATAGGGTTCGGATTCAGGTTGCGGCCGTGTTCGGGTGAGATGATGAAAATGGTATTTCCGGCCATTTCGGGCACCTGATTTTGTATGAAATTCCACAGGAAACCAACGGCGTGATCGGCCCTGTGAAGCGATCGCAGATAGCTCGTAAAATTGCTGTGGCATCCATCCACCGAATCCATATTCACAACGGTTAGGGTAGGTTTAAAGGCTTTGATGACCTCGCAGGCAAAACCCACATTCCTCAGGTCGCCGTTATCGGCCACAGGAGGCATTGCGATTTGTCCCTGCTGCTGCCGCACAAAGGTGTCCCGTACGAAAACTCTTATCTGATCCTTTTCTACATCTGTATTCCCAATCTCGGGCAATTGGATACCCCCGGCGGATGTGTAAGTATTGTTCAAAAAATACTTCATCTGCAGCATGGGCTCGAGCTCCTCCTCGGGATGGTAAATCCGGGCATTGCTGAGGTGCGTTCTTCCGGCGGGGGAAAACGTGACATTCGGCGCCAGAAAATTGCCCCCATACTTTATTCCATATGAGGCGTGTTCGCTGTAGTTGAGCAGCGGGATGCTGTTGCCAATGCGGTTGCCTACAAACCAGACTTTGCTCGCCGGAATGCCCCCGTGGCGGCGCAGGTATTCGAATATGGTGGGTGACAAGGGTTTTTCACGCAAGCCCTGGCTAGCGCCGGTATTCCCAGTGAGCAGTGTATTGAGTCCGGAAAAATGTCCGGCGGTTGTGGCACGCACCTCCGGAAACAAAGTGCCCATGCTTTGCAGGGTTTGTTGGAGCACAGCCGGTATGGGTGCGCTACCTCTGGGCTCCCCCGCCACGTCGGTGCCATAGACCCGTTTAGCCACGGGCTGGGCGCCGTTGAGCATATTCAGCATGATATTACCCCCAACGGGGAACTGCTGCGCATCATCGAGGTAGCGTTGCAGCACCGATTCCTGCTGGCGCACCCCACCGGCAAACATGACATACACAACGTGGCTTGCCAGCTGTCGACCCGTTGCAGCGAACAAACGTCCACCGGGCAAAAAATAAGGCAGCACCAATGTACCCGCTGCGGTGAGTCCCGCCTTTTTCAGAAATGTCCGACGCTTCATATATGATGTAATTAATAATCCACTGAATCAATAATACTGGTATTCGTTGCTCAAAGCAAAACTCATGTAGATAATCTGCGGTGTGAGAAAGGGATGTGTCTGAATGTAATTCCTAAACCAGGTCCTTTCAGCTTCGGTGGGCAGGCGGATCAGGAACCTTCGGTAGGTATCATTGATGAAACCATCCACGTCGGCCCGCATCTCATTGTTGGTTGGGATTTCGACATCGGCCCGATTCATGAAGTTACTGAGCACGATTTCAAAGGCTACCTGCTGGTCGCCGATCGACTCAATCAAATCGCGGATTTCGACCAGCTGGTTGGCCGACAATGCCCGTTGAAACAGGTTGGCGTAGAGAATGGAGATGTACTGCTCTACGCTCTTTTTCTTGTTCTTCCCGTAGTTGACCCCCTGCACCTCCACTGGATTCACTTCATACACAACATACTCCTCGCGGCTGCAGGAAGCGATCAAGCCCCCCAGAATAAGGGCTATGATGAAATTACGGATTGAAATGGGCGTATTCATCGGAAATCAAAATGTTGGAGAGTGTGGTATGAAAATTTTTATCGGCATTGAGCTGCAGCAAGGCCGCGTACAGTTCCGAGGTCGACGGGTCGCGGGCCAACAAGGTTTTGTAAGCCCATATAATCCAACCCTGCCAGAATTCCCGTTGGGCCACAACAATCTGGATGTAGTCGGATTTGTTGCTTCCGGGGCGACCAAATAAAGTGGAGGGTTGTGAAGCGTCAACCATCAGGTAAGCCCGCTCGAACTCACTCTGAGTCGGAAATCGGAAATACAGATTATCGAAGGTGGCGTTGATGAAGTTGAATGAGTTCATATTGATGAAATCATATACCGGATTGTCCACCATCCGAGCACAGACGCTATCGAGTGCGATGAGGCCGAAGCGATAGTCGTATTCGCACTGCATGATCCGCTCGTAGCGTGCCACATTCGCCCTTTTCTTGTTCACCGCGATGGTATCTCCGTTGAGGGAATCCACCTGAATCCCAAACTGAAGAATACCAATTTGTCCGAGCAAATATGAATCGCTCACCCCTTCAAGCAAGCGCACTTTGGTCATCTCATAAAATCGACGATAGTAGACCGACTGGTATGATGAATCGCCCGCCGCAGGAACCGTATCGGTCTGCAAAATCCGAATCCAATCGGTTCTTCGGGCCTTACTGAGGTCACCCGCGCGGAGGTACTGCACGTGCACGGTCATCTCCGAATCGACTGGTTCGCGGCCTAACAAATCAATAAACACGCGATTCACATAATTCTCCACCAAAATTGTCGGCACATCGCCATACCAGGGCGCATCGTTGTCGGGCTCCACTTTGAGCCGCTCGCGCGTGCACGCTGAGCCCAGCTGAAAGATGAGCAGAATGAGCAACATATTGCCCACCGAACGAAAAACTGTTATTTTACTCAACCTGACTGAGGTGCACAACCGGGGAAAATTGGGGATTTGATTTTGAGTAAAAATAATTAAAATATTACAAAAAACCCGTTTTCACAGAAATTTAATACACACAGTTTACCCCTGATGCTGTTTGACGAAGGACTTTGCCACCGTTTCACCCATGAAGCGCTTCAGAAGCGCAAAAGGGGTGTTGCGCAAATCAAGCAGAAGAAGACCATCCACCGCATTACCGAAATGCTCATCAACCCCAAAAGAGAGAAAACGACCGCCCAGACGCGTGTAATGCTTGATGAGCGGCGGCACCCCTTTGCCGTCCTTTTCCAGAACAGACACCAATGCCGATAGCTGATCCATCGATCGAATTCCCCTTGCAATGCATTCAAGGTCGACCCCCAACTGCTTTCTGTGTAATTTGGGCGGAACAGGCGCCCGTACGAACCGGGCGTTACGGGTGTCAAAGTGATTTTGTTTGAGGTAGTAGAGAATCAATGCTCTGGAGACAGGATGAAAGTGCCCTGATATGCTCACCGGCCCGTAGAGCAAGGGGTGTTCAGGATTTTGTGCAACCACCTTGGCGATTCCTTTCCACATCAAATTCAAAACACCGCTGTGAACCTGATATTCGGCTGTGATGAATGACCGACCCAATTCCAATGCGTTACTCAGGTGGCGAATCAAGGGATTGGAGATCTGGAATAGGGTTTCTACATACCTTTTTCGATTCGGCAAGGCTCTTCCCATACGGTAGGCACCCACCAGACGCTGCCGAGACCGATCCCAAACCAACAAATGGGTGTAGTATTCATCAAACTCATCCAGGTCGAGTGCCTTGCCGGTGCCTTCCCCGATTGCCCGGAAGGAATACTCGCGCAATCGGCCCACCTCCCTCAGTGTATGTGGGATGTCAACAGCCCGAACATAAAACATTTGAAAATCGCCCTCCATTTGGATCATTGACTCGGATGGCAGGGACGAAAGTTCGGCGGCTATGGAACCGGGATTGACCGCTGGCGCCAACAAAATTTGAGGTTTCAAGTCATTCTCGGTCGAAAAACGATCCCATACACCTTGTAAAATGCTAAACTTCTTGGGCAGCAACCCATATTGTTCGCCACAAACCCGGGAGGCCAGCAACAGGAAATCGGAACACACGCTACGGTCCGAAAAAGACTTCAATACCGGGCTGGGAATGAGCCAACCCATTGCTACGTGAATTTTTCTACCCTTCTGCCCGGCCAATCGGGTCGACCAAACGAGGGGGCGCATCTTGGACCTTATACCCCCCACCCAGGACAATGGCGGTGAGGGCCATAAACCGAAACAAACGGGTAAAACCACCGCACCCGATTTTTTTGCTAAATCCCCAGCGTGTGGCGACCAGGTCGACTCATGTTTGCGACGCATTACGCCGCGCATGTGCGGGTCGCCACCCGGGAACATAGCCAAACAACCCCCTGAAGACAGGTGCCTGATCGCTTCACGCATCGAATTACGGTTCAACTCTCTCCCTGCCGAATCACCACCAGATGAAATCGGCAAAAGCGTATCCCCAACACCTTCAATTTGCCCGAGAAACGATGAATACAAAAAGCGGGTATCGGGCCTCCTCGACAAAGCCAGGGCGACCAATACAATTCCTTCAATACCTCCCATCGGATGATTGGCAACCAGCAAAAGGGGCGTGCCTGGTGCCGGCCATTCAAAGGAAGGTGACTCTACCTCAAATTCAAATCCCAAAGCTTCCAAAATCTTCGTGTAAACCCCCCGGTCTGTTGGGCCCTCCTCCCCCAAATTTACTAACGACAATTTGTTCTTTACAGAATTGATATTTCTTATCCCGAGCAATCGTTTCAGATGAACATTGAGCCAGCGCGGATAAACACCAGCTGACGAGCAAAAATCTTCTATTGAAATGAAGTCTTGTTTAGGCATATATTATCTTCATTAGGACTCGGTTTTATTCGATCGAAACAATTGACATACCCGGCATTTTCTGCAATTAATTTAGTCTTGATTGCAACAACTCATATACTTTAGTTTGCGACAATTAATAAGCTCTTAGTTCGAATTAATTATTGTATTCAAAATCAGCTACAATGAATGTATTCAAAGATATGTCTTTTTTCCATTTTAATAAACCTATTTCTCGGGAACACACATGTAAACATCAAAGGACTCGAGTGGGGGTCGACTCGGAGGCCATCACTTTTGGATCGGGATTTCCTTTACCCGCCAAAACCAAGTAATGACGAGGCACCGGATTGGGGTCAAGGCTAATGCCGTAATATCGTTGCATATACAACATTTTGGCATGGTAGCCATGAATCTCCGATAAAATTGCTGTACCACAACAATCGCCGGCAGGCTCTGTTCTTTTTAGTGTTTGAACCACCTCATTGATATCGGATTACAGCGACAAATCCCGAACAGGCAAATCACGATTCCTCCATGTGAACCTTAAATAGCCCGCCACAAAAACGGGTGCCACTACATTTAAGCAGATTTGATTCCGCATACTATTGATGTGCGGCACCTGGAATGGCATCAGGCGTCGCACGGGCAGGGCTGCGAGGTCAATTCTAAAGGCCACCTAGGATAGGAAGGAATCAAATAATGAGGGTGCAGCTTAAGAGAAACAAAAAGCGGGACAGTTGCACTCAAGGCCATGAGCTTAAAAAACAACACATATTTCCTGAGTTGTCCCCCATATGGTGTCGAGGGCAGAACTTCCCTTGGAATTATTTTCATTTACCAAAAATCAAATACCATACAAGCAGGATGATTGCAGGAAGAAGCATCTCCCAAAAAAAAGTCGACACATTATATATGCGTGATCCATATGTGTTCATTTAGCCCCCAAAACTCACAGTATGGTCTTTCACCTGGGAAAACTGCCTGTAACTGCCTTTGCCGGTAGCGCTGCATGGCATCACGCAGTGGCGTTCAAGTTCACCCAATAGCGAAAAGCAACCCGAAAACCGATTCCAATAGGGAGGTAACCCGAGATATGTCGCCTGTAATGCGCTGGCAGCAAATCTATAAGAGCAGTGGCGTGGCGAAAGGAAACAAAGCAGGTGGGCCTTTGGTGATGACGGCTAGCAGGATGAATGATCCCAACCACACACACACTACTATATATTTTTTGCGAACCATAGTCGCCCACACCGCGGAGAAAGTGAAAAGAGTTAGCGGATTCTCGAGCATGATCTGTCCAAGTCCACACAATGGCACTGGCACCAGACACCAGAACAGCATCCACCAGCCCCATCCATACTAGTTTTACTGACCGGGTATATGTCTTTTCCAGGAAGGTATAACGCCGACAACATGCCGATCGCCAAAACCAAAGAAAAGCACTTTTCCGTCCACGGATGATCGCCTAGGAGCCGAAATCACCAATAGCACAGTCAAAACATAAGTGGCAGATGTTCTGCAAATTCGAGATAAAGGATGTCGCTGAAGCTCGAGCAGATGGCGTATTATTCCTGCAGACTCAGGCTGTGACAAACCGATGCATAAAGTAAACTATCGATGAACCCACCCCGCGGAACAATGACGGAATGTGGATTGCACAAAATACTGCCCAGGTAAGCAGTGCCGGAGGAAAAATAGCTCTGGGCTTCAATCGGCCGATGTTCCCGTGTAATTAAGAAAAATACCAACGTTTACCCCTTCATATGGCGACAAATACCTATTATTGCAGATAGATAATACATTTTTCATTACGTGGTTATTTCCAAACAAATTTCCTTTTCTACATCTTTTGTTTTGCAATGTATCGAAGTGGGTTTGGTTTGATTCTGTGTATGGCATTTATTTGTTCATCTCACAATACCTCGGCTCAAAATAGTGTTCAGGGTTCTCTGCGATACGACAACCTCAATCATACACCTCTGGCAGGGATTCCTGTACGGTTACTGAATTTAGCGGGGTTGCCGGTGGCTTTCGACACCACAAATGCCCAAGGCCAATTTCATTTGCAGGATTATCCCTCGGCGACCTACACTTTTGTGGCCCAAATCGGGTATCCCTGGGGGGGGGTAAACAGTACCGACGCACTCAATGCACAGCGATCATTCTCAGGCCAACAAATCTTCAGCCCCTTTCGAAACCGGGTGGCCGACGTCAATGGCAATGGAGTACTGAATTCGACTGATGCCATTCAGATTAGTCGCCGTGTTGGTTTCCTGACGGGTTCCTTCGCCATAGGTGATTTTCTGTGGGATCCAACGTTGGTCGTGGCTCAGGGGAGTCCCTTACAGCGCGATTTCCTGGTGTTGTGTGGGGGTGACATCAATGGCAGTTATCTGATTTCGCCAACTGCGCCCCAGCTGTCGATCGATACAGTAGTCGCCCTGGGATACAACACTCAGGTTGGATTGCGTTTCAATCAGCCAGGTAGCGGAATATTCGCGCGCGGACTCTGCTGGAGTGCCCTGCCTAATCCGGATGTCACCGACAGCGTATTGTATACGGGTAGCGGGGGGTTCGGGTTTACCGCCTTTCTGCCCGGACTCCTACCCGGGCGCAACTGGTATGTAAAAGGATTTGCGCAAAATTCTACAGGTTTTTATTACTCTGCAGAGGCGGTGGTGAACCCGACTCCCGTTGCTCCTGAAATGAGCACCGATTCCATTACCCAGGTAACTTCCAACAGTATAATGGCCTACGGAAGAGTGTTGAGGGATGGTGGACTCCCCCTGTCTATTCGTGGATTTTGTTACGACACATCAGCTACTCCCCTGATTACCCATGGAGTGGTTCAGGCCAGTGCCATCGGTCCAGGTAATGGAATTGAAGCCGTGATCAGCGGACTCCAGAGCGGCCGAACCTACTTTGTTCGATCCTTCGGCACGAACGCCGCTGGCACTGGTTATGGAATTGCCTTAAGCTTCTACACCCCTCCAACTGCTCCAGAAGTGAACACAGGGTCTGTGTCTTCACTCCTCCCCTTTTCAGCACAGGTGGACGGACAAATCCCTAGCGACGGGGGCAGCCCGATTACATCACGTGGCATCTGTTGGTCTTCGGGTCGACCACCTACTATAGCCGATGACACTACCCAAAATGGGACGGGAATTGGGTCATACACGGGTAAATTGTCGCGTTTGTTTCCGTCCACTTCCTATCAAACCCGGGCCTACGCCATCAATTCTGTAGGGGTTGCCTATGGCGGTGTGGTTTTAGTGAACACACCCTCAGCGCCTTTTGAATGTGGAACCCCGATTATAGATCTTTCAGGATTTAGCTATCCGACAATTCAAATAGGCGGTCAGTGCTGGACAGCGATGAACCTCCGTGTCACATCCTACCGTAATGGAGATCCCCTCGTTAGTGGGCTCGATTCAACGGGATGGTCGACCACCCAACTAGGCGCATGGACCATTAACACATCGGAACCCCAATTTGAGGCCAACTACGGCAAGCTCTACAATGCTCATGCGGCCGCGGACACGCGTGGTTTGTGCCCAACTGGTTGGCGTGTACCCACCGACCCTGATTGGCAGGCACTCACACAGTTTCTGGGGCTGAGCGGTTATGGGAATCTTTCTATGGATTTCGATGGGGTGGGTTTTGCACTCAAATCATGTAGGCAATTGAACGGTGGCGGGCAATCGGGCTGCGGTACAGCCACACACCCACGGTGGAACAGCCACAACATACACTATGGCAGCGATCCATTCGGCTTCGCGGCACTACCAGGAGGTAGCCTGTCGAGTTCAGGCGCTTCATTCATAGCTCCGGGGAGTAACGGTTCCTGGTGGAGTTCATCATCCTCCGGTAGCAGCAGCTGGTATGTTCAGTTGAATTCATCGGGTGGGAATTTATCGCGCACTACAGGAAGTCGACAAAACGGCCGATCTATCCGCTGTTTGCGGACACCCGATACAACTGTGTCGATCTACATGCCCCCATCTATATACACATTGCCACCCGCCGCCATTACTGTACAATCGGCTCAAATCAGCGGGCGCATCTCCTCCGACGGCGGCGCGCTTATTCTGAACCGCGGTTTCTGTTGGAACCACCGTCCGATGCCCACCCGCAACCATGCTCAAATCAGCCTTGGTCGCGATACGGGTTTGTTTACCCATACCCTCAGCACACTCTCCTACGGCACCTATTATGTGCGGGCCTTTGCCGAGAATGCTGCAGGCACCGCCTATGGAAATTCCATTCAATTTACGACCCTATCACCACAAGGCGGGAATGCATGTAGTGCAGCCACCGTGACCGATGTGGAGAACAACCTCTACGAAACCGTGACTATTGGGAGTCAGTGCTGGATGAAAACCAACCTGCGAACCCGGCGCTACAACAACAACGACACGATCGCCAGTGTGCTGTGGCGATATCAGCAGAACATCCCGGGTGTGGGCACTACAACCCTTTATAACAACGACACTTCCAATCTGTCGGTTTACGGCCGGCTTTATAGTTATCTAGCGGCCACAGATGCTCGGGGCTTGTGTCCGACCGGCTGGCATCTGCCCTCCCAGTCGGAGTGGAACGCACTGGCTCAGTTTGCGGGTGACTCACTGCACGGTGGATTGCGTCTAAAAGCAGCGGTGAACTGGTCGGGCTCGATCGGAGGCACAGACGCATTAGGCATGAGCATTCTCCCAGGTGGGGTGGGCTACAACGACAATGTTTTTTCCTTTTTGGGTTTGCAAGCCAATTTCTGGGCCTGCGATTTGCAGTTCACGGATGCCTTGGGTGGCAACTATCGCCAGGTTGGGTTCGACCGTACCCCAAACCAAATGTCATCCACACGCCTGGAGTTGCATGCATTATCAGTACGCTGCATACAAAACGCTTCGACTCCGAGCATCAATGTGGTATTGCCTTATCTACTCACATCAACCATCAATAGCATCACCCAAAATTCTGCAGTAGGGGGCGGACGGATACTCAGCGATGGTGGTGCACCCATCACCTCGAAAGGAGTATGCTGGAATACCGCCCGAAATCCCAATATTTCTCATGCAAATTCCGCCGCTGGTGGAGGAACTGCTGCCTTCACCGCCTCTTTATCGCCTTTGAACCCGGGTACGTGGTATTATGTCCGGGCCTTTGCCACCAATGCTGCCGGCACGGCTTATGGTTCGGAGCGAATGTTCCACACCCTACCCGCATCGGTGGGTTTCACCTGTGGCACCGATTCCCTTCAAGACCTATCTGGATTCCGCTATGCGACCGTTTTGTTGGGCACACAATGCTGGACTAAGTCGCACCTCAGGGCTCTACTCTACACGAATGGCGACAGTATCCCCCTGATTACCGACAGTATTCAGTGGAAAAACACCACAGCCGGTGCCTGGTCTTCCTACCAGAATGATATGCAATACGAACAGGTTTACGGCAAATTATACAACTGGTACGCAATTGCCGATCCCAGAAAGTTATGCCCCTTGGGTTGGCATGTGCCTACCAATGCGGAACTCACTACCCTGATTAACCACACAGTGAGTCGAGGCTATCCCAACACCTCATCCAATGTGAACGGAGCTGGGAGCGCATTGAAATCATGCCGGCAGGTAACATCGCCCTTGGGGGGAGGCTGCAATACCACCGTACACCCTCGATGGAACAGCCACACCACCCATAGGGGCACCGATGCGCTTGGATTGTCGATTCTCCCGGCTGGTGCCCGCTCAGGCGATGACGGGCAGTTCACTTCTTTATCGGGTTACTGCCTGTTGTTGTCGTCAACCCTATCAACCACTAATCTCGTTCAAGGCCAGTATTTCAGGAATTCAACCGGTAATATATCTCCCGCCACGGGCACGAAACCCTGGGGCGGTTCGGTGCGTTGTATAAAGGACTGATCCTAAAAAGCTACCTCAATGGACGATCATTCTGTACCCGCATCTGTCGACAAAAACAAGCCTATGCCTCTTTGGAATCGATTGCCCGGCGATTTGCAGAATAAGGGCTGGATTCTGAACAAGAGAACCAACGCATACCTCAAAAGTTTGTGTGATTACCTTGATTCCACCCAACCTGACCAAACTTCCGTGGCATACGTGCTTGAACTGGAAACACGCCATTCCGTATCAAAAAATGATGGGGAACGCGACCGGGAAAAGCTCTATCGATTCCTAAAAAAAGAACTACTGAGCAACAGCGTCGATCCATCGGCGCTCAAATGCCTCGAAGCTTGGAAACCCATGCTCAAACCGGGCGAAGACAATCTTCCACCTGACCTGTCGGTGAACCTAAATCTCGCGTATGTTCAGGCCCAAAAAGCTTTCGCCGATGGCCGGATCGATAGCGAGGAGTTGATGTCGATCATGCGGCTCTACCACCTGTTTGATATCCCGGAAACGGATATGCGCCAAATTTACCAAGCTGCATCTGCCCCCTCGGTCGACCGCATTCTGGAGGCTGGAGGACGAGACGGTAAGGTGAGTCGCGAGGAGGCAGACAGTATTCGCGTATACGCCTTGCTGCTGACCGGAATGGAGATGAATTACGACAACGCCCGCCTGAAAAAATTCCTGAATGCCTACAACCGGGTACAGTTGCGGGACGGAGGACCACTTCTTCGACTGAGTATAAACAATGGATACAAGACTTTCAGCATCAGCGGCAATTACTGGACGAGCCACTGCCGGGTTCAGCGCGTAGGGGGGCGCAATTCGTCTGACAGCCGCATGGAGGTGTATGTCTACGACGAGTGTCTGGTCTTTATAGACCTAATTCGGACAGAATTGGTCATGCCTGAAAATGTGCTGAACCTGAAGGAGTCGATTTACGCGGTCGACAACACATCATTGTATAAATGGGATGAAAAGGAATCAAAAATCTCCTGGACGCTGAGCCATTTCGACGATCCCGAAGCGGCTCGGCTCTGTTTTTTAGTACTGAAGGGACAAGCTCCAGAGAATCTCAACGGACCTTTCACACCGCCGGTTGCGACCGCCTCGCCGGGTGTCAAATCAGAAGATTATCGTTCATCCGGGTCCGATACACAAGGGGGGAGCGGACGAAAAAAGCAGAAGTCACTGCAGGAGCTTGACCAACTAGTGGGACTAGCCTCAGTGAAGGAGCAGATGAAAAGCCTGTCGAACATGGTTAGCCTGCAGCAACAACGGGCCGCAGCCGGACTCCAGGTAGTGCAGGTGAGTCTGCACAGCGTGTTCACGGGAGCACCCGGAACGGGCAAGACCACCGTAGCGCGTCTCTATGCCGATATGCTTCGCGAGTTGGGCGTTTTGCAAAAAGGTCACCTTGTCGAGGTAGACCGCGCGGGCCTGGTTTCGGGCTACTCCGGACAAACAGCCATAAAAACCGATGAGGTCATAACCCGGGCTCTCGATGGTGTACTATTTATTGATGAAGCTTATAGCTTGGCCCCAGAAAAGGGCGATGACTCGTATGGGCAGGAAGCCGTGAATACACTACTTAAGCGGATGGAAGACTACCGAAACCGGCTGGTGTTGGTGGTGGCCGGCTACACCGATGAAATGGACCGCTTCATCGGCTCCAACCCCGGACTCGCCAGCCGATTCAACCGCACAGTGTTTTTCCCCAATTATGGAGCCGAAGAAATGGTGGAGATCTGCAAACGGGTGGCCAAGGCCAACGACTACGAAATCGACCCTACCCTGGCAGAGGCCCTTTTGTCGCACCTAAAACATAAATCCAGCGCGGCGGGCGAGGACTTCGGCAACGCCCGTTATGTCCGCAACCTGTTTGAGACTATGGTGGTCGCTCACAGCAACCGACTGGCCTCCTTAGAAAACCCCGACCGCGCGCATCTAACCCGTCTCGAGTCGGAGGATCTAACCGAAGCCGTTCGCGTTATAAGTTGAATCTAGATGGTAAAACACCCTACGAAAAACTATGGTAGGGCCATACCAGATCTCAGATACGCGCAATTGAGTCATTCCTTGCTTTGGAGAACATACTGTCACTTAAAAATCGGATGATAATCCGGGCTAATTCCAAATCATCTCCATTGAATCGGCTGCAGGGGAAGGATTAGAACCTTCACGGAGCGGTTAGGCCTGAGTTTTGTCCCCTTTCTCGGCCCTATAGAACGGAGGGCATGTCTGCCTGTTTCACCCCTCTGCAAATGAATGATGTAAATATAAATATTTTTATATTTTTTATAATATTTTTTATAATATTTTTTATAATATTTTTTATAATATTTTTTATAATATTTTTTATAATATTTTTTATAATATTTTTTATAATATTTTTTATAATATTTGAATTTATTTTATTTATTCGATATATTTTAATTAATTATTTATATTTTTCTGAATTTATCCTGCTTTTTAGCATATGTTTCTAGTCAGTTCTTAAACCGAAAAATCCCACAGCTCCTTGTTCAGCACCAAAACCAAGGATCAGGAACCACGACTACAACACGACCGCACCGACAGGCTCATTTTAAAAGCGTTGTTGAACAACGCCGCCATGCCCGACACATAAATTGCAGCACAAATACCGGTATCCAATGCCTCGGTGCATATGCGCATGAAAAAGATGCAGCAGGCGGGTCTCATATTTTGTTCGAGTCTGCTCGTCGATTACCGAAAAATTGGATACGACTTGATTGCATTCATTGGCATTTATTAGAAAAAATACCGATTATGAAGAAGTCATCCGAATTCTCGAGGAAATTTAAGAACTAGTAAAAGCGCATTATGTTACTGATGCCATTAGCATTTTTTGGAATTAGTTTGTCGCAACACCGACCAGTTTCGGCAAATTCTCAACTACCGAATCCAGACCATTCCGGGGGTTCACCGCACCGAAACTACACTCAGCCTGGAAAATCCGATAGAGCGATTTTCGAAAATTACGGAAGATCCTGAGTCGACAAAGACCACGCGTCTTTTCGTGTAGTCGTCCACATCAGCCAAACGACACGCAACCAATACAGAATATAAGGGAACACCTTTAGCTGAAAAGGCTCTACCCATTCCTTTCTAAGTGTCGACGGAAATAGGTCGGTGGGCGACCACGACGAGAGAATCCAGCAGGCGATTAGCAAGACACGATCCCAGCGCGTACGCGGGCCATGAAGATAGGCCAGCAGGATTCCTGATAGGGCTATGATAAAGGTGGGTGACTCCGCTTTGTGGTTGAATATGACCATCCATATCGTCAGAGAGGAAAGCCATAGGGCTCGGAATGATGATGACGCGGGCAATCCTTCGCCCCACCACTTGCCGCAGAGGCCTTGTGCGCGTACCCGAGTCCACCAAACGTGCAGCGCAGGCGAGATCAATAAAACTAATCCCGCTATAAAGACGGGCGTTTTGGGGATCTGAATGGCTAGGGCGCGACCAAACCATGCCTGAAGCCACCCCATGACCGACATCCCATAAGATACCGAGTGATCGTAGGTCAACATTTGGGAATAACTAAACATCATAGCCCAATAAAAATCGAGCGACACCACGAGAATAGGCAACGCCGCAAGGGCTATTGTGATTCCAATCGCTTTGAACAGGGTTGCGTGCCAGCGCCAGGAGAAAGGAATCAGCGCGAGAGCCATTACGCCAAATAGTTTAATGAAAACACTGCATACAATCCATAAAGCAGGGCGAAACTGTTGCCCCCGCTCAAGTCCTCCCATTGCGAGTAGCAATAGTCCCGCAATGAGGGCATTCGATTGCTCATTTTGTAAGGATATGAGCAATTCGGGCAACAAGAACAAAAGCCCAAGTGCCTGTTCACGTTGCGACCAGCTTCTCAGGTTCAAGACCCCGGCTGCGAGAACCGTTGTATTCAACAAATTCCATCCGATGAGTCCCCAGAAATCAGGAAATACGGCAAACACACCAAAAAACAGAGCAAAAGTGGGGGTGTATTTGAATAAGTCCCAATGCTCCGCTGGCCAGGCCTGATATAAGTCCCTCTGCACCAGCAGATGATAAAATGACTGCTTGAAGATTACATAGTTGTTGTAGTCGTGGAAGCGTGCTCCATTGATCGTATTCGTGCTCGTTTGGGCCAACCACCACGATTGTATGGCAGCACCAACTGCAGCCAGCGCAAAAAGCGTGCATGCCCAAACCAAAAGTGTTTTACCCCTGCCCGGTATAAATGGCCAGCGGTACTTTGAAAAAACGTCGAACATCGAAGGTCTATTCCATATTTAGTGATTTCGCTATAATGCGCATTGCTTTTATGGTGTTTTTACTTTGATGCGTTTCCACATTAAGGCGTGTTCACTTAAAAATGCGTTCGCCTCTCTCCGGTTTGATGACCCCATACAACGGATGAAATTAGGCCTGTTGTTTATGGCCAATGCGCAACCAAAAGGAACAACCATGCCGTTCCGCCTTATCGAATGGGTGGTTCGACCAGAACGGGTTGGCCAATGCCTTGAGTTCGGGATCGTGAGACACAAACCAGGCGGGGAAAAGGGGTTGGTAACGGTTTGGGTTGGCCATTAGCGCCACAGCCAAGGGGTATTGCTCCGAATAGCCCCTGGCGCACATATGTTCAGGATAATCGTCGGGCAGGAAAACATCGTGGAGGTGAACAACCACCCCGGGCCGCAGCCGTGGCAGGATTTCCATGAAAAAGACCGTGGAATCGGAGTTTGGTAATATTCTGTGGGAGTTGTCGATATACAAAACATCTCCCTCCCCCAATTCGGTCGACCAGTCAACCCGGGCCTGCTCCAGGGGAATCCGCCGTATTTCGTTGGCCAATTCCCCGATATCCGCCCGGGGCTGGGGGTCAATGCTGATGATGCAGGTCGATAGATTCCCTTGTGCCACCGCCATCTTAGCCACACGTGTGGAATTTCCTGAACCCACCTCCAGATACCGCGCTGGGCGGAGGTGCATCAGCATACCATAAAGAGAAACGATGTCAAGTCCGGGCAAAAACCCATTGTTCCAGACCGGTCCGATCCAATTTTTGGGCGTAGAGTGCGCCTCCGGAATAAGCGATAGTTCTTTGGAATGTCCTAAAAATTTCATCAGCAATTCCCGATACTGGGCACGCCCGGATTGGATTAGCTCATATAGTTCTTGATGTGGCGGATGGCCAAATCCAAAGCGTGGTTTCAGATCAACCCGATAGTCGAGGAACAAATTCTGATACCGATAGCTCAAAAAACGATACCAACTTCTAATTCCGGGTAGTTTCATAGGTTATTGTGCGTTTCTGCTGCATTTCTTTCAGATATTCTGTCCGTTTCATTATTCCCCTATGTATATTGTTGTTGCCTCTACCTCAAACTGGGTTGTGGCTTCAAGGTTGGATTGTATCAGCCAAGATAGGGCAATGGAGAATGCCTTTTTCCATGTTGGTAAATCGTGCCGGCCGCCTTTAACCTGATGGTAAACCACTTCGACTCCCTGCCTGTAGCCTTTCTTGATCAGCTCCGTCACCAAATCCAGAGTGTCATCAATGGAATCTATGATGCCATTCTGGTTGCGGTCGTTTGTTTCATCCCGAGTACCCGCCTGTAGCCAAAATCTTAATCCCGCTCTATGCTCACCCATCCGAATCATTCTGTGCGCAACTCGGTCCTGATCGGTATAACCTTGGTCGAGGTCGCGACCTCTCCACCAAAAAGAGCCCGAAAGGGCCGCCAAGCCCGCGAAATGTTTTGGATGCTTCCAAAACAGGTCAAATGCAGTGAGTCCGCCAAGTGAACATTCAACTACAAATCGACGCTCGGGCACCGAACGTAGGCCCTCTTCCTTTTCCAACCAGAGCAGGAGTTCTTCTACAACAAAACGTGCATTCTGGTCGGCACGGACACCTCTTCCCCTACAATCCGCTATTCCCGCCAATCCATATTCCTGCAGTCGCTTTCCGGCATGCATAGCCACCACCACCAGCAAGAGGGTTAAACCCGCCTTCATGATTTTCTCCAGCAATTCAAATAATCGCAATCCCTTCCAGTCTTGTCCGTCGAATACCAGAACCATCGGATCCCCTTCCCGATATGATGCAGGCACAAACATATCCAAAAGCAGCTCACGATCCAACTGACTCGAAATCAAAATCTTACTCATATGCCTCCAAAAATTGATCGCTGCATTCTTCATGCACTGTTCAATTTTTATATGTTAAGAAAAGAAATATAAATATTTTCATTCAAAAAAAATATGTTATGTCAATTTTTCAATTTCTAAATACAATACGCTCCGATTAAAACAGAAAATATTTACCATGAAAATACAGTTGTCAAAATCCTAAGCGAAAAATATTTTCAACCTGATAATACCACTTAATAAGTGACCAAAAATACAGATTCGCCCCCATCAATAAAAATTAAAAAATAAAACAGATTTATATTCAATAAATTAAACTACCTTTGCGGTTCGTTTCAATTTTTATTTTTATAAATATTATTCTTTAACCCTTTATTATTATTTATGATTTATGAAAAAAAAGGCATTTTATTTGGACAGGAAAAAACATTTCCGAAAGCATTAATTGATCGGGTCAATTCCAAAAATGTGCCCGGAATTACTGCAGAATCGGTATTAATTCACCATGTGGAACAAGGAAAAGTATCAGATTATGCTGTCATTTTGGATCGAATATCGCAGGATGTGCCGTTGAATGTGCCATTGAACATCGTTCCGGACGGAACAACATAACCTGGGGCAATTTTGTGGTCGAATCTACCAAACAATTTCTAAAAAATAATCAACCTATGGACAACACAAAAAGCAGTTCAAAAAACAAATCTTCAGACAAATCCGAAAACCTGACAGGAACATCTCGAAAAAGAAAAAAATCCAAATCAAATGTCGCCGCCAAACCGAAAAAACGCGGTAGAAAAAAGAAAGAAAGCGCTGAAGCAGTGGTGAAAACTGAAACAGTCGCCCCAAAAACTCGCGGTAGAAAAAAGAAAGAAAGCGCCGGGGCAGAGGTGAAAACTGAAACAGTCGCCCCAAAAACTCGCGGCAGAAAAAAGAAAGAAAGCGCCGGGGCAGAGGTAAAAATCGGAACGACAGAACCGAAAAAACGCGGTAGAAAAAAGAAAGAAAGCGCCGGGTCAGAGGAAAAAATCGGAAC
>VHAX01000023.1 GCA_016872215.1 Sphingomonadales bacterium | reverse complement strand
CATAGGACCCATTGTCGATGTCGGATGGTTGAATCGTAGCCGCACCAGATTCATTCAGTGCAATGACAACAGAACGCGCACTGAGCTGCGGTGGCGTCGTGTCTATTATCGTTATGTTCGATGTGGCAGTAGCGGTATTGCCGGAATAATCTGTTATCAGCAGTTGTATTTGCTGCATTCCCAAATCGGCGCACGAAAAAGTGGTTCGATTCAACGTCATCGACGCGATGCCACAATTATCACGCGATCCATTGTTGACCTGAGCTACCGACAAAAATGACAGTCCGGCAGAATTCAGGGTCAGGACTACGGGACGGGTAAAGACCTCCGGTATGATGCTATCGATCACATTTAATTGCGTGTAAGATGTAGTTAGATTGCCCGCCTGATCCCTGACCTGAACAGCGAGTTGATTCACTCCAATGTTGGTGCAATTGAAAAACTGCTGGCTTACTGTGGCGTTTGACAATAAAAAAGTGAAGTTGCTGCAATTGTCGATCGCTGTATCAATGACAGTTGCAGGGCTCACTACTGCAATTCCGCTTCCATTAAGATAAAGGGTTGTTTGCTGCAGCAAAACTTGCGGAGGTTGAACATCCGACCCGGGTGCACAAGGCTGTGCGCTCGACAGAAACGGCCCCGAAAAGAATGCCATCAGAATCGAGAATAAATAAAATCGAAGAAAATTACCGGTCATACAAGCAAATTTGTGAATGAAAAATTCAAATTGGGATGGCGTGAAATAGAAATAGAATGACTGCAATAATAATAAAATTGTGCAATAATTAAGATGAAATGACATGGCCTCGATTCTCCTAATTTTTGAACAATCCTAGCAAATGCCACCTCATAAATTTAGCCTGCCAATCGCCATTTGAGGTAGTCTTTTAGTGGTTTTGCTCATCGCCATCATCGTAATCGCACATGACCCGCCTTACCAAAACTTGAATAAACACCCCCTCAATCCCTTATCCTACCCTTGAAATGAGCTAATCAACAATGTGCTCTTGGACTTTGCAGAAAAACAAGTTCAAAATGAAAACTATTCCGGGGCCGGGAAAACCCTGTTGCTTGCGGAAGATGGATAACGAAATCATTTCGGCACGAACTGCAATCCTGCGTTCTTTGGATGTGCGCCCTAATTCTATATGAATTGAATGAGTTTGACTCTGCATGGGAGGAAATTGACTACGGTGCCACCCTCACGCAACGTTTTAAATCCGATGAATACAAAATCCAATCCTTATACTTTCCAGCATTGAATTTTTGTGGGCGTCGGAAATATGAATCTACCTACCTGTCTGCTTGAAATCAGCGTTTACGGACAAATACACCATTCCATCAAAAGAAGCCGTTCACTTTCACAATCTGGCCGGTTTGAGTCGCGAACGGGCACAACGACCCGCAACTTCGCGCATTGGTTCACACAGGATCAAACGCGTGAAAAGGAAAACAAGAGATTGCAAATCCGAAACAGTTTCCATACCGACCGCAGGGCTCTGTAGAAAAAACATCAACCCAATCGGAAACAGCATGTTCAGCGCTCTGGACAGTTCCTGTCGTTTGCAGCTGGTGTTTTTCTATTGATACGCATTGCCATAATCAAACCTCAATTTCCTAAATTTTTGATATATTACGAGCGTTTTTCAAGTACAATTTATCACCTGCTTTATGAAACTGAAATCGACCTACCTCCATGCTCTCCTGCTTTGTTTGCTTTCGGCCTCAGCCGCCAGTGCTCAACGTTATCTGCATCCTGTGTTCAGTCAAACCACCCTTCAATCGGCCATTCCATACGGTGAATCTGTCTCCTGGAACGGCAGCAGCACCCCTTTGCTGCTCGACCTATATATGCCCGCCGGCGATACGGCTACCCGTCGACCCCTGTTGCTGCTGTTCCACGGCGGCAGTTTCGTGGGTGGCTCCCGTACTGATTTCTATATGCAAAATATGTGCATTTACTTCGCCAAGAGAGGTTATGTAGCGGCGACCGTCGGTTATCGGCTCGGTGTGAATGTGGCCAATGTGGCCGGAATACAAGACGAGTTCATCCGGGCCGCCATCCGTGCCACGCATGATGCCAAGGCCGCAGCGCGCTTCTTCCGGAAAACGTTTACAGAAAACAACAACCCCTATAGCATCGACACCGCACGCATTTATGCAGGGGGCTATTCTGCGGGCGCCATAACCGCCATTCATCTGGCCTGGCTCAAAAACCCCGCCCTCACCTCGCAGCAGGTACAGAACAACTTAACTGCCCTAAACGCGGGACTAGAAGGCCTTTCTGGCAACCCCGGCTACCATTCAGGGGTAGAGGCCGTGGTGAATCTGGCTGGCGCCGTGCTCGACACCCAAATCATACAGACCGGGTTTGCGCCTGCCATTCACTTCCATGGAACCGACGACCAAACCGTGCCGTATGCGCGGGGACCAGTACGGGCCATGGGTATGAATATACTGACCGTCGACGGGAGCAGCCTCATCCACCAAAGGCTCAGCAACCTGCAAATCAACAGCGAAATGAACACATTTCAGGGGGGTGGACATGACCTAGTTTCAGATACTGCACGCTGGAATTTCATTCTCAACCGCAGCAATTTATTCCTGTATGCCCGAATCGGGGGCGGGGCCAGCAGTGTGGGGGAATTGCAGTCGGTCTCCGTTCGTTGTTTCCCCAATCCAGTAAGTGACTGGCTTCAATTGGAAGGCATTATCCACCTCAGCATGGGTGATCACTTCCCCCAATTTGCCCTGCTTGATATATGTGGTCGAATTGTCAGACCCTATTCCACACTGGAATCGGGAAATAAGATATACCTGGGTGATTTATCAACCGGACAGTACTTATTGGCCGTTCGCCTTAGGGAAAACACCTCCTATCACAAAATCATCAAGTATTGAGTCCTTCTTTTTTAAATTAACCCCACTTAATCGATGTTGCTGAATGGTCCCCCCACCCATCACATTTGGAGGTATCTCTTTCTTTCATTTTTTGTACTTCTCGGATTCCATACGCTTTGTGCGCAGGATCTCACGAAAATGCAGCAATGGCATCTACTTGACGAGGATACCGACAGTTTGCCGGGAATTTCGGCTCGCCGCATACTCCAGGAAATAGGGAAGGCCTACAAGCCACTCGACGTGGTGGTGGCTGTAATCGACGGGGGTGTGGATACCGAGCATCCGGATTTGGTGCCGGTTCTATGGAAAAACAGGGGCGAAAATCCCGACAATGGAATCGACGACGACGGCAATGGCTATATCGACGACCTGCGTGGTTGGAGTTTTATCAGCGGACATGGGGGCGAAGTAAACCAGGATACCTATGAGGTAACCCGTGAGTGGCTGCGCCTGCGACAAATGATAAAATCCGGGGTGTCCCGTCAAAAGGATTCAACGCTAACGGCCTACAGTAAAGAAATTGCATTCCACTACAAAACGAGGCTGAAGGAAGCGAAGACGAACAATAAAAGGGGGCTTAAACTGAGGAAGGCCAACGCCGAATTTTATGCCCAGATTGCAAGAATGGGGGGGGATAGTGCCGATTTAAGTTTGGTTCCGGTCAAGGGACGATGGGGCAAGAACATCAGGAGGTTTTATCTGATGTCGAACCTGGCTGGTACGTGCATATCCGATGTTCATTCCGAGTTGAATATGCACTGTGACCGATTGTGCGATATGTATGCCTACAACCTTAACCCGAAGTTTGACCCACGTGGCATGGTGGGTGATCATTATAAGGATATAAAAGACCGTTTTTATGGCGACAAACGTGTTACCGGTCCCGATGCGAGTCACGGCACCCACGTTGCCGGCATTATAGCTGCTTCACATAGCAACAAAACGGGTATGAATGGGGTGGCGCCCAACGCCCGAATCATGTGCCTGAGGGCGGTGCCGAATGGCGACGAGCGCGATAAGGATGTGGCAAATGCCATACGATATGCCGCGGATATGGGCGCCAAAGTCATCAATATGAGCTTTGGAAAGCCGTTTTCACCAGGTGAGTCGCTGGTACAGGATGCCATTCGCTATGCGGCATCGCGCGATGTGTTGATGGTGCACGCCGCGGGCAATGACGCACTTTTTGTGCCCGACATCCCTACCTATCCACGCGCCCCCCAGATCGATGACGCCCGCTTTTCGTTTTGGATTGAGGTAGGGGCCATCGGTTCGGACAATAATCCCACCAACCGCATCGCTTCGTTTTCAAATTATGGTAGTCCGGTGGTGGATGTATTCGCACCGGGACAAGACATCTACGCTACATTGCCTGGAGCGAAGTATGGGTCCCAAAGCGGCACGAGTATGGCGGCCCCGGTGGTGGCAGGAATGGCCGCATTGCTGCGGGGCTTGTACCCCAAACTTACAGCACCCGAGATCCGCGACATCATCGTTTCGTCGGTGAAGCCGTTTCCCGACGATATGATTTTACCGGTGGCGTACGGTACGGCGGGAAAAATCGCACAATCGCGGAAAAATACTTTTGGCGATCGGAAAGTAGCCGGGGCGCGTGAAGTGTGTGTGAGCGGTGGGGTTTTGAATCTGGAAAGAGCCCTGAAATATGCTCAGGAGCGTTTTCCGGGACAAATGTCGGAGTACAAACGCTAACTTATCGCTTATTTCGTCCGCCCTGTGGTAGTGCGGCGAACACTGGATAATCCACCTTGGTCATTCCTTTCCTGATGGATTCGAGTCGCCTTTGTATCATCTGGCGTCGCAGTGGACTGAAATATCCTACGAATAGCTTTCCCATGAGGTGGTCGTATTCGTGTTGTATGATGCGGGCGGGCATATCATCGAACCACTGCAGTTGGCGTTTACCATCCTGATCGGTCCACGCCACCTGAATTCGGGGCTTGCGCATCACATCGCCGCGCACATCGGGAATGCTGAGGCAACCTTCGTTGAAAAGCCAGGGTTCTCCCTCTTCCTGTATGATGACTGGGTTCACGAATACCCGCTTTTCTTCGGAAAATCGTTTGGGGTCGAAGCCTGCGGCATCCATCACGAACAACTTGATTCCGCGCCCGATTTGCGGGGCGGCTAGTCCCACCCCGCTGGCGGCGTACATGGTTTCGAACATATCGTGAATCAGCCCGAGGACAGCGGGATCCATCGGATCCACCTCCAGCGTGGGGGTTGTCAACACCGGGTTCCCGTAGAGGTATATGGGAAGGATCATAGGCTATCGGATTCCGCAGTAGTGAATAGGGAGGATTATTGACTTTCAGTTGGATTGGGTGAAGATAATTCGCCGCCCGAGGTCCATCTCAATGATTGATTTTGGAGGGTTTCGAGGTATGACTGCAGTAGGAGTACAGCGCTGATCCGGTCGGCAAGCCCTTTATCCCGCCGCTTAAGTCGCGGCAGGTCGCTCCCGGCAATTGTCTGCAAGGCTATTCGGGAGGTAAACCGCTCGTCGACCCGGTGCTGTGGAATGTCGGGGAAGTCAACCTCCAGTTCTTTCCTAAAGACGGCCAGAGCACCGGCCACAGAGGAGGGCTCATTTGCCAGCGTACGGGGGTCGCCAATCACGAAGGCGCGTATGGTCTGCGCCTGGTGGTATTGCTTGATGTAGGCCCTGACTTCTTTGCGTGCCACGGTATCGAGTGCTGTGGCGAACATCCCAATAGGATCAGTAACAGCCAACCCGACTCGTTTCAATCCAAAATCTATGGCCATAATTCTGCTCATTCGTGGCGGTTGGCGGGGTGGTAATCCGCGTTATTTTCCGGGGCGACAACCCGGAAGGCCGACCCATCGCTGATGTCGGTCAACCGAAGCTGGCAACTTAAGCGGCTGTTTGCCCCCGCGTCGGGCAGAGTATCGAGCATATCGGCTTCGGCATCGCCCCGATCGGGGGCTGTTCCTTCGAGCCATTCGATTCGGCACGTTGCGCACAGGGCGATACCACCGCAGGTTGCATCTATGGGATAATCCAGCGCTTGGAGGGCTTCCATCAGGCTGAGGCCCATGCCGTAGGGGACTACATGCGGGGTGCGGATTCCGTTGGGTTCTTCGACCCAGAACTGCTTGTTGGCCATCAGAATGGGTTGATGCCCTGTACGGTCGTGTATTTGAAGCGCAGTTTCTCGCCTGGGCGCACACGCGCGAAGGCACTTTGGCACATGAGGGTGGCCTCATGAAAGCCACAGAGTATGAGTTTCAGTTTCCCGGGATAGGTATTGATATCCCCTATGGCATATATCCCCTCTACCGAGGTGCTGTAGTCGAAGGTATCCACCACGATCGCATGTTTTTCCAATCGAATTCCCCAATCTGCAATGGGGCCGAGGCGTGGACTCAACCCATAAAGGGGGATGAGATAATCGGCCGAGAGGGTATGTGCTTGTTGGCTGGCATCGGTCACCACCACCGCTTCCAGCCTGGGATCGCCTTTCAATTCGGTGAGGGTGCTGCTGAGCATGAGACGTATGCGGCCTTGGCGTGCCAGTTCCTTGACTTTATGGGTGCTGTCGGGGATCCCCCGAAATTCGGCATTTCTGTGCACCAGGGTGAGTTCGGAGGCTAAATCGGCCAGAATGAGGGTCCAGTCGAGGGCGGAGTCTCCTCCACCAGCGATCACTACCTTTTTCCCCCGATAGACCTCCGGGTCAATGATCATATAGCGAACCCCCCTTTCTTCATACCGGGCAAGCTGGGGCAGATTTGGCTTCCTCGGTTCGAAGCATCCGAGCCCGGCTGCAATCACCACCACCTTCGCACGGCACTGGGTTCCAGTTGAAGTGCCGATCAGAAAACTGCCATCTTCCTCGCGCACGATGGTTTCCACCCTTTGTGCCAGGCTGAATGTGGGTTGAAACGGAGCAATCTGTTCCATGAGTCGGTCCACCAGATCGCCAGCCAGCACGAATGGGTGTCCGGGAATGTCATAGATGGGCTTACGCGGGTATATTTCGGTAAGTTGTCCACCCACTTTGGGCAATGCATCGATGAGGTGGCAACGCATCCGCAGCAGACCTGCCTCAAACACGGCGAAGAGCCCTACCGGGCCTGCTCCTATAATACAGATATCGGTTTCAATCAAGGCGACGCAAAGATACGGGGTATTGGAACTTCTTCCCCGTGTATTTTGTTCGAAAGCCGTTCATTGATTTGATTTCCAACTTTCATTCATTTGAGTTTTCACGTTCATTCATTTGAGTTTTCACATTCACTTTCCTCAATTAATTTCCACCGTTCGTTCATTTGATTTTCAGTTTAACCTCTCAAAATTATTCCCCAGTAACCCTTTCAACCATACCCATGACCGCACCTAATTTTCTATTCCCTAAACTTTTTCGGCCACGCCTGTTCTTGATGATGGTCCTTCCTTTCTTGTTAAACAGTTGTGGTTATAACCAAATGGTGAGCAAAGAAGAGGCAGTGGGCGGCCAATGGGCGAATGTAGAGACCGCCTATCAGCGCAGAGCCGATTTGATTCCCAATTTGGTGAGCACGGTGAAGGGCTACGCACAATTCGAACAGGAAACTCTATTGGGGGTTGTGGAGGCACGGTCCAAGGCCACGGGCATGCAGGTGAATGTCGACAAGCTCGACGAGGCGAGCATCCAGAAATTTCAGGAAAGTCAGGCTGCCCTGAGCGGAGCGTTGTCGCGACTACTTGTGGTTGTCGAGAAATACCCCGACCTGAAGGCGAACCAGAATTTTCTGGAGTTGCAGTCACAACTGGAGGGCACCGAAAACAGGATCAATGTGGAGCGTCGTCGGTTCAACGAGATGGTTCAGGACTACAACGCCTACATACGCAAATTCCCCAACAATTTGATTTCAGGCATTTTTGGCTTTGAGAAAAAGGGCTATTTCAAGGCCGATGCCGGTAGTGAAAAGGCTCCGAAGGTGGAGTTTTGAAAGAGTCTGCACGGCAATTGCTTGATGAGGCCGGGCAATTGCGGGTAGTAGATGCCATTCAGAAAGCAGAACGGGGGTGTACGGCCGAAATTCGGGTGCACCTGGAGGATGTGTGCAAAGGTGATGCTCTGCGGCGCGCATCCGCAGTGTTTACGCAATTGGGCATGCACAAAACGGCGGAAAGAAACGGCGTTTTGATTTACGTTGCGGTTCAGAGCCACAAAATGGCGGTGTTTGCCGATGCGGGTATCCACCAAAAGGCTGGTGAGCTCTTCTGGAGGGAGGAGGTGGCTTGCATGAAGTCATATTTTGAAGCTGGTGATTATGCGGGTGGACTGGCGTTGGCGGTTGAGAAGGCCGGGCAGGTTTTGTCGCGCTTTTATCCGGCTACAGGTCCGGCCAACCCGGATGAACTGTCGAATGATGTTTCTTTTGGATCCTGACCACATAGCTATGGGGTTTATTCAATGTAAGTCGGGCCGGGTCATTCCGCGTGTCCTTTTGGGGCTTACATTGCTGTTGTTGTGGCTTCCATTGCGCACACGGGGCATTCCGGAGCCTCCCCAACCGCCGAAACGGGTTAACGACTTCGCGGGTATGCTCGCTTCGGGGGGCAGCGGTCGACTCGAATCGTTGCTGGCGGCCTATGAAGACAGTACCTCTACCCAAATCGCGGTGGTTTTTGTCACAGATTTGGAAGGCTACGACGTGGCCGATTATGCCAACCGCGTTTTTGAAAAATGGAACATCGGGCAAAAAGGCCGGAACAATGGATTGTTGATTTTGGTTTCGCGCGATGACCGGAAAATTCGGATGGAAACCGGCTATGGTTTAGAGGAACGGTTAACGGATGCTTTGTCGCGCCGGATTATAGAGCAAGACATCCTGCCCCGTTTTCGTGCTGGAAATGTAGAAGAAGGAATTACCGCGGGGATCTATCGGATTACCGAAGTGCTTTCGGGTGCCTATGTGGCCCCGGATGATAAGGCTTCGGATTTTTGGGATGACCTCAAACGGAGCCTGCCATACTCTTTTGCCATTCTGATTATTCTTCTGTTGCTGATTGCCCGCGGAGCGGGCGGCGGGGGTGGCGGTGGACGCGCCACCTATTCGGGTCGTGGCCGAAGTATGAGTGGGCCGATTTTCTTCCCTATGGGTGGAGGGGGATTTGGAGGGGGATTTGGAGGAGGTTCCGGCGGAGGATGGGGCGGATTCGGCGGGGGGATGTCGGGCGGTGGCGGTGCCAGCGGGAGTTGGTAAATTTTTTGAATCGGCCTTTGATTTGAGTGTCGTTAGATGTCACAGCTTCCCCTTTGTTTTGTGCTAAAGATTGTCGCATATCTATTCACTTATCCGGCTCTTTTACTCCTATTTTTGAATCTTCAAATCCAATCGTTTTTTTTATGAATGCAATCAACGAAAAGCAAAAGGCCCTGCAGCTGGCCATGGAAAAGCTGGAGAAATCGTTCGGTAAAGGTGTCGTGATGAAGATGGGAGATGCCCGTGTGGTCCCCGTGGATGTAATACCCTCCGGCTCTTTGGGCCTCGACATTGCATTGGGCATTGGCGGGTTTCCCAAGGGACGGGTCATCGAAATTTATGGTCCGGAATCATCGGGTAAAACTACAATTGCGCTACATGCCATCGCTGAGGCGCAGAAAAAGGGTGGCATTGCGGCCTTCATCGATGCGGAACACGCATTCGACAAGGTTTATGCGGAGAATTTGGGAATCGACACGGAGAATTTGCTCATTTCCCAGCCCGACAACGGGGAGCAGGCGCTGGAGATTGCCGACAATCTCATTCGTTCGGGCGCCATCGATATTCTGGTAATCGACAGCGTAGCAGCGTTGGTGCCCAAAGCGGAGATTGAGGGGGAAATGGGCGATTCGTCGATGGGACTACAAGCGCGACTTATGTCACAAGCCCTGCGTAAGTTAACGGGCAGCATCAACAAAACGGGCTGTGTTTGCATTTTCATCAACCAATTGCGTGAGAAAATTGGGGTTATGTTTGGAAATCCGGAAACGACCACGGGTGGAAATGCCCTCAAATTTTATGCTTCAGTACGCCTCGACATCCGCCGGATTGGGCAACTCAAAGACGGATTAGAGGTGACCGGCAACCGGGTTCGCATCAAAGTTGTGAAGAACAAAGTGGCTCCCCCGTTCCGCCAGTGCGAATTCGATATCGTGTACGGCAGTGGGGTCTCCAAAGACGGTGAGATTATTGATCTCGGAACGGAACTGAACATCATCAAGAAGAGTGGGTCGTGGTACAGCTACGGTGAAACCAAATTGGGCCAGGGTCGCGATGGGGTCCGGCAGTTGCTGGGCGACAATCCGGACTTGTCGATGGAGTTGGAAGAGTGCATCCGCGAGAAACTGAAGGAGAAATTAGCCGGTCAGCCCGTCGAGCAGGAATCTTGACCGATCATGTCGACCGGCTTGGTTTTATCGGGGGGAGCCGCGAAAGGGTATGCTCATCTGGGTGTGCTCCAGGCCTTTTATGAACGTAACTGGCATTTCGACTGTATTGCCGGAACCAGTATTGGCGCCATCATCGGTGCCTTGCTTGCTGAAGGTCATGCACCGGCTGGGATTAAGAGCATATTTGACCGCGAAAAGAGCATCAATTTATTACGTTTCTCCCGTCAAACGGCAGGCCTGCTGAGCCAGTCGGGTCTTCGCCGGGCATTGGCCCGCCATCTGAAAGCGAGTCGTTTTGAGGATTTAGGCCTGCCCTTATTTGTTTCTACAACGGATTTGAACAGCGGAAAAAATCAGGTGTTCAACAGCGGGGAACTGATCCCCGCACTCCTTGCATCGAGTGCCATTCCCCTGCTGTTTGAGCCGGTCAACTTGGGCAACCGACTCTACATTGATGGTGGAATTACCTGCAATCTGCCTGCTCATCTGATCCGCCCTCGATGCAGCCGGCTCGTGGGCGTTAATGTGAACCCGGTGCACGAATCGGGGGTGACAGACAGCTGGCTACAGAGCCTGGAGCGCGTGCTCAACATTGCTATTCAATCGAATATTGAACCCGAAATAGGCTTGTGCGACGTTTATATTGTGCCGGAAGGCATGCAAGAATTCCACTTGTTCTCACTGGGAATGGGCGATCGAATGTATGAAGCAGGATATCAAAGTGCGGCCCGGCATTTGGATCAGCTACCCACAAAACCTTTTTGAATGACTGTTATGAGGGCAGAGTGTTACGCCTCCCTAATAAAGAAATATGCCTGTAACAATTATATCATGCCGGGCAGATTGGTCCTACCCGCACTCCCAGGATTCGGGGTGCTACTACGAACAATGTTGGTCGAATGCACCTACAAGGTTGTCGGCAATGAGTTCCGCCGATCTGCCTTCGATGTGGTGACGCTCTAGTATATGAACGAGATTTCTGCCCTTGAATAGAGCGATGCAGGGCGAGGATGGAGGATAGGGCAGCATAAATTCACGTGCGCGCGTCACAGCATCGAGTTCCATACCGGCAAAAACGGTGGTTAACCGAACCGGGCGCTTATCGTTTTGAATGGCCTTCTTCACCGCTGGCCTCGCGTTGGCCGCTGCGCACCCACAAACTGAATTGACCACCAGCAGGAGGGTGTCCTGGGAGTCTTGGAATTCTAAGTCTACGTCTTCAGGTGTTTTCAATTCACGAAAGCCTACTTCTGTGAGATCTTTGCGCATGGGAGTGACCATGAACTCTGGATAAGGCATGGGTATGTGTTTTAGTTAATCGGTTAGTTTGGATAAGATTCAGTTTCATAAAACCCGTGCGGGGCAAAAAAGTTCAACGGGAGATTCGGGAGGTTAGGGGATGCCGCAGGCCTTTGTGGTCGGTTAAGGTCATTTTGACCGCACCGACTAGGATTTTCGCTTTGATTTGCAAGGGGATTTTGTTGGCATCGTCGGAAATATACACAACGAGGTCGTCCTGACTGGAAAAAACCCTCCCCTTCATAACAACGGGCATAAACACCAGGGCACGGAATGTGCCGGCATCTGTGGAAATTGTCTTGCGCCCCTTGAATCGAAAAATAAACCGGTGCAATTCATGGTCGAGAAACAAAGGAAGCTCGAATATTTGTCCCGCCACCGCCTGTGAAAAATCTAGGGAACGGGCAGTATAAAAGGCAGAAACAACGTCCTGCACATTCTCTGGCACTACATACTGCTTGCCGTCGGAGGTCGCGCGCCTTGCATTGTGGTCGAACGAATACGCATCGCGGTAGGCGAACCCCCCTTCATAGATATCGCGCTTAAAAAGAAGCGGCACCATTCCGCCAAGCGTCACGTAACTTTCATATCGATCGCGGACCCTGTAGATCCAATCGAACGAACGGGTCGTGGTGCCTGTGGCCACGATGTGGTAACAAGGCTGCCCCTGCATCACAACTGGCTCCTCCATGACCTTGAGTTCACCCACCCCTGCATCCACAAATCCGTAGTGCAATCGATAGCGCAGGTACTCCCCCACTGCAAACACGGCCCTAACAGGTTGATTGGCAGGTGAAACGTCCGATTGACTCACTTTCGAATTCAGCGACCCAGCCGATAGCATGGTCGTGATCACAAGGGATATTACAACCAGGAACTGCGTTGCGCCATAGCCTTTTCGAGGCTTCATCTTTTCCATTCTGTTAACCTCACAAATATAAATACTTCATCGGTTGGAGCATGCCAGGGTTGCCAGCATGACCCCCGTTCCTGCGGCAAGCACAACACGGGCGCAGGCTTCCAATGTGGCACCGGTGGTCAATACATCATCGATGAGCAGAATCGGTCCAGAGCATTCAGCAAACGAAGCGCCCGCAGCAAAGGCCGTCGCAACATTTTCCCAGCGCGCCTCCCGGGTTTTTCGTGTCTGCGTTTCGGTGGCCTCAACGCGCTGCAGCCAATCGTCGTGAAAGGGGATGCCCGTCTCCTCATGAACGCCCTGAGCAATCAGGCTGCTTTGGTTAAATCCACGAACACGCTGCCTGGCCGGGTGTAGGGGCACCGGCACTACCGCCCCACAACCGGCGAAATGCGAGTCAAGCAGCGTTTCCCCAAGCAGTCGACCCATGGCGAGGGCCGTGTGTGTATCGCCGTAGTACTTGACCCGATGCAGCAGTTTTCGCGCTATACCACCTCGGTTGAAAAAGAGCAGTGAGGTCACCCCCTCCACCGGAATCCGACCTCTGAACATGCGCTCCAGCGGATTATCGGCCATTCGGTGGTAGCGTGTAAACGGGAGCTCCATCAGACAGTGTGTACAAATATAATTTTCGCCGGTGTAGAGGTTGCGCCGGCAGCCGCCACATAAACGCGGATAAAACAAATTGGCCAGTAGACTGAATGGATTAGATGACATTGTGCACGCAATTTGCCCCAATGAATGCACTATTTCTTATTTTTGCACTTTCGCAAAAAAAACTGCCTGTTTTGTGGCATCTATAAACAGTATTTTCATTTCAAATTTGTCATATATGTCATTACCGTCACGCTTGAATCCGTCGACTTTCATTCCTCATTATTTCGGGGCGCTGCTAATCTCTGGTTTGTTGACCGCATTCTGTTCATCCCCCGCCTTGTCGCAACAACCTGCACAGGCTGTTCCCCGGGTCTTGTTTTCGGTCGATCAGGTGGACGTATCCGTGGATGAGTTTCTTTCGGTCTTCAACAAAAACAACTACACCAAAAAGGCGGCAACCCGTGAAGAACTCGAGGAATACCTGGGTCTGTATGTGAAGTTTAAATTGAAGGTACAGGAAGCCTATGCCCGTGGGATGGACACCACGGCCAAGTTTCGCCGGGAATTCGACAACTACCGAGACCAGTTGGCGCAACCTTATTTGCGTGACAAGCATACTGGCGAGGAACTGCTTCAGGAGGCCTTTCAGCGAAGTCGGATTGAGCGTCGTGCGAGCCACATCATGATCCGCATAGAGGAAAACGCCTCCCCGGCTGATAGTCTCGCCTCCTACAACAAAGCCGTGGAAATTCACAAGCAGTTGTTGTCGGGGGCCGATTTCGAGTCTTTGGCGCGGGAGAAATCAGAGGACCCATCCGCTAAGGAAAACAGAGGAGATCTCGGCTACTTTTCTGCTTTTCGAATGATTTATCCCTTTGAAAACATGGCCTACCAAACCCGCATCGGTGGGGTTAGTCCCGTTTTCCGCACCCAATTCGGCTATCATGTGCTGAAGGTGACCGACGAACGTCCGGCCCGGGGGGAAATACGTGTGGCCCATTTGATGTTGCTGAGCAGAAATGTCGACAGCGACTCTCTGAAGGAGTCGGCACGCAGAAGAATTTTCGAGATTGACCGACGCATCAAGGCGGGGGAATCGTTCGACAGCCTTGTTAAGCAGCATAGCGAGGACCCCTCTTCCTCGGGCAGCAATGGCCTCCTGCCCTATTTCGGTACCGGTCGGATGGTGCCTGAATTTGAAAATGCGGCCTATGCCCTCACGGCGAATGGCGATATCAGCGATCCCATTCAGACTGCGTATGGCTGGCACATCATGAAAAGGGTGGATTTGAAGGCTATTCCAACCTTAGAAGAATCCAAAGCAGATTTGGAGGCTAAAATTGCGCGGGATAGTCGGGCGAACCGCAACAAATCCACCTTACTTGCTAAGTTGAAGAAGGAATATTCCTGGAACGAAAATGATGCAGCCTTAGGCCAGTTCATCAGTACCATTTCTGAGAACAGCTACCGCGACAAATCATGGGAGCCGCCGATGCCCGGGCCAAACGATCCGGTACTTTGCCATTTTGCGGATACTGTTATTCGTCAGAATGCTTTTGCACAATACCTGAACGAGAACAAAGGGGCGCCAGGCAGCGGCGATTTTGGAATGTACCTCCGCAACACCTATCGCGAATGGACCGATGAACAGTTATTGGCCTATGAGGATGCTCAGTTGGAACGTAAATACCCAGAATTCAGGTCACTCGTCAAAGAATACCGGGAAGGAATATTGCTTTTTGACCTCACCGACGAGTTAGTATGGTCGAAGGCAGTGAATGACACGGTGGGACTCAAGGCCTTCTTCGAGGGGCGCCGCGAGCACTATCGCTATGGCGCTCGCATAGAAGGAGCCGTTTATGTTTGTCGCGACGATTCAGTTGCACTTGCCGTCCGCAAGGCCATTAAAAGCAAAAAGAACACCAGCGCCGTGCTGCTCAAATCATTTAACGCGAGTGACCCCCTAAGCCTCCGCATCATTGGAGGCAAGCTGGAAAAACAGGCCCATGAGGTGCTCTCCCGGGTAGAATGGAAAAAAGGAATCAGTGATGTGACGTTGCACAACGGACAAAAAGTATTTGTTCAGATCAACCGCCTGATTCCTCCAGGCCTTAAGCAGTTTTCCGAAATCAGGGGGTTGGTGACTTCCGACTACCAGCAGCAACTGGAAGCGGAGTGGGTTAAATCACTCGAGAATAAATACAAAGTCGACATTCGTCGCGATGTGTTTCAAAGCATTCTGCCGCGTTGATTAATGCACGTCACATCGGGTGGTTTGGGCTGTTGCTATGGGTATCGCCCGGATGCGGAGGCGACGAGCAGCAGGGTCGGCAATTGTTGGTGCGGGTGGGCGATGCCGCACTCTACGAGGATGCACTCATCGATTTACTTCCGGAAAACTACAATGCGGGCGACAGCATCGCTGCGATCGATTTCTGGATTCGTGAGCAACTTATTGCCCGGGCAGCGGATGATGAACTCAGCGGCAGAGAACGTGATTTCAGCGAAGAATTAGAACAATACCGCCGAACCTTGTTGCGCCATCGTCTCGAGGAAAAGCTGCTGGAAGCGCGGGCACAAGAACTGGAGCCCGACAGTGCTTCGATAGTTAGATTTTATCGTGAAAACCCCGAATTATTTCGCCTTAGCCACCCACTCATCAAGGGTCGGTATGTGCGGGTGGATGCAAAAGCGCCCCGTCAGGCTCAGTTGGGTGGACTCATGCGCGAACGAGCCGGCAAGCGGCTCGAGCAACTCGACGAGTACTGTCTGCAGTTTGCGTGGGTTAGCCACCTCAGCGATACAGTTTGGCGGAATCCCCTTGATTTTTTGGCAGATGTACCAGAATCCACCAGAAACTCGTTTACATATAGTGCCATCAACCAGACCCAAATGGTTCAACAAGATTCGGTCTCGCATTACCTGATGGTTCGGGAATGGAAACCCGTAGGCGGAACGGTGCCCATGTCCTATGCGTTGGAGGGAATTCGCGAGATGGTGCGTGCTGAACGAAGAAATCGTTTATTGCAGGCCTACTATGAAGAACTCAAACTGAAGGCCATCGAGGATCAAATTGTAGAATTCGTCCCCTAAACCCTGTATATGCCTCTGCTTTTGAGTCGAATTCGCTTGTCACTTTGGTTATTGTTAGTGTGCCTGACCCTGTCGACCGCCCTTCCTCACTTGGTTCATGCACAATCTATGCCCCAGGAGGAGGTGGCGGAGGGGATCATGGCGGTGGTGGCCGATAAAATCATCCTTAAATCGGAAATTGAGGCGGAGTACAGCAATTGGCTGGCCCAGGACAACCTCCCCAATACACGTATGAAATGCGTTATACTGGAGCAGTTAATCAACAATAAACTGCTTCTCAGGCAGGCGGAAGTAGACTCGATTGTGGTGAATGATGAAGAAGTGTCCGACCAGCTTGAGCGCCGGGTGCGCTATTTTTCATCGATGGTGGGTGGCCGCGAGAAACTGGAAGAGTTTTACGGGAAAACACTAGCCGAAATACGCGAGGAGTTTCGTCCACAAATCAAAGAGCAAATCATGGTACAGCGGATGCAGGACAAGTTATCGGGCGACGTCTCTATTTCACCGCAGGAAGTGCGCCAGTATTTCGAAAGCGTTCCCCTCGATTCCATTCCCTACCTCGATGCAGAGCTGGAAATAGGCCAGATTGTAGTGTTACCCGAAGTCGGGGCGCTTCAAAAGGAACTAACACTTGAGAAAATAAATGGGGTCCGTGAGCGAATTTTGAAGGGGGAGCGCTTTTCAACCTTGGCAACACTCTACTCGGAAGACCCGGGATCGAAGCAAGAGGGCGGTTCGCTCGGTTTTTTTGGTCGCGGCGAGATGGTCCCCGAATTTGAAGCCGCTGCTTTCCGTTTGAAGCCCGGAGAGATTTCACCGGTTGTTAAAACCAAGTTTGGTTACCACATTATTGAGTTGATGGAACGCAGGGGGGAGCGTTTTATGTGCCGCCACATCCTCATCAAAATCCCGACTGGGAGTCGGGAAATGGAGGACGCTCGTAAACGTCTCGACACACTCCGTACGCGAATTACCGCGGATAAAATTCCCTTTGGCGATGCTGTTCGGCTGTATTCTCAGGACGACGAAACCCGCAGCAGCGGCGGCATGCTGATGAATGAAGAAAGCGCAACGACTCGGTTTACCCCCGAACAATTGAGTCCGGACCTCTACTTTGCCATCGAAAAGTTAAAGCCGGGTGAATACAGCGAGACCCAGCCCTTCACCTCAAGGGACGGCCGGCAGGGTTTCCGCATCCTATTTTTGAAGTCACGCTCCGAAGCACACCTCACCAGTTTGAAACAAGACTATCCGCGCATTCAGGCAACGGCTCTTGGCATGAAAAAGCTTCGTAAAATGGAGGCTTGGTATGCATCGGCTCGTCAGAAAACCTTTGTGCGGGTTCACCCATCCTACCGCGATTGTGAGAATCTGGGATTTGTGAAGAAGTGATCATGCGTTATTTTGACCGCACGTTAAAGAATAAAGAGGAATATCATAGGTACGACCGACAGCAATATTGATACTGCAGTTGTCCTAAAGGGAAGATTGAATTTAATCGGCTGGCCTGCTTATTCTGTAAAAAATTCGCGCATCCGTTCAAAAAAACCCTGTCGTCGACCCGTGGTCTCTTCCGGCTTAAAGTTGGATGAGTCGCGCAACTTTTCGAGCATCTCACGCTCCTCGCGGGTCAATTTTGTGGGTACATGAACGTTCACAAGGATAATTAAATCACCTTTGCCGTGGCTTTGCAAAATGGGAAGACCCTTGCCTTTTAACCGCAACAGCTTACCCGGCTGCGTGCCCGCATCGAGTTTGATTCTGACCTTACCATCGAGCGCTGGAACATCGATCTGATCGCCTAAAGCGGCGTCGGCAAAACTCACATCGAGATCATAAAGGATGTTATGGCCATCGCGGCGGAAATGCTCGTGATTCTCTTCCTCAACCACCACCAAAAGGTCACCTGCCGGACCGCCATTTCGTCCATAGTTGCCTTTACCTGTCATATTGATTTGCATTCCCTCGGCCACACCGGGTGGAATGCGTATGCTGATGATTTCTTCCTTTCTCTGCAATCCATCCTGGTCCACACCCGGTGGTTTGCGGTCTACCACCTTCCCACTGCCTTCGCAATGTGGACAAGTGGATGCCATGCGCATCTGACCCAAAAAGGTTTGGGTGACTTTGTTGATTTGTCCGGTTCCGTTGCAGGTGGGGCAGGGCTTATAGGTTACCCCATCGGCCGGAACCGCGCGGGTTACTTTCAGCTTTTTTTCGACACCGTTGGCCACATCTTCCAGGGTCACTTTCACCCGGATCCGTAGATTTGATCCCCTGTGTTGACGTGCGCCCCCGCTTCTTTGACCGCCAGAAAAGAAGCTCTCGAACGGACTACCATCGTTGAATATGTCACCAAACTGACTGAATATATCTTCCATTGAGAAGCCGCCTCCTCCACCCGGACCTCCGCCCATGTTCACGCCCTGGTGGCCAAAACGGTCATAGCGTGCCCGTTTATCGGCGTTGCTGAGCACTTCATACGCTTCCGCTGCTTCTTTAAACAACTCTTCGGCCTTGGCGTCGCCCGGATTTTTGTCGGGGTGGTACTTAATCGCCGCCTTGCGATAGGCCTTTTTAATCTCGTCATCGCCCGCATTTCTGGCCACGCCCAACACCTCGTAGTAGTCGCGCTTACTCATGACATCAAACAGCTACAATGACTTTGGCATAACGAACCACTTGTTCGTTGAGCTTATATCCCTTTTCTACCTCAACCAATACCATATTCCTGGATGCATCATCGGCAGCGGGTGCTTGAGAAATCGCTTCATGCAGTTCGGTATCGAAAGTCGCACCGACCGCGTCGATTTGCTGTAGTCCACGCGACTGCAGAATCCCGCGAAATTTCTGGTACACCAGATCTACCCCTGTTTTAACCGCCGACACTTCTGTAGCCTGCTCCATAGCTGCCAAACCCCTTTCAAAATCATCGAGTACAGGGAGCAGGTCGACCATTAAGTCCTTCGACGCATTCTTGAAGAGGTCGAGACGCTCCCGGGCACTCCGCCTTTTGAAATTTTCAAATTCCGACAGCAGATACAGGTATTTTTTTTGCATTTCTTCCAATTCGCCGTCTGATTCGGAGGTGGAAGTTCCGGCGGAGGAAGTATCGGCGGAGGAAGTATCGGATGCTCCAGATTGTTGATCAACGTTTCCTGTTGTCGAAGCGTCTGCTTGGGTCTCTTTCGCCTCCTGGGCATCGGCTTCGGTTGACGGATTGTCCCCCCGTTTTGGATTATTTTCGAATTCGGTCGTCATTGTTTCGCTGATGGGTCGTTTTGAATCGTATTTTCGGTTTCAAATATAGCGCTGCAATAGCCCTGCCACGATGAAAAATATGCCAAAGTGTCAGCCTTCATACCAGGCGGCTCAACCCTCGTTTCGAATCAGTAGAACACCGACGCTGTTTTGTCTGTGGATCTTGTTACCCGGTCTACTCTCGGCGCAAAAAATTGCCACGATCAAGCCGGAGCGCTTTTTTTCCGTGGATGTGCCCTCACCCCAGTCCATTACATTCGATATTCGGCTCAAGCGTTACTACCTAACAGGCGATCGGGGAAGGGTATACAGTTTTAATCAGCAGTGGATGCCCATCCGCAGCAGTGAACGGGAGGGCAGCGATTATCAGGCCATTTGTGCCCATGAGAAGGTGGTTTATGTACGCGACGCCGGAGCGAAAAAGGTAGTAGCTTATGATGCAGGCACTTTGCTGCCCCAGTACACCTTCGAGCTACCTGTTACCGTACAAAGCACAAGCTCCGGGAGCGGTTTCACCTGGAATCAGGCGCGTAAATCTTTTGTTCTGACGGCCGGAATGCAAAATAAGAAATTGATTCTAGCAGAATTTGATACGGATTTTCGTCAGATTCATGAACACAGACAACCGATTGCTTCCCTATCGGCTCTTACCTGGTTCGACGGCGCCTTGTGGGGATTTTCTTCAGGGGAGCGTATGCTCTATCGAATTCACCCCGATACCTATAATGTTATGCGCTCCTGGCGGGTAAAAACCAAAAAAATACGCTCCATTTGTTTCGACAAGGAAGGCAATTTGTTTATGCTGCGGGACGATAAACCGCTGGTCTACGAGTTTCGCACGCCGCGCTCCCAGCCCTAGGGTTTTTCAATTGCGGATCGGGTTGCCCTTCACCAGATACCAATCGACCCAAGCGTCGAGCTGTTTGACCGATTGGGGTCTGAGCAAGATTTGTCGGTTCTCGCTCAATAAAAATAGGGTTGGTGTACATCCGATTCAAATACCTCCATGCACTTAGCGCTTGTTCACGCTTGGGGCACTCCTGTGCGTATCGCTCGAAGGCTTGATTTTCTCGTCCACGTACAATTTTAATGGTTTCAAGACTGCTGGTAGTTTGTCCGATAACCTCCACCGTATCCTCACTGAGGATCACAATCAGGGGCTTTTCATCATCGTCCACCTGATACCCACCCCATGGTCGGCACTGCCGTAAGTCAACCTAAACCGGCCGAGTGAATCGGATTGGGTTTCCGATATGGGATAGGTCTTGAAGCCGGCGAACCCCTCCAAGCGAATGCTTCGGCCAGGCATTTCGTTCATTCTGCCCATGATCGATTGTGCCTCAAGCCTCAGGCCTGCGATGCATCTACCAAAGATCATCAAATCCAGTATGATCCTACTCATAGTCCTGTTCAAGTCCATTCCATTGGGTTCTGTTCTATCGGGTTCTGCTGCATTGGTTTCTATTTTTTGGGGTCTATTTTTTGGGTTATGTTCTATTGAATTCTGTTCTATTAGATCAGATTCATTACCATCAGAACTTATCATCTCAGGATCTACCCCTCCATATCCTTTTCCATCGAATCCGATTCAAACCATCCATCAAATCAAAACAATGCCGCAGATGCACATTAACAGAACAATCTTCAGGGCTATGTTGATCCGACGATGGTCTGTCGAACGAACGGCCTTCAAAGATAAATAAGCGGATGCCAATACCCCTGAGGCGACCAATCCCGAAAACAGATTGGTGGATGGGGTGTGATTCAGTACGGCGAGTGCCAAAAGAGGCAAAAGGGCCATAAGATGCAACAAAACGAGCAGGCTGCGTGTTTTTTTAAGTCCGTATTCGATAGGGAAGGTTCTGTAGCCATACACGAGGTCGCCCTTCATGCTAATCAGCTTTTTAACCATTTCCCGGGCTAAAACCAGAATCCAGAATAGGGTAGCGAGGATCAGCAAGTCCGCGTTCACGTATCGGTAGTGCACGCAGATGGCGAAAAAAGCTGATATGCTCAGGAAAGCCGCTGCTACTTCCCCCATTAAGGGAAACTTGCAGAATTTGTGCGAGTAGAGCCACAAGGCTCCGCTGAAGAGGAGGTAAAACAGCAAAAGGCGGGTCGATAACCCTGCACTTAGGGTTAGTCCCATTCCATTCAACACCACCCATGCCTGCAGCGCATGTTTTTTGGAGATGACCCTGCCAACGATAACCTGTTGGGGACGGTTGGCCAGGTCGGTTTCTATGTCGTAAAATGCATTGATGACATAGCCCGCCGCAAGCAGAAGGCTCCCTGCCAGTGCTAGTCCCCACAAACCACGGTCGAGCAGCCAATTCCAGCCGTCTGCCTGTTCCACTAATACGAAGCGAGCGGCCAGGAACTGGGCGATGAGTACCAGAAACAGATTGTACCACCGAATGAGTGATAAAAAAGCAAGAAAACGCACGAATTGCAGTCGCCGGGAATCGTTCCCAATCCGCATCAGCAAACTAGCCATCAGAATCGATAGACCACCTTGAGGTCATAGCCGCGCAGCAAAGTTCGCGTCCGCTCATAATCTCGGGTAAAACCAAGTATGTAACCGCCCCCGCCCGAACCGCAAAGTTTTAGGTAATAGACCTTCGTTTCGATGCCCTGCTTCCACAAATGCTGGAAAAGATCCGGAATCATCGGTTTGAAATTGTCGAGGGCCAACTGCGATAATTTACGCAGGTTGCGGAATAGGGGTTGCGCATCGCCTTTGAGGAAACTCTTGATGCAGGCGTTGTTGTACTTTCTAAACTCAGTGCGAATCATCCGGCGAAAACCATCTTGTTTGAGTCGATCCATAAAGAGGTTCACCAAAGGTTGGGTTTCCCCGGCTTCACCCGTATTCAACAGAAAAATCGTACCTTCCCCCTCCTGTTCCTGTGGCAATTGTACGGTGCCCATATTTCTTTTTCCATTGAACAGAATCGGAATCTGCAGATAGCAAATCAGAGGATCCATGCCCGACGAGCGTCCATGAAAATAGCACTCCAATGTCGCCAATTCAGATTTAAGTTGTTGCAACTGCTCGAGTGAATGATCGGTTACCGCCCTTATGGGCTTGGTGGCATAGCGGGCATAGGTTGCAGCCACAAGAGCCCCTGAACTGCCTACACCATACCCTTGGGGGATGCTCGAATCGAAGTGCATGCCTTTTGCAAGGTCCGACAGCATTCGATTGGTATCAATCGACACGTGAAGGTCGCCTGCCTGCTGCATTGAGTGCAGATGTGCCGCGTAGGCTTTCAGCTTGCGGTTGCTGTCTTGTGCCGTCTCGCTTTCCGGATGATCGAATGAAAAATGTGCGTTGTAATCGTCGTACGGAATGGACAAACCCTGCGCATCTTCTATAATGCCATATTCCCCAAACAACAAGATTTTGGCGTAGTAGAGTGAGTCTTTAATCATGCTAAAGGGGTTAGTGGTATGGGTCCCGTTCCCACAGAATCACAAATATACGCCTGATTTTCGCAATAATGCATCAAGCTGTTGTTAATGAGTGACATAACTTCTGTTTCGTGTTGCGCGGGGTATAATACATGCAGGTTAGCGCCTGCATCCAGTGTATAATGCACGGGAACCCCATTTTGTTTGCGAAACGCGTGTATTTCGCTAATAGCGGCCAGGGTGTTGGGCATCATCAACATAAAAGAGGGCTCTGAGGCCATCATGAGGGCGTGTAGGGTGAGGGCTTCCGACTCTACCAAAATGCCAAATTCCTCTACATCGCCCGATGCCAAAATCCCCAGCAATCGGGGAATCCGGTCGGCAGCCTGACGATAGCGGGCTTCTGCAAAGGGATTACCCTCCATAAGCTTATGTCCGGCCGTGCTCCCCGTTTCCTTCGCCCCTTTGTGTATGAGCAGAATGGTGTCGCGATAATCGGCAAAAACGGGGTGAATATCCGATTTGTAGGCAATGGCATACTCATTACGGCTCTCAGGGGTGGCGGGATGCGCCCCCCACAGTACCCATCCCCCGTAGACCGATCGGCAGCCCGAACCTGATCCCAATCGCGCCAGGTTGGATGCATTTCTCAAGAATGTTGCATCTTTTAGGTATTCCATAGGATTGGATCGGTGAGGGGCTGCATCATTTTCCATTGCCGTGCGCAACTGCCTGTCGGCGCTCTGAACGCACAACGCCAAGGCGGCGAAACCCGATGCTGAGGAGGCGATGCCGCTGCTGTGCGGGAAACTGTTGCTCGACCGTATGTCCAGTTCATATTCTGCCAGCCATGGATACCAATCCACAACGCTGTTCAGGAATTTCTCGATTCTGTTCTCAAAACCCTCTTTGGGTTGCCCCCCCAGAGTGAAGTGCACACTCCCGCCCTTTCGGGGCTGAAAAAACATTTCTGTTTGGGAAACACAGGTCCGCAAACTGAAACTGATCGACGGGTTGGACGGCATTTGTTGCCCGTATTTCCCCCAGTATTTGATGAGTGCGATGTTGGAGGGTGCTTTCCAGGCCACCCTACCCTCGATGTACGGAAATTCCTTCAGGGGTGCCTGAAGTGGTTCGAGGGCCGCTTCAGGGGATAGGTCGATGTGGGTGGATCCAGAAGGGGTCGAAGTAGAAGAATTCATCGGGTTTCAATGGAGTATTATTGCGTCGATTCGATAAAATCCGGACACAGCAACAGATCGTGAAAGGAAAAGTGTACGGGATAACCCGAGCTCTTTAAAAATTTCTTCGCCTGATCCGGGTCGGGTGTGGCCGCGAGGATGAAGTCGCCCCCCCATGCGCCGAGCGACTTGGTTTGGCCGGGAAATCTGGAGAAAAGGGACGTTTGTAGCGGCTCGAAACCCAAAAGATCGGATATGATCTTCTCATGCCTGTGCATGATCTCCATAAACTCCTTCAAATCGGCGGCAGCTGTCAACTGCCGGGTACACTCTGAGAGCTCGAGCACGTCGGGTTCTGGTGATTGCGGGCGTGACAAATACTTCCGTAAGGAATGGTCGGTCGACTGTTTCATACCGGTATACACAAACAATATATGCTCGTGGAAGATGGGTCGGAACGCGACTGATTGAATACAGGGACGCAGGCAGGGCTGCGGGATGGGTCGGTTTGAAGGACGGAGGTCAGACTGAATGTCGGGCGAGAGGTCGGTCTGGGTATCTGGCTTGGGGTCGGACTGAGTTTCGGTCGAGAAGCCTGTATGTGGGAAGGATTGAAAGCCTTCGCCCATTAGCTGGTAGTGGATGGGACCGGCTGCGGTGGCGCAAGCCTGATCATAGCCGCTTCCGCCTTGTGTTAAGGCATGCAGTTCCATAGCCGGGCAACCCCACCACTGGGCGAGCAGCGAAATCAGGCTGCTACTGCTGCCCAAACCCCAATCCCGCTCGAATTCCAGATATGTTTCCACCGAAACACCTTCGGCCTCAATTCGATCAACTTCCTCATTGAAGCGGTCGGGGTTGGCTTTGCGTGATAGAAACAGGGTCCTGGTGATCCATTCTTCCAAACGTACAACGGACGATTCCATACCTTTCCTTGTCACCCCAACTAAGTTTAAAGGCATCCTCCCCGAGCTATCCAATGGTTGGCGCCCGAAACCTTGTGTTGCATTGAATTCCATCCCATTCAACGTCCATTCAGCCTCCAACCAGACCTCCCCGCGGGGAGTGAGCGCCTTCCAGTGGATGCATCCGGGGCAGTGTGTACTTATGTACATGGATTGTCCGCGACGGGTGGGACAAGCCAAGGCGAGCGCGCCCTGCATCACCACATATTCTCCCGTCAGAAGCAGTTTACCGCGGGCATGATAGTCGCGGACCACTCGTTTCAGTTGGGGTGGATGTGACTCAATATCTGCACGGCTGATTGTCCACGCAGTTTTTTCAGGTACTCACCGACCGCCTGAAAGCTGATCACCTTATCGTTGAAATAGGTTTTGGTCCGCTCCTTTTCCATCTCCGTAGCACCCAACTGATTGAGGATGTTGAGCAGGTGCATTTTCATGTGGCCCTTCTGGATGCCGGTAGTGACGAGCGATTTGACCGCTGAAAAGTTCTGCGCCAATCCCACACAGGCCACGATTTCCATGAGTCGACCCGCATAGGGGTTTTGGAGCATTTCGAGGGATGCGCGAACCAGGGGATGCAGGCTGGTAAGTCCACCCACAGTCCCCAACGCAAGAGGAATGTCGAGCCAAAAACGGAATTGTCCGTCGACTGCCTCGGCCTGGGTAAGGCTGCGATATTGACCATCGCGTGCGGCATAGGCATGCGCACAGGCCTCGACCGCCCGGAAATCATTGCCCGTTGCCAACACAACTGCATCAATACCATTCATGATTCCCTTGTTGTGGGTGACAGCGCGGTAGGGCTCCTCACGAGCGATTTGGATGGCTTGCAGAAATTTAGCCAAAAACTGCTCGTTGGTGTAGTCATCGCCATCGGCCAGAGCCTCAACCGGACAACTGACCTCGGCGCGCACCAGACACTCGGGTGTGTAGTTGCTCAGTATGCTCATGACCACGGTGAGGCTTCTGTCCGCCTCGGGGAGCGAATGGTCATCTTCCACAAAGGAACGCAATTCCCGGGCGAAGCATTCGAGGTGGCTGTTGATGAAATTGGCCCCCATGGCATCACAGGTTTCAAAGCTGGCTTTCAGCTGGTAATAACCCGGTTCAATTTCCGGCTTTGCTACGAGCTCCAGTTCCGTGATTCCTCCGCCACGGACTCTCATCTGGGCGCCTAGGCCTTCTGTGGCCGCACGCAATCGACCTTCAAGGGCAGGCATCCTATCCCGGAGGTCGGCCTCACAGCCGTTCCACAGGAAATGTACATGACCGATTTTTCGGGTCGACAAAACCCGGGCGTGAAAACCGCCCCGATCGAACCAAAACGATGCGCTTTTCGCAGCCGCAGCAACCACTGAGCTTTCTTCGATCACCATGGGTATGGTGTAGTTGACGCCGTTGATCAGGAAGTTAGGGGCCACGCCATAGGGCATGTAGAAGTTGGTTAGGCTATTCTCGATGAATTCATCGTGCTGTTTTTGTACATCGGGGTCGGAATGCTGGTAGGCGTGCAGAAGCCGCGCAGCTTCTTCGGGCCGGGAAAAATGACGACGGGCAATGAAATCGATTTTTTCGTCACGACTCAGGCGCGAGAAGCCAGTGGATTTTTTCATGGAACAAATACGAACAAAATTACAAAAAAGTGCACTCGGGGCATAATTTGAACCCAGTAAGAACAATCTTTAAACCTTTTTGTTCAACGATTAACAGGATTTGAAATATTTCCGGAATCGTTAAGCCGTATGAGGAATTAATTTCACGCCATGTTCGCTCCCATTCGATCCCATACATGGGTCCAAACCCTTCCAACCGATCTGTTCACCAACCCGCTCTACAGTTGATGGCATGGCAAGATGCATACCGTGGCCGAGTGGTGCTGATTTCCGGTGCGAGCCTGGGCATCGGAAAGGAACTGGCGCGGCAGGTGTGGACCAGCGGCGGGATGGTGATTGCCACGGGCCGGAATGCGGGACGACTGGAAGAAGCTACCCTGCACATTTGTGGTGACACGGGTGACGAAACTCGTGGTCGCTTGCTGACCATTGTCGGGGATGTTTCGAGCCCCGACGATTGTAGGATTGCAGTAGAGGCCGGTCTTAAACACTTTGGCCGTATCGATTACCTCATCCACAATGCGGCGGTATTTAACTTCGACCGGATCGATGCGGCATCCGAGCAGGTAATCGACCAAATGATCGATGTAAATGTGAAGGGATGCATCCACCTGACGCGCGCCGCTTTGCCCGCCCTGCGCAACAGCCGGGGTGGGGTTCTATTTGTATCGAGTATTTCGGCCTTTTATGGTATGCCCGAATATGGTCTTTATGCCCTGAGCAAAGCTGCCCTCACGCCACTGAGCGAGAGCCTGCGACTCGAAAACCTCGACCATGGAGTATTTGTGGGTCTCACCTATCTGGGCTACACGGCCAACGAACCCGACAAACGGGCTCTGGACTCGAAGGGTTTACCCCAACCTATACCTGATCGTCCACGCATCTTTACCCGCAGTCGCGAGGCGACCGCGCGCGGTATTTTGCGCCAGCTGATCCACCGAAAGTCGGTATCGGTTCCCTCGTTTTTGGGGCACATCAATTGGGTGGTTAGCTACCTGATGCCTCGGCTCGCGTTTCTCATCCACAAGCGGTCCTATCGTTCATTACTGTTGCTGTTGACCTACATGCTCTTGGGTTGGGGGCATTCTTTGGATCTGAAGGCACAGAATCGACTGGTTGAATTGACGATTCAAGTCGACGGCCTAAATATTACAAGCGCTTCGCATTTGGTAATCGGTCTTTTCGATCGCGCTTCATTTCCGGATGGCCGACCGCTCCACCACACTGCGTTAAAGGCAGAAGGTTCCTGGATGCGATGGAAGTTCTTGGTTCCAGCCGCGACCTATGCAGTTGCCGTTTATCAGGATCTGGATCGAAACGGTCGACTCGATAAATCGGCCTTCGGCTTCCCGACGGAACCCTATGGGTTTAGTCGCAACTACCGCCCTATTTTCCGCGGGCCGATGTGGAAAGACGCTGCCCTCGTGTTTGACCACGACACAGCGCTGGATATTCAGTTGATTGTGCCGTAGCTTATTTTTTCTTGGATATTCTGCCAGATCTCTTTTTGGAGTGGGGACGATTAGGGTTATTATAAAAAGGTTGATGAGGGAGAATCGGCATCAGGGTCACGGTTCCCTCCCGCAATGGGGTTTGGCTGGAATTGTCATAGATCAACTGGCCCTGCAACACAGCGCCTAGTCCCACTTGCGATACCACAACAACCACTGAATCCGAGGAGATACAACCGTTGGCGGAACGCACGGTTAGCTTGTAGTTTGTGGTGGACATCGGGTTCGCAAATGGCTGCTGTTGTGTGCTGTCGGATAGCCCGGTGGCGGGCGTCCATTGGTATTGAACGGGCTGTGTCGTGTCCCAGATGTGGGCCTGAAGCCGCACCGGATGTCCGATTGAGGTGTAGATACTGTCGTGACCAATCTCGACTTGGGGAGGGGCGAGCACGATTACCCCTCTATGGGCTGTGAGGGTGCAATTTTGGGCCACAATAACCCGTACTTGGTAGAGCGTGGTGCTGCCCGGTGATGCCTTAGGGTTCGGGCTGTAGGGATCATCGAGTCCGGCAGCGGGTTGCCACAAATAGGTGGGTATTGGAGGGGTTAATGTTGGAGGGGGTCCGCTTGTGGGTTGATGGGTATAGAGAACAGGTGCATCTAGGGTAAGGCTATCGCCCCTGCACAAAACCCGGTTGGGCATCGGGTTGATGCGCGGATGCAGAACAACAACACGCAACGTACGGCTGCATCCAAAAGAATCCATAACCGTAACCGTGTATGTAGTTGTCGTGTCGGGCATGGCCAAGGGTGCCGCTGAAGTGCTGTCGGAAAGTCCCGACGATGGCTGCCAAAGATAGCTGACCCCTCCCGCGGCTCTAAGCAGAACGGGGGTAGTATTGTTGTGATAATAATAAACAGAGTCATCAACCGTCGCATTTGGCCCGGGACGTACTTCTAAACGCACAGAATCTATTCGTATGCATCCTGTGGGTGATGTGTAGCGAACCCAAACCAGGGTGTCGGTTATCGGATGGAGAGTGACCATTGCGCTGGTGTCGCCCGTACTCCAAACGTTGTTGGATAATCTAAGGGCCGTAAGCGTGATGGGTGTACCTCTACAAACATCGCGGGTATTGTTCCACTGCAGACTCGGGGCGGGCCATACCTCATAGGTGTATTGTCCCCCATATGGACAGCCCTGGTACACGGCCTGATAATGCACGGTTCTGACTCCGGGTGATGTGTCGACATACAGAACTTGGCTCTGGACCCCGACCCCGCTGAAGGTTCCGCCGGGTGGCCAGGCGCTCAAAGCGACCGGGGCATCCCCAATAAACAAACAGGGTATGGGGTCGACCACTGCGGATAAGGAGCCTGCCCGTACCCAACCGTCCTGGGCTGCAGTTTGAAGCATCTGTTGGTAGGGTGTCCACAACATGGGGCCCTGTGCGGAGGTATCCCACTGCAATTGAGAGCTTCCCGCTATCTGAAACCTGAGCCTCAACAACTCCGCAGCACCCAACTGCAGGGGCTGTGTCCCGTACCAATTCAGTGTTAGCCCACCCGATTGGTGCAGGAGCTGATAACCGGTTCCCAGCGCTGGATGGGTGTATTCAGTCACCATATATTGAATGCTATCGGGGTGGTAGGTAAACCGAAGCGAAAAAGCTGAAACTTGGTTGAACGATTCAACATTCAGCGATAGAGAATACTGTCCGGTGGTGCATGCCAATACTTGCGGCAAAGTCATTCGGATGGCAGGTGAACTCGATTCCACCCGCAGGTCGACTGTTTGCGATGTATCATTCCGCCCGCATGATCCAAAAGCAATTAAACGAAAACGGGCGTTGTTTAAGCTGTCGGGTGCTGCATCCATGTACAACATGGCGGTTTGTGTACCTCTGTAAGCGTTCGTTTCGACGAGACTCCGCCATGATGAACCGACCCGGATTTGCCAGCGATAGCCGATGGCGTTCACGCATGCCGCCAAGAACAAAACAGAATCCCCCGATCGGACCGAAACGGACATCGGCTCCTGAACCACCTGAGCAGCCAAAGAAGGCACAAAAACATGTCCGTTCACTGGTACCAGCCTGTGAACCCAGCTACTGTTCGGATCTATGTACTGTAACCCCACTGTTCCGCTATCCGGAACAAGCCAGGTCAGTGGAAAAGTACCTGTAAATAAAGGGCGGACCACCAATACGAGCAAGGTATCACCTAGTGTGAGGATGGAGGATACTGTCGTTGCCTTACGAATTTTGACTGTATCACCCTGAACCGAGAGCGACAAACCCGATACGCGTGCACTCCACTGAATCAATTGCAAAGAAGATGTGGGCAGAATGACGTCCAAAGAAATACGCCCAACATGTTGCCAGGAATTGACACGTACTGCAATAGGGGTATTTTCTCCGACACAGGATTCAACTGTAGGCAATTGAACTACTACGGGCGGCTGTTGGGGGTAAACCCATAATTCGGCTGAATCGCTCACTGCATCAACCATACATCCCTGGCAGTAGTATCGGTAAACAGCGTTGTTGCTTCCCCCAGTTGCTACAACACTTAAATGAGACAAAAAAGGAGAGGAATGAATCGAATCAGCCCGAACATTCATCCAGACACCCGTGCCCGTTCTGGTTTGCCAGCGACAATCCGATGCTGGTGAGGCCGATGCCAGGAATGATCCTGTGTCACCCGCACCGATGTAAATACTTGAAGGATGCTGACCAATAATCGGGGTGTCCGGTCTTGGGTGGATTTGTAGGTTCACTACACTATCGCACCCCAAGGCTGTCTGCAAAAACTGAGCATAAACTCCGGGCGTGGAATAGTTAAGACCGCCTACTTGCAGGGTATCACCAATGCACCACCCGTAATATATCGTTGTGTCTACCCTACATGGAGGCCCGAAACCTCCGAATGTTGAAAAACCCGCTTTTGTAAAGAGTAAACACGTTAGCAGAATTAGAGTAAAAATACGTAGAGGCGCACCATAATGCGCCTCTACGTTAAGGGGACGGTATCGAAACATCCACTAAGGAAAGTCGTCCGACTAGCGACGAATCATCAGCTTCGTGGATTTTGACTGAATACCCACAATGCCGTCGAAACGTACATGCAACATATACACCCCATCAGCTACATCGCCTGCATTCCATTGCATGCTATGCTTGCCGGAGAGCTTTGACATTTTTTCTGTCTGATAGATTGACTTGCCTGTGTAATCGGTAATCAGTATTTGCACCGAACCATCCTCAGGCAGTTTATAGATGACCTCGGTAGAGGTAGAGAATGGATTCGGGAAGTTGCTCACTTCCAAAGTCAAGCCACTCGACTCAACATAGGCGGGCATCTGCAAACGGAGCATTGAATATGGATTTGCCTCATAATCGGTCGCTTGTGAGAATCCAACCACCGTCATCACCACTTCAATACCCCGAATATCCTGCTCAAAATCTACCTCAAACAAATCGGCACCCTCAGCGGCTGTGTAGGCTCCGCCCGTAGCATACCACCCCAAATAGAGCTGGTTGGCAGTTTGATTGAACAACACCGTCTCGCCAGTCTTAGACATTCGAATGCTGCGTACATGTAGTCCGCCAGCTAATTCCACATGCATCTGGAACGACCCCAGTACCGTTTGGCTAGTTGCTTGTATGGGCAACACATGTACCGGCTTGTCAGAAGCGATTGCTGCGCCCACCTCCGCTTGAATTCCACGGATTAGACGGGTACTGAAGGAATAGTCACGGTTCACGTCGCCGCGACTCAAAACAGCCACATCTCGAACTGAATTTGAATTGTTTATTGTAATAGCAGCATTTTCCGACACCCATGGAGTAGCGAACACGGCGGTTGGCAGGTTAATGCTCCGCTGGAGTACCAATAAGGCGTCTGCGCTATTCACGATTCCGTCACCATTTGCATCGGCCGCCTGTACCGCCAAACCGGATAGAGCTCCAGGATTACTCATGTAATTATTGATTAGGAACGCATCTGCCGTGGTGATTCCACCCGGAGCCATTCCAACATCAGCGCGAACCTGATAACCTCCATTGGACAATCCGGGGAAGGCATAGGAACCACCTGCTGCAATATTCGTGGTGGCAACAGCATTGCCCGAAAGAATTACAGCCCCAGACGATACCGGTGTACGAACAGCGCTACCAATACGGTCATATACCACCCGGCCACTGAGTGTTCCACCCGATAGATTGGGGTCGACAGTCACGACAACCGTATCCGAGCGAGAACAACCATTCGAGCCAGTTGCCGTGAGGATGTACGCAGTTGTGACCATTGGACTAGACACCGGGTTCAGAATCGCAGGATTGCTCAAACCCGCAGAAGGCGACCACAAGTAACTACTCGCGCCCGAAACAAATCCATTGAGGGTCGTCGAGGCGTTGGGCGCAATTGATACATCCGCTCCCGCATTCACCATCGGGCTCAGATTCACAATCACACGGACCTGGGCTGTAACCTGACAGCCGGATGCATCCGATACGCGAACCGTATAAATAACTGAGGATGTGGGTGAAGCCACCGGATTCGAAATGAATGCGTTGCTCAGACCGGTCGACGGAATCCACTGATAGCTCAACGCAGAGCCATTATACGTAGCGTTCAACTGTGTACTTGTACCCGAACAAATCGTGCGGTTGCTACCTGCTGATACTGTTGGAACCAATACCAAAACCGATTTCACATCCGAACATCCGTTTGCGTTCGTAACGGTGACCAGATACAGCGTAGTTACTGTTGGTGACGCAACAGGCGTTGCCGAATTTGGATTGTTCAAACCTGTAGCGGGACTCCATTGATAGGTTACACCACCGGAGGCCTCGAGTTGTGCTCCAACCCCTGAACCACAATAGATTACCGTATCGTCACTCACAGCAGCATTTGGCCGGGCATTAACCAAAACAACAACGGTATCGCGGGAAATACAACCGTTGACGCTAACGCCTGTAACCAAGTAAGTTGTTGTTACAGACGGCAACACAAATGGATTGGAGGTGAACGCAAATGCCTGTTGCGATCCAAGAGTGTACCATACGTATTGTACTGCGCCACTCGCACTCAATTGCGTTCCGAAACCCTGACAAATAGTGCGATCAGCTCCGGCGTTCACGGGTGTTTCAGCAAATGTATTTACACGGAATGTGTCGGTAACGCTGCACCCTGCTGCGTTTGTTAATGTAACCCAATACACCGAGTTATTCTGCGGCTGAACATTAATGGATTGAGTAGTTGCACCCGTGCTCCACAGGTACGATACAATTCCAGTTCCAGCACCCGTTAGCGTCGCAGTAGAACCCGGACAAATCGTTACTGCTCCCCCACCAGTACTTGAAGGAGCTGGTTGAACCGTTACGAACACTGTCGCGGTATTGGTACATCCAAAACTATCCGTGACCGTGTAACTGATTGCATTGGTACCCAGGCCAGCCAAAGCGGGATAAAATACTCCGCCAACAACACCAGCACCTGAGAATACGCCACCACCTATATTGACCGAAAGGGCAACAGGTGCTGAATTAATACAAACATTACCCAAACCACTAATCTGAATGAATGAACTTCGAACTATAACACCCCCATTGTTTAACTGCAAAGGCAAGTTTTGACCGAACTGATTGACTAGACTTGTCAAACCGGGTACTGATGAGTTCCATGACACTGACCCCCCAGCATTCACCACAAAATTGAGCTTGAACAGCTCCCCTGATCCCAGGTTGGATGGAGTTAGACCGAACCAACTGATTGATATCGCCCCTGACTGGTTCACATAGGCGGTAATACCTTGTAGGGATGAATGTGCAGAACTGATCCCTGTGAACACCATTGCAGATGAATTGTAAGACATAGAGAAATCCAAGGCGTTCACCTCAATGAAGTGACTTGCAGCTACAGAAAGGCTATAGTTGCCGGGTGAACAAACCGTACGATTTTCAATACTCAAAACAATAGGTGCGGCAACCGATGTAACATTCAATACCGCCTCATTGGAGGTTACAGACGGGGGACAAGCTCCATCAACAATAACCCTAAACCTACGATTGTGGAGTGCACCAGTTGCAGGCGAAATAGTCAATTGAGCAGCCTGAACCCCTTGATATGGGCTTTGATTGGTCAGATTCACCCAACCGCCCGCTTGCAAAATCTGCCATTGATAAGCCGCCGCATTAGTAGCAACAACTGAGAAAGTGGCAGACGCGCCGTCCAATACTGTTATGTTAATCGGCTGTTGCGTTATAACTGGAGTTACACCACCAATAGTGACACTACCATTCTGGTAAGAAAGCCTGTGCACCAAATTGCCCGGGTAAGCCGTTTCAATTCCCACTACACCTGAAGCTGAGGGCACCCATTGAATATTGGTTTGGCCACTTCCAAAGGCAACAAAATTCAATTTTAATAAGGTATCGTTAATCAGCGATGCAGGTATGGTCAGATTACGACGGATTGAAATCCCCCCAGAAGTCGGAGTTATCTGAATACCGCTGATACCTGCTCCTGTCTGGAAATTCAATAGTTGTAGAATTGAAACGTTGTAGCTCAAATCCAACTGAATCCTACCAACATTTGAGAAGTTTGAGGCTAATATTGGCACCATTACTTCCTGACCCGGGCATCCGGTAGCATTTGCTATACTTAATGCAATGGGGGCGGCTGAAGGATAAAGTATCAGGGAGGCGGCGTTCGAGACCATTTGACCCTGACAACCCACAACGACCGCGCGGTACTGGGTGTGGCTCAAAGCTGCACCTGTATTGATGCTTAAATTCGAGGAAAGTGCGCCTGAGTAGATTGTCCCGTCTGTCAGATTCGCCCACACCAACCCGTCATTGCTGCTCTGCCAGTGAATAGCTAAGGCATCTTGAACACCGAGCGGAAGATGAACAACTGTTCCTTGCTCTGCATAAACTGAGCTTGGTTGGCTTGTGATCTGAGTCACGCCTAGAGTAGCCACAAGGGTCAGGTTGATCACACTATCACAACCCGATGCATTCGTTAGGGTAATGGTATAATTACCTGTTGAACCAAATGTTTGTCCCCCAACGGTAATAGTATTCGGACCGCATATCGTGTCGGTAAGGCTTGTTGCTGGGCTAGGCGTGCCGACCGACAAGTTCAAAGTAACCACGCTGTCACAGCCCCCTGCATTAATAAATATTGCTGTATACGTTCCCGAGGTACTTAACGCCTGTCCATCGAAGGAATACGTAGCAGGTGAACAAATCAACGCGTTAATGGTCGTTTCACTCGGATCAGAGACTGTAAATGTGAAATTCATTCCTCCATTAGACAGATCCGCCTCACAGCCATTGCCATCCACAACAGAAATAAACTCTACACTCCATATGCCGGGATTAACACTGCCAAAAGGTGCAGAGTATATGACATCACCTAAAGCGAAAATGGTATCTGTAAATAACAAGCCAGGTGTTCCGGAACCAATCTGGCCGTCCCAAACACGTAATGTGCCAATTAGAGGCACCATTCCAGCCTGTACGCCACCGAGGGTAAATACAAAATTCTCGTTGGAGCACACGTTGAGCGAATGACCTCCTTGCTGCGGCGAGTATAAGACTCCATTGAGTGCCACTGAGAAAACAGGTCTGGGATTAACCGTTAGATTTAATGTGATTACACTGTCACAACCCGCGGCATTGGTTAGGGTAGAGGTATAGATACCACCTACAGTAATGACTTGACCATTAAAATAATAACTAGCAGGCTCACAAATTGTCGCAGTTAGTGCCGTCGAGCTAGGCTGATTTACAATTAAGTTCAACGTAACAAAACTATCAACACCCAAAGAACTGGTTAAGGTGTCGGTATATGTACCACTTACAAAAAGGTTCACCCCATTGAAATTGTATCCCGATGGTGCACAAACCTGCGCATTTACGGCAACTACATTGGGATTAGACACATAAAATGTGAAGTTATATTGTGAATTGGAAAGATTAGCAACACAACCATTGGCATCGACAACAGATAAAAACTCCACGCTCCATATACCAGGCTGAACACTACCCGCGGGAGCTGAATAAATCAGGTCACCCACACTGTTGATCGTGTCAACAAAGACGGAACCAGCCGTGCCCGTGCCAATGAAACCATCCCAAACACGAATACTGCCTACAAACGGTAGACGTCCGGAGAGAACCGACGACAACTCAATATTGTAGCTGGTTAATGTATTGGCTGTAACGCTATTGCCGCCTGATACCGCTCCATAATTCATGCCGTTAATCGCAACCTGAAATGAAGGACCTGGATTGATTGTAAGAATCAACATCTCAGTGTTGCAGCCATTCACAGACGTGTAGGTACCGCTTTGGCTGTAGCTCTGTCCGTTTACGCTCCAGGTGTAGCTGTCGCATGCTGATGCCTGCGTCGTGTTTGACGTTGATGGCGTGATCGTCAAGACCAGCGTCTCGGTATGGCAGCCATTAACAGACGTGTAGGTGCCGCTTTGGCTGTAGCTCTGTCCGTTTACGCTCCAGATGTAGCTGTCGCATGCTGATGCCTGCGTTGTGTTTGACGTTGATGGCGTGATCGTCAATATCAGCCTCTCGGTGTGGCAGCCATTAACTGACGTGTAGGTGCCGCTTTGGCTGTAGCTCTGTCCGTTTACGCTCCAGATGTAGCTGTCGCATGCTGATGCCTGCGTTGTGTTTGACGTTGATGGCGTGATCGTCAAGACCAGCGTCTCGGTATGGCAGCCATTAACTGACGTGTAGGTGCCGCTTTGGCTGTAGATCTGTCCGTT
>VHAX01000022.1 GCA_016872215.1 Sphingomonadales bacterium | reverse complement strand
AACGACCGCATGTCTCCTTTAGCCTTGAAAACGGTTTTGTGGAAGCTGGCGGCCATCCCGGGCGCCGCACTTTTGCTTGGCGTGATTTGGGTATTCATCAACCCCATCTCTTCTTTGACCGTTGACCCCAGTTGTCAGCGCATCGAGGTGCACTTGAAGGGTCGGGACGGAAAAATTCTGGGCGACCTGGGTCGACTGAAAGCGCACATTGAAGATCCCCAGAGCAAACTCGGTAAACGAAAGCTGATCCTGGGGATGAATGCCGGGATGTTTCTTGCCACTCCTCAGGGGCATCCGATGGGTTTGCTGGTTGTTCATGGTAAACCCGGCTGCTGCACGTCTGCCAAGCATGGTACATTGCTCCTGAACAGCAGCAGCGGGAATAGTTCCAATTTCTACCTTCAACCCAACGGCGTTTTCTATGTGACCAAGGATGGCAAGGCTGGGATTTGTACATCGCACGATTTCCTAAAACGATCTGCCGTCCAATTTGCGACACAATCGGGGCCCATGCTGCTCATCAACGGCCAAATCAACCGCGGCCGTGCTTTTTCTCCTACTTCTAACAGCCTGTACATCCGCAATGGGGTAGGTATCCGCAAAGACGGGCATGTCGTTTTTGCCCTATCCAACCGATCGGTAAACTTCCATCAATTTGCCGAATACATGCTTCAGAAAGGCTGCTATAATGCGCTTTACCTCGATGGCGGCGTTTCTACCCTGTATTGCCCAAGCTTAGGCCGCCTGAGCACAGGCAGCAAGCTCGGCCCCTTGTTGGCGGTCATGGAGTAGAACGGTCGATGCTTAATTCGCTGTCTTCCAAGGCATCATGCCTTTTTATCGATGGATCAATCTCTTTGCGGTACTAATCCCATATTCGGCCTTCGACAATCAATAAATCCTTTTCCATGACCCACTCAAGGCAGCGTAATGTTGCGGGTGCGGGATCCGTTGCTCACGATCGCCTGGTCGTCGCACGTGCCGTTCCCGAAGTCGAGCGTGCGGGTGAGCCGGTTGTTGCGGCTAAACTGTATGCTACCCGAAACGATCCACGCGCAGCTACCCTCGCGGCGCAGGGGCGTCACAATGCTATGGCTGTAGATGAGTCCACCCGTTCGGCTGCCACTGCCGCTTCCGGTCATCAGGTACACATCGTCGAGCAAACTGCTGGTGCCGTCGCCGGCGATTTTCTCGCGCACGCGTTGGCCCTGCCGGTTGTAGGAGCCCGACTGATTGGGTGGGGTCACCGTAATGTTGTAGGTGGTTGTGCGCTGCGGATTCCCGCCTGGGGAACTATCGAAACTGATAGTGCGGCTGCCTGATATTCCGCGGTCGTTCACGAAATAGCCGTTGAAGCTGAGGGTAGCGGTGCTGCCGGGCACACCTCTTTGTCCGGTATAATCGATATACACCATCCCCCGCCTGTAGCGGCCATCGCGGCACAGGCAGTTCACCAAACCAAAATCGATCGTAATTCGGCGCGGATTCGACAGGGTGTCGCGCGTCACGGTGGCGCAACCACCAGAGCTGAGCAGGCCGGCCACCTCGGAATCGGCCACCCGGCTGTCGAGCGCGGCTTCGGCGCCGTCATCCTCGAACTGGGTGAGCTGCTCGTTGCCCGCATCAGCCTCGAGGAATTGGTCAAACAATGTATCTTCATTGCGCTCGCCCCTTCCGCAGGAGGTCAAAAGGCTGGTTAACAACACCCCTGCTACAACCAAGTTTAATAAACTTGATTTCATAATGTTTGGATTTAACGGGATTGATTTCATGATGTCTGGATTGGTTAGTCAACTTAATACAATATATGGAAAGCACCCCCATAGACTTCATAGTGTCGCAAGGTTTAATGTCATTCGCAACATTTCACCAATCTGTAAAATTATATGGCTAGCCGCCTCCGTTTATTGTATTTTTGGAATGCACCTCTCCGCAATACTACAACCCAATACGACTTTTAACCCACCGCCATAAGAACCGCCATAACCGACCGGGAAATCGCCAGCGTCGCCCCCATTCGTTCCATAACAGAAATCACCGGCCGCCTCAACATCGCCCCCGATTCGCTCGACCTGTTCATGTGCTATAAAGCGAAAATCCACCTCAAATACACCCGCGCCGATGATCCCAAAGGAAAATTGAGTGGTTGTAAAAGGCATTCTGGTGAATTACGACCAGGCGAAAAACTGCATCATGTACGAGTTAATTTCCGTCTCCCTGTGCTACGCGAAAAGCATAGGAAATTATTCGAGCCAAAAGTATAATTTTGAAGCGGGAATCTACTTCACCCAATGACTCTCAAACTATTGAAAAGACTGGGGCACCAGAGAGTGTACGTTGGGCACTGCACCACTTTCACGGGTCTGGCCAGATTGCAGGGCTGGTCACGGTCTCCCCACCCCTTGCATCTTTGGCCTGAATGAAAAGTACCGGTCTGGTTTCTTCCTGGCAGGTCCAGAATGCAGCGCAGAGGTCCCTACGCAGTGTAAATCTTATGTTTGAGTATGCTGCTCCGGATCACCAAAAGTTTGTCCCTGAGCCTTGGGTTGATTGTTCCGCTGGGCCTGGCAACGGTCCTTTCCATGTTTGCGTTGTTATATCTGCCGTGGACCATAAGGAAGAGGTCGTGGCCTTCAACGCCAGACGCAGCCCCCTCCTTAAGAGGCGTTGAAGGATTTTTGGGTTGTTAACAGTTTCTTAATATACCTTTGATATCCTTGTGTCCGTTTTGAACATTGGCTTAATCCTGACCGACCACCTTTATGTCGTTTATTTCAAAGAAACTTTATCAAAAAGATATTTTAAGGCTTATGGCAACCTTAGCCATTCTTTTTTGTCCGGGTTTGGTTCGTGGTCAGCACATTGATCATCCGGTGCCCTATTTTGCGTTCAGCAAGGGGCTGTCCATCACCGCCCCGGATTCGGCCTTCTGCCTGAACTTTAGGTTTCGAATGCAAAACAGGGTAGGCTTACAGACGGATGCTTGGACGGCCGATGCTTTGGACGAAGCCAGATACGAAGCCTATGTACGGCGTTTACGTTTGCGCCTGGATGGCTTTATCCTGGATCCGCGTTTCAACTATATAGTCCAGTTGTCGTTTTCACGTTCAGACATGGATTGGGAAAACACCCGGTATCCTAATGTCATTCGGGACGCGATGTTTTTTTACAGGCCGACCAAACGCCTTCAGTTTGGTTTGGGCCAAGGTAAATTGCCGGGCAATCGTCAGAGAATTGTTTCCTCGGGCGATATGCAGATGCCCGACCGCTCCCTCTTTAATTCGGTGTTTCAAATCGACCGGGATTTTGGATTGAATGTTTATTACAACAATAAAGTTTTGAATCAGCCCATTTCAATCCGGCTTTGTATTTCAAGTGGTAACGGCCGTAATATTGAAATAACCGATGCTTTATCTTATTCCACCAGAGTGGAATGGTATCCGTTGGGAGCCTTCACCAACGGCGGGGATTATTTTGAGGGGGACCTGGAAAGGGAGGCCAGGCCCAAGGTTTCGGTAGCCACGGCGTTTTCCTATAACATAAATGCTATCCGAACAGGGGGGAGTATTGGAAAGGACCTTTACGAGGGACGGGATATCCGTAGTCTTTTTATTGACGCTTTGTTCAAACACAGGGGCTGGGCGTTGGCAGGCGAATTCGCTTTAAGAAATACCCTTGCCGGTACTTCTCCGGTTACTTTTTCACCCCAGGATACGGCCAAAATTATGCCTTCTCTTGTCTACCAGGGCTACGGCTATAATTTGGACGGAAGTTATGTTTTCCTTAACAAAAATAGCATTGTATTACGCTACTCACACATTGAACCATCGTCTGCTATACAGGATTACCTAAAACCCACCAGCTACTGGGGCTTGGGTTGGAGTCGTTACCTAAAGGGCCATCGGCTAAAATGGCAAACCGAATTGGGTCAAACCCTCCTGAGTCCTGGTACCTCATCAACCACAACTTCGTGGATTTGGCGATTCCAGATAGAAGCCGGCATCTAAAATTCACTCACTAAAAACACCACCGCTATGAGCCTAAATAGTATGCTTTCATTTTTTTTGCCCAAGGACAAGGTTTTTTTTAGCTTGTTCGAAAAAATAGCCACCACCGTTGGTGAAATGGGGGATCTTATTACCCAAATTGTGAATGAAAATGACTATAACCAACGGGCTTCACTAATTACCAAGTTGGAACAACTGGAGCATCGGAACGATGAATACACGCACCAGATTTTTCAGGAATTAGGCAAGAATTTTATTACCCCCTTTGACCGGGAAGACATCCATTATCTAGCCATTGCCTTGGACGATATCTGCGATTATATCTACGCTTCAGGGAAAAAAATCAACTTTTATAAGGTCAACCCCGATGACAACGGAATCCGCAAAATGGCCGAAATTATTCGTCAGGGAAGCCATGAAGTGAAGGCCGCGGTTTACGAATTGCGCAACATGAAAAATGTAAAGCGGATTTCGGATTCCATTATCAAAATAAATTCCTTTGAAAACCAGGCCGATGATGTTTTTGATATGTGTATTGAGCGTCTTTTTGATATGGAAAACGATGTCAAGATGCTAATCAAAAAGCGCGAGATTTACCAGATTATGGAAATTGTTACGGATAAATTCGAGGACGCAGCCCATATCATGGATTCTATATTGGTGAAGTACGCTTAGTTCCTTGTTCAACAGTCCCATGGTAAAGCCTTAGCCGCATGACTTTTCTTCTGGTAATTATTGTTTTGGCCTTGGTATTTGATTATATCAACGGGTTCCACGATGCCGCTAATTCCATAGCTACTGTGGTATCAACCAAAGTTTTATCGCCCCTGCAAGCTGTGATTTGGGCTTCTTTTTTCAATTTTATTGCCTTTTTTATTTTCAAGGACCATGCCGTAGCCAATACCATTGGCAAAACGGTTCAGGCTCATTTTATAACCCTTGAAGTCATTTTTTCCGGACTGATTGCTGCCATTGTATGGAACCTTTTGACCTGGTGGTACGGGATACCGTCCTCCTCATCGCACACTTTGATAGGGGGTTTTGCGGGGGCAGCATTGGCCAATGCCTATTGGAATCAACCTGGTTTGGAATTTGAGGCAATTGTGTCTATGGACAAAATTTACAAAACAATCTCTTTTATTTTTTTGGCTCCCTTAATCGGTATGCTGATTTCGGCCTTTATCACCCTGGTGACCATCCAACAAAATCTGGTTTTTAGAACCGGAATAATTGTAGCTTCCTGCATCATGACCTGGGTGGCATTTGATTATTTTGAACAGGCCAAAATGGTTGAGGCTACTGAGAAAGCTTATGGGATGGAAAAAATAAAAGGGACACTTTCCCAGGGTTCGGATCAAAAGGATGACCCTTCGGCCATCCGGGATGCGGAGCAACGCCTGGCTCTATGGAAAGAACTTAAACCCCAAGTCAAAGAAGCCGTACGTAGCTACGATGAAATTGGCGCAAAAGCCCTGACCACTAGGGTAATTAGTCTTTTCCCGGAATCCAAAGGTCCCGATCTTGAGAAGTTGACCAAGGGTTACGCCAAAGCTGACAATTCGGTGATGGTTTGGGGCATTATGGCGGTGGCCTTTTTGTTTGTGTTGACCTTTTGGTATGTGGAGAAGTTCACCACCCCAACAGCTTACCGGGTCGGGGATATGTTCAAAAATTTGCAGCTTCTTTCTTCGGCGGCTTTTAGTGTGGGTCACGGGGGAAACGACGCCCAAAAGGTAATGGGGATCATTGCGGCAGCGATGATTGCAAACGGCGACATCGAGGACATCAAGAACATGCCGGATTGGGTGCCTTTGGCTTGTTACACGGCGATTGGTTTGGGAACCCTGAGCGGTGGTTGGAAAATCATCAAAACCATGGGGACCCGGATTACCAAGGTGACCCCGCTGGAAGGGGTTTGTGCCGAAACCTCCGGGGCGCTGACCCTCTTTATGACCGAACAAATGGGTATCCCGGTAAGCACCACACATACTATTACGGGTTCGATTATAGGAGTAGGAGCTACCAGGCGTTTGTCGGCGGTCCGTTGGGGGGTGACAATTCAGTTGCTTTGGGCCTGGGTTTTGACCATTCCCATTTCGGCCTTGCTAGCCAGTTTGGTGTTGATTCTGGTGCGCGCCCTTGGTTGATGCAGGCGCGATGGTGTAAATGTTAAATTGGGTTCACTGGTCAAACCAAAAAACCAGCGAGGGGATTACTCCACCGTAACGCTTTTCGCCAGATTCCGGGGCTGGTCGACATTGCAGCCGCGCAGGATAGCGATGTGATAGGCAAGCAGCTGGAGCGGTATCGAGCAAACAAGTGGGTTTAGAGCCTCCAGAGTGTCGGGCACTTCTATGGTGTAGTCTGAAATGCGGCGCACCTCGGTGTCGCCCTCTGTAACGATTGAAATAATCTTGCCCTTGCGCGCCTTCACCTCTTGTATGTTACTCACCACCTTTTCATATTGCGGGCCGTGCGTGGCGATAAATACCACTGGCATCTCTTCATCGATCAGTGCAATCGGCCCGTGTTTCATTTCGGCCGCAGGATAGCCCTCAGCATGGATGTAGGAGATTTCCTTGAGCTTGAGGGCTCCCTCCAGAGCCACCGGGAAGTTGTAACCGCGCCCCAGGTAGAGGAAGTTGCGTGCATATTTAAACTGCATGGCGATATCTCTGATCAAGGACTCAGATTCCAGCGTCTTCTCCACTTTGCGGGGAATCTGCTCGAATTCGATCAGGAAGCTTTGGAGCTCGGATTGCGACAAATTACCCTTTTTGTGCCCGATCCACAGGGCCATTATTGTGAGAACGGTGACCTGGGCGGTGAAGGCTTTTGTCGACGCAACCCCGATTTCAGGACCGGCATGGGTGTAGGAACCCCCATGAGTAGCGCGCGGAATCGACGACCCGACAACGTTGCACACGCCCAAAACGGTGGCCCCCTGCTGTTGCGCCAGCTCGATTGCAGCGAGCGTGTCGGCGGTTTCACCCGATTGCGAAATGGCAATCACCACATCGCCTGGAAAAATGATCGGGTTTCGGTAGCGGAATTCCGATGCGTATTCCACCTCGGTGGGTATGCGCATGAATTCCTCAAAAAGATATTCGCCCACCAATCCTGCGTGCCAGCTGGTGCCACAGGCTACAATAATAATGCGCCGGGCATTCATGAGTCGGAACTGGTGGTCGGCCAACCCCCCCAGATGCAGGTGTCCGCCATTCGCCTTTATCCTACCTCTCATGGAATCGTGGATTGAACGGGGTTGCTCGTAGATTTCCTTGAGCATGAAATGCTCGAATCCCCCCTTTTCGATAGCCTCCAGTTGGAGACTCAACTCTTGAACATGGGTATTCTTTTTTTCGTTGGCGATGGTCTTGATCGACAAAGACCGGTTTTTGATGACCGCCACCTCGCTGTCGTTGAGGTACACCACGCTTTTGGTGTATTCGATGATGGGCGATGCGTCCGAACCCAGGTAATATTCATTGACGCCTATTCCGATTACCAGCGGTGAACCTTTGCGAGCCGCAACGATGGTTTCGGGATCCTCTTTGGAGATTACCACAATCGCATAGGCACCCACAACCTGATTGAGTGCCAGACGAACGGCCTCTTCAAAACTCACCTTTTCCGTTTCATAGATCGATTCAATCAGATGGGTTAGTACCTCAGTGTCGGTTTCGCTGTTGAAGGTATGTCCCTGCTTGGTCAACTGAACCTTCAGCGAGGTGTAGTTCTCGATAATGCCGTTGTGCACCAGAGCAAGTGTTCGGTTGTGTCCGAAATGGGGGTGGGCGTTGATGTCGTTTGGCTCCCCGTGGGTTGCCCAGCGGGTGTGACCTATGCCGATGTTGCCGGTAGTATCGGATTCCGAGAGCACCTGTTCCAATTCGGCCACCTTACCGGCTTTTTTATAGGCCTTGATATTCATTTTACTATCCAACAACGCAATACCGGCACTATCGTAGCCCCGATACTCCAAGCGCTTCAACCCTTTGATGAGGATGGGTGCGGCCTGCTTATCCCCTACATATGCTACAATTCCACACATATGAATTAGGATTGGTTGCCGGACAATACATAAATTTTATTGCGATTTTGATACTGTAGGGACAAATGTAAGACAACCGTATGAGAATACCGCTCTCCAAGTACTACAAAAATATGGGTAAATGTTGCGAAAAAGTGCTAAGACTGAGGAACACGCGTTGCGTTTACCGCGGCAGAAGGGTATAGTGTAAAATGAGCCTGGGTTGACGGGTAGCCGCAGTCTGCGTATTCAGCACCACCCGATTGAGGGAGTGAATGGAATTGCCGGGCAACAGTACGAGTCCCTGATCGGGCGTAGTTCCCTGCAATAGCAATTGCAAATAGCGGTTGATGATAAAGGTGTAGGAACTATCACGCCATTCGCCCCCATAATAAGGCTCCAGCAGGTCGGGCATCAGGCTGGTGGAGTTGCCGCCCAACGAGTCGGCCACCACTAGAAACAAGCGGTCCGGCGCGGTGTAGGGGTACGAATAGCTGCCTTCTGCGGCTGGAAACACCAGCTGGGCTTTGTTCACCACCACGATCCGGCCGCCACCGAGTGATCGTATGCCAGGAAAACTGACCCGAGTCTTGAGGTAGCCTCCCGCCTGCACGAGCGTAAAGGGCAATTGGAGTGAATCGGGATTTAAGGCCGTTCCCGCCCGGCTGCCGCGGGGATCACTGAAAAAAGCGTTGCGCCGTGCAGACTGGCTGTTCATGGTGATATCGAATCGGGATCGCTTGCCTGCCGTTTGGTAGTAGAGGTTCAGGCCCGTGCGCAATGAGCTACCTAAAAAGTAGAGCACGCATCCCCTCGAGGCGGCATCAACCCGCTCAGCCGTAACGTATATGCCTCTGAAAAAATTGAGGAAGCTGGTGTTGTTGGCGAGGGCGGGACTATCACTAACGGCCAGAATACGATTCATCAATTCAGTGCGCAGTGGTATCCGGATCTGGTTACCATACCGAAAAACCGAATCGCTGCCATCCGGCTGTGGCTCACTGATCTCCACGATGGCGTTGCTGGAAAAGGCGTAGAGAGCCTCACCCAAGGGTTCGGGTCGCGTGGTCGGAACCTGCCACTGGTAATAGATGCTGTCGGAAAATTGCGGTTCGGTGACCTCCCATACCCGGATGCGCATGAGGCTACTGGAATCGCCATAGAAGCCCGACAAATTCAGGATTAACACGAGGGAATCGCCAGTGAGGGAATCGCCAAGGTCGATGTTCTCCGCATTGAGGCGCAGTTGGGCTACAAAGCCCACCCGTGCATTGCCGGTTTCCTCATCCTGCATTTCACCTGCCGCCAGTCGCGGCGGTTGTTGCGACTCCAGCTTCCCTTCCCTAAGGGTCTGCATATTGATGGGGAAGGTGTCTGAAAGAAACACATTCACACCGTCAACGGCGGGAAGCAGGTTGAGGCCTAGCGGCCCTTCATCTTGTCGACATCCCCCTGAAAACATAAGTAGGGCGCAGGCGATAACCAGCATCCACCGTGCTTGTGGGCGCTTACACAGAATTTCAGGGCCACTATTCAAGGCTGAGGAGCCTATTGCTGAGGTGCTCGTGGTTGACGTACCTACGGTTAAGGGGCCCAAAACTGTTGCGTGGGAGACTCTCCCGAGAAAAATCAACTTGATTACTTCAGACAGGATCGGGCCTTGCTGCCGACCTTTTGAGGTCATGCGTTTACCGGTAGTTCTGCAAGCAGTTGCTGGTAGAATTCGTAATGGGACTCGGCTAGATGATCTTGGTTGTGACCATTCAACAGCGGCTTTCCAGAGTCGTGGGCAGCGTTAATAACATCGGGGTGTACTTTGTCGTGGGCTAGCACCACCGCATCGGCATAAGAGATAGCGCCCCGTTGCACATCGGAATCTGTGAGCTGGCCGTAGGGTTGAAAATCCTCCTGAACAACGTCCTCCATGAGCGCCTTTTGGAAAAAGTCCTCGTGGAGGCTCTCATGGAACTGAGATTCGTATGCGGAAAAAACCACACGCGAATCGCGGAAAACTGCCGTGTGCTTGTAGAATTTACGGATGTATAGTGGGATTAGTCCACACATCCACCCGCTGCAGTGCACGATATCGGGCGCCCAACCCAGTTTCATGACTGTTTCCATGACCCCCTTGTTGAAGAAGATCATACGCTCATGGTTGTCGCAGAAAAATGACCCATCATCGTCGCGGAACACATTCTTGCGGTGGAAATAATCTTCATTGTCGAGGAAATAGACCTGCATGCGCACATTCGGCAGGGAGGCTACTTTAATCAACAGGGGCGAATCGTTGTCACCCACCGTAATGTTGATGCCCGATAGGCGCACTACCTCATGCAGGCGGTGGCGTCTTTCGCTGATGCAACCATAACGGGGGGTCATCACCCTTATTTCCATACCGCGATCCTGCATAGATTTCGGAAGTTCCAGGGCTGTTTTGGCTATTTCTGACAGCTGCACATAAGGCAACATTTCATGAGAAACAAATAAAATCCGCGTTTTCCTGTTCATACTCGACCTGTTACAAAAATCAAAGAGCAAAAATATAAAAAAAAAAGCGAAAAAAGAACAAAAACCCAGGAAGGATGCGCGAGATTGTTGAAATTGTGTGGACTTTGCGGTATGCTGATTTTCCGCCACGTTTCCGGACTCCACAGGGCCATCGAACTATGGCGCAAAAAGGGTATGAAAATCGCCTTTGTGCCTACCATGGGAGCACTCCATGAGGGACATATGGGCCTATTGGAACGAGCCTCCCATTATCCAAACACCCGCGTGGTGTGCAGCATATTTGTGAACCCCACCCAATTCAATGACCCCGCTGATCTGCGGACCTACCCCCGTGACTCAGTGCGTGATCTGCGCTTACTAGTGGAACAGGGGCGGACTGATGCCCTCTTTCAACCCGAATTGGAGGAGGTGTATCCCCCCGAACAACCTGCGGCGACCTTCTCCTTCGGTGCACTCGAACAAGTGATGGAGGGAGCAATGCGTCCCGGCCATTTCGCAGGAGTCGGACAAGTAGTGGCCCGCCTCCTGCAGCTCGTGGAGGCCGACTACCTACTGTTGGGGGAAAAGGACTACCAGCAATTCATGGTGGTTCGCGACCTGCTCCGCCAGCTGCGGGAGAGGAAAGAACCCCCTTCACTCGAAAACAGACCAAACACGGGAGGGCCAAGCATGGAAGTTCCCAAAGAGCGGGCTACTCGGATGGGAGGTCTGGATCAGAAAGGAAAAAATAAAGTTGATCCAAATAATGGTGGCTCCAATGCCGGTGCCGTCACCCGATCCGCACATCGGATTCCAAGCCTCATCATGGGGCCGACCCACCGCGATAAAGGTGGACTTGCACTGAGCTCGCGCAACCAGCGGTTGTCGCCCAAAGGTCGCCTAAAAGCACGACGGATCTACGCCGCTCTCCGGCAAGCGCGCGTTGGCTGGTGCCGGGAAACGCCCGCGCAACTGGTTCAAAAGATCCGGTCCGGGCTCGCAGAGGAGCCCGACTTCCGTGTCGAATACATTCAGCTAGCCGATTCAGACACCCTCGCCGAGGTGGTCGACTGGAAAAACCACACGTCGGTGCGTATTTTTGCTGCGGTATGGATCGAAGGGGTTCGCCTGATAGACAATACGGTTGTCTTTCCCTAATTTTGCGCCGAATTCCTGATTATGCTCGTAAACCTCGTTAAATCCAAAATCCACCGGGTGCGGGTCACCCAAGCCGAATTACACTATGTGGGCAGCATCACCATCGATGAAGATCTGATGGATGCCGCCTGTTTGATGGAGAATGAAAAGGTGCAGGTGGTGAACATCAACAACGGCGAACGCCTGGAGACCTATGTCATCAAAGGTGCCCGGGCCAGTGGTGTGATTTGCTTGAACGGCCCCGCCGCCCGTAAGGTGGCTGTGGGCGATTTGCTGATCGTGGTCGCCTTCGCATGGATGTCGACCGAGGAAGCGCAATCCCATGTCCCGGCCTTAATCTTCCCGGATTCCGATAATCGGCTGCCCCTCTAAGTGTATGTTGGTAACGGCCCGCCAATTGCTGCAATTCGCCGTATCACTGCTGCTGGGGTCGGTGATTCTGTATTGGGTGTTCCAAGACCAGAATTGGGAGGAGGTGATGCATACCTCAAAAAAAGCCCGCTTTGGGTGGATTGGTTTGTCGAGCCTGGCAGGGCTTTTGGCACATGCCCTCAGGGGCTATCGGTGGACGCTCCTGACCGGCGCGGTGGGGCCCAAACCGACCACGGTCGACTCCTATCATTCGGTTATGGTGGGCTACCTCGCCAATCTGGCCATTCCGCGGGTAGGTGAAGTGGTCCGTTGTGGTGCCCTGTCACGCAAAACCGGCTTGCCCATGAATAGCCTGATTGGCACAGTTATCGTGGAACGCGCTGTCGATGTGCTCGTCTTGCTGGTGGTAACTCTGGCCACCCTGGTGCTGTATAACTCGCTCCTTATGGGGCCTGCTCAACGTTTGCTCCTGCGTCTGGGTAGAGATTCCACACTGTGGGTTTTGGTTATAACCGGAACCGTGGGCGGATTGATGGCTTACATGTTTTGGCGAAACCGGCATCGGTTACTGGAACGGATGAGGAGCTGGAAGAAGGGACAAAAATTCTTGGGTTTACTGCGCGGTTTGTGGCTAGGCCTCCGGACTATCCGAAACTTATCGCATCCCGAACGTTTTTGGCTTGCCACATTGGGCATCTGGTTGGGCTATTTCTTCATGTCCTATTTCTGTTTGTTTGCCTTCGAAAGCACCCAGGCGCTGGGTGTATCCGAGGCATTTCTGGTGCTCGTGGCCGGCAGCCTGGGCTTTTTGATGCCCGTGCAGGGTGGAATTGGAGCCTACCACGCCGCGGTGAGCAAGGCACTGCTTTTGCTGCCCGCCACCGGCATTTCGCCTTCCGAGGCGCTGAGTTATGCCACCCTTACCCATGCGGCGCAGACGCTTCTGTTTGTGGTGGGCGGCTTTATTTCGTTTTTGATTCTTGCCGCAGCCCGCAAAAAACAGGGTGCTTCGTGATGGGTGCGTTGGATTTGCTCCAGTCGAAGGTGACGGATCGTGCCGAATTTGTGCGCCGCATTCATCTGTGGAAGGCAGAGGGCAAGTTGGTGGTGTTCACGAATGGCTGCTTCGATTTAGTGCACAGGGGCCACGTGGAGTATTTGTCGCGCGCAGCCGATTTGGGTGATGTGCTGGTGGTGGCCCTGAACACCGACCGGTCGGTGACCGGACTGAAAGGTCCGTCCCGTCCGCTGCAAAACGAAGATGCCAGAGCTCTGGTTATGGCCTCTCTGGGCGTGGTGGCACTCGTTACCCTATTCGATGAGGACACCCCCGAATCGCTGATTTCCGAGGCATTGCCCCAGGTACTCGTAAAAGGCACCGATTACAGCCCCGGGGAGATCGCCGGTGCCTCTGCAGTACAGGCTGCAGGGGGGAGGGTGATGACCATTCCCCTAACCCCGGGCTTTTCTACGTCGTCTATTATCGACCGGATGGGATGACCGGGGCATCTTTTCTAAATCATCGTTGCGCTCATTTGTATTATGTTATTACGCCTTTTCCAGTGACTCCAGCGACTACCCAAGTCATATCCCCGCATTTTGAAGGTTCCTACCCGATCTGGTTATTATTGATCAGATTCCTTTTTCTGCTGTCGGCAGTCATGGATCCCGTCGTACTAGGCGCGCAGCCTTCGGGGCAGCAAACCCGTCAGTGGTGCTTTGGTTATGGGGCGCGAGTAACCTTCCCGAACGGGGGTGGACCAGCATCGCCGGCGGCCAGCAGCACCCCGATGCTGGTGCAGGAAGCCTCCGTTTCGGTGGCCGATACTGTAGGCAACCTGCTCTTTTTCTCCTCGGGCGACAGCATCTGGGATCGGAATGCACAGGTCATGCCCAATGGAGTGGGATTGATGGGCGATCGAACACGCACACAGCCGGTACTGGCTCTTCCCCATCCCGACCCTAACCAAGCCCAGAGGTGGTTTGTGTTTTATCTGACCTCCGGGGGCGATACCACCGCTCTGCGCTTTTCATTGGTGGATATGTCCCTCCGGGGCGGATTGGGCGATGTGGTGGCAGGGAGTCGCGATGTGCCCATTGCTTCACTCGGTCCCGCGCTGAGTTACACGGAAAAGCTAACGGCCTCCAGGGCTTGTTTGGGCCGCGACTACTGGATCTGGTTGCATAAGGCCGGCACGGCTGAGTTTGTGCGTCTGCCCCTGACCGCAGCCGGACCCGGACAGCCGATCACCCAATCGATCGGGTCGCCCCACAACAGCTCGTTCACCGCAGGCATACCCACAGCCGCCGCACGGGGCTACATAAAGTGCTCACCCGACGGCCGCGCCCTGGCGTTGGTTTTGGGGGGGCCGAATGCCTCAAACCTCATTGAATACCTCCGCATCGATCCCGCCACAGGCGTTTTGAGCAATCCAATAACCCTGCCCGCGCTGGGAGGCGAACATGGGGTGGCCTTTTCGCCCGACAATGCCAAATTGTTTGTGGCAGGGGCACGCGACAGTGTAGAAAATGGGGTGCCGGGATTCTACAACCACCTACGTGCATTCGATTTGATGTCGCGCCTGCCCGTGCCTCCCGCTACAGTGATTCGTCAGGGTTGGCTATCCGGGTCGCGGGGCTATAGTGCCCTGCAAAATGGGTCTGACGGCCGGATCTATTTATCGCAGACCTTCACCGACTACCTCCACGCCTTGCAGACGCCCAACACGCCCTTCTTTGCCTACACCGACAGCCTGGTGGGTCCCATCGGGGGCACCACCCGCAAGGGCCTCCCGAATTATACCGAGGAGTCATTCAGCCTTCCGTTCCGGGCCAATTTCGTAAGCAATGTTTTGTGTTACGCCTACCCGGTTCAGTTTTTTGATTCGAGCATGTTTCATGCTACCTCCTTCTCCTGGAGTTTTGGGGATCCGGCGAGCGGTGCGCTGAACAGCAGCGCCCTCCGTGACCCGCAGCACAGCTATCCAATGCCAGGCAATTATACGGTACGCCTGGTGGCGGGCTTTGGTTGTGGCCGGAGCGATACCGCAACGCGGATTATTCGGGTGAGCGATACCCTCGATCTGGCACTGGGCAATGCCGCAACCCTGAACACGGGCGGCGCCGATACCCTGTATTATTGTCTGGGTGATACGGCTACATTGGTGAGTCGCGCCCCGGGAGGTAGCTTTTCATGGTCTTTTCGCCAACCCGGTGGTACCTGGCAGGTCCTGCCCAACACCACGCCGCAAATTCAGGTGACCACCGCGGGCTTGTATCGCTTGTCGGTTTCCGGCATCCCCTGTACCGCCACCGACTCGGTGTTTTTAACCTTCGACTTTCTTCCGGTTCTGATTGGCGACGCATTTTCGGTTGCACAGGGGATGATCATTGATACACTGGAGTATTGTCTGGGCGACACCGCCCGCCTCACATCAGATGTGCAGCCGCCAGCGCGCTACCGCTGGCAGGTCGGTCAGCCTGGTGGTCCGTGGGTAACCGTAGGTTATACACAGGTCTACGCAACAACCAGTTCGGGCTGGTACCGCCTGTTGACGGACAAAGACGGTTGCCGTGGCTGGGATTCACTCTTTTTGCAGTTTTCGAACGTCGTTCTTCAGATGGGCGACAGCACTTCGCTGGCCCTGGGAGGGCGCGACTCCTTATTTTATTGTGGGGGTGACACGGCTGTTTTGCGCACGAATGTATTATCGGGCGGCTACACCTGGTATTACGGACAACCCGGCGGCCCCTGGCAGGTAATTCCAGGCAGTTCATACCCACGCGCGGTCTGGCAATCGGGATGGTATAAGGTGACGGCTCAGGGCGGCGCCTGCGCGGGTTCAGATTCGGTGTATGTGGATTTCCTAAACCTGAATTTTCAGGTTGGAGATGTGGTTTCCCTACCCCTTGGCGGTCGCGATACACTGGTTTATTGTTTCGGCGACACCGCATATCTGCACGGTACTCTCAATCCGGGTAGTTTCAGGTGGTACTACCGGCAGGGGGCAGGGGGCAACTGGACCTTGCTCCCCGATTCCGGGTTTTATCTTCCGGTAACCCTCCCTGGCTGGTATTTGCTACAGGCATCGCGCCATGGCTGCATTTTTCGGGATTCAGTTTTCGTTTTCTACACCCCCGTGGGCATTCCGGTGAATTTAGGGAGTGATGTGCTTTTGTGCGCGGGCGACAGCGTTCTGCTCGATGCGGGCGCACCGGGCTCTAATTATCTGTGGAGCGACGGGAGTCGTGGCCGCCAACTGCGTGTGCGCACACCGGGCATCTATTGGGTTTCTGTTTTCCTGCGTTCATGCACGGGTTCCGACACCATCATTATTCGTGACGATAATCTGGCCATCGGGGACGTGCTGCGTGATACCACGATTTGTCCGGGTCAGGATCTCTGGCTCGATATGACCGGGGTGGGGGTCGACTACCTATGGTCGAATGGCTCCACCGATCCTGTTTTCAGGGTTCAGTCGGCCGGACGCTATTCGGTTCGCATCACCAACGCCAATGGATGCTCCCGTTCGGATACGTTTGATGTGAAGGAATTCTGTGCCACCCGATACGAAATCCCCAATGTTTTTCGTCCCGCTTCCCCCATCCCCGAAAACCGCGTTTTTCGCCCGATCGTGCTTTTCACCGACAGCAATCGCTACCTCTTTCAGGTCTATGATCGCTACGGTGCGTGCATCTTCTCCAGCAGCCGACCCGATCAGGGGTGGGACGGCACCTACGCGGGCATCCCTTGCGTCGACGGTCAGTACACCTTTATGCTCCAATTCTACGACAACCGCCTGCGTCGTGTGCTGCGCCGCAGCGGCTTTTTCTGGCTGCTGCGGTAGTCATTTACAATACGCCTGCTCTTTTACTTGATTTTACTTTCGCTATTGATATTTTTCCAGTTCTCTTGTAGTAAGAAATTAACTCACTAATTCGCTGTCTTTCTTCATTAGACAATGGTATTAGATCAATAAAAAATCTACGCCCTGTAAGGCAAAGCGCCGCGCGGTCAGCGAGAGCGAACCGAGGTGTGACGTACGTCTTCCACCGTGTAAAAGGCCTGGGGATTATGCGCATGAACGAGAGCCAGGGCATCGGGCAGATTTTTTCTTTTGATGAGGGTGAACAAAACGCTCACGTCGCCCTGACTACCACGTGCGCCTAGGAGTGTCACCCCATAGCCGCGGGAACGAAGGGCCTCCATCAAATCAACGGCAGGCAGGGCGGTGATGACCCGAAGCAAGAGGTTGCCCAATGCAAGCCGCTCTTCAATCTTGAGGCCGGTATAATTACCCGCTGCAAAGCCCCCGGCCCAGGCGAGGTAGCTCGGCCAATTGTCGGCATACCGCATAATCTGCGACATGGCCACAATCCAGATCAGTACCTCAAAAAACCCCAAAACAGGGGCAATTTGTCGGAATCCACGGGCCGTAAAAATGAGGCGGAGCGTGCCGATGGTAACGTCCGTTAACCTGGCCAGGAAAATCAACAGGGGAATGACAACCCACCGCAGCGTTTCTTCAGAAAAATAGGATTCGAGGGGCATAATTATGAGGTGATGGGCATCCACCGAAGGGCAAGGCGATAACCAAGCCAGACCATGGGAAAATAGGCCGCCCCGAGATCCAGCGCCTCGAACCACAGCGCTGCGGGCAGAACAACCGCCATATATAGGTACCGCCCGCTAAAAACAGCACTCCAAATAGGGTTGGGAGCCAAAAACTACGGTTTTGGGAGATGAGCGTTACGAGGAGGGCCGATACAAAGTTGCCCCCGGCATGGGCCAGCCAGGGAAATAAAAAGTGCTCGGCGCCCATCAAAGAAATGGCCGCGGAGAGCGCTTTAGGCGTATCGCCTGACAAACCACCGGGCAGCGGAATAAGCCGATGACCCAATGACACTAGTCCACCATTCACCAGCATACCCGACAGCAAAGCAACCACAACGGCCACCAAATGGCGTAGAATTCGCATCACGCAAAAATACCCGATTAGATTTGGTATTTTCACAGGCCAACTGGATTACCCCATTTCTACTACCCAAAACTTATGAAAACAGCACTTTTTCTGCTCAAAAATGCCCTTTATACGGAGACTCTTACCGCTTTATCCGCTGGAATGAACGGGATTTTTTCGCGATTACTGCTCGTGTTGCTCTTCACCACCCCCTTTCTTTCGGGTTGCAAAAAGGGAATGACCCCCATTCCAACGGGTGACCACATCACCGGCCTGGCATCGCCCGTTCAACTGAGCGCCGACAGCACCCTCTTGTTCCTGTCCGATTACCTTGACGAGCCAAGTAGCCTCACAGGCTGGACGCTTCCGACGGGTTTCAACGCTCGATTGGTGGGCGATAGCAGCCAAATGTGGCTCTACCACCCTGATAGCATCACCCAAACCCTATCGACGCTGGCACTGGAATGCGGATCAGCGCGCTATGACCTTCTGCTGCGCCGTTCGCGGAAGCAAGCGGTCGTGCTAAGCTACACACCCAAAAAGGACCGGCCGAATTCGGTGAGCCTCGCAGGGGATATGAACGGGTGGAACCCTACGAAAAGTCCCATGACCCCGGTAGCGGGTAGCTTTCGCATCGATCTGCGGCTCGATCCCGGGTTTTATCCCTATCAGTTTGTGTCCGACGGAAACTGGATGCTCGACCCCGACAACCCCCTGCAGCGCGACAATGGCGCGGGTGGACTCAATTCACTGCTGGAGGTTAAGGCCACCGACCCCAACCTTCTTCCGCGGCTGCGCACAATCCGCCAACTGAATGGTCCTGAGGCAAAGCTGGTGATTGGTCTCGACCGCACACCGGGTAAATTGCTTGTGTTTTGGGAAAACCACCTGCTCCCCGATGAATACAGGCAGGAGGGCGACTCGGGTGAGGTTCAGCTGACCCTTCCCAAAGAGGCCGCCAGCCAAGAACGCTCACATCTGCGGGTGTATGCCCACAACGAATCGGGCGAATCGAACGACTTGCTCATCCCCCTACAAAAAGGAAAAGCGGTGCTGCACACCGATAGTCTCGGTCAACTAGACCTACACCAACAGCGCATGTATTTTGTGTTTGTGGACCGCTTCTACAACGGCGACACCACCAACGACCGTCCGGTGAACGACCCCCGTGTGCATCCCAGGGCCAATTATTGGGGAGGAGACATCTCAGGCATCATCAACCGAATTGAAAGTGGCTACTTCCGCGATATGGGGGTGAATTCCATCTGGATTTCACCCATAGGGCGCAACCCCGATGGGCCCTATCGGGAATGGCCCGAACCCCGCCGGTACTACTCGGGATACCACGGCTACTGGCCCATTTCGTCGTCACAGGTCGACCCCCGCATGGGCACCGGGGCCGAACTCAAAAAACTGATTGACGTGGCCCACGGCAACGGCATCAGGGTGCTGCTCGACTATGTGGCCAACCACGTACATCAGGAACACCCGCTCATGCAGCAGCACCCCGATTGGAAAACGACGCTCGAACTTCCGGATGGCCGCAAGAACATTAGGATCTGGGACGAACACCGCCTAACCACCTGGTTCGATACGTTTATGCCCAGCCTCGACCTGGAACGTCCCGAGGTGGCCGAAGCCATGAGCGACAGCGCTCTCTTTTGGATGACCCAATACGATTTCGATGGCTTCCGCCACGATGCCACCAAGCACATTCCAGAAGATTTCTGGCGCCGGCTTTCGCATAAGCTCAAAACCCGTGTGGTGAAGTCACGCGGCCGCCCGCTCTACCAGATCGGCGAAACCTTCGGCAGCCGCGAACTAATCGGTCAGTACATCGGCAGCGGTATGATCGATGCGCAATTCGACTTCAACCTCTACTTCGACGCCCGCAACCTGCTGGCCAACGATCAACAGCCCCTCAGCCACTTGTGGTCGTCACTCGATGAGAGTATGCGCTACTACGGCCACCACAATCTAATGGGCAATATCTCGGGCAACCACGACCTCGCCCGGTTCATTGCCTACGCCTCAGGCGCTTTGCACTTCGATGAGGATGAGCGGGCCGCCGGCTGGGAGCGCGACATACAGATCAAGGACAGTCTGGGATACAAGCGACTGCAGCAGCTGCTGTCGTTTATTTCCACCATTCCCGGAGTTCCGGTGGTTTACTACGGCGACGACATTGGCATGCCCGGCGCGGGCGACCCCGACAACCGCCGGCCCATGCGCTTCACAGACCTCTCCGATCAGGAAATGCGCACCCGCTTACATGTTTCGACCCTCTACCGCATGCGTGGGCAAAGCATGGCCCTTACCTATGGGGAAACAGAGCTCATTGAAACGGACGACAATCGCCTCGCGTTTGTACGCAATTATTTTGGGGAAGGTGCAGTCGTGTGCATCAACCGAAGCTCCGAGGAGCAAACATTTCAGATTCCCGTGCCCTCACATTTTCGCCGCGATGAAATTATGGGCCATCTGGGTAACCCGCTGGCGATGGCCGACGAGAAGACGCTGGTAACGACTGTGGCCCCCTACAGCACGGAAATAATCACCTTCAAATGAGTGGAAGAGGGATGAGACGCATACTTCGGGCGTTCCTGTTGGTGGCCGCTCTGTATCTGGGCGGTTGTCGCGATAAAATGGAAGTCGACTGCCTCTATTTCAACGGAACTGTCTACCTTCTGGATTCGGCATTCTCCCGGACTCAGGCCCTGGCCGTTACGGAGGGACGGGTGGTAGATGCGGGCGATCTGCGCACGCTCCTGATCCGATATCACTTTAAGGATAGTGTGGATCTGAAAGGCGGCTATCTATATCCCGGTTTCATTGATGCCCACTGTCATTTTGTGGGCTATGGCAAGAGCCTCGGCGAAGTGGATCTGCGCGGAACCCGTTCGTGGGAAGAAGTGGTGAAACGACTTATGCCGTACCTCAGCAACCCAAACGACACGAGTTGGCTGATCGGACGGGGGTGGGACCAAAACGACTGGGCTTTACAGGAATTCCCGGATCGTGCGTTGCTCGACAGCCTTTTTCCGCGCCGTCCCGTACTGCTGTCGCGGGTCGACGGACACGCAGTAGTGGTGAATGAATCGGCTCTGCGCGCCACCCAGTTTGAAGACAACAGCAAGCACTTTACGGGTAGGGCCTCCACAAGGGGTGCCGGAGTTGACAGGGATGGCAGGGGAGTCGGGGATAGCGGGAGTGACGGGGGTGCCGGGGGTGAAGCGGTACGGCGACGCGATGGTTCGCTCTCGGGGGTGCTGATCGACAAGGCAGCGGATTTGATCCAGACCGGCATTCCGAACCCGGGCATTTCTGCCTGGAAAAAAGCAATTCTGGCGGCGCAGCGTGCCTGTCACGCCGTGGGGTTAACCAGCGTGCAGGACGCTGGGCTCGACGAGCAGCAACTGGAAGCACTGCGGGCGCTCGAAGAGGGGGGCAAACTGAGCATGGGTGTCTATGCGATGGTGAGCGCAACCCCCGACCAGCTTATGCGGTATTTGTCGCGCCCCCCCTACAGAAGCCAGCAATTGCACATCCGCAGCTTCAAGTTTTTAGCAGATGGGGCCCTGGGTTCGCGAGGTGCACGACTTTTGGAACCATATAACGATCGCGAAGGACATGTGGGACTGTGGGTGACCTCACCCGATACCCTCGCCTATTATGCACCTCTTCTGGCTCGGGCGGGCTACCAAATGAACACGCATTGCATTGGCGATGCGGCAAACCGCGCGGTCCTTCAGCTCTACAGACGCAGCCTGTTGGCGCATGCGCAGTCGACAGGTACTAAACCTGCCTCTGCCCGTTGGCGCATAGAACATGCCCAGGTGGTGCATCCCGACGACCGCGCAATTTTTCGTGCCGTAGGAATTGTGCCCTCGGTTCAGCCCACCCATGCCACCAGCGATATGTATTGGGCCAGCGAACGCCTCGGACCTCAACGCTTGCCGCATGCCTATGCCTATCGCGATCTGCTGCTATTGAATGGCTGGTTGCCCCTGGGCACCGATTTCCCGGTCGAAGAGATTAGTCCCCTCAAAACCTTCCTTTCCGCCGTTTTCCGTACGGATTCTTCGGGATTTCCAAAGGGAGGGTTTCTACCCAAGCAAGCGCTTACCAGGCGACAAGCCCTCAGGGGGATGACGGATTGGGCGGCGCGTGCTGCATTCGAAGAGGATGAACGTGGGCGGCTTTTACCGGGTATGAATGCCGACTTGGTATGGCTTGATACGGACCTCATGAGTGCTGGATATTCCGAGATTCGGACAGCCAAAGTGCTCGGAACTTGGTCGCGGGGCAAGCGCGTGCATCCCTACTCCGGAAAGTGATTCTGCCCATTTACTTTTGATCGGCATCGCCAGGTATTGGCCTTTTTTTGTAATTCATTTTGAAGAATTGCCCCCGGTCCTGTACACATGACGACATATTTTCAGCCATGTCGCTCATGGCGCGCGCTTTCTCGTGGTATTTGTAACTCAACATGCGGTCATTGCGCCACTTTGCCCTTTGTAGTTGCCCAATACCGGCTAGGTCGCATCCACTAAAGGTGATAGTCCACCCCGTTTCATTCTGGTAACGCTCAACGAGTTCTTTGAAACGCTCCCGGTTGTATTGTCTCGACGAGTTTTCCATCCCATCAGAAAAGATCATGACCACCACTTCTTCTTTTTCGGGGTCAAGCGGACCCTGTATGGCATTTGAAGCCCATTCTATGGCTTGTCCCGCCGCATCAAAGAGAGCGGTATTTCCCCTTGCGTGGTATTGCTCGCAGGTGAGCGGCATCACCTCGCTTAGGTTCTGCCCAGCGTAGATCCAATCGAGACTATCATTAAACACCAACAGGTTCATACGGATGTCGGTATTAGACTCTTTGGCTTTGCCAGCCAAATCGAGCAGGTGTTTGTTGATCTCGTAGCGGACTTCCTGAATTTGATCGCTCATCGATCCGCTACGATCAGCCACCAGATAATAATGAAGGGTTTTGGGGGGAAGGGTGTTTTCCATGGTTTTTGGGGTTGAGGTTAAAAATAGGGCCGCAAACCTACAACATTGAAACCCCGCTTGTCAAGTCCCAAAAACCTTGTTTTTTTATTTTTTAATACCTTTTTGTTGTTATTTTTGTATTTAACACGGTCTTGCCATATATTGTATATATATCATATATATACATAATATATTGGCACACCTCATTTTTTGCAACCATAAAGTCAAGAAATTTTTAATACGTTCTTTTATTTGTACCAACAACAGTGTACACGAGATATGACTGAAGCATCGCCCGAGGTAGACGCCTACTATAACCAACTGCAGGAGCCTTGGCGCTCAGGCTTCCATCGATTGAGAGTCGCTATAAGCCAACACATCCCAGCAGGCTTTGTAGAGTGCCTGAGTTATGGTATGCCAGCGTTTGTGGTGCCGCATCATATTTACCCGGCCGGCTATCATTGTAAGCCCGCCGAACCCCTGCCGTTCATCAGCCTGGCCGCACAAAAGAAGTTTCTGGTCCTCTACCACATGGGCATCTACGCGCACCAGCCCTTGATGGATTGGTTCACGTCTGAATGGGCGCAAAATTGTGCGGGTAAGAAACTCGATATGGGCAAAAGCTGCATCCGATTTTCCAAGCCAGAAGACATCGTCTTTGACTTAATCGCCGAATTGGCTGGGAAAATATCGGTTGATGAGTGGATTCGGCTTTACGAAGAAAAGTTGAGGCACTGAACAACATCCACGCGGTGGGGCATTGTATTTTGCATCCACCCAAATGTATATGATGGAGACATTAGAAGATAAGGTTCGGCAGGCCATTCGATTGGTGCCCGACTTTCCCCAACCCGGGGTCATGTATAAAGACATCACCACCTTTTTCCGTCAACCTGCCCTGTTGCGGGAGGTGATCGACGATGCCGTTCGTCGACTCGCCAGCTTTCGTCCCCAAGCGCTTGCTGCAGTTGAAAGTCGCGGTTTTCTGATGGCCGTGCCCATTGCTCTTCAATTGGGCATCCCGCTTGTGATGTTGCGGAAGAAAGGAAAGCTGCCCCTCGAAACGCTGTCGGAGTCTTATGAATTGGAATATGGGTCGGCCACTCTCGAAATGCACCGCGACGAGCTAACGCCGGGCATACGGGTGGCGATCACCGACGATGTGCTGGCAACGGGTGGGACAGCAGCTGCCGCCGCACGCCTGATCAGAAAGGCGGGGGCAGAGGCCGTGGCCGCCTGGTTTTTGGTAGATCTATCCCATCTGGGCGGACGGGTGCGGCTGCAGGAGGGTGGCCTACCAGTGCTGGCCACGCTAATCGAAGACTAGGCCTCTTCCAGCCACGCCGTATTAGGAGTGCCCCGCTACCGCCCAGACTGTTCGAAGACTACCCCGCTACCGCCAACACTGTATGAGGAGTACCCCGCTACCAGCCACGCTATTCGAAGAATAGACCGAATAACTGCCTAATCTTCATTTTTCTTCGCCTCCTGCTCCGGATCCTCACTTCACGAGCCGGATCATTTGATTCCCAACACGCAAGTAATAAACCCCCGACGCTAGATCATCTATGTCCCACCGCGTATTGACCGAAAGCACCCGTTCTTCCCGAATGCATCTCCCGAAGGAATCAAATAACTGCATGCGGACATGGTCATAACCTGATAAGGACTTGACCCCATATTCGGGCAGTTCGATCCACAATACGGATTGCATAGGATTTGGATAGGCGCGAAGCCTGGCCTCCGGAATTGCGCTGATGCCAGAGATAATTCCCCCAAATGCATCCCGGAAATTACGGACATACTCCCAGGGGGTGGCACAGTTCGTGGAGGCGTCCCAGTTGATGCTCCAGGTCATCATACCCCCCAGATTTGGGTAGCCCCCTGGCTGAACACGCATGTAGGATCCCGGTTGTGGACCGGTTCCCCTCAGGTAACGGGCCGCCGCCCGCACCGATATACTGTCAGTATAACCGCCACCGGCAGCGAGTGGACAAGCAGGCAGGGCTATTGCCACCTGATCTGACCTGAGGCCGGCGAAATAACCACCTGCGGTGGGAAAACCACGGATGACCGCCTCCACCATGGCCACAATAAAATCGGCCGTTCCCTGATGGTATATCCCGCCATCTATTCCATACATGCTGCCGCTGTTGTAGAGCTGAACACTCAACAGGTATATGGAATCGCGGAGTGCGTTTATTAAAGGAAGATACGCCCCCCAAACCCCGCTGAATGCCGACTGTCCACCCTGCACATAGGCAGTTTCCGGTGCCATGGTGAGCAACATCCGTCGGTTGGTTCTTCCACGAAAATCGACCATCAGCTGCCGAACCGCCTGAGTCATCATCAGTATTGGTGTGTCGGTGGGAGCCTGTATGCTGCTACCCACGCTGACCTGCAGTGAGGCGCCCTCCAGGTTCAAATCGAGGCCATCGAATGGGTATTCCACGAGGATCCTGTTCAGGGAAGCCACAAACGAATCGCGCTCCATCGAATTGTTGAGGGTGATGGGAGCTGTTGCACCGCCTACACTTAAGATGACTTTTCGTCCTTGTCCCTGCACCATCTGCATATGCTGGCGGAATTGTGTCGGGCTAACCCCTTCTGGCACAAACGAGATCCGGTAGTCGGTACCGCCAGTGGGCAACGCAAAAGCCACCGCGATGAGGTTGTAATCGACCGGAATCTGGTTCAACGCAATATAGGGGGCGGGCGCAAAGTTCCAATTGTGGAAATAGCCCAACAGGGTAGGAGCGGTCGTGGGTTGAGCATAGAGCTGTAATGGATTTGTTGATAATCCCAATAGAAAGAAGCAAACTGCCCAAAACCGATTGAGGCACGCGAAAATTGAATTATTTTTAAGGTGGCGCTTATTCATCAAGGCGATTAATATGGTGAGGAAAAAAAGTGTAAGTTAGTATATGCCTCGCATGCATCGAATCGTCTTTTTGATTTTGCTGATCTGCATGAACCTGCCCGCCTTCAACGGGGCGGTCCGGGCTCAAATCCGGCGTGAGCTACGTGTAATCGATGCCGATACGCGCAAACCCCTGCCGTTTGTAGCCCTTCAATCGCTCATTTCCGGCAGAGATCAGGCCACCACGAGCGACGTAGAGGGGAGATTCTATTGGCTGCTAGAAGGGGATTCCACGCGCATTGAAGCACGATGTGTTGGATACGGTCGACAAACTTTCACGCTTCGGGTCAATGATCCCCAACCCGTGATCGCCTTGCAGCGCAGCACCACCCAATTACCGGAAATTAGCGTGAAAGCAGGGGAAAACCCCGCCCACCGCATCATACAAGAGGCCATAAGACGCAAAAAAGAGCACGACCCTTCCTCTATGGGGGCACACCGGTGCATGCTCTACCACCGATTTATGTTGACCATCGATACAACAGGCAGTGCGTTTACCGACACCATTCGCCAAATTATACGGGGCGACAGCCTATATCTGGATTCGAGTCAGTATGAACTCGCCGAATTCGTGCGCCGGCGTGATTTGCTGCTCAGCGAATCAATCGTGTTGCGACACTACCCCGGAACAACACAGCCCAGCGATCGTATGCTCGCCACACGAACCTCGGGACTTCAATCACCTCTTTTTGCTGTTTTTTCTGCTCAAATGCAGAATTTTTCGATCTACAACGACCCCATCCAGTTCAACGACCTCCAATACGTGGGGCCGCTGTCGCCCGAAAGCCCAAGCCACTACCGTTTTAACCTCGAAGAGAGTCTCCCCGATGGCCCCGATACCCTTCATGTGATTCAGTACAGCCCCAAACCAAGAATGGCGCACAAAGGACTAAGCGGAACAATCTACATCCACAGCAGCTCGTATGCCGTTCAGCAAGTGACTGCTGAACCTGCCGACATCTTCCAAGCATCTGGATTGCGGTTGAGTCAACTTTTCCACCGACTCCCCGACGGCCGCTGGTATCCACTCCAAACCCACACGGATTTGCGGCTGAATCAGCTGCGCGTGAACGATATTAAGGTTATTGGACAAGTTTTTACCCAATACCACGAAGTGCAATTCGGCACGCGCAATGAACAACCGGTTCCGTTAGACGTGCAAAGAGTAGGGCAGGAGGGGGTGGGGGCCTTGGGACAAGAACAAATGAAGGATAGCGGACAAGCGCAAAAGAAGGAAGGCAAAAAAGTGCAAACGAAGGATATGGTAGAGGAAGGAGTGAATGGCCGAAGACTGGAGGAAATGAAAGATGTAAGTGAGGAAGGTGGGCGATTAGGGGGAAGAGAGGATTCGCGACAGCATAGGTACATCCCAAAAATCGGCATGACGGTGCTCGAGGACGCGGCGGGACAACCCTTCGGCTATTTCGAGCCATTTCGCCCCGATTCACTGAATGGGCGTGACCAGGAAACTTACCGATTCATAGACTCATTTGGAACCGCTACCCGCCTGGAACAAAAAATACAATGGGGTGAATCGCTGTTGACCGGCAAAATAGCTATGTTCAAGGGGCGAATGGGCCTCAATTTACCTGACGTACTATCCGCAAATCGATGGGAAGGACTCCGCCTGGGGGTGGGACTATCAACGGGGGATTCCCTAGCGAGACGGATTCGGATAGGTGGATACTCCGCCTATGGCTTCGGCGACAGGACTCCGAAATTTGGAGGATTTTTAGATTATCATCCCGGCAAGCACTGCAACTTTCGGCTGCGCATCACAGCCCGCGATGACCTCCGCGTGAACGGCGGATACCAATTTTTTCATGCAGAAACTGCCCTCTTTAACACACAACCCGATCGTATTTTGACCTTATTCAACCGCTTCTACGACCATGAAAGGGTGGCGGGACTCCAATTTCGCTGGTTGTACCTCGGTCCGTGGAGCGGTGAAGCCGGGTTTTTGGTCGGACACCGACAAGCTGCCCTTGGTCGCAACGGATCAACCAGCAACTACCGCTTCATCAACAACATAGAGCCAGGAGATTCCTCCTTATGGCCCACAAGGGCCCCCTCATTCACCGTATCGGAGTGGTCTTTCCATATCCGCTATGCCCTTGGCGAAACAACAGTTCGCTTACCCGGTCGCTCCTATACCCTTGCGGCACCCGGAAGAATGCCCGTTCTCTCACTGGCCTACGAAAGAGGGCTACCCATTCAACCGGGGTCGGTTAATTTCCATCGCCTCCTGCTGCGTGCAGAGTGCCACTTTGGTATGCGAAGCCTCGGCGATCTCGATGCGGTACTTAACTTGGGCACAGCTTGGGGTCCCAATCCTCTACCCATCCAACAACTGCTTTTTGTACGAGGTACAGGATCTGGCAGCGGCCTGTTCGTCCCTCTTGTTTTTCAGACCTTCGATATGGTCAGTTTCGCTGGTAATCGCATCGCCTCCATTCACCTGCAACACAGGACCGGTATGCTGCGCTTAACAAGATTAAAACAAAGCCCTCTATTATCCCTCCACTACAATGCAGGGTGGTCGCACTTATCGGAGCCCGAACAGCATCAATTTGTCATGAATGAAACATCTTATCTGCCCCTTCATGACCTGCGTCGGGGTTATTTCGAGGGAGGAATCAGCCTATCGTGCTTGCGCATTTTGGGCAACAACATAGGCGTGGGCATGTTTTATGGTATCTCACGAGCCCCTATAGGTCAACTAGGCACCGCTTGGTTGGCCGACGGCTCATATGCCACGTCGAGTCCACGCCGTTGGGCTGTTAAGCTGGTCTTGACCCCGTGATCTGACACGTTTCCAGTTCTCCACTATACCAATAACATGGCGTTTAACGCCTTCGATTTTCCTTATTTTCATCATTATATCTGAGACCAACACGCTCTTACCATAACATAAATTTTGTTATTAAAAAGGCAATATCAACATGTTCAATACCTCAGTTTTAGCACTTTACTAGGGGTCAATTTACAGCGACGCAAGGGGGTTAATTTCAGCGTTTTTTCCACCTACATCTATCAAAAGAAAACATTGACTCGCTGACTTGTTTCCGCCACATGTATTCCTTGACTTGTTGACCTATGTCCACCAAAAGAAAACATTGACTCGCTGACTTGTTTCCGCCACATGTATTCCTTGACTTGTTGACCTATGTCCACCAAAAGAAAACATTGACTCGCTGACTTGTTTCCGCCACATGTATTCCTTGACTTGTTGACCTACGTCCACCAAAAGAAAACATTGACTCGCCGGCGTACTTCCACCATGCCCGCACAACAATTACTTCCGTTCAAATCGCCTTTTCTGGCTCTCCTCGTTGCGCGCTCCCGCGAGCGTGCATGTGTGCGCATTCTTGATATAGGGGCCTTTCCATTTTAAACCGCCCTTCTAAAAATACAAACCCACCCCTATGTCAATTTCCCGAAACTCCCTCTTGTTTATCGATTTTGAAGGTCTCATCAAAGAAGACCCTTCCCTAGTCGGTGTATGTTCCGACGATCAGTTCCGCCTGGTGATTCTCGACCCCCGACTCGAAGGGGTCCTGCAATCGCCCCTCGCCCATGAAATCCCCATCTCTTTTTTGTCAATCACCGATTTTCTGGAACAGACCGTTAAGCTCGTTCGAACAGAACACAAGGTCATCGTGGCGTTTTCCGAACGCGAACAGCTCGTGTTTCAATCAAAGGGGTGGAATGTTTCCGACTACTATTGGAACGCCCACAAGTCACTGAAACAATGGTTTAATCAACACGACCGCATCAATCGGCCGAAGCCCTTCACCCTCAATTCCATCCTGAGGTATTTTTCATACCCACTGCATACCGATTATGGCGAAAAGCAGGCTACGCAAAGAATTGTTCACGTGCGCAATATGCTGGAGGCGCGGCAGCAAACATACAGTCAGTTGACGAATGTGGCCAAATCCAAGTGCACCAAACTGCTTCGCTACAACCAGAAGGATGTTAAGGGCCTGGTGTTTGCACTCGAACAAACCGGATTGATTTCATCAGACATTGAGACCTAAAAATCTGTATCGTCAGTTTCCTGCGAAAGGGGTTCCAAACAAGCCAACCGCCAGTTCGCCCCATATCAAAGCAAATAATATCAATACGACCAAAAGCGCTATTCGGCGTTTCCAAGGTGTCCTTACGGTTCTCAAAACACCGCGCACGCCCAAAAATAAAAGGGCAAACAAGATAAAAGCAATAATAAAATCAAATAAACTCCAGTTCATACCGCACAAATAATGATAACCGACTGCAATGATTCCCCTTTATATCCCAAAAATACACTTCGTCAACGAAACCAATTTCTTGTGGCGCGGGTTACTGCTTTATGCCTGTTCTTCAGTTAGTCCGCCGCCTCCCTGGTTACAGCGGGGAAATCGGTCTGGACGGAATTCAATATCCCGTTTCACAACTCCGACTGCATCAACCACAGGGCCACTACATCCACGGCCTCTGGCTTCGCCTTGCCAATGCGCTGCTGAATAGGGGTGGACTCAGAGGAGTCGGTCACCCATGCGTACCTGGTTTGTTCTTCCCACATCTGGATCAATCGCGGGGTTATAAACAAATCAACGGTTGGCCGCGAGGACTCACCACACTGGCGGTGAACGTGACGGGAACCCCTCCAATACCGCAAGCCGTAACATTCGAAGCGGAACCATATATGGCCCTGCAGCTCCGACCCGAATGGACCAAATTCGAACACTACACTCAGGCCATGAAATCGAAATATCGGCTGCGTGTGCGCAAGGTCATCGACTCTTCGGCCACTCTCGAACGATGCATCTGTCATGGAAGCACCGATTCCGCTTGGCTGAATCAGGCCGGTCAACTCCTGTCATCGACCCTCGCCACCCGAGTCGTGGCCCTTACCGAAAACATCCCGGCCATGCTCCTGTCCTTTAGTGCGGTATTCGGGCCCGATTTCCTGATGTACCGCTATTCCCTCAATGACGAACCCGTTGGGTTTGTGACGGGCCTCAAAATCGACGACACCCTGCACGCCCTGCACCTTGGCTATGATGCAGAACGCACCGAAGGTATACATCTCTACGAACGTTGCCTCCTTGATATGATTGACACTGGTATTCAAATGGGTGTAAAAACCGTTCAAATGGGTCGAACAGCCACCGAAATCAAAAGCGCCCTCGGAGCCGTACCCGTGCAAAACAGCCTGGTGTTTTTCGTGCGCAATCCCGTGTTTCGCTTGCTGCTACGCGCCTACGCCCGCTACATTTACCAACCGCCGCCCTATACCTTGCGCCATCCCTTTACGTCTCCACAGTCAAATGCTAACGCCAACCAACTAGTCGGTATTCTGGCATTCGATCGCTAAGAAGTGGAATCTATTACTCCTGAACAACAGCAAACGGCATCGTCTCTCCCATAGTCCATTCCATAAGTTCTTCCCGCCTTTTTCGCGGCAATTGTATAATGATGAATTGTAAAAAATTAAACTATTGACTTAAAAACGCGTCTGACTACAAATTTTGAAAATCCATGAAGAATATCAACAGAAATTTATTTGCCATATTCGTTTTTATACAAACAGGGGGTAACGCTCAAACCCATCAGATAAAAACTGACGTTTACTTTGGAATGAATTATCAGGGCGGACAGCCATGCTTTTACAATAATGGAAGCGGGTGTCGACTATATAAAATTTCTCTTGAGATTGTAAGAAATCAGCAAACAGGAATTCAATCGATAAATGTAATTGGGGATTCGTTAAAACAGGTTTTGCCCGACAACGTTCCTTCATTAACAGCGGGTTTAAATACCGATGCAACGCTAGTTGGATTTATGACCACCGGTAATTTTAACACTTTTTCGGCGGGTAAACTTTATGTGTATAATACATTCACAAATACATATACATTAGTAACCAATGGGGCTTATAAAGCAAATCAATCGGGTTCTTGGATAAAATGGATAAATGACTCTACTTGCTTGTATTCAAGTAATAATTATTGCCCAACGATGAACACACTGCCTGGTTGCGGAACAAATGCTAACAGAAGGTTTGGCGATTTACGAATAGCAAAAGGTAATTTCACAACAGGTAACATCAACTCACACAACATAGTGATGGGAGACATCAATAATATCACAAATTTAGATTCCAGGGTATCGTCAGGTGAAGACGCTTCCATAAATCCATTAAATCCCAATTTGGTTGCATTTCACAGCAGTTCTATTGATGGCTATCCGTCCAATAATGGTAATAATCTCTCGCCATTCAACATAGGTCAGACCAATATATTTCACGATCCTTCAGGAGATTCTGACCCTAAGCCTGTTGTTTATGACATGACAAGCGCTTCCCCTTATAATGTAATTGACAGTTTAGCGTCTGGTGTCCATTACTGGTTATTTGATTTGGATAGTGCAAAAATTAATTCTTTAGTTCACCTGCATTGGTCCCCAAACGGAAACATGGTTATTGGCAACGAACAAAACACCAACAAATATCAACCCTATATGGAGTGTGTCGACAATCCAGGGTTTCAAATTTCAAGTCCTACACAATGCTCTCATCCCAGTAAGAAAGTAACTTTTGAGAGGGTATTTGGTTTTGAAAAAAATGGAAACAGCTACAAAAATGTCATGCGTAATTTGAGCGACACATTACCATTGTTTCAACCCTTACCTCCATCTCAGCTTCCAAATTCAATTCAATATTTTAATCCATCAACAGACGTTTGTAATGCCTACCGAACAAAATACGTTGAATTTTGCGGAACAGACAAAACCATTTTAGCAACAGTTATGTGTAATAACCAAACCGGAAATCAAAATCCGTTTTCACGTATTATGCTTATTGATTTTACGGTGCCTAATAATCTTTATTATTTTGATCTGACCGGATGGGTAGAACAAAACTATCCTAATTGGCAGCCCGGAGAAGCGAACGGACTATCTACAACCTGCCATATAGTTTCCGATTCTATATTGACTACCACTTCTGTTTCAGAAAATCCAACCAACAAAATTTTATTGTATCCTAATCCAACAAATAATACCCTTAATTTAGCATCTGATTTAGATCTTATTGATGCGGAAATAAATATTTATTCTTCAATTGGTCAAATCGTAAAATCCTTTAAAGATATTGATGATAAAAGCATTGTGATTTCAACTGACAACCTTCCAAACGGAGTTTATGTTTTAATACTAACAGACGGAAACACAAAATATATTGAAAAACTAATCATTCAAAGACCATAACATCAGCGGGTAACACAAGTTTTGCGTAATTATGAAGAAAGCCGTCAGAACAGTGGATAAGATTAAATATTTTATGGTAATATTGACCTTTCCAACATTATTGTTTGGACAGGCCGAGCATTTGGTTCAACCTAATACTGCCGACCCTTTGAGTGGTGCACCAAATAATTTCCACTTTATTTATACTAATCAAAATGTTACACAGAAAAATAAATTATTTCTATTCTTTCCGGGTACAGGTGCTGTTCCATTTAATTATAGAGAAATACTCAAACACGCTGCAAACATTGGTTATCATTCCATAGGTTTAACTTACCCAAACAGCAATGCGATTAATCAAATCTGTTTAACAACGACAGACACAACGTGCCACAGCAGAGCCAGATTAGAGGTTTTTGACGGAACTGACAGACATTCAGATGTAAATGTAGATGTAAACAACTGTATAGAAAGAAGGACTTTGAAGCTTCTAATGTATTTGAATACCAACTATCCGACAGAAAACTGGGGACAGTTTTTTAGCGGAAATCAAATATTTTGGGGGAAGGTTATTGTGAGTGGGCATTCTCAAGGTGGTGGATTTGCCGGAATCATCTCAAAAATAAAACAAGTTGAAAGAGTTGCCATGTTTGCCGCCATGGATTGGATTAGTCTACTTAACAGACCTGCTGATTGGATAACCTGGAATGGACAAACCCCTGATCATAAATATTATGGTTTCACACACCAGAATGACGAAGCTGTTGACTTTAATAAAATTCAAACGACTTGGGCTAATTATGGGATGAATAGCTTTGGAAATATAGTGCTGGTTGATGCATCTTCAGCACCTTACAACAATTCGCATCAATTATATACTTTACTAACCCCTGCTAACGACCCAGACAAATTTCACAATGCAGTGGTGGTGGATGCTCACACGCCTTTTACTGGTAATTTGCCGGTTTACGCGCCTGTATGGGCCTATATGATTGAGGACAATGAAACCTCGAATACGGGCAATGAGATAATATTGGGAACAAACATTTTAATCTACCCAAATCCATCTGCTTCTTTCCTATATATTGTGGGTATTGTATGCCCGAATTCAGACTTTAAAATTTTCAGTTCACAAGGACAATTAATTGAAACAGGGAAACTAAACGATTCAAAAATTGATTTGTCGCATTTAGTAAAGGGGATTTATATGATACAATTTCATCAGGGAAATATTTTGAGAACGCTTAAATTGTTAAAAGAATAACGAACGCGTACTACAGGCGCCTGGCACAATTGTGAGTGAATCGGTTAATTAAACATTCTACCTCGTATCAACTTTTGTGCTGTATGGATAGTTTTGTGCTCCGAAATCCGCCATTGCGCCAGGCGCCAAACCATTATGCCTAATGCTAAAAAACCGTTTAACAGAATAATTTGTGTTAGGGTAATCACCCTTTTTAATCCTTTTAACAATACGAAAGCCTTGAATATAAGAATTGAAAATCAAAAGCACAAAAGTTTATGAAAAATAAAATACTCTTGATGTCCATTCTTTTTCTTTTGACAGGAGTAAAAGGAATGTGCCAAAACCTCTTCGCCATTGACACAATTCAGAAAATTGAGATTCAGTTTTCTATGGCAAACTGGGATTACATCCTTGACACCGCAAAAGCAGGCAGCGACAGATATACTATGGCGCAATGGGTGAAAATAAACGGGGTGCGGTTTGACAGCGCCGGCGTGAAATACAAAGGCAACAGTTCTTACAATGTAAATAATACTAAAAACCCTTTCCATATTGAATTAGACCATTTTATACCACAGGATTACATGGGTTATAAAGACATAAAACTCAGCAACGGATGGAGAGACCCGTCTTTTGTGCGAGAAGCCTTAACGTACAAAATTCTGCAAAACTATATGCATGCTCCCCTCGCCAATTTTGCACAGGTTTATGTCAATGGACAATACATCGGTTTATACACGAATACCGAGGCAGTAACCAAGAATTTCCTTCAGGCGCGTTTCCTTTCCAATGATCATTCTTTCTTTTATGCAGACAACGGCGGATGCAATTTGGTTTTCAGGGGAAACGACAGCACTCTTTACTTCTCTCCTTATACCAAGAAATCTGATTATGGCTATGCCGATTTGATGCGTCTATGCGATTCTCTTGCGAATAATATCAGCGGCATTGAGAATATACTGGATGTAGACCGCGCGCTCTGGATGCTTGCAATAACACATGCATTGGTTATACTTGACAGCTATATTGGTGGTCCTCAGCACAATTTTTATATTTATAAAGACCACAATGGAAAATTCAATCCTATTATCTGGGATCTGAATGGTGCTTTCGGTACTTTCAGTAATTTGGGTCAGGGGATGAATCTGACTCTGACACAAAAGCAAACCCTTCCTGTTATTGTTCACGCAAACGATTCGCTTTGGCCCCTGATCAAAAACCTTATGTCTGTCCCCATGTTCAAGCGGATGTATATTGCCCACATGAGGACTGTGGCAAATGAAATTCTTGCAAACTCCTATTATTACACTACCGCACAGTATCTTCAAAGTATTTGTGACACCGCATACCAATCAGATGCAAACGCTTTTTTCACATACACCCAGTTTTTAAGTAACCTTACCACCAATGTCGCCTCCGGCCCCAGCTCTATTCCCGGCCTCACAAATCTGATGGGCGCAAGAACTTCTTTCCTTTACTCCACCTCCGAATTTCAGCAAACACAACCGGCCATTTCCAACGTTCAGCCCTCCGATACTTTTCCACTCATCAATTCTACAATTTATATCACAGCCAGCGTTTCAAATACCAATGCCGTTTATTGCGGACTGCGAGGTTCTGTGATGGATAAATTTTCACGCATCCAAATGTTTGATGATGGACTGAACGGTGATGGGGCACCAGGTGACGGCGTCTATGGAACTACCGTCGCGGTTTCTTCTCCGGAAATTCATTACTACATCTATGCTGAAAATAATAATGCGGGGATGTTTTCTCCCCAACGTGCTGAGCACGAATGGCACACCCTAAATACAGATTATACCACACTCACCACCGGTGAAGTCGTTATTAACGAAATCGCTGCTATGAACAGCACCATTCAGACAAACGGTCTTGGAAATTTTAATGACTGGGTTGAACTCTACAACACCACGAACGATACGATCCTGCTGGATTACCTCTTTATCTCAGATGATTTTTCCAATTCCGACAAGTGGCAATGTCCTTCAGGTACAAAAATTCCTCCCAACGGCTACTCGGTTATTTGGGCGGATAATGATGTTTTTGCGGGTGAACTTCACAGCGGATTCAATCTCTCGGGCAGCGGGGAACAGATGATTCTTTCTTATGCCAACGGAACCATTATTGACAGCGTTACCTTTCCCGCACAAAGAACTGACATTACCTATGGAAGATACCCGAACGGCACAGGCACTTTTGTGTTCATGTCGCCCACTTTTAATGCTGTGAATCTCGTTACGGGGCATACTGAACAAGACAGATATAATAAAGGCATACATATTTATCCGAATCCTTTTTCCGCACAGACAACTTTATACACTGATGAGTTTTTAAATGCCGCTTCCCTGACAGTTTACAACTTAGACGGGCAACAGGTATATCAAATAAAAAACATCAGCGGAAATACGGTAACCATACAACGCAACGGCTTAGCTACAGGTCTATATTTTGTTCGGCTGACAGAGAATAATAAACAACCTGCAACGAAAAAAATAATCATCACGGACTAACACGAAGGACAACAGAACAGGGTATAACACCAAATTTCCACAAGTGGCGGCTCAGTGGTGATTTTATATTTTGCATTCCATTTACATTTGTACGGCGGGACAAGCACGCCGTTGTCAGCGTCATCTTCGGCAATTTTCGAACCGTTTTTTAAGTTCAAGTGTAT
>VHAX01000021.1 GCA_016872215.1 Sphingomonadales bacterium | reverse complement strand
TACCTCGTGATGGGCAAATTCTTTGAGGAATGGATGCTTGGCAGGAACGAGGGATACTGAACTCAATCCCTTAACCAACACCCAGCCAAATAATCCAGCAAAGCCCACGAACATGCCGATCTCGATGAATCCAATTCCTGCTTTCGCACCCAAGGTGCCCGGCATGATTCCGAGGTAGAGGTCGATCCACTTACCAATGATGATCACCAGCGCAACAGCCAGCATAAGTCCGTCGTTGCGCTTGGAGCCCCGTGTCATAAGCAGGAAGAATGGCGCCAGAAAATTGATGACGATGTTGAACAAGAATAAAAACTCAAAGTGCTCAAAGCGCTCCTGAAAATAGATGGTCTCTTCCGGGATGTTGGCGTAGAAAATCAACAGGTATTGTGAAATCCAGATGTAGGTCCAGAAAATACTAAAGGCAAACATAAACTTACCCAAATCGTGGAGGTGGTTGTTGGTCACCATCTTTAGGTGTCCGGCACGGCGCAACAAAATAACGGTGAACGTAATCACCGAAATAGCTGTTACCCATGAAGCGGCGAACTGATAAACCCAGAATATGGTGGAATACCAGTGGGCATCGAGGCTCATAAGCCAGTCCCAGGACGACATCGCCCAGCTGACGGCAAACACAGGCAGGAAGATCACACCAAGGGTTTTGTTACGCTTCAGCATCTTCACCCCGCCGATTTCATCCTCCAGCAGTGAATTGCGCCGCATGGCACGGGTAAACAGATACCACAAAGTAAAAATCACCAGAACGCGGCCCACCATAAAGGGCACATTGAGGTAGGCCACCTTTTCGGCGATGATCTCGTCGTAGTGTTGGCTCCCCGGATCGGCGATGCCTTCCACTGCCCAGTGGTAGAGATGGTTCCAGTGAAACACTAGGGCTAAAAGTAGCACACCCATACCCACATAGGCTACCGGAAGGTAACCCGCCATGGCCTCAGGGATGCGCTTAAAACCGGCCGACCATCCTGCGTTGCTCGCAGCCTGAGTCGACAAAAACAAAGTGCCCATCAGGCCCAGACCCATGAAATACCAATTGTTCAACAAGAAATTAGCCCAAAAACGATCCGGGTTCGTGAACAGGCCGAAAACGATGGCCAGTACTCCGATGCCCATCATGCCCATCAGGATGCGGCGCAATGAATCGGAAGGCGTGAACTGCTCGGGGGCAGGATGGAATTCGTGGTGGTGTCCCATGGTTTATTCTCCCTGATATCCTCTTAATTGGTTGACATAATGTACGATCTGCCATCTTTCGACCGGACGAATCTGTGAGGCTTGTCCCCACATCCTCCCCTTGCCTTTGGAGATTACATGATAGATGTGGCCCGACGAAACGTTAACCACATTAGATGCCTTGTAGTTGGCCACCCCCCCATACTTCTGACCCACCAGGCCGTCGCCGGCACCCGCCTCACCGTGGCATGGCGCGCAATATGAAGTGTAGAAGTATTTGCCTGCGGCCAAATTCTTCTCGTTTTTCTCGAGCGGGTTCTTCAAAATCCGGGCGGCATCGGCTATGCTGTCTTTATGGATGGGGTAGTTGTACATCAATTCCATCCGCGTATTGTCGTAGCCCGTTGAGGAGCGGGGAATACTACCCTCAACAGGGGCGCGCATATTCTTACCGTCGGCATTAACGGTATGTTCGCGTACCTGGCTGTAGGGCTCATAGGAGTCGGAAACATACATCTGGGGGGCGTACTCCCAACCCGGGTCTTTTTTGTCGGCTATCAGGGCACAACCTGAGAGCGACAAGCTAAGTAGTAATATCCTTGCGATCATAGTTCGAGTTCTTTTTCGTGCACTTCTTCGGCACCCAGACGATTCAGCAGAGCGGTAACCGCCGCAGCGTTGGTGCCTTCGCGCTCAATGGCTATACAAAATTTATGGCTTGTGACCCGTAAATCGGGTATTTTCGCTTCATTACCTGGAATAAAGTCACAGACAACAAGGTAGGTGCCTACCATGCCCAGTGCGGTGATGAGCACGGTAAGCTCAAAGGAAACCGGAACAAAGTCGGGCCAGGCGAGGGGCGGCTTGCCCCCGATGTTCATGGGCCAATCGATGCCCAACATCCAGGCCTGCATGGTGATGGACAGGATAAAGCCCAAACAACCAAACAGAAAAGCTGCCTTGGGGAGGCGACTGCGCTTATAACCCAGCAAATCATCGAGTCCGTGCACCGGGAAAGGGGTATATACTTCGTGGATGCGGGTACCACTGGCGCGAACCTCCTTTACGGCCTCAAGCAGGGGCTCCTCATCACCGAATACGCCGATAATATAATGCTTACTCATATTGATCCATTAATTGGGGTACAACAACCTGTGGATTCAACTCTTTCAGGTCTACGCCTTCCTTCTCCGCAGTCTTCTTGATATACTGTGATGCCGAGCTCTTGGCTACCGATTTGACCTCGGCCATGGCAATGACTGGCGCAAACTTAGCGAACAAGAAGAAGAGGGTGAAGAAAAGACCCTGGGAACCGATGAACATCCCGATTTCCACCCAGGAAGGAGAGTACATCACCCAGCTCGAGGGAAGGTAGTCGCGGTGCAGGGATGTAACGATGATTACAAATCGCTCAAACCACATTCCGATGTTCACGAAAATCGAGATGATGAACACCGCGGTGATATTGCGGCGCAGTTTCTGCGACCAGAACAACTGCGGGGTGATCACGTTGCAGGTCATCATGGCCCAGTAGGCCCACCAATAGGGACCAAAAGCACGATTAATAAAGGCGTAGCGCTCGTAAGGCACGGCACTGTACCAGGCAATGAAAAATTCTGTGATGTAAGCCGAACCCACGATGGAACCCGTCACCAAAATGATTTTGTTCATCACATCGATGTGGTTTATGGTGATGTATTGCTCGAGGCGCATGGCTTTGCGCATAATGATGATCAGGGTGAGTACCATTGCGAACCCACTGAATACCGCTCCCGCCACGAAATAGGGCGGGAAGATGGTGGTGTGCCAACCAGGGACTACCGAGGTCGCGAAGTCCATCGATACAATCGAATGCACGGAAAGAACGAGCGGAGTGGCCAATCCGGCGAGGATCAGGGACACACTTTCGAAGCGCTGCCAGGCTTTGGCAGAACCATTCCAACCGAAACTGAAAAAGCTATATATCTTGCGGCGCAGACCCGATGCACGGTCACGTATGGTGGCCAAATCGGGAATGAGGCCCACATACCAGAACACAATGGATACGGTTAAATAGGTAGAGATGGCAAATACGTCCCACAACAAGGGCGAATTGAAGTTAGCCCAAAGAGATCCGTAGGTATTGGGCAGAGGAAACACCCAATAAATTACCCAGGGGCGGCCGGCGTGCAGAAGCGGATAGCTACCCGCACAAATGACCGCAAATATGGTCATAGCCTCGGCTGAGCGGTTCACCGCGGTTCGCCATTTCTGACGGAAGAGCAGCAAAATCGCGGAAATCAGGGTGCCGGCGTGACCAATACCAACCCACCAGACGAAATTGGTGATGTCCCAACCCCAGTCGACCGTTTTGTTGAGTCCCCACACCCCTACCCCTGTAAAGAGAAGGTAACCTACAGTTAGGAACCACAGGCCAAGGGCGGCAGCCGAAACAGTAAATCCTAGATACCACCATTTGGTGGGCTTGCCTTCCACGGTCTGGGCAATGTCTTCGGTGATTTTGGCGTAACTGGTCTCACCGGTGATCAGCGGTCGCCTGATGGGGGATTCGTACATCTTATCGTATCGTTTGTTGCAATAGTATTAAACACTAAGATTTTACTGTATCACGGTTTCTGACTTTTGTAAGATAGTTGACCGAGGGCAGCACGTTGAGCTCCTCGACGACACCATAGGAGCGCTCGTTGAGGAACAGACGCGATACCTCGCTCTCCGGGTCGTTGAGATCGCCGAATACGATGGCTCCGGCCGGACAAGACTGCTGGCAGGCGGTCTTAATTTCTCCGTCACCCACTCCACGGCCTTCGCGCTTGGCGTCGAGTTTACCTGCCTGTATACGCTGAACACAGAACGTACATTTTTCCATGACCCCGCGGGCCCTGACCGTTACGTCGGGGTTCAGCACCATACGTCCAAGATCGGTCTGCGTGGGATTCGTATTGAATTTGGGGTTGTCGATGTAGCTGAACCAGTTGAAACGACGCACTTTATACGGACAGTTGTTGGCACAATAGCGCGTGCCCACGCAGCGGTTGTAGACCATCTGGTTGAGGCCCTCATCGGAATGAACCGTGGCCAGAACCGGACAAACCGTTTCGCAGGGCGCGTTGTCACACTGCATACACATAATGGGCTGAAACACCACATCTACCTGATCACCGGTTCCGATCCGGTCGTAATCGGTTTCCTTGTCGATCCGCTCCCCATCTTGCACAAAAGCGTAGTAGCGGTCGATGCGGATCCAGTGCATCTCCCTGCGGTTGATGACTTCCTGCTTGCCCACAACCGGCACGTTGTTTTCGACCTGACAGCTTACCACACAGGCGCCACAACCCGTACACGCATTGAGATCGACCGCCATGGCCCAATGGTGCCCTTCGTACTCGCGGTCCTGCCACAAGGTAATCGCATTTCGGCTCTTGCCAGGATAGACTTTCTCATAGCTGCCGTCGGCCTTTTTGCGGGTGACATACGGACGAACATTACCGTCGGCATGGTCGGCCATGTAGCGGTCGAGGTGTGTCTCCTTCATAATGTTGCGCCCCTCAATGGTATGGTGGGTTTGGGTTTGGGCCAATTCTGTATGTTGACCCGTAGCCTTTACCTGTACGCCCGAAATAATCGATGAACGGTGGTCGCCCGACTGCATAAAAGCGAAGGCATTAACGCCAACCCCCTTGCCGGCGACACCCACATCGTTTCGGCCATAGCCCACTGCAAGGGCAACAGTGCTGGGGTGCATACCCGGCTGAACCAGTACGGGAACCTCAACCTCCACAGATCCGGCTTTCACATTCACCATATCCCCGTCTTTCCAGTTGTTCTCACGGGCGGTCTTCACATTCACCGCCAGGTAGTTGTCCCAACACGCTTTTGATATCGGATCGGGCATCTCCTGCAACCAGGGGTTGCCCGCATGCGCACCATTACCCAAGCTCAATTTTTCGTACAATACCAAATCCAAACCATCGGCCTTACCCGCTGCAATTCCTGAGGCCACTGAACTGTCAAAGCCTTTGTAAACCACCGAAGAACCCGCACGGGCTGAACCAATATATACCCCATTGTGCAGGGCGGTACGCCAGAATGCTCCAGTATCGATGGCACCGGAAGCAGAAGCGAGTCCGTTCCAGGTCGACTTCAACGCGTCGTAGGACGACTCACCCGAACCAGACAGTTGCAGCAACCATTCGTTGAGTGAACGGGTATCGTAGAGCCGTGAAATGGCAGGCTGCTGCAGGCTATACTGACCCGCAACAGGCTCGGCATCGCCCCAGCTCTCTAAAAAGTGGCTACAAGCACCAATAAGACGCGCGCAAACGGCTGTTTCATCGGGCTGGGTGGCGAAGGCCACACTCACCGTGGCTTTTTTCATTAGTTCCGCCCACTCCTTACCTTTCGGATGATCGTAGACTGGATTGACACCACAAACGATTAAACCGGCCACCGCACCTGATTTTAGATCAGCCATCAACTGCTCTACATCGCGGTCGCGGCCTTGCCGTATCGACATAGGGGCCGACCAATCAATCGTGCTTCCATAGGACCCCAGCATCTGGTTGATACCGTTGACCATCCGTTGTACTTTAGGGTCGTTGGAGCCACATACCACCAAAGCTTGGCCTTTAGCCTTCCAAAGGGCAGCGGCCGATTGCGTAATTGAATTGCCAGCCAGCTCCAAAGCGGGAACCGACAATAAGGCTTTTCCGGCTAATTTCGCTATAGCATTGTAGAGGTTGGCCACCAACTGAGCCCCCTGGGATGCACGGTAGGTTGCGCGTACATCGGCATTGGAGCCGGTGACGCTGAGGCGTGACTCGAACTGTATATGCCGCGACATCTCCGGTTTATCGGGGTTGATCTTGCGGTTTTGGGTGTAATCGCGCGTGAAGGCGACCGGCAACAACCAATTGCCCAAAAAGTCGGCATCGATGCCCAAAACAACACGGGCCTGAGCAAAACGGTAAGAAGGCAAAGCGGCCTGCCCAAAATCGGCTTCATTGGCCTCCAGCATGCCCGAAGCAGAAATGGAATCATACGACACCCAACGCAGGTTGGGGTATTTGGCCATTGTTTGGGCAATCAGGCGACGGGTGGTGGGACTCACCACACTGTGGGTGAGCATCACAACGGGGCGACCGGCGGCGGCATCCATCTGAGCGGCAAATGCCTGGTCGAATTCAGACCAGGAAATCGATTGATTGCCCGAGCGGGGGCTTTTGTAGCGCGTGGTATCGTAGAGTGATAATACCGAGGCATGAACCCGGGCGTTGACACCTCCCTTGGTGATAGACGACATCGAATTGCCCTCCATTTTAATGGGGCGGCCTTCGCGGGTTTTCACCAGTACGCTGGCATAATCGTAGCCATCATAATAGGTGGTGGCATACCAGGTGGCGAGCGAGGGCGACATCTCTTCGGGGTGATTCACAAAAGGAATCGCCTTTTTTACGGGTGTCTTGGTGCACGCGGCCAGCGTGGCGGCCCCCATTCCGAAGCCGAAAAACTTCAAAAAATCGCGGCGGCTGGAGGAAAGCGACAAACTGCCCGATCCGAGAATTTCCTCGAGTGGTAGTTCTTCCTTGAATTCACGAGAGGCTTCCTCACGGAACGAATCCTCCTGCTGCCATTCGGCCAGGCTCCTCCAGTACTTGGGTTGTGTTTTATCCATAACGGTAGATCAGCGGTAACCTTCGGTTCAACGAATTATCAAACGAAACATCAATAGTGACACTTAGAGCATTCCAGTCCACCCAAATTGGCGATGGTGAGCCCCTTCTCCTTCAAAGCAGCCTGAAACGCGGGCTTATCGCCATGAACAGCCTGGTAATAACCGTTGTCGAGGTCGACCTTGGTTTCGCGGTGACAATTGATACACCATCCCATGGTGAGCTGCGAATGCTGATACACCTCCGGCATTTTTTCGATCGGACCATGGCAAGTCTGGCATTCGATGCCCGCAATTTTGTAGTGCTGGTAGTGGTTGAAATAAGCGAAATCGGGCAAATTATGAATCCGAATCCATTCGATGGGGCGGTTTTGCTCCCAAGCCGCATGAATTTTTTTAATCTCAGGCGCATCCTTCTTGATCTGATTGTGGCAATTCATACAAATATTGACCGAGGGAATGGTGGCACTTTTTCCGCGCTCCACACCCGTATGACAATAACTACATGCGATCTGATGCGCCCCTGCATGCAGTTCATGACTGAACGCTACGGGCTGAGCAGGCTGATATCCCTGCTGTATACCTACATACGAGGCTACATCGATGCCCCAACCTATGCCCCCGATGAGGAACAGGGTGAGCAATGCCCCCACCACATGCACGGCGCGGGGCTTGAATTTGATGCCTACATCCTTTAGTTTATCTGGATCTGGATCGGCCTTGCCCGCGTCTACCCGCTCCTGAAACTCCTCGTCCAACATCCGGCTGCTGCGCACCAACAACCAACCAACCGCGGCGGCAATGAAAATGAGAACCCAGATAAGTTGCGACAAGCCAAAGCCGGAATCTGCCGGCGCATCGGCGACATCCTGAGCCCAGGTAGTTACTGAAACCAACGGACTCAACCCCACGCCCGATGCCACACTCCTTAAGACAACCGATTTTTGAAAATGAAATTTTGCTCTCATTCGCTTTACGTTTCCACCGCACCCCGCGGTTTTTGACGGGGGCAAAAATAGAAGATAAGCGCCACAAAAGGAAGAGCAGCGAACAAAAGAAACGGGTAAAAGTTTTACACAAAAAAATGGATGTGGAAAACCACTCCTACCCTCGCAGGTCCAACGGATCGGATGTCAACCCCGACTCCAGAATGCGACCGCTCATCTGCAGCCGATACATGCCCGCATACAGACCATCGGCCTCCATCAGATCTTCGTGGGTGCCATATTCCGCCACCGTTCCCTGTTGCAGCACTGCGATCCGGTGAGCACCGCGGATCGTACTAAGTCGGTGCGCCACCACCACCGAAGTTCGCCCGCGCATCAACTCCTCCAAACCGGCCTGCACAAGCCGTTCAGACGCACTGTCGAGCGAACTCGTGGCCTCATCGAGGATTAGAATCACCGGATCGCGCAGAATGGCACGGGCTATCGCAATACGTTGTCTTTGTCCACCACTCAACCGCACCCCGCGCTCCCCTACCACAGTATCGAGCTGCTGAGGAAACTGTGCGATAAACTCCCAGGCGTGCGCCCGTACTGCCACGTCGCGAATCTCATCGTCGCCAGCACCGGGTCGGCCATAAGCGATGTTCTCGCGGATGGTTCCGCCAAACAAAACGATGTCCTGGGGCACCACCGCCAGCTTGCGTCGGTAGGTCGACCAGCCATAATGGCTGGGCTCTACCCCATCGACCTGCACGGTGCCGCCCACGGGTGCATAGAATCCGAGCAGCAACTGAACGATGGTCGATTTTCCCGCGCCACTTGCTCCCACCAGGGCCAGGGTTTCGCCCGGGGCGACCGAAAGGTTCACCTGCCTGAGCACAGGCACGTCGGCCCGCGATGCGTAGTGGAAGTCGACCGACTGAAATTCGATGTGGCCCTTGATTTTCGATGCATCGGCCGTTCCTCCGGTCCAGGGCTCGGCGGGTTCGGAAAAGAGATCGAGCACGCGTTCGGTGGCCCCGAGCGTACGTTGAAGCTGGGCAAACAACTCGGCGAAGCCTCCCAGGGCGGCACCTACGAAGGTGCTGTACAAAACGAAACTGGTGAGGCTACCAATGCTGAGGCTGCCGTCGCGCACCATAAGCGCACCAAACCAGATGACCGCTACTATACTCCCGAACAGCCCGAGGATCACAAAGCTTGTGAACGCAGCCCGGAACAGGGCACCCCGGAGGGCCAACTTCACAACCGACCTCATCTTGCCCTTAAATCGCTGGGTTTCGTAATCCTCATTGGCGTAGGCTTTCACGCTGCCAATAGCCTGCAGGGTTTCCTCCACGATGGTTTGGGCATCGGCCAATTCGTCTTGCGCTGCGCGGGCCACCTTGCGGATCCAGCGACCAAAAACCACGGCCAAAAGCACCAAAATGGGGAGTATGGCGAGCATGAACCCCATCAGCCGAACACTGGTCGACGCCAATAATGCTAGTCCACCCACCAGCACCACGGTCTGGCGCAGCAATTCGGCAAGGGTGGTGCTTAGCGTGTCCTGAATGAGCGATAAATCGGCCGATAGCCGTGAGTTAAGTTCACCTACCCGCCTCGACCCGAAGAATTCCATGGGCAAGCGCAGCAGATGTTCATAGGTATCGCGTCTGAGGTCGGCCAGGGTAGACTCGCCCACACGCACGAAGAGGTAAACCCGCGCGAAGGAGAAGATAGACTGCAGGACGAGTACACCCACTAGTACCCAGGCGAGCCCGTTGAGGTCCCACGACACCGATGGGCCCCCTCCTACCCCCGGCAGGCCTTCGCGGTTCGATGGCAGTTGTCCGAGGGAGGTATCGATAAGCTGCCCCATGAGCCATGGAAAGGAGAGCGACGAAAGGCTCGAGAGCACCAGCATAAGAAGTCCGAGGAAGTACGCGCTGCGGTAGGGCCGCATGTATCTAAGGAGTTGCAGGAATCGGCTCAGGGCGGCTCCGCTGAGACGCACCTTGGGAGCATCGTCGGTGCCTACACTTTGGTTGCTGTTGAATTGCGGTCGTGACACTTTTAAGTTGCGGGATTTTTATTGGTTTAGGTTGATACTCGGTGCGTTCAATTTTGATGCTCGTTTTGTCGTTCCGTTGATGTTCGCGGTCATTCTGGGGTGATGCGCAGGTACGGGATTTCTGTGGTTTTGGTTGAAGCTTAGCCGTGAGGATCTATCGATTAGATTGATGCTCGGGTATGAGATTTCAGTCTTTTTTTTATGCTCGGGCTGAGTGGTTTGTATTCGGGCTAAGTGGAATGGTTTTGGTGCTGAATGGATTGGGATTATGGCTGTTTGGGTGCTGGATGAACCTGCGCTGGCATGCATAAGCCTATAAAAAATCAGAATGTAAGCCGACGATTCACCAAACCATCGACATGGCGAAACAGTTCGGTGGGGTGGTATTTTTGCCAGGGCATTTCGTCGAGTTCGCCCCCGAAGTGCACATATTGATCAATGCCGCAGCGGCTCCATTCCTCGCGCACATGATCGCGAAAGTTGATCGCCACGATCCATCCTTCATCGACATCCTGAAACCAGTCCTCATAGTAGCAATCGTCGGACGGGTGGAAATTGAGCACGCGTTCCCCCAGAAGCAGGAACTTCCGGATTCCGTTGCGCAGGAGCACCTCCAGCACCTCGGTTTTGAGTTGCATGACGTCGTTGTTTACGGCATCGTTCCATTCACCGATGAACTCGAGCACCGCAAAACCGTCGGGGTAGTCGACATACAGAATTTTCATGAACAGGGTCTCCGACCCGAATTCATCCCATTGGGGGTGGATAAGGTAGTTGTAGATGCTGTGGGTGTACTGGGATTCGGAATAGGCCCGCCCGTAGAATGGTGAATATTTATCCTCGCAGGCGTTGTATTCGTCGACCCACCGATAAAAGGGCTCAATGTGGTGCATTCGGACCGGTTGGCGGTTGCGACTCGAGCTGGCGCATAACAGCATCGACGGAGCCATGTATGTTGAGCAGGCGCCGGGCTTCGGCTTCTGTGATCGGGTATTCCTGCCGCAGCATGCGGATGCCGCGATCCCACAACTTATTGTTGCTGAGCTGCATGTGCACCATGCGGTTGCCTCGTACATAGCCGAGGCGCACCATTACCGTGGTGGTGAGCATGTTGAGTACGAACTTCTGTGCGGTACCACTTTTGAGGCGTGTTGAGCCGCTGATGACCTCGGGGCCTACCACCACCACCACGGGGTAATCGGCCTGCGCCGCCAGGGGGCTGTTCTGGTTGCAGGTGATGCACCCGGTGGGGATATTTCGTCGACGGCATTCGGCCAGTGCCCCCACCACATAAGGTGTGGTACCCGATGCTGCCAGTCCCACCACCACATCGCCGGACCCTACATGATGCGCTTGCAGGTCGTTCCATCCCCCATCGGGCTGGTCCTCGGCGAATTCCACCGCTTTGCGGATGGCGGCATCGCCCCCTGCTATGAGTCCCACCACCCGCCCGGACTCCACCCCGAAGGTGGGCGGGCATTCGCTCGCGTCTACAATACCCAGGCGCCCGCTGGTGCCGGCACCGAGATAGAACAAGCGTCCACCTGCATTCATTTGTCGGTAGATGGCCTCCGCCAGCCTTTCGACTTCGGGTAATGCCCTGCCCACCGACCGGGCCACACTGCGGTCTTCGCGGTTCATAACCCGCAACATGGAGCGAATCGACAAGTGGTCGAAGTTGCGGTAGGCCGAGGCTTGCTCGGTAGTCCTGGCATCCGCTTCGGTTGATGCACTGATGCAGCCAGGCGTCACGGTTTTGGGCGACCTGCGCCTGGGCTTTTGGTTTGGACTATCGGGCATTATGACGGGTATGTTGAAACTTATTACTTATCCGCACAAAAATGAGAAACATTGCATTAGGTTCACCAAAATAACCTCATTTTTGCAGGCGCTTTTTCTTTATTCAATCGATCAATCCCTCTGGAAACCCAACCCACCTCATCCGAACCCTCCGAACCCACCACGAACGGAGCTCATGGAGCCCCAGCGCGCCGCATCAGTAGCTGGCGCCTGCCCTTGCTGCTCGGACTCACCACCCTCTTGGGCATGTGGGCCGGCTACCGCCTCAACAGTGGTGGTCCACTCGGCCCCACACCTGAATCGACCACTTCCAATCCCTTGGAGGAAGTACTCTCACTGATCGAACAGGTGTATGTAGACTCGGTTGCAGTCGACTCCCTCCACAAACCGGCCATCGACGCGCTGCTGGCGCAACTCGACCCCTTCAGCGCCTACCTACCCGCTGAAGATCTGCAGGCGGCCAACGAACCCCTTGAGGGCTCCTTCGAAGGCATAGGCGTGGAATTCACCCGGCTCAACGACAGCGTGCTCGTGGTGGCTGCACTTTCCGGAGGTCCCTCCGAGCAGGCAGGCATACGGGCGGGTGACAAAATCGTGGAGGTCGACGGCAAGGCCATGGGCGGACCCGAACTCACCAACCAAATGGTGATCCGCCAGCTGAGAGGGAAAAAAGGCAGCCGGGTGAAACTGGGCATCCATAGAAGCGGTCAACCTACCCTCATGCAGTTCACCGTGGTGCGCGATAAAATCCCCATCCACAGTCTCGACCTCGCCTACCACATCAAACCGGGAACGGCCTACATCCGCCTCAATAAATTCGCCGCTTCCACCATGCAGGAATTCGGGGAGGCCTTCGACCGCCTCAACCGGCAACAGAAAATTGAACAGTTGATTCTCGACCTGCGGGGCAACCCCGGTGGCTACCTCAACGCCGCCACCGAATTGGCCGATGAGTTTCTTGACGGCAACAAGCTTATCACCTACACAGAGGGGCGCACGAAACCGCGTGAGGAATTCAAGGCCTCACGTAATGGTCGTTTTGAACAGGGACCGATGCTGGTGCTGATCGACGAAGGATCGGCCTCGGCCAGTGAAATCATCGCAGGGAGCGTGCAGGATTGGGACAGGGGACTGGTGATGGGTCGCCGCAGCTTCGGAAAGGGAACCGTGCAGGAGCAGTTCGACCTGCAAGGCGGCGCCGGCTTGCGCCTCACCGTAGCCCGCTACTACACCCCAAGCGGCCGTTGCATACAAAAGCCTTATGAAGACCTGGGACTCGAATGGCCCGACGATGAAATGGTGGATGTGAGGGATGCGGGGGAAAAGAAGGGCTCGGGGGATAAAAAAGGAAAGGGAGAATCGGGGGATGCACGCAAGGCAAAGAATGCTTCAGGTAGTGATTCCACCCGCTACCGAACTACCGGTGGTCGCAGCGTATTCGCCGGAGGCGGTATCATGCCCGACAGCGTGGTAACAGAGGATGGCCCGAAGCTCGGCAGCCTGCTCTACAGCTTAATCAGCAGTGGCGAGCTCATCCGCTACAGCTACTACTGCTCCGACCGCTACAGAAATGAACTCACCGCAGCGGGCAGCGCCGCTGGTTTCGCAGCCCAAAACAGCCTCCCGCCCGCAGTGTTGGGTGGACTACCTTCATTCGCCCGGCTCGACGACTTCTCCCCCAACGCACCGCAGTGGAAGTCGGAACAAGCAGAAATCGCCCATTGGCTCAAAGCCTACCTGGGGCGGCAACTCTACAACTCGGAGGGCTTCCACCGGGTACTCCACCGCCGCGATCTCGTTCTGCAGCGCGCACTTAAGGTGTTGGGGGAGTAGAATTGTTCAAGGGCGCGCTGAAGTCGTTAATTGATTGATCGAAGCTGGTTGATGGTTTTGATTTAGTAATTCCTTCCTATTTTGGCGATTTAAACCCCACACCCCATGGCCATAGCACCTCCCTTTAATCTGGCGCAGTGGATCAGCGAAAACCGCCACCTGCTGAAGCCCCCGGTTGCCAACAAAAACCTATACCCCCTGGGCAAAGACTACATCGTGATGGTGGTGGGCGGTCCCAACGCCCGCAAAGACTACCACTACAACGAAACAGAAGAGCTCTTCTACCAATTAGAGGGTTATATTACGGTTCGCATACAGGAGGACGGACAAAGCCGCGACTTGCAGCTCGGACCTGGCGATATGTTCCTGTGCCCGGCCGGCGTACCCCACTCGCCGGTGCGCAGTGATGGCTCGATCGGATTGGTGGTGGAGCGGGTTCGGGTGGGACTCGGACTGCGCGACGGACTGATGTGGTTTTGTGAGCAGTGCAACCACCCCCTGCATGCGGCCTACTTCAGCTTGCAAAACATCGAGACCGATTTCATCCCCCACTTCAAGGAATACTACGGCAGCGAAGCTCTGCGCACCTGTGGCGTATGTGGCCACATTATGGAAAGCGACCCCCGCTTCGTGTAGCAGACCTACCCAACACCCCAAACCGAACGGACACATGACCACCCCCATGGCCAACAAACGCCGCTCGCGATCCGACCTGCCCCCCGGTCACCTCGGTCACGCCCCCACCATCGACATCCACACCCATATCATCCCCGAACAGTTGCCAAATTGGGCCGCTCGCTTCGGCTACGGCAGCTTCATCAGACTCGAACACCAACTCGGATCGTGCCCGGGTTGTGCCCATATGATGCAGGGCGACACCCTCTTCCGCCGAATCAACGCCAATTGCTGGGACGACCATGAGCGGATCAGCGACTGCGACCGCGACGGCGTGCGCATGCAGGTACTGTCGACCATCCCCGTGATGTTTCACTATTGGGCCCGCCCCCAGGATGCGCTCGACACCAGTCGCTACCTCAACGAACACATCGCGGAGACCGTAGGCCGACACCCCCACCGCTTCATCGGCCTGGGCACTGTGCCCCTCCAAGACCCACAGCTGGCCATTCAGGAAATGGAGCGTTGTGTGAAGGAATTGGGCTTGGCCGGCATCGAAATTGGCTCGCATGTGAACGAATGGAACCTATCGGAACCCGAACTACTCCCCTTTTATGAGGCCGCAGAGCGCATCGGAGCAGCCCTGTTCGTGCACCCCTGGGAAATGATGGGCCACGACAAAATGCAGCGTTACTGGCTGCCATGGCTCGTAGGGATGCCCGCCGAAACCTCTCTTGCCATCTGTAGTATGTTGTTTGCCGGCGTATTCGAGAAATTCCCCAGGTTAAGGGTGGCCTTTGCCCACGGTGGCGGGTCGTTTCCAGCCACCTTTGGGCGCATCGAACGCGGTTTTGAGGTACGGCCCGACCTGGTGGCGGTCGACAATCCTATCTCTCCCCGTCACTACCTCGGACGCTTTTGGCTCGATTCGCTGGTACATGACCCCGAGATGCTCGATTACATAGCACGACTCATCGGTCACAACCGGATTTGTGTGGGTTCCGACTATCCGTTTCCCCTGGGTGAGTCGATACCCGGTGGCATCGTGGGCGAAATGCACTGGACCGATGCGGAAAAGCATCAGGTTCGGTGGAAGTCAGCCCTCGAATGGCTCAACCTCAAGGATTCCCTGCTCACCAAACCCGGCCCGAAGCGCTGATCAAGCCGTGGTCTGACGGGCCAACTGCACCTCTGCCTCTATGCGCACCTCATCACCCGCCAACAGATTACCCGCCTCATTCAACACATGAAAATTCAGACCAAAATCTTTCCGGTTTATGCGTGTGAGTATGGTGAGTCCCGCCTTGGTGTTACCATAGGGGTCTTTCGCGATGCCGTTTACGTCGACGTCAAGGTCGACCGGAAGGCTCACCCCGCGGATGCTCAAGTTGCCATGCATAATATAGGAACGGTCGCTGCATCTAGTTACCTCGACCCCCTAAAAACGAATATGCGGGTGCTTTTCCGCGTAGAAGAAATCCTCCGAAAGAAGGTGCTTGTCGCGATCCGCTTGTCCGGTCGACACCAACGCTACGTCGGCCTCAAACTGCACCTGTACCTTCGACAGATTATCGCCCTCCGAAGTCACCTGAGCGCGGTACGATGTGAAAGTACCGTTGACGGTACTAATCAACAGATGCCGAACCTTAAACTGAATGGAACTGTGGGCAGCATCGGTGATCCAATTCATAGTTTGATATGATGTGTTTTATGTAATAATATATAAGTGGTTATTTAATTATCACTCTTTTTGATGTGCCTCAACCCAAGCGACCACGTATGAACCCAATCAACAAGTCTCAGCCCGATCTGTATACCAAATCTGATGGCCAAATTCCCCCGGCCCCTGCTGCTGGTCCCATCGGTGTGTTCGACTCAGGACTGGGTGGACTCACAGTGTTGCGTCACCTCACCCGGCGCCAGCCGCTGTTCGACTACCTCTACCTGGGCGACCAGGCGCGCGTGCCCTATGGCACCCGTTCCTTTGAGACCGTGCTGCGCTACACCCGTGAGGGGGTTTCGGAGTTGTTTTCGAGGGGATGCGCATTGGTGATTTTGGCTTGCAATACGGCATCGGCCAAGGCACTGCGGAGCCTGCAGCAGGAATGGCTTCCGACGGTCGCCCCAGACCGAAAAATCCTCGGTGTGCTCCGACCCAGCACGGAGGAGGCGGGCAACTTCACCCGTAGCGGACATTTGGGCATTTTGGCCACACCCGGCACGGTGATATCGAACAGCTACCCCATCGAAATCGGGCACTTCTTCCCCGAATTGACCGTAACGCAGCATGCATGTCCACTTTGGGTACCGCTGGTTGAGGTAGGTGAGCTCGATTCAGATGGCACCCGATATTTCGTGGACCGTGACCTGCGACGGCTTTTTGATGCCGACCCCCGCATCGATGCTGTCCTGCTCGCCTGCACCCACTACCCCCTGCTGATTGACGTAATCCGTCGGCATGCCCCCAATGGTGTTTCAATTATCGAACAAGGTCCCCTGATCGCCGAAAAATTGAACACCTACCTGGAGCGGCATCCCGAGATTCGTTCGCGGTGCACCACAGCCGGGAGGGTGCGCTACCTAACGACCGACAAGCGCGAGGGATTTTGTGAGAAAGCATCGCTGTTTGGCATGCATATCGACCCGAATCAGGTCGAAGAAGTACACCATTTTCTTTGATTTCTGTTTTTTTACCCATAACCCATTTTCCCATTATGTTGTTTCCATTGCACTAGGAATTACTCATTCTCCAAAACCATAACACCCTAATCCACAAACATTTGGCCGACATTCACTCCCTATGCTGACTATAATGAACACATAACGTGCAGGAGCTTAGTTTATTTGAATCTATGGCATTCGGCCTTGAAAATCCATCGAGTGATGTAGATTTGGCCGTACGCTTTCAGAGTGGACTAAATTCTATTGTACAAGGCCATAATTTTCTCACCCTGAAGATGAAGAAAGAGAAAATAGTAAAAATACCCAAATTCGATATTTTTCACTTGAAATAAAACATCTCCACATTAGATCCATAGGAATGAGTGTTCGTTTAGAACCTCATCGCCTACCAATCGAGCTGTTCACCTTCCGGAACCGGGCATTCCAGGGTTAGTGGCTGTAGGGTTACGGGATGTTCGAACGATAAGCGCCAACTATGGAGGGCGATCCGATGTCCGGGCAGGGGATTCGGCGCACCATATTTCACATCGCCCAGGATAGGGTGTCCCAGCGTTGACAGCTGTACACGGATTTGGTGGGGGCGGCCTGTTTTGGGAATGACCTCCACCACGCTGCGGCTGCTTCCATACTGCACAACACGGTAGAACAACTCGGCCCGTTTGCTGTCGCGCACCTCCTTTTCATAGGCCCTAACCACATTCTTATCGGTGTTTTTCTTGAGGTAATGCACCAGTATGCCCTCCTCCGGGCGGGGCTTGTCGGTTACCACCGCCAGGTATTTCTTCTGCACGAGGCGGTCGTGGAATTGTTTGTTCATGCGTTCCAATGCCTTGCTGGTGCGCGCCAGGAGTACGAGTCCCGACACCGGACGGTCGATCCGGTGTATGAGTCCCACGAATGCGTCCCCCGGCTTGTTGTATTTATGGGTTAAATAAGATCCCACCCAGTCGGTCAGCGCGGGGTCTCCGCTGTCGTCGCCTTGTGTGAGCATACCCGCGGGCTTACCCACAGCGATGAGGTGGTTGTCTTCATACAACACCAGTGGTGTGTGGGGATTATCAGAACGCATAAATCAGGTTCAGGAGTTGTATTGTTCGCCCGGTCCTGGAAAATCGCCTGATTTTACATCCGAAACATAGTTGCGCACCGCGCTACCGATCTGCTCGTAAAGGTTGAGGTAGCGCCGCAAAAACCGGGGGTGAAATTCATGCGTAATGCCCAGCATGTCGTGCACCACAAGCACTTGTCCGTCTACCCCACTGCCGGCACCAATGCCAATGACGGGGATCGACAGCGATTCGGCAACCTCCCGGGCCAGGGGTGCGGGAATTTTCTCGAGAACGAGTGCAAAGCAACCCGCTTCTTGAAGTGCATGTGCATCGCGCCTGAGTCGCTCCGCCTCCTCCTCCTCCCGTGCCCGAACGCTGTAGGTGCCGAATTTGTAAATCGATTGCGGGGTGAGGCCCAGGTGGCCCATCACCGGCACCCCCGCGGTGAGGATGCGTTCAATCGATTCCAACACCTCCGATCCACCTTCGAGTTTCACGGCATGGGCCCCTGACTCCTTCATGATTCTTATGGTGCTTTGGAGCGCCTCCTTTGAATTTCCCTGATAGGAACCAAAGGGCAGGTCCACCACAATGAGGGCGCGTTCCACTCCCCGAACGACCGAGCCGGCGTGGTAGATCATCTGATCCAGGGTTATGGGAAGGGTCGTTTGGTGGCCCGCCATCACGTTCGATGCTGAATCGCCCACCAGCAGTACATCGATGCCGGCAGCATCGAGCATAAGCGCGAATGAATAGTCGTAGGCCGTGAGCATGCTGATTTTCTCACCGCGTTCTTTCATCTCAAGCAGGGAGTGGGTGGTAACCTTACGAAATTCAGGGGTGGCAACAGACATATCGTGGGATTGGAGGGCGAACGGTGTAATCTGCGTGAGCGCGGGGCACGCCAAATCGGTCACAAAATCCGCTTTATTTTTCGAAATACCATAAACAGATGCCAAACATGCCCGCATATTTCTATTTTTGCACTTTCGCCCTTACCCCATCCGCTGTGGTCCCATCCCAAACCCGTACCCTCGCCCATTCCCGTCTACTCCTTTTACTGCTGTCGCTGCTTTTCCTCCAGCGCCTGCTGCCCTCCTGTTCTACCGAAATCGACGTAACGGCCGATTGGAAGGAAACCACCTTTGTGATGGCACTGCTGCGGACCGACGAGCAAGAACACTACATCCGAATCCACAAGGCGTTTCTCGATAAAGAGCGCGACGCCTTTGTGATTGCTTCCATACAAGACTCGATCTACTACAAGAACCTCACTGTTAAGATCCTCAAACAGCGCAACAATCAAACGGTTGAAACCTATTTATGTGAGTCGGTCGACACCGCCTTGATGGAACCCGGACTATTTGCCCACCCCGATATGCTGCTCTACCGCTTCCGGTCACCCGGATTTCTCGATTCGAGTTTTACCTATACCCTCCAAATTACAACCCCGGGAGGCGTGGTGGTGACGGCCCCTAGAGAGCCCTACGACATCAACGCTATTTATGGGGGGCCCATCGGAGGCTTCGGTAGCGATGGCGTCATCAGCTTTGCCCTTCCACCCAATACCCCTTTGCCACCCAACTACAACGGCATCAACTGGAGTGCTGCCCCCTCGCAGGTGAAGCCCCGCATTCCCCTTAACGCCAAAACTTTCGATCTCACCCTGAGGGTGTTCTACGATGAGTGGAATCGCTTTACCGTTACCCCCGGCGATACACCCGGCTTGGCCCTGAAGCATGTGGATTGGGTGGCCTACCCCAGTCAGCAGGTCGAAAATCCCGCTGTTGTGATTCCACTCTTTCTGCGTGGCAACAATCTTTTCGCCTTTATGAATTCGGCAATTCCGGCGGTCGACAGCGTGAACCGCCGACTGCGTGGCACCTTGTTTATCTTCGACTTCGCCGACCAGTACCTCAACAATTTCCTGCAAATCAACCGTCCGAGCTCCAGCCTTGTGGATGTGCGGCCAACCTACACGAATGTCGACAACGGTCTTGGGCTCTACGCGTTCCGCCGGAGCATTCCCAACCGCAAGGACGTGGAATCCTCACCCGGATACCCCTACAGCAGTAACTTCTTCCGCAAAGCCATGGGGGGCAACGGCACCGACAGCCTGCGGATCAAATACCCACAGCTGAATTTCGTGCCCTAATTAGGGGCCCTTTTCTCTCCAATGGTGGCCTTATCAAGGCATTAAATGCGCGTTTTCTGACAAATTGGCAGAAACGTTAAGTGGTTTTCGGCCTAAATTTCTTACACATCCTTCATACTGCGCCACATTGGCCTTCAATTGCTACGGAACTACCTAATGGCATTACTATTGCCTGAATGGTCGAAAACCAAAATTAAATTCAAATCATGAAAAAAATCATTGGCATCGACCTGGGAACCACCAACTCCTGCGTTTCCGTTATGGAAGGCAACGAATATGTTGTGATCCCGAATAGTGAAGGCCGCAGAACCACCCCATCCGTGGTTGCCTTTATGCCGAACGGAGAAATCAAAGTAGGCGACCCCGCCAAAAGGCAGGCCATCACCAACCCCACAAAAACGATTGCATCGATAAAGCGCTTTATGGGCCGCAAGCATTCGGAGGTGAAGGAAGAGCTTAAGTATGTGGCCTATGAGGTGTCCCGGGGCGATAACGACACTCCGCGTGTGAAAATCGATGACAAACTCTACACGGCTCAGGAAATTTCGGCTATGACCCTTCAGAAAATGAAGAAAACCGCGGAAGACTACCTTGGTCACGAGGTAGACTCAGCGGTGATTACCGTGCCCGCTTATTTCAATGACGCCCAGCGCCAGGCCACCAAAGAGGCCGGTGAGATTGCGGGCCTGAAAGTAGAACGGATCGTGAACGAGCCCACCGCAGCGGCACTGGCATACGGACTCGATAAAAAGAATAGCGATGTTAAAATCGCCGTGTTTGACCTCGGGGGAGGCACTTTCGACATCTCCATCCTGGAACTGGGCGATGGTGTCTTTGAGGTGAAGAGCACTAATGGCGACACCCACCTCGGGGGCGACGATTTCGACCAGGTGATTATTCAGTGGCTGGCCGATGAGTTCCGCAGCGACGAGGGAGTTGACCTCACCAAAGACCCAATGGCCCTTCAGCGCCTCAAAGAAGCAGCAGAAAAAGCTAAAATTGAATTATCGAGCTCTACCGAGGCCGAAATCAACCTGCCATATATAACAGTGGTCGACAATGTACCTCGCCACATGGTGAAAAAACTGAGTCGCTCCAAATTTGAACAGCTCGCTGAAAAACTGGTCCAACGCACCTTGGAACCCTGTCGCCAGGCTATGAAAGACTCCGGTTTTCAGGTGGGTCAGATCGACGAGGTGATCCTGGTGGGCGGCTCCACCCGCATCCCCAAGATTCAGGAGGTAGTAGAGCAATTCTTCGGCCGTAAGCCCTCCAAGGGGGTGAACCCAGATGAAGTAGTTGCCATCGGCGCCGCCATTCAGGGAGGCGTATTGAGCGGACATGTTGAGGGCGTATTGCTGCTCGACGTGACCCCCCTCTCGCTCGGCATCGAAACCATGGGCAATGTGATGACCCGTCTGATCGAGGCCAACTCCACCATCCCAGCCAAGAAAAGCCAGGTGTTCAGTACAGCTGCCGACAACCAACCCTCTGTCGAAATCCACGTATTGCAGGGCGAGCGCGCCATGGCGAGCGACAACAAGACCATCGGCCGCTTTCACCTCGACGGCATTCCACCGGCCTCCCGCGGGGTGCCGCAAATAGAGGTAACGTTCGACATCGACGCAAACGGCATTCTGAATGTTTCGGCCAAGGACAAAACTACTGGCAAGGAACAGAAGATCCGCATTGAGGCCTCATCGGGGCTTAGCAAGGAGGACATCGAAAAGATGAAACAAGAGGCACATGCTAATACTGAGCGCGACAAACAGTTCCGCGACGAAGCCGAGAAGCTCAATGCGGCCGACAACCTTATCTTCTCCTCCGAAAAGCAACTGACTGAGTATGGCGACAAATTGCCCGATGAAAAGAAGTCGGAAATCCGCTCGGCGCTCGATGAACTTAAGTCGGCCCACGGGGAACGTAATCTTCCGGCCATCGAAACAGCCACAGAGCGACTCAGCAAGGCCTGGGAAGCAGCTTCGACCGAAATGTACAAAGCCACCCAGGAAGCAGGTTCACCCGAGGAGGCCGGAGATGCTGGTAACCCTAGTAACGGTGGATCGACCAGCTCCAAGGACTCAGAGCAGGTGACCGATGTGGATTTTGAAGAGGTGAAGTAAGAATATCCAGTTTTTTTTTGCAACAAGGTTGCACAAAGTAAAAAATTGTGCAACTTTGTTGCATTATAGACCCTCTACTTTTATGATCCATTCTTTTTCCCACTCCCTTCTGCGCTCAGCCCTATTGGTAGCGCTCACCACACCCTTGCTCTTCTCGTGCGGCAAAGACGATGCCGACAAGGAAAAGCCAGTTATCACAGTACTGAATCCCGCATCGGATCATGCAGATGCACATCCGGGCGATACATTGGATTTGAGTGCATCGTACAGCGACAACAAAGAATTGCTCAACTCCCGCATCGAAATACACACAGCCGACGGACACGGTCACCGCCTGTCATCCCCCACTTCCAGTTGGGAGTGGGCCAAGGTGTACCCCATCAGCGGACTGAGCGCTAATGTGAACGAAATGCTTGTGATCCCGGCCTCGGTCGACACCGGCGAATACCACATCGTTTTTGAGGCGACCGACAAATCCGGCAACCAAGCGGTGGAAGTCATCAAAGAGCTCCACTTAGAGGAGTAAGCAATCAGTTCATCTGTGGGGATTTTGCGTATTTTGGCGACCTACCCCAATCCGCACAGGCATGAACTCAAAATTTCCTGTTCCATCGGTGGGTGCTTCGGCACCCACTTTTTTTAATGAACGCCCTGCCCCATTATACCCCGGTTCAAGTCAAAACCACCGCAGTCCGGGTATAATACACTTAAGATCCATAGCAACACCCCGCCACTTTGTGCTGGGATTGTTCCTTTTAGGTTGTCTGTCGTTGCTAAACATTGAAACGCGTGCGGCGGAACCCCGAAAGAAGCAAACCCTAAAAAAGCTGGAGCTCCAGGACATCTTCGCCAGTCCCAAATTTAGTCAGCGCGGTGTGAGCGGACTGCGATCAATGACCGACGGTGAGCACTACACCGCGGTATCCAAAGGCCACATCATCCGCTATGCCTATGCCTCAGGTAAGCCAGTGGATACCCTCTTCCGTGCGGGCCAACTCATAGACCCCGTATCGGGCGACACCCTCGAATTCGACGACTACAATTTTTGTTCACGAGAACAGCGGTTGCTTTTGTCGACCGAAACCGAACCCATCTACCGCTACTCATCGCGCGAAATCAACTATGTGGTGGACCTCCGCTCGGGGCGTATCAACCACTTGAGTTTGGGCGACAAACAGGCCTTTGCACAGTTCGCCCCCGATGGAGATAAAATTGCGTTTATGCGCGACAACAATCTGTTTATAACCGATTTAAGTACGTATACTGAAATCCAAATTACAACTGATGGTCGGGTCAATGAAATCATCAACGGGGGGACGGATTGGGTGTACGAAGAAGAGTTTGGATTCACCCGCGCTTTCTTCTGGTCGCCCGACAGCCGCCGTCTGCTTTACTACCGATTCGACGAGCGGGAGGTGCCTGAATTTGTGATGCCCCTATTCAATGGCCTATACCCGGAGCCCTATCACTTTAAGTACCCGAAAGCGGGTGAAAAAAATGCCGTGGTGGAGCTACATACATATGAACTGGGAAGCGGCACTCGGCAGAAATTAGATGTCGGGTCTGAGGTCGACCAGTACATCGCACGGGCGGGGTGGACCACCGATCCGAACCGCTGTTGGTTTCAGCGGGTGAATCGCCACCAGAACCGGGTGGAATTGGTGATGGCCGACCCGAGGTCGACCGCCACCCAAGTGGTGCACACCGACAGTGCCCAGACCTGGGTCGATATCCTCGATGACCTCACCTTCCTCAAAAATGGTCGCGAATTTATCTGGAGCAGTGAGAAAAGCGGTTTTCAGCAGTTGTACCTCCACCAAATCGACGGCCGCGAAATCCGTGTTTTGAGTCAACCCCACCGCGACGTCACCGACTTCTACGGGGTAGATGAGTCGACCAACCAAATTTACTATTCCCTCGCGGACCCTACCCCGATGGAGCGCCGATTGTTTGTGCAATCTCTCGATGGATCGGCTGCAAGGCCTTTACCCGGCCCGGAACGGGGCAAAACTCGGGCATTCTTCTCCTCTACATTCCGCTACTACATCCGGCAGCATACCGACATCAACAGCCCGGCGGTCTGGTCGCTCCACCACAGCGACGGTCGGGAAATACGGGTATTAGAAGACAACCAGACACTGCGCAATCAATGGGCTCAATACCGGATGGTCCCCCGTTCGTTTTTTTCTTTCACTGGTCCCTCCGGGGATTCCCTCAACGGATTTATGATTCGGCCACCCGACTTCAACGCACGGAAGAAATACCCCGTATTGATGTTTGTGTATGGTGGGCCGGGCAGCCAAACGGTCGATGCTAGTCTCGGTCAGTACTATATGTGGTTTCAGTACCTTGCCCAGGAAGGCTATATTGTAGTGTCCGTCGACGGCCGTGGCACTGGCTACCGCGGGGCAGATTTCAAAAAATGTACGTACCTTCAATTGGGCAAGTATGAACTCGAGGACCAAAAAGGGACTGCGCGCTACCTGCAGGGGCTTCCTTATGTAGACCCCGGCCGCATCGGGATTTTCGGTTGGAGTTTTGGGGGTTATATGAGTTCACTTGCGGCCGTTCAGGGCGATGGACTGTTTAAAGCGGCGGTGGCCGTAGCCCCGGTCATCAACTGGCGCTATTACGACAGCATCTACACTGAGCGGTTCATGCGCACGCCACAGGAGAACGCACGGGGCTATGACGACAACTCCCCATCGACCTACGCCGATCGATTGAAATCGGCCTACCTCCTCATTCATGGCACGGCCGACGACAACGTGCACTTCCAGAATGCCCTGGTGATGACCCAGAAGTTGACCGAAGCCAACAAGCCTTTTGATTTTATGGCCTACGCCGATAAGAACCACGGAATCGGCGGGGGTAACACGCGTTTGCACTTATTCACTACCATCACCCGTTTTTTGCGTGAAAATTTATAGCGACGCGCGGTCTTTCCTCATATTTGTTTAGTTTTGGCCACTCGTGTTCAAACAGTTGTCGATTAGTTCCTAAAAATACGACACTCTGAACCCTGAAATCTAACACTCTGCTCTCCATTTTCATCAAACTAAATCCTTTATGAACGCCAACGCCGAACTCACCCATCCCCGGGGCCTCTGGATTCTCTTCGCCAGCGAAATGTGGGAACGCTTTTGCTATTATGGTATGCGCGCCTTGCTCCTGCTCTATCTTGTGAAGTCGCTGAAAATGGGCGACGAAAAGGGCTTCGCCGTGTACGGTGCCTACACCGCGTTGGTGTATGTGATGCCCGTTTTGGGCGGGCGCATTGCTGACCAAATTCTTGGCTCGCGATTAGCCGTGCTGCTCGGCGGTATTCTTATGGCCATCGGTGAATTTGTAATCGTTGAGGGCTCCGAAATGCTGCTGTTTTGGGGTATGGCCATCATCATTGTTGGCAACGGTCTGTTCAAGCCAAACATCAGCACCATGGTGGGCAAGTTGTATGCCGATGGTGATGTGCGCCGCGACTCGGGTTTCACCATCTTCTACATTGGCATTAACCTGGGTGCATTGCTCGCCACCACTGTTTGCGCCGAGGTGGGCCACATGTATGGAGCTCGTGCCGGTTTTGCCCTCGCCGGTGTGGGGATGTTGTTGGGGGTGCTCATATTTCAATTAGGTGGCCGTCACTACAGCCATGTGAGTGCGCCGCCTTCTCCCGAAACGCTCCACACCCCGAAATGGGGGCCTTTGAGTCCATTTAGTCTCGTTGTTTTGGGCTGTCTGGCTCTTGTTCCGGTGCTCTACTTCCTCTTGCGCAACACCAATATTGCAGGTTATGTGCTGCTCGCCGTGGCCGTGTATGTGCTGGGCTCACTAATTGCCCGCGGCGTAAAGGATGGTCGTGTACAGCTCGACAAAATGATTGGTTTTATCATCCTGATGCTTTTTAATGTGGTATTTTGGGCCTGCTTCGAACAGGCCGGTAGCAGCCTCACTCTGTTTGCCGACCGAAATGTGAACCGCATGATTGGGGGTTGGGAAATGGGTGCCGCCACCACTCAGTTTTTTAACCCGGCCTATATTCTTCTGTTTGGATCGTTGTTCAGCATCATGTGGGTGCGCTTGCAGCAGACTGGACGTGACTTTTCCATACCGATGAAATTCGGACTTGGCATTTTGCAGCTGGGTCTAGGCTATTTGGTGATTCTCCTCGCAGCACCACTCGCTGTGGAGTATCAGGTTCCACTGTGGACGTTGGCATTGTTGTATATGCTGCATACCACGGGTGAACTGTTTTTGAGCCCAATCGGCCTGAGTATGGTGACTAAACTCGTTCCGAAGGATATGACTGCTACGGCCATGGGTGCTTGGTTCCTGAGTATTGCCGGAGCCAATTATGCTGCGGGTATGCTCGCCAAATTCACCGGTGCCGAGCATGGAGGGGGTGAAGGTGCCTCATCAATAGATGCATCCACGAGTCTGGCCACCTATGTGGATGTCTACAGCACTATGGGGTTGGTTACCGTAGGCATCGGCCTCTTCCTCGTTGTGGTGAGTCCACTCGTCAACAAACTCTTCCACGGTATTCGTTGACCTGTAATTTTCCTGACGACACTGTCACCCCCAACTCTATCATCAACCGATGATCCTAATCACCCATTCAATCGTTCATAATGAACAACCGGTCGACCGATGATCAACATCACCACATACATAAAGCAACCTTCCTGATCTTCCTATCGTTTGAACGTCCTTTCACCCCTTCACCCTCTTCGGACACACTTGTAGCATCGAAAAACCAATCAATTTGTAGTTTTATCAATTTAATACACATTCTGATTTATGTCAACAGTACCCTCCGGTAACGGCAAACACCCTTCAGGACTCCCCTTCCTGTTTCTCACCGAGATGTGGGAGCGCTTCGGGTATTATCTGATGATTGGAATTTTTCAACTCTATCTGACCGATCCGATCGCCACCGGGGGAATGGCTATGGATCGCAAGGAGGCAGCCGATATCTACGGTACGTTCATCGCATTTGTTTTCTTGACCCCCTTTCTGGGTGGACTATTAGCAGATCGTATCTTGGGCTATACCAAGAGTATCTTCATTGGTGGGGCTTTAATGGGTCTGGGGTATATGGGACTCGCCCTGCCGGGCATGACAACATTTTACATCTCTCTCCTGCTGATCATTTTGGGCAATGGTTTTTTCAAACCCAACATCAGCACGCTGCTGGGCAATTTGTATAACGATGAGCGCTACAATACGCAAAAGGACAGCGGCTACAACATCTTTTACATGGGGATTAACCTTGGGGCGGGTATATGCAACCTTTTTGCTGCCTTCATGCGCAACAAATATGGCTGGGGTGAGGCCTTTATGACCGCCGGCGTGGGGATGTTCATCGGCCTTGTTGTTTTTGCTATGGGTCTGCGCCACTATCGGCACGCCGATGTGCGTAAACCTGCCCAAAAGGAGGATATGTCGCTCGCCAGAGTATTTGGCACCGTTTTCCTGCCGGCCGTAGTGGTAGGCATTGCCGCCTGGATGATTCCGGGTAACCTGCTGGGCAGCGACAGTACGGATGCCTTTATTTTCGCGACCATTCCTGTGGTGGTGTTTTACGTGGGTCTGTGGATTCGGGCGGCGGTCGACGATAAGCGTCAACTGGCAGCTCTGCTCAGTATTTTCGCTGTGAGCATTATGTTTTGGGCCGTTTTTAAGCAGAATGGCACCGCCCTCACCACCTGGGCACAGTTCTATACCGACAGGGAGGTACCCGAACTGGTGCGTCCTGCCGCTGAAGCCCTCTACCTGGCCGAGTCGGCCCCCAACCAAGTTGATTCGGTGACCGCCTACGACGCGAATTTTAAGGTGGTGAAGGTCGACGGTAAGGAAGTGAAGGAATGGGGCAAACTGGTGTATTTCAAGAATCTACAGGCGGAGCGTATGCCGGCCGAAGGCAAGTCGCTCCATCTGTTCAATACAGAGTTATTTCAAAGCATCAACCCGCTTTGGGTGATCCTGCTGACGCCAGTGGTGGTGGGCTTCTTTGCTCTTTTGCGCAGGCGGGGAAAAGAACCGCGTACGGCCACCAAGATCGCATGGGGACTCCTTATCAGCGCACTCAGTACCCTGGTGATGGTGGCCGCTGTTTATGTCTGCAAAAACGGCGAGATGAAAGCCAGTGGTTGGTGGCTTGTGGTCTGCTACGGGGTGATAACCATCGGGGAGTTATTTTTGAGTCCGATGGGCCTTAGTCTGGTGAGCAAGGTGAGTCCACGCCGACTCACCGCTCTGATGATGGGGGGCTGGTTTCTGAGCACGAGCATTGGCAACAAGCTGAGTGGGATCTTGGCCACCATGTGGGATAGCTATGCCCACAAGAGCGATTTCTTCCTTGTAAATTTTACCCTTTTGGGGGTGGCCGCCGCGGGTATGTTCCTGATGTTACGTTGGCTGAACCGCTCCATGGGTGAGGAATCTTAACACACTATCCCGTTAACAACCTATGCAGAGCCTAACCTCCATTCAGTCTTTTGAGGGGAAATACCCCCGCCAATTGTGGTACTTGTTTTTCTCCGAGATGTGGGAGCGTTTTAGCTTCTACGGCATTCGGGGCATGCTCACCTATTTCATGGTAAACCAATTGTTTATGGATGAAAAGGCGGCAAACCTGCAGTATGGGGCCACTCAGGCTTTTGTGTATGCGTTCACTTTTATCGGGGGATTGTTTGCCGACCGCATTCTGGGCTTTCAGAAGTCGCTTTTTTGGGGCGGACTTCTTATGATTTGCGGCAGTCTCATCCTGGCCGCCGATCCGAAGTCGTATTTCTTTCTGGGCATTTCTTTTAATGTCATTGGCACGGGCTTTTTTAAGCCGAATATCTCTACCATGGTTGGGGCTTTGTATCGGCAGGACGATGCCCGCCGCGATGCGGGGTTTTCGCTTTTTTATTCGGGCATCAATATGGGCGCACTTTTTGGGGGCTATGCCTGTATCGCGATTGGTAAGGGGAGCCTGTTTTCAAGCTGGGTGCCTGAGGTGCTGCGTTGGAATGTGGCTTTCGGACTGGTGGCGGTGGTGATGAGCATCAGTCTGCTCACTTTTGTGTTCACCCGGCGCAGCATGGGCCCGATTGGGGCAAGTCCACTTACACCCGCAAACTATGACTCATCGGCTTCTGGTTCCGTTTCTGATTCATCCAGTCACAGTTCTTCCGGTTCACAGGACGCAGGTCGACGTGTGGCGGGATTTCTTTGGCAGGAATGGGCGGTTTTTGCCGGAGCGCTCCTGTCGGTACCAGTAATCATGAAAATGGTGGCCAACACGGTCTATACCGATTATTTTATGTATGCCATCGGTCCCTTCAGCCTGCTCTATCTGGCATATGAGATGTCGCGCCATTCCGCCGCGGAAGTACGGAAGCTGGTGGCGGCACTCATGTTTATCTTGTTTTCGGTGATTTTCTGGGCCATTTTCGAACAGGCGGGCGGCTCTTTGAGCCTGTTTGCGGCCAACAACCTCAACGATCGTTTGCTGGGAAGTGTGATCCTCGACCCCAATGGGGTGAACAACGCAGCCAACTCCCTGTTCGTTATTCTTTTTGCCCCATTGTTGGGCTTGCTTTGGGTAGCCATGAGTCGCAAAAAACTAGAACCGAATACGGTGGTCAAGTTTGGACTTGGTTTCATTTTCCTTGGACTGGCTTTCTATACTTTTTATGCCACTCGTTTTTTTGCCACGGCGGAGGGCATCGCCTCACTCGACGTGTTCACTGTAGCCTATTTCGTGGTGACCCTCGGTGAATTGTGTTTGTCGCCTATTGGCCTGTCGATCATGACAAAACTCTCCCCAACGCGCTTACAAGGGCTGATGATGGGGATGTGGTTTCTGGCAAGTGCCTACGGACAATATGTGGCTGGCTTGTTTGGCGCAAGCATAGTGGCCGAACAATCCAACGCTACGGCACTCGACAAATTGAATGCCTATACCGAGGGCTACAGGCTCTTCGGTGGTTATGCCGTGATCGCTGGCGTAGCCCTTTTGCTTCTATCGCCCATGATGCGCAAGTTGATGGGGAATGTGCGTTGAGAAAAAACCCAGTCTATTTTTCGCACATTACCAATCGAGCATGACCTGTGTCTTAAAAAGCCCACTTGGAAATTGACTTCTTTCAATTGGCTTGCTGAATGTCCAAAAAAAACCCACCGTAGGGTGGGCTCTTTTGATTGGCTTGCTGAATGTCCAAAAAAAACCCACCGTAGGGTGGGCTCTTTTGATTGGCTTGCTGAATGTCCAAAAAAAACCCACCGTAGGGTGGGCTCTTTTGATTGGCTTGCTGAATTTCCAAAAAAAAACCCACCGTAGGGTGGGCTCTTTTGATTGGCTTGCTGATTACTGAGCAGGAGCAGCAGCAGTTGAGTCAGGAGCAGCAGCAGTTGAGTCAGGAGCAGCAGCAGGCTCTTCAGCCGCTACTTCTTCTGTAACAGCTGTTTCTTCTGCAGCTTCTTCACCACCACCACAAGCAACTGAGAACAACATAACACCAGCCATCAGCACAGAGAATACATTTTTCATAAGTTTGTGTTTTAACGAGGCAAATGTAATGAGTAAAAGAATGTGTGCAACCACGATACAGAAAAAATTCACATATTTTTAATTCTTGAATTGAAGTCGCTTGTTTGCCTTTGCCCGGTCCTCCCCTATTTTTCCCGGAACAATAGTATGACGGGCACACCCGACAAATTGTAGTGATCCCTCAACTTATTTTCTAAGTAACGTTTGTAGGGGTCTCGGATGTATTGAGGCAGATTGCAAAAGAAAACAAATGTTGGTGGCACTTGTCGCAACTGGGTGATGTATTTTATTCGAATGTACTTTCCCTTCCAGGATGGCGGGGGGTAATCTTCGATTACCTTACCCATCACTTCATTCAGTTGTCGGGTTGGAATGTGCGCCTGACGTGCCTGATGAACCTTCATGGCCGTTTCCACTGCCTGGAAAATGCGCTGCTTGTCGGTCGCCGAAATGAACAATATGGGTACATCGCGAAAGGGTGCCAGGCGTTCACGGATTGTTTTCTCGTATTCCTTCATGGTTTTATGGTCTTTTTCGACCAAATCCCATTTGTTGACCAGGATCACGACGCCCCGTCGGTGTTTGGAGGCGAGGTGAAAGATTTGCAGATCCTGCGATTCAATGCCTTGAATGGCATCAAGGAGCAATAGAATCACGTCCGACTCCTCGATCACCCGAAGGGTACGCAACACCGAGTAGAATTCTATATCCTCATGTACTTTGGCCTTTTTACGCAGCCCGGCGGTGTCGGTGAGCACAAAATGGTGGCCGAATCCTTTGTATTCTGTGTGCACAGCGTCGCGTGTGGTGCCGGCGATTGGTGTCACGATGGTGCGTTCATAACCCAGCAAAGCGTTGAGCAGGGTGGATTTACCAACGTTGGGACGGCCCACGAGGGCTATTTTGGGCAGTTCCGGTGCGGGCTCGGTGGCGGGTGGCAGATGCTTGATGAGTTCATCGAGTAATTCGCCTGTTCCAGATCCGGTCTGGGAGGAAATGGGGTAGACCTCCCCCAACCCAAAGGCATAGAATTCGCTGCTGGCGGGCAGACGCTCGCCGTGGTCTACTTTATTAGCCACCACCAACAGAGGTTTCGGATGGCGCCTGAGCATGTTGGCGAGTGACTGGTCGAGGTCGGTGATGCCGGTGGTCACGTCCACCACAAACAACAATATATCGGCTTCTTCGATGGCCAGGTGCACTTGTTTGCGTATGGCTGCTTCGAACTGGTCTTCCGACTGGGTGACGTATCCGCCGGTGTCGATGATGGTGAATGCCTCGTCACACCACTCCGATGTGCCGTAGTGACGGTCGCGGGTCACACCCGAAAGGTCATCAACGATGGCTTCGCGCCGACCGATGAGTCTATTGAACAATGTCGATTTGCCTACGTTGGGGCGTCCTACGATCGCTACAATTCTGCTCATGATTTGTCGCTGTACCCGAAATAACGGAGTTGTCGCGGGTCGTTGCGCCAATTGGGACGGACTTTTACCCTTATGGTGAGAAATATTTTTTGTTGCCAGAAGGCTTCCATATCCTTGCGCGCTTCAGTCCCCACGGCTTTGAGCCCCGACCCGCCCGCACCGATGATGATGCCCTTTTGCGATTCGCGCTCTACATATACAATTGCTTCTATGCGCAAAAGGCCGTCATCGTCCTTAAAGTGTTCAATCATGACCTCGGTGGAATAGGGTACTTCTTGTCGGTAGTTCAAGAATATCTTCTCGCGGATGATCTCTGCTGCGATAAATCGCTCGCTTTTATCGGTGAGTGCGTCAGGATCGTAATAGGCTGGGCATTCGGGAATTCGGTCGAGCAGGGCTTGCATCAGCTCATTTTTTCCTTCTCCGGTTGTGGCCGAGAGTCCCATTATTTGTTGATCGGGGAACTGTTCTCGCCATTCCAGCAGTCGATCTTCGCGCTCTTCTGGCTTGAGCAGGTCAGTCTTGTTGAAGAGCACGATGAGTGATTCTGCCGCGTCGATGATCTGCTTTCGGTAGGGGTCGGCGTCCTTTGCCGGGGGTCGGGATATGTCGACCATCAGCAGTACAATATCGGCATCACGCAGGGCTGAATCGACATACCGCATCATCATCTGGTGCAGTCCGTGGGCGCTTTCGAGGTATCCGGGCGTGTCACTAAACACGAGTTGGTAGCCTTCCCCGCTTAGGATTCCGATGATGCGGTGTCGGGTGGTTTGAGCCTTGGGGGTGATGATCGACAACCTCTCCCCTACCAGGGCGTTCATTAGGGTTGATTTACCTGCGTTGGGGAGGCCGAGCAGACTGATGAATCCGGCTTTGTGGTTGTTCATTATTTATTTGGATTGCAAATGTCTGCATTTTATCTTTGCACTCCTATTGCGGGGTAGAGCAGCGGTAGCTCGTTGGGCTCATAACCCAAAGGTCGCAGGTTCGAGTCCTGCCCCCGCTACCATAAAAAGTCGCCTCGCGCGGCTTTTTTTGCTCGTATTTTTGGTGTCAGGCTCGTGCCCAGTTCAGGACTTAGGCCCGTACACAGAGAGAAAAATCGATCCGAATACCCTCAATCAAAGCGAATTCCCACAGCCCAAGCAATCCACAACGACATCAATTTCCCACAGTGGGGGCAAAAAAAACGGGGATCCGTTTCCGGACCCCCGTCGTGGCCATGGCTTTACCCGTGACCCATCGGCTCGCTGACCACATCGACAACTGCAACTGTTTTAGAGATGCAGATTGTCCAACTTCCTCATGACTGGGTTTGCAGGAACTGCAACTCCGGCTTGACTTCTGCCCTTGCGAGTCTCAGTCCGACCGTGACTTTCGCCAACTTCCGGACCCTTCACCTTGCCACCCGATTGGTTTGTGGTGCCTTGCAACACCGCTTGCTTTTATCTCTGCCGACCTTACGGCCGGTTTCAACTACTACTCCGCTAAGCATCAACTGCGCAATGGTCCCCTATTTCCATCACCTTGCGGGCGTTTTGAAGACCTTGCGACCTTCCTTTGAATCAGTCTTCGGCAGATCTTCCGACCTTTCTTTCATGATTCCCGCTTCGCTCGGTTGATGGTCATTAGGTTTCCCGGCAGGCATTTCTGCACAGTATCTAGGTTGGCTATGCGCCTTCCCTCGATCCTATCCGGTGAATCAGTTCGGCCAGCGCTCTGATGGCATTGCATCCATCATCTGCATCACACCCCGCAAACCATAAGGCTTGTGAATCTGACGCGCACACTGCCCGCGGATCACGAACTATGGCCGGAGGCCACATTCTGATTCAACCTTCGACAAGCTCTGCGGCCGCCTTCGGTTGACTCACACGCCACATAGGACGTGTAATCCGTTTTGCCTGACACCGATGCCTCGGGGTGAACCCCCGGCTGCTTCCGACATTACTTCGCAGTAATCATTGGACTCAAGCACCCCCAATTTTGGGCCAGTCTGTTTAAGAACGTTGTTGCTTTCGCATCAGACAAGGATGACGAAACCGACGAGTAAAGGTATATACAAAAATGATTCAGGCAAACGAAAAGGGGTGAAAGTTGATCACAAAATATGCACGCAATATCCACAAGGAAAAGAAGGTTATCCACTGGAAATCGGGTTTATGAACAAGTTGTCCACAAAAAGTATTTCCTCCATGTTTTCATATAGTCCTTTGCCCCGTATATGGTGCGCAAATCGTGAAAAAGCCCATATTTTTGCGTTCTCATTAGGCTGGTCTCGTAGTACAACGGATAGTATGTAGGTTTCCGGAGCCTAAGATGCAGGTTCGATTCCTGCCGAGACCACAAAAAACCCCATTTCAACATCAGGAATGGGGTTTTTTAGTTTTGAAAACTTCATTTTGTTCCAAAAGTTTTTGGGGATTTTTTTAATGAGCCGTTTCAACAAATTTCGATCATCATCGATTTTTTTAAAATCAAAAATCGGCCGGTAATAGTTTTACCGGCTTACAATCAACCGGGACCGGCTCATGCGGACGCCAGCAAGGCTTGTGAATTCCATTTGTACCAGATAAACTCCGGGTTGCCGTGGAGAAATATCGGCAAGGGCTTCATATGGTCCGGCATGTACTTCTGATTCCTGCAATAGTTCGACGAGTCGCCCGCTGGCCTCATGCAGGGTAATTCGGACGCGCCCAGTCTGCTCAAGGTCAAAATGCATGCGGAACAGCCCTGATGTTGGGTTCGGGAATACCCGCAAATCCCCACTGGATTGCTTTGCACGGCTGCGGGGTATGTAGAGGGTAATCGGTTCCTGAGGCTGTGCCGACCCATTGGCCCATTCCGAGCCAGGCAGGGTTATCCACTGAAAATCGGAAAAAAGATGCGCCGGCTGGTCAAAAGTCATTTCCCATAGCGCAGAGCCCGCCAAAACCTCTACTGCACCTTTCGTGCTGTACCATCCCAACCTGAGGGTGTCGTTTGATTGAATAAAGGAAACATCTTCTTCTATGAATGGAGACCTTACCGATAATACACGGGCGCCAGGGGGTAGTAGGGTGAAACACTGAAATGAACCGAGTGAAAGCGAACGGGAAACACGCACGGGTAACACAACATATGGATAAGTGGAGGGCCAACCATTCGGGTCTTCCTCGAAAATCAGGCCGTTGGATAAGCGTTGAGCAGGTTGAAAGCTACGGTTGACATCCCCGCACGATAGAACACGAACTGACCGACTTTCGTTGGAGTCCTGAAGCGCAAGCAAAACGGTGTCAGTCACATAATCCGTGGCTAAATTGGCACTAGGGCTCTGAAGCGAGTGCTGAAGCACCAATGAGGCATCGCTGATGTTCACGACACCATCTCCATTGCCATCCGCCGCCTTCCGAGCTAATCCACCCAGCAACGAAGGATTGGCAAACGACTGGAAAATCAAATGCGCATCAGCAGCCGTTACCCCACCCGGCGCCATGCCGGTCTGGGCGGTCAATCGATAGACACCATTGGGCAGATTCTGGAATATGAAATGTCCGCCGCTGCCGACCGCATACGACTGCGACCACTGCGCCGAGGCTGTGATGTGGCATAGAGATATGGCCACGCATATAAATAGGATATTACGAGGGAGTCCACTATGGATTTTCGACCACAACCGGTGAAACCCAGCCAAATTCTTTGTGTTCATGGTATAAAACATTAGCGGTTGACGAACTGTGAAATGAGTCGAAACCGACGGTTTGTGATGAGTGCGTGTATGACTCCGGAACGAAATAATGATCCGGCATCGGCCGCCTGCTGTTCGACCCGGGTTGGGTCAGTTTGTTCACGACCACCGGCATTTGGGTTCGGACTTGTTATAGCAGCGGAATTTGGTGTTGGCGGGGATGCTGGCGCCGGTGCGCTACCCAAATATTCAAGGATTACGGTGGCCTGAGACAAGGGTGTCAGTTGTGCGTTGTCATAGAGCACCCGCCCGCTGATTGCGCGGCCTGTGATGCTGCTGTCGACTTCCACCCGAATGGTATCCGAGCGAACGCACCCATTGCCGGAGGTAACTGTGAGCACATAATCTGTGGTGACGTTAGGCGAGGCCAGTGGGTCTAAGGTGGCTGGGTTATTCAATCCGGTCGTGGGGTTCCAACTAAACTGTATAGGTGCGGTGCCCCCGCTGATACGCGCCTGTAGACGAATCGATGAACTCGGAGCGATACGGACATCAGGGCCGGCCTGCACCAAAGGCGAGGGATTTACAATGACTGAGGTGACTGCCGTGAGGGTACATCCCGCTGAATAGGCATACACCCTATATTGTATGGTGGAGGTGGGACTCGCCAAAGGTTGGGCAATATTGGGGTTACTAAGACCAGTCGTGGGTGTCCACTGATAAAAAACCTGTTGACCAGCACCGATGAAGCCGGTGTAGTTTGCGCTTAGAGTGGTTGATGAACCCTGACAAATCACACGCGTCGAACCGGTGGTGAGTCGCTCCACATGTACAGTTGCGTTGGCCGATGCCGAACAGCCTTGCGCATTAGTGCCCGTTACACGGTACACGGTGGTTTGCGAAGGTGATGCATACACCAGCGCACCCGAGATGGTCGACAAACCCGTGGCGGGTGACCCGTTAACCAGTGTCCAGGTGTACTGCTGGGCGCCAAATGCCTGTAGCGCGACAGGGGGAGCACCTGGACAATAATTAATGGCTGTATCGGAAAGGCTCACCATGGGCGGTGGATTGATTATTACCCGAACCGTGTCAGTAGACGGGCATCCATTGGCGCTGAGACCCGTCACCATATAAACGGTACTGACGGCTGGCGCGGCTATCGGATTCGGGGAGGTCACCGACGACAATCCGATGGCGGGCGACCCATTGGTGAGCGACCAGAAGTATTGGACCGCACCCGATGCCCCGAGCGCAACGCTTCCACCCGGGCAAATCGATTGATCGGGGCCTGCCGAAACGGGTGTTGGAGCCAGAACTTCCACCCGTACCGTATCGAAGCTACTGCATCCCACTGCATTGGTAACCTCCACCCCATAGGAGGTCGTGAAGGCAGGTGCTACCTGAATGGTGGTCGTAGTGTCACCCGTACTCCAGAGAAACCGCACGCCCCCACTAGCCGTGAGGCTGGCCGTGGCACCCCGGCATATTTGTTGATCCAAACCTGCGCTGCCCTGGGTTGTGGTGTAGATGGTGACGAGTGAACGGGAAACGATCACGCATCCGTTCACATTTACGGTGTAGGTGATGAGACGCGTTCCCGCACCTTGAACCGGATACAATTGGTTGCCAATCACTCCGCTTCCACTGAAAACACCACCCGCAGGGGTCGCCTGGAGCGTATGTGGGCCATCGGCCGTGCAAAGGAAAGGCACGGGCAGGATTTCGACGTATGGGAATACATTAAGGAATACACCACCGGGTACGAACTGACCGAATAGAGGCTGTCGGAAGCGTGAAAACCACTGGAAATTCTGAGGAAGGCTGTCTAAATTAAGGCTGGAACTGGCCAACACGGTGAAACCGGCCTCCAATAAGGTCATAGCGGGCCCCGTAAAGAGGCCGGCTAAATGGCTGCCCGATATCTGAAGTCTACCAGATGTCGATTGAAGATGCACTCGTCCGATGATCGAAGGGTGTAAATTGCTCACGCCTTGGAACTGCAGACTATCAGGATTGTAGGTAATAACCAGTCGAAATGAATCCACTGCATCGGCCTGTGACAGCCGAATGGGCACTTGCACGGAGGCCCCGGGACAAGCCCCAAGGCTGTCGATCCGTAGGATTATGGGGGCCAGATTGCTCAGGACCGTCAACACGGCTTCATCGGTCGCGAGGGAAGAGGGACAAGTTCCAAGTAATAAGGCACGATACCGCGACTGGTTCAGACTGTCGGGCGTGTTGGTAATGAATAATGTATCCGATTCCACCCCTTGGTACACACCCCCGTTATTCAACTCCAACCACGTTCCTTGCGTTAGCCGCTGCCATCGAATGGCCTGGACATTCTGCGCCTGAACGGTCAAAACAGCTGTTTGTCCGGCCGTGACGCTTGTGTGCCCTGGCTGAATTTGTACCACCGGCCGATTGCCTTCGGCATCTATTAGGCCCGATCTGTAGGACACCCGATGCAAAAGTGAACCTGGTGCCGGGCTGGAAATTCCCATTACACCCGCTTGGGGGACTTGCCACTGCAACTGCGAAATTCCTTGCGTAATAACGACTAAGCGGAGGGTCAATAAGGTATCGCCATTGATGGTCAGAGGGCTGGCGGTTTGCCTGACAATGTAGACCGTTCCTTGTTGATGGTTCAAGGTTACACCTGATTGAGGGGCAGCGGTAAACGACAATAGCTGTAGTACGGTTGTATCGTAGGTAAATGCCGCTTGTATGGCCCCAATTTGGGAGGATCCGGAGATTCTGATGGGTAGATTTAATGTATCGTTCGGACAACCTATGTCGAGCGGTAAGGCCAATTGTATGCTATCGAGCAGGGGATGCACGCTCAGCAGTACGGAATCAGTGTGGGTCACCCCCCCGCATCCGCTGGCCTGAAGTCGGTATAGGGTGTTGTGCAGCGCGGCAAGGGCTGTAAACCTTAAAACGGGGGATTCTGTGCCACTGAACGGATGCTGCTCGGGTAGGTACACCCAAATGCCACCTTGCTTTTGCTGCCAGCGGTAGTAGCCCGCCCCGAATGCTTCCGCTGTGAAGGTCCCCGTATCGGTCAGGAGTACCTGCCGCGATTGGGGTTGTCGGATGATGAATAATGAATCTTGATCGATATACAGATTGAGCGTGATTACACTGTCGCAACCTGAGAGATTGGTGAGCGTAATGGTGTAGATGCCGCTGGTATTAAATGATTGTGTGCCCACGATATACTGCAAGGGGG
>VHAX01000020.1 GCA_016872215.1 Sphingomonadales bacterium | reverse complement strand
CGAAAAAACGCGGTAGAAAAAAGAAAGAAAGCGCCGGGGCAGAGGTAAAAATCGGAACGACAGAACCGAAAAAACGCGGTAGAAAAAAGAAAGAAAGCGCCGGGGCAGAGGTAAAAATCGGAACGACGGAACCGAAAAAACGCGGTAGAAAAAAGAAAGAAAGCGCTAAAACCGAAAATATTTCGGCCAAAACAGCTGCCAAAAAAAAGGAAAGGCCGCCAAGAGCCACGGGTAAAGCATCGAAAGGAAAAGCGGGAAAACGAGCGAAAAATATGGCCGTAACCACTAAACCATCAGAAGCACCAGCAATGGTATTGCAGCGCAAACCGAGAAGGGTTAAAAAATTGAATTTAACGCGTCAAAAATCCACTGCGAAAAAGGGGAGTAAAACCCCAATTAAAAAAGCAGGTGGCAGTAAAAGAACCCGGATTGTGCGACCTCCCATTTCAGAATTTGGTATAGATGCAGTGAATCTCTCTGAAAAGATGAAAAACCCTGATAATTAATCGATCTAATTCGTTTTGAAATCTTAGCAGAATATATTCCCTATAGACCAACCGAAGATGTTTAGCATTGGGATAGAAGAAGAATACCAAGTAATAAATCCAAAAAGCAGGGAACTGGTATCGCATGAACAACAGATTGTTACCGGGGTGAACCTAATTCTACCCGATCAGGCCAAAGCCGAAATGCATGAGGCTGTGGTTGAGGTTGGCACGAAAGTGTGCAAAAACATTCAAGAAGCAGAACAAGACATCAAAAATTTGAGGAAGGTGGTGTCGGATGTAGCGCGCAGCATAGGATTCGTAATCGGGGCAGCGGGCACGCATCCCTTTTCTCTCTGGCAGACCCAATTGATCACCGAAAATCCGCGGTATCGCGAAATTGTGGACGAATTGCAGGACACCGCTCGCTCCAATTTAATCTTCGGTCTTCATGTTCATGTGGGCGTACCCGATAAAGACATAGCGGTGCACATAGCTAACTCTGTTCGGTATTTCCTGCCCCATATCTACGCACTATCCGCCAATTCGCCCTTTTGGGAAGGCCGAAATACTGGATTTAAATCGTATCGGTCGAAAGTATTTGATAAATTTCCCCGAACCGGCATTCCCGATCACTTCGGGAGCTATGCCGAGTATGAGAACTACGTCAAAATGCTCGTGAAAACGAACTGCATCGACAATGCCAAGAAAATTTGGTGGGATATACGTGTGCATCCGTTCTTTGACACCATCGAATTCAGAATCTGCGACGTGCCCATGAGAGCGGATGAAACCGTGGCCATTGCCGCACTTATTCAGGCGCTTGTGGTGAAATTGTATCAGCTACGACAGAATAATCTGAATTTTATGATCTACAAGCGCGAACTCCTCAATGAAAACAAATGGAGGGCGAGTCGATACGGAATCGATGGAAAGCTCATCGACTTCGGCAAAGAAGCAGAGGTGAACACCCGCAGTCTGATTCACGAACTGCTCGAATTTGTGTCGACCGCTGTAGACGAAATGGGGACTCAATCCTACATGGACTACATAGACAATATGCTCGAACAAGGCACCGGCGCCGACCGTCAGGTAGATATTTTCACGCAAACCAAAGACCTGAAGGCGGTAGTTGACTATTACGTGGAGCAAACCGTAGCGGGACTATAACCAAATTAACGTGTATTATAGGTTGCGCCCGGCGCGTTTCGCATGTTGACCGAAGAAGAAGTACGTCCCGCTCGGGTTGCCATACTCGATATGTACGACCGTGCCCCCAACCTGGGTATGGACAGCCTCCGGAATATGCTCAAGAAATTCGGGGATCAAATCGAATGGGACGAGTTTGAAGTCAGAAGCCGCCGCGAACTGCCTGGGATCGAATACGATTTGTATGTATCGACCGGTGGCCCTGGCTCACCCCTACTCGCTGGTCACGGCTGGGAACTCGGATACCGTGAACTGCTCGATCGGCTGTGGACACACAACCAAAACCCATTGAATCGACCGAAACCCGTTTTTTTCATCTGCCACAGTTTTCAGATGCTCTGCCAGCACTTCGGGCTCGGCACTGCATCCCTCAGGAGGAGTCCATCCTTTGGCATATTTAACGTTCACAAAACCCAGTATGGAGTGCATGACCCCCTCCTTGTGGGACTCCCCGACCCCATATGGGCGGTAGATATGCGCGATTGGCAAGTGGTGCAGCCCGACTTCGCTGCATTCGAACGCTTCGGTGCCAGAATACTGGCCATAGAACGCATGCGTGACCACATCCAATACGAGCGCGCCCTTATGGCCGTCCGTTTTGGCACCCATTTTTTCGGAACACAGTTTCATTCGGAGGCAGATCCGGCCGGCATGATGCATTATATGGATCAACCCGAACGAATCGCCAACATTATCCGCCAACACGGAGAGGCCACCTATCAGGATATGCTGCAGAAATTGAACGATCCTGATAAACTCGAGCAGACCTTTCGTGGTATCCTCCCCCGATTTCTTGAATTGGGACTCATGCAGGCTCAGGAGGCCTGACTACGAAAAACTTGCGACAAAAGATCAGGCAACCAACCGACCTGAGAAACCGAAAACATGAAGACCACAGACCTCGCAGACCGAAAATCTGGAAAACAACTGGTGAGACTCACCGAAAAACAGGGAAACTACAGACCCATCACACCAAACACCAGGAAAACAACAAAGTCCGCGCATCGAAGACCGATAACCTAAAGACCCAACATTCATGATCCCTGAAATTCGCGGGCACATCAACCAATTCTACACGCCCGGGCACTACACGCGACTGCTAGACGAATTAAAGATACGGATCGGCGAAGTACCCGATTTTCGGGTAGCAGAGAGTCCTGTTTTCGTGCCGGCAGACCTCACCCACAAGCTCAAGCAGGCCTGCAAAGATATTTGTAGTCAGCTCCTCACCCCTGAATACCTGAAGGAAAGCCATAAGGCCGTGCCCCCCCATCAGGAAGTGCCCGGATGCACCGAATTCCCCGAACTACTCGTGCTCGATTTTGGGATTACCCGAACGGAGGGCGGGCACCTACACCCGATGCTCATCGAACTGCAGGGATTCCCATCGCTGTATGCCTACCAGTCAATCCTGGCTCAGTCCTACCAAAAAATCTGGGGGCTTAATGATTCTGGCACTCCGTATTTATCGGACTATAGCCACGACACATATTTGAGTCGACTGAAAGGGGTCATCTGCGGAACCCATTCACCCGAAAATGTTGTGCTGCTCGAGATCGACCCGGGCCATCAGAAAACCAGAGCTGATTTCTATGCCACGGAGCGCTTGTTCGGTGTAAAAACACTCTGCCTGAGTGCCATTCGCCGCTCCGGACACGGGCTCTACTATGAAAAGGATGGTAAATCGGTGCCTATATACCGGGTCTACAACCGCATTATTTTCGATGAAGTCGAACAACGGCCCGAATTCATCCGCGATTGGAATCTGCTCGACCCGATCCAAGCTGAGTGGGTGAGTCACCCCAACTGGTTCTTCCGCCTGAGCAAATTCAGCCTCCCCTTCCTACAAAGCCCGTTTGTGCCCGAGTCCCATCTCCTCAGCCAAATCACTCAAGTGCCCGATTATCTGGGCGATTGGGTGTTGAAACCCCTATACTCCTTCGCCGGAAGTGGGGTTCAGGTGGATGTTACCCATGAAATACTAGAACAAATCGAACATCGCAAACATTTCTTACTGCAGCGCAAGGTAACCTACGAGCCCGTGGTGAACAGTAGCTCAGGAGGTGTGAAAGTCGAAATCCGGATGATGATCTTCATCGATTCAAAAAGCCGAAATCCTGAAATCATCACCAACCTCGCTAGGTTTAGTCGCGGCAAGCTCATCGGTGTGCGCTACAATGAGGGGCTCGACTGGGTGGGGGGCAGTTCCGCGTTTTTTTTCCGGTAGAACCGTCCGAATCGGAAATCATCCTATCATTACCGAAACCTTATTTCGGAGCATCCACACCATACCTAGGGATTTTTCCAGTTACAGTAGAAAAAAACTGCTGGATAATGCGCATATCGGCCTCAATATGGCCTGTCGGATGCAAAGGCGGTTCGAACCGCAACTCCTTCCGCTTGAAGTCCATCCCCACCATAATAATCGGCACTCCGGCTCCTACCGCCATGTGGTAGAACCCGCTACGCAGTCGCTCTGCCTTTTTGCGCGTGCCCTCGGGCGAGAGCGACAAAAAAAATCGTGGATGCGTTCGAAACAGCTTTACCACCACTTCTACTATACCCTGACTCTGGCTTCGGTCGACCGGGTAGCCACCCAACCACCGGAACAGCCATCCAAAGGGCCCCTTAAACAAGCTATCCTTGCCAATAAAGCTGATGTCCTGCCCGAGCACGTTGCGCGACAGCACCCCAATTAAAAAATCCCAGTTGCTGGTGTGTGGGCCCACCACAATGATTGCCTGAGGAACCTCAACCGGAAAGCGACCCACAATTCGCCAGCCCATTATCCAGTGAAAAATGAACTTGGATATGGCTCTTTTCATGGCTTCTCGATTAGGTCAGTGACCCCCCCAGATACAATGAACTTCATGTAAGCGGTAGAATCTACGTCAACCTTCTCGACCCGTTTGGCATCCACAAAAAACAGATTTCCTGAAAAATTGTAGGAATGGGGAAGATAAACCGCCACCATTCCGGGCTTGCCCAACAGGGCGAGATCGGGTTGGGTGAGGAAGCCCGGTTTGGCTGTTCCGTCCATGAAATGTACGAGGATTGGCTGGTTGAATTTCCGCTTGTCGCCCACAAATGCCTCCATCAGGTCGCGTATGGAGGTATAGATTAATTTGATGAAGGGGGCGCGGGTGAGGATGCGTTCGATGAGGTCGAGCAGGGGGCCAACGAGCAGGTTGGAGCCCAGAAATCCAATCAGGGTGATGCCCGCCACAGTTGCCAGCAGGCCAAGGCCGGGAATTCCAAGATTCAGCCAGCCATCGAACAATTTGAACAAACGAGCAACCACATATAGCGTGGCGGCAATTGGGGCCACAAGCAGCAGCCCGTTGAGGAATGACTTGAACAGGCGCATTCCAATCCGCTTTAAATGTCTGTTTTTCATATCATTTGGCTACTATTAAGCTTTTTATTTCGATTTCCTGAACGAGGCCTTCCGCTACTGTTTGATGGTTCATCGGAGGCGGGCCAGCACAACAATACCTGTTTCATGGCTTCGAGTTGATGGTTTAGTTCCAGTTGCTCGGGTGGTGGCACGCGGTCGGGGCAATCGCTGAGTCCGCACCGCTCGCATGTTTGTCCCGCCACCTGCACAGGAATCGCTGCGTCGTTCCAGAATCGGACTACCTTCTTGAGTTGCGGACACATCTTGAGGCCGAGGGCTACGCTGCTTTCGAGAGGTTGCAAGACCGAAGACGCGTTGGCATCGGAGAGCGACATACCCGCATCGATGCGCAGCTGCCGCATTTTCAAGCCAAAAATCAGCCGAATGTTCTCTTCACGCAGGGCCATTAAAGTAAGAAGATCTTTCAAAATTCAATCACGAAATAAGCGAAAAATATGACGCATACCGGAAAAGAAATTTTGGACAAAACCAATTTCTGGCGAATTTTCGCTAAACGTATATATTAGCTTTAAATTCAGGATATGCCCACAACCACGAACATCCCTACACCTACCGAGGCTATGCACCAGTGGCTATAGGAAAAAGAAATCCACCATTTTTTGGAGTCTATGCACCAATTTGGGGAAACAAACCAACCGACTGTCGGCCCTGATGAGATTGAGAATGATGCGCAGGCTGGTACTTTTTCCGGCACCATTCAGACCCAGAAATCCATAAAATCCCATTTGTAGACCGTGAAAGTGACCCCACGAAGGGCCTCGAACGACCCGAACCTCTTGTGTAAACTCCTTACCTCTATAACCGCATCGGATTTTGGTGACATAACCTACTAAACATCGGTGAACGCATTTAGGTTTGTTTCAAGAAAGAAAAAACGGAGTTTTGCAGCATCGAATATCAAACCCAATCCGACAACTTCCTGAACCCAAACGCCCCAAAATTCTATCTTCAGAAGTCCCCCAAGAATATCGTTAATATATATTATATTGCATAATGTTATTATTATATATAAAGAATATTTCCTTTTACATAATAACCGCTCTTTTTGTAATTTTTTCTCCATGGGCACGGGCTCAGGAAGTTGTCCCTATAAGCGATTCGATAACTAGCGTATTTGTACTAACGGCCGACGAAAAACACCGCTGCGTTTGTGGGGATGCGGCGAAGTTGCAGGCGTGCGACACCTGCTTCGATGCGGCCCATCCCATTCTTCAAACTGCTTATGCTATGGGCTGTCGCAACAAGGAAATCATCAAAGGTTCCTGTTGGACTTTTGCCAATGAAGTGTACCGCCGCACAACAGGGCCCGAGGGAAAGTCCAAAATCTACCTCAAACCTAAGGGTGGGCCGTATGCGTCCGCGGATTTCATCCAGCCCGGCGATTGGATTTACCACATCAATTATTCATACCGCGGGGTCGACCACAGCGCCTTATTCGTGTGCTGGACCGACTACCAGCGGCGGCGGGGTCTAACGCTCAGCTACTACGGACAAAACCGCAAAACACCCGCACGAATCGAAGAATTCGACCTTAAAAGCGTATTCGGCATCTTTCGGATGAATGAAGAGTCCACAGCGAACCCATAAGCTTCAATTCTAAATCATTCAAAATGAAGCCAATAGTGCCCGAATGACATCAACCGAAACCAGATGAAGCCAACCCAAGCCGACCCCATCCCGCAAAACGACACCTCTAAGCGTGGACGTTCTTTCATCAGTCTGTTATTAGCCCACCTGCGCCAGTATACCACAGGCGAGTGGTACTACCCAGGTGACCAAGCTTAGTTCGCCGGACTTTTGCTCATGTTTCACTTCAGCTATCATGCAATAGAGGATACATTTCTGGCCCTGCCTTGGGTGCAGTCGATCCGGGTGGGCCTCGCCGAACACCTCAGTGAGGTCAATTACCTTTTGTGCAGGTGGGCGGGACTAGAACCGACTGAACTCTCGAATCGCACAATCTATTTTGCCAACGGGCGTGGACTCACAGTGATTGAGGGTTGCTCCGGATTCAAACAATTGTTGCAAAGTGCTTTCCTGTTAATCCTCTACCCCGGAAATATGTGTCACATACTGTGGTTTGTGCCCAGTGCCTTGCTAATTGTGCATGCCGTGAATGTATTTCGCATAGCATTCCTGACCGCCTGGTCGGGACTGGACTGGCCCTTCTTGCAGTGGATGCACGACTACCATCTCCGCGGCCCCTACTTTCTGGTCATCTTCTCCCTCTGGTATACCTGAAATAAGAGCAGGAAACGCCCCGTAGTGGCTAAAAATGAAAAGCCAGGAGAATGAATCGGAAATAATCGGCAAATCTCAGTCAACCGCAACAAGAATTTTTATTTGTAACGAACTTTGCGCCCCAAATCAAATGGAATTGTCCAATTCAATCGAGCATTGTAGTCCACGCACGCACATTTTGATCAAAAATGCGCGTTTGAACAACCTGAAAGGCATCGATTTGGCCATACCGCGGGGTCGTTTGGTGGTTGTGACGGGCCTGTCGGGCTCGGGCAAATCGTCCCTCATATTCGATACCCTTTATGCCGAGGGGCAACGCCGCTATGTGGAGAGCCTCTCGAGCTATGCGCGTCAGTTTTTCAACCGCATGAAGAAACCGGAGGTCGATTTCATCCACGGAATTTCCCCGGCGGTAGCCATTGAGCAAAAAACAGGGGGGAGGAATCCCCGTTCGACTGTGGGCACAACCACAGAGATATATGATTATCTGAAACTTTTGTATGCCCGGATCGGGGAGACCCATTCGCCCGTAAGTGGGGCGGTTGTGAAAAGGCAAACTGTCGACCAGGTGGTGGGGGAAATTCTGGCCCGGCCCGACGAGCTGACCTGCGAGATCCGTTGCCGGCTGGTGCGCCATGAGCGCCGCAATCTGTCCGACGAATTCAAGGTACTATTGCTGAAAGGCTTTTTACGGGTTCGTATTGACGGGGCACTGTTCCGAATCGAGGACTGGTTTTCGGAACATGGCGGATTGAATGCTGTATTACCCCATTCCGGAGCGAAAAAGGGGCAGTCCACGATCGAAACATCGTCCGACCTTGTAGTGGAGGTGGTGGTGGACCGGGTAACAACCGATCGGAGCGATGAAGACCTCCGCTCGCGCTTATCAGACTCCGTACAAACCGCTTTTTTCGAGGGGCATGGCTCCTGCCTGGTCGATTGGGGTGATCAGATGCTGACCTACAGCGATCGTTTCGAAGCAGATGGACAGGTCTTCGAAGAGCCATCGGTGAACCTATTCAGCTTTTCCAACCCCTACGGTGCCTGCCGCCGATGCGAGGGATTCGGCACCATCCTCGACATCGACCCGGATCTGGTGGTACCCGACAAAAGCCTCAGTGTTTACGATGGATGCATCGCCCCCTGGAAAGGCGAAAAAATGAGCGAATGGCTCAAACCCCTGGTGCGGAACGGAATCAAATTCGATTTCCCCATCCACCGACCATACCACCTGCTCAGCGAGTATGAAAAAGAGTTATTGTGGACGGGCAACAGCTGGTTTGAGGGCCTCCATGCGTTTTTTGCCTACCTCGAGCGGGAATCCTTCAAGATTCAGTATCGGGTGATGCTGTCGCGCTACCGGGGCCGCACGATTTGCCCGGAGTGCAAAGGCAGCCGAATCCGGAAAGACGCAGGCTATGTATACCTGCCCACGGTCGACGGGCAAGTCTCCATGAACCTCCCCGACCTCACCCTGCTGCCGGTCGACCAGGCACTGCATTTCCTCAGCCACCTTGCTCTTCCCCCCACCACACGCCAGATTGCAGATCGACTTCTCAAGGAGATCACCAACCGCCTGGGACTTTTGTGCGAGGTGGGATTGAGTTACCTGACTCTGCATCGCCCCACGCAGACCCTGTCGGGTGGCGAATACCAGCGGATCCGCCTTGCTACCTCGCTGGGGAGTACCCTTGCCGGTAGCCTGTATATACTCGACGAACCCAGTGTTGGGCTACACGCACGCGATAGCGCCCGCCTCGTGGAGGTGTTGCGCCGCCTTCGAGATGCCGGAAACACCGTGGTGGTGGTGGAGCACGATGAAACCATTATCCGGGCGGCCGATCACCTTATCGATATTGGTCCCGCCGCAGGTAGTCGGGGTGGGCAGTTGATCTACCAGGGCGACTACTCCGGCCTGCTGGCCTGTGCTGATAGTCCGACCGGTGCCGCACTTCGTGCCCTGGAATCGGAACACGCTATGCCCACCCGGTCTGCCTGGCATACCGGCATTACAGTGCACGGTGCACGGGCTCACAACCTGAAAAACCTGACTGTTACCCTACCGCTGCACTGCATCACTGTGATTACGGGAGTTAGCGGATCGGGAAAATCAACTTTAATCAAACAAATCGCATACCCGGCTATGCTGCGTATGCGGAATGAGTCGTCGGAAAAGGCGGGCGATCATGACCGAATTGAGGGTCCTGTGCAGCGCCTGCAGTTAATAGAACTGGTGCACCAGGACTCGATCGGCAAATCGAGCCGTTCGAATCCGGTCACCTACACCAAAGCCTACGACGGCATTCGTCAATTGTTCGCAGCCCAGCCAGCCAGCCAGGCAATGGGCCTTGGGACCACCCATTTCTCGTTTAATGTCCCCGGCGGTCGCTGTGAGACTTGCCAGGGAGAAGGCACGGTAACCATCAGCATGCAGTTTCTAGCCGACCTAACCCTGCCCTGCGAAGATTGTGGCGGTATGCGCTTCGGATCGGCCGTTTTGGGGGTGCGCTACCGCGAGAAAACGATCTACGACGTTCTTTGTATGACGGTGGACGACGCTTTGTCGTTTTTCCACGACCAGAATTCGGTAGTCACCCGACTCAAGCCTCTGGCCGATGTGGGGCTGGGGTATATGTCACTCGGACAATCGTCCAGTACCCTTTCGGGTGGTGAGGCGCAACGCATGAAGCTGGCCAGCTATCTCACCCACGGTCAACAAGCACGCAACGCATTGTTTATCTTCGATGAGCCCACCACCGGTCTGCACTTTCATGACGTGCGTAAGCTGATGGAGGCCCTTAAGGCGCTGCAAAAATTGGGTAACTCGATTTGGATTATTGAACACAATCCGGATGTAATACGTGCGGCGGATTGGGTCATTGACCTGGGGCCTGAAGGGGGCCTCGACGGTGGACATTTAGTGTTCGATGGCACCCCGGAGAAACTAATGGAGTGCCCTGAAAGCTACACCGGTAAACAATTGTCTGGCCTCCAGGCTACTTGCACATTGGCATTGAGCCTCAAGGCTTCTGGCTCCTAGGTAATGTGTAATTTGGCTTTTGGCATTGAGCTCCCATACTTCTGGCACCAAGGCAATGGGCAACCAGACTATTGGCACCAAGTCAAAAGCTACCGGGGATCAAGTTAGCTCAAAATAGGGATTTTCCCCGGTTTTGGCTTGTGGGTGTAAATCGATTCCCGGCGGATTTCGTAACACAAAAGAATTTCAATATTTTCTGCCAGATGCAGCTTCATTTTACCTGTTTCGTATCATTTTTGGCGCATTTTCGGGCGTTTCTTGTTCGTTCTTGCGTTGTTTGCACCGCTATGCTGACGGTTTTTGGAAGCGCCCTTGTGGGTATAGAGGCCATACAGATTCGGGTGGAGATCGACCTACACCCGGGTGGAATCGGATATCATTTGGTGGGTCTGCCGGATAATGCCGTGAGGGAAGGCCTTTACCGCATACAATCGGCCCTGCGCCATACGGGCTACCCAATGAAGTACCAAAAGTATGTGATTAATATGGCTCCGGCCGATCTGCGCAAAGAGGGAGCAGCGTATGACCTGTGCATCGCCACGGGTGTACTGGCCATAACAGGTTACATTCCGGAAGGGGGTATTTCGAACTATATCATCATGGGTGAATTGTCGCTTGACGGTCGTATTCGTCCCGTCCGCGGTGCCCTATCCATGTCCATTTCAGCTGCGTCACAGGGATTTAAGGGGATCATTCTTCCGGCAGAAAATGCACGGGAGGCGGCCCTGTCTGAGCATATCGCCGTATATGGATTAAGTCATCTGGGTGAACTGATTGAATTTTTCCGAAATCCGGGATCGATGGAGGTGGCAGAGCCTATTCCCTTTGAAGCCGAAGCCGGAGCGCAGAGCGGTTTTGGAGGTGATTGGTCGGACATCAAAGGGCATGAGGGGGTGAAACGAGCGCTGGAGGTGGCCGCCGCCGGCTTCCACAACGCCCTGCTGGTGGGGCCGCCCGGGACCGGAAAAACCATGTTGGCGCAACGCATTCCGGGCATTATGCCGCTCCTTACTCCAGACCAGGCACGCACTTGTCAGCAAATTCTTTCCGTGCGGAATCCGTCTGCTGGGTCTACTCTGCTCAGCGGCAGAAGGCCGTTCCGCAGTCCCCACCACAGTGGAAGCGGCATCGCCCTCGTGGGCGGTGCGAGTCCACCCCTGCCGGGTGAGGTGAGCCTGGCCCATCAGGGAGTGCTGTTCTTGGACGAACTGCCTGAGTTTAGTCGCACCGCGCTGGAAATGCTGCGGCAGCCCATGGAGGATGGGGTCATTCACCTCAGTCGTTCCCGACATTCGATCACCTACCCCGCCCGATTCGTGCTGATTGCCGCCATGAATCCTTGTCCGTGTGGCTATTTCACCCACCCAAGCCGTCCCTGCACCTGCAGCCCAATGTCTATTCAACGCTATCTTTCAAAGATCAGCGGCCCACTCCTCGACCGGATAGACCTTCATCTCGATGTGGATGTACCCCATTTCGATGAGTTGATGGGCGCTGGCACTGTGGAATCGACCGAAATGGTGCGTCGTCGGGTAATGGCAGCCTGGCAGCGACAAGTGGAACGGCATGCCCCGCGCGCAGTTGTAGCCAATGCTCATCTCCATGCAGCGGATCTGGAGCGATTCTGCCGTCCCGATACCCAGGCTCTTGCCTTGCTGCGGAAGGCCTCTGAGCCGCTGCAACTCAGTGCCCGGGCGCACCAGCGGGTAATGAAAGTGGCGCGAACTGTGGCCGACCTCGACGGACGCCCCCAGATTACCACAATCGATGTGGCGGAAGCCCTTCAATACCGAAGTATGCGCACCACCCGATGGGGAAAAGCCGCATGATGACCTTAGCTTATCCTGATTTTATACGACGCGACCTTATAGCAGCATTGCCGCAACAATTGTCACTCATTACCCGATCGATATTTCCCGTCTTTTACAAAAAACCCATCGGTTCTTTGATTTCTCGGTTCTGCAAAACCCACTTTAATGGGCTTCCAGCCAATTCTCTCCGACGCCGGCGTCCACCACTACCGGAACCTTCAGCGGCAGGGCTTCAACCATTTCCCGGCAAACCAATTCCCTGACCGCCTCAAGTTCGGGGCGGTAAACGTCGAAAACCAATTCATCGTGCACCTGCAGAATCATGCGCGATTGAAATTGTGCGCGCCGCATTTCATGGTGGATGCGGATCATCGCCATCTTAATCATATCCGCAGCCGATCCTTGTATGGGGGCGTTGATGGCGTTTCGTTCGGCAAATCCACGGAGGTTAGCGTTGGCCGAGAGAATGTCGCGGATGTAGCGTCTGCGACCCATGAGGGTTTCCACAAAACCCCGGCTGCGGGCCGATGCAATGATTTCGTGCATGTAGTCTTTTATGCCCGGATAGGCTGCAAAGTACTGGCTAATGAGGTCGGCGGCTTCCTGCCTTGGGATTCCGAGGCGTTGACTCAGACCAAAGGCTGAGATTCCATATATGATCCCAAAATTGACCGTTTTGGCCTTCCTTCGGAGGTGTTCGTCGACCTTATTGGGGTCGATTCCGTAAACACGGCCGGCTGTGGCTGCGTGGATGTCGAGACCGTCAGTGAAGGCCTGCATCATATGGGGGTCACCGCTCACAGACGCCATGATTCTCAACTCAATCTGGCTGTAGTCGGCCGACAACAAGCAATGGTCGGGGTCACGGGCCACAAAGGCCTTGCGGATTTCCCGGCCCTTTTCGGTCCGGATCGGGATGTTCTGCAAATTGGGTTGGTTGCTGCTTAAACGGCCCGTGGATGCCACCGCCTGGTTGTAGGAAGTGTGCACCCGTCCGGTTTGGGGGTGGATAAGGTTTGCGAGGGCCTCGGTATAGGTAGAGCGTAGTTTCTGCGCCTGGCGAAAATCGAGGACGGCACGTACAATCGGGTGCCGAGCGGCCAGGCCCATAAGCACCTCCTCGTCAGTTTTATATTGTCCACCCGGCGTTTTCTTAGCCTTGGAATCGAGGCGTAGGGTACCGAACAACACATCACCCAGCTGTCGCGGGGAGGACAGATTGAATTTCATCCCGGCAAAGTCGAACACTTCCTGCTCCTTTTCCTGGATTTCACGGGCGAGGTCGGCCGACAAATCCCGAAGCACGGCCGGGTCAACCCGCACACCCTCCCATTCCATCGAGGCCAATACGGGTACCAGCGGCACCTCCAATTCGGTAAATAATTTTCCGACCCCTTTTTCTTGGAGCATGGGACTAAACTTCCGATAAAGCTGAAGCGTCACGTCCGCATCCTCAGAGGCATACCGAGCCACAGTTTGTGGGTCCACGTCGCGCATACTGCGTTGACTGCTGCCTTTTTTGCCGATCAGTTCCGAGATGGGTTGTGGACTATAATGCAGATACACCTCACTCATATGTTCCATATTGTGGCGTGACTCGGGGTCCATCAGATAATGGGCCAGCATGGTGTCCCAGAGGGTTCCGCAGATCTCAACCCCATAACGCCGCATGATGTGGAGGTCAAACTTCAGATTTTGCCCCACCACCCGCACATCCTCTCGTTCAAAAAAAGGCCGAAATTGGTCAACCACCCGTGCGATTTGCGCCTCTTCCGTACCACAATACACATAATAACCCGTACCCACACTGAAGCTGAACGACATCCCCACCAGCTCTGCAGTAAGCGGGTCGAGGCCTGTGGCCTCGGTATCAAACGAAATTATCTTTTCCTGTAGGAGCCGTTCTACAAGCGCCTGTCTGGAGGGCTCATCATTAACGAGTTGATAGTCGACCTTCACATCGGCCATAGTGCGACAGGGCTTCGACCTGGGTAGGGTGTGAGGCGATGCATGAGTATCAAAGAGCCCCGGCACCAACCTGCTCCCCATTTCGGGGTTCGAAACATCCCCTTCGTAGGCAAACAACTCCATTTGATATCCCTGAGGAGCCACTTCTCTTGGGATTGCGGTGGGATTTGGTTCGTCAACGACTCTGTTTGGTGTTCCTCCGCCCAACAAATTCTGCACCCGTTTCCAAAGGGTTCTGAACTCCAAATCGGTGAATACCTCTTCTACTTCGGACAGATGTGGTGTGGTTCTTTTGAGCTCGTCGATGCCTACTGCCACGGGCACATCCCGGTCAATAGTTGCCAATTCCTTGCTCATCAGGGCCTGCTGTCCGAACTCCCGAATCCGCTCCTGCAGTTTTCCTTTCAGCTCATCTGCATGGGCTATAACCCTTTCCACACTTCCATACTGACCGATTAAAGCCTTTGCCGTCTTTTCACCGATCCCTGGAACGCCCGGGATGTTGTCGACCGAATCGCCCCACAGGCCCAGTATATCGATAATCTGCTCAGGTCGCTCGATTTCCCAACGGGCGCAGACCTCCGCCACACCCATCACCTCGATGCCATTGCCCATTCGTGCGGGTTTATATAGGTGTACGCGGTCCGTCACCAGCTGTGCGAAATCCTTGTCGGATGTCACCATATACACCCTGAATCCCTCTTGTTCGGCTCGTTCAGCCAAAGTGCCAATGATGTCGTCGGCCTCATAGCCCGGCAATTTCAACAATGGAATCTGCAATGCCGCCAGAATCCTCTCAATAAGCGGCAGATTAGAGGCCAGATCCTCAGGCATTTCATCTCGGTGTGCCTTGTAGGACGGGTATCGTACGTGCCTGTGTGTAGGCTCGGCAGTATCAAAAGCCACAGCCAAATGGGTGGGTTTCTCCCGCTCAATAAGGTCGATCAGAGCCATGGTGAATCCGAAAGCTGCGGAGGTGTTCAGGCCTTTAGATGTGAGCCTTGGATTATTGGCAAAAGCGAAAAAGGCCCTGAAAATCAAGGCCATTCCGTCTAAAAGAAAGAGCTTGTTTTCACCCACGGTCTTGGGGGATTAATGTGACTTTGGACAAAAAATGAGCCGTTTGGCGACCAATCGAACCTGGGCGGGTGTTGATATCAGTATCCAATTCGATGCCGAAGATGATGCCAGGTCCGGTATCGAAGGGTTCTGGACTAATGTGGCAACTAGGTTAGAGATCTTTATTGAATGGGTGAATGGGTCGTAATCTTAACCAGGACAATGCTCTGAGTTGGGGTGCGGCCGCTGTTAGTTGGCCATAAAATCCTTCAACTTGGCCTCCAAAGTAGCGCCACGCAGGTTCTTGCCCACAATCGTACCCTCACCATCAATCAGGTAGCTCATTGGAATCCCATAAACTTGGTATTCCATGGCGGCTGCATTGCGCCAGCCCTGTAAATCACCCACGTGGTTGGGCCAAACCAAACCATCCTTCTCGATACCTTGTACCCACTTCTCTTTATTGTTGTCAAGCGATACACTGAAAACCGTGAAACCATTTCCATTCTTGAATTTGGTCGACTTAAACTGATTATAGGCAGCCACAACATTGGGATTTTCCATGCGGCAGGGACCGCACCACGATGCCCAAAAGTCGATGAGCACCATTTTTCCACGGAGTGAACTCAGCGACATGGGCTTACCTTCAGTGTTGTTCATGGTGATTTCAGGTGCTTTGGCTCCAATTTTGAATCCACGATCGGGCTGCATTTGTGCGAGTGAGCGGTTCGGGTTCAAGGCCGTGAGCGTTAGAAGCAATACGGCGGCGATGAAGGTGCGTTTCATGTTTTTTTTAAGGTAAAATTTTATTTGTTATTTTATAAGGTTGGTGACAATTATTTTCTACCGAATTAAGGGTTTGTTAGTAAGTATTTTTACGTTGATGTGAGTTAGCGCTTGGCATTTAATGAATGAGCAAAATACGTTGCGCGTTAGAGTTTGGCTTTAAATAACAGGGCAAAATTTAATAAAGGGGCAAGATAAGAAAAATTCGGTCCACTAGAATCGGCGGATCCAGGAAATAAACGGAAATCGAATTAATTTATTGGGCGACTCACCGGAACCGGCCGCGGGGGAATCAGAATATGAAAGTCCAACCGCGGCAAGCTGAATGTGACCTCCCCTACGCCTCTGCCAGCGCACACCAGGCATGAGCAGACTGGCTTTGCCCCCCGACAATCGTCCGGCTTCAAAAAGCACCCCCAAACGGTCGCTCACCGCAACAAATCCGCCTGTAGACATGAAAGTTCCTCTGAGCTGGGGTTGTTCGGTTACATGTAGTCGGCCCAGATTCACCGATAGGTTGTAGCGCCGATCGCCCAGCGTGGCTGTAGCAGTTGGCAGGAATATGTTCCCTTTTCCCCCCTGAAACAAATCACCGCCAAAGAGCAGTCCCGACCCCACATGCAGATAGGGCTTGATCAGGTGTCCATAGCGGATTCCGGCCAATATGGGATTGGCAATCCATGTGGTTTGCAGGCTGGCAGTTAATCCGGGCACCACCCCCATCTGTAGCTCAGGCCCCCATAGGTTGATTAGTACATAGTGGTCTCCCGGATCGATCGGCTCCGCACTGCTCATCAGAAAGTACCGATTGGAGCATAGCGGGTCGCGCCGATCAGTGTTTTTTGGGTTCTGATAGGGCATAATCGATTCCACGGTCTGCTTGGGAATCGACACATCCCCTAGTCTTTTGGTGCGCAACACCACTTCCCATTCGTTTTCGCGGATCAGAAAGCCGTAGCGGAATTGTCCGTCGAGGAGCGTCACCCTATAATAGATATTGTCCTTTTTGTAGGGGTCGTACCATTCAAAGGCCGGGCGCGGGCTTTGGATCGAGTCGTTTTGTTGTGCCTTAACTCGAGCCGGGGACAGCAGTATCAGTGTTAACGCTAACTGAATAAAGTAACCGGTCGGGTATCTTAGATGGATGCATCGCATAACATGGGTCGGATTAGGTTGATGCAGCACGTGAAAGGTCTCTCTTTAGATTCCTTTCGGGCATGAAAGCATCGGCTTCGAACACTATTTCACTCAATTCGTGAGGTTTTGGTTACGTCCGCCCCTTCTCCCATCGGCATTCTCCACGAACCTGCGGCGAATGGTCCGCCTCCTTTTAGCAAAACCCGTACCAACATCTGCTTCAACCTTGAAAAGGGTAGCGGTATGAGACTGGCGGCACTAGATTTTCCTTGATGGTGCGGACAGAAACCCATCGCAGGAGGTTCAGCGAGAACCCTGCCTTGTCATTGGTACCTGAGCCGCGCGCTCCGCCAAAGGGCTGTTGACCGACCACGGCCCCGGTGGGCTTGTCGTTGATGTAGAAGTTGCCGGCCGAATGCCGAAGACGCTCTGTGGCCAGATCGAGGGCGTAGCGGTCCTGAGCAATGACGGCTCCTGTAAGGGCGTAGGGAGATGTTTGGTCGCACAGCTCAAGGATTTCCTCGTATTGGTTGTCGGGGTAAACATACACCGTGAGAATAGGGCCAAATAATTCCTCGCAAAGAGTGACGTATTTCGGGTCGTTGGCCCTGATGATTGTGGGTTCGATGAAATAGCCCTTGGACTTGTCATAGCCCCCTCCGGCCACGATTTCTTGTCCGTCTTGGCGCGCCTGTTCGATTTGCGCTGTGAGTTTGTCGAATGACTTCTCATCGATTACCGCGTTGATGAAATTTGTGAAGTCCTCCACCCCGCCCATTTTCATGTCCGCCAAATCCGCCAAAATGCGGTCTTTTACGACTGGCCAGATGCTTTCCGGGATGTAGGCCCTGGAGGCAGCCGAGCATTTTTGTCCCTGATACTCAAAGGCTCCGCGCGAAAGGGCGGTCGCAAGCACATCGACCCTCGCAGAACGGTGGGCAAGCACGAAATCCTTCCCGCCGGTCTCACCTACGATGCGAGGGTAACTTTTGTAGTATTGGATGTTGTTTCCGATTGACTTCCAAATATCCTGAAACACTACGGTCGACCCGGTGAAGTGGATGCCGGTGAAGTCGGGGTGACGGAAGATAACGTCTCCGGCGACCGGACCGCTCACATACACCAGGTTGATGACTCCGTCGGGCAGACCCGCTTCACGGAAAAGCTGCATAAGCCAGTAGGCCGAATAAATCTGGGTATTCGACGGCTTCCACACCACAGTATTGCCCATAAGTGCGGGCGCGGTGGGTAAATTCCCGGCGATCGAGGTGAAATTGAAGGGGGTTAGAGCGAAAACGAAGCCCTCCAGTGCGCGGTATTCGAGCCGGTTCCAGGTGCCGGGCGAACTCTTGGGTTGCTGCCTATAGATCTCGGTCATGTATTGCACATTGAAGCGGAAAAAGTCGATCAACTCACAGGCGGAATCGATCTCGGCCTGAAAGGGATTTTTGCTTTGTCCGAGCATGGTGGAAGCGTTCAGAATATCGCGGTACGGGCCGGCAAGCAGCTCGGCCATGCGCAGAAATACCCCTGCTCTTTGTTCCCACGGCAGTCGTTCCCATTCGTTCCGCGCCTTGAGGGCCGCAACTATGGCCTGGGTAACGTGTGAAGCATCGCCTTCATGGTAGTAGCCCAAGGTATGCGCATGATCGTGAGGCGGGGCTAAGCGGCGGGTTTTCCCAGTGCGGACTTCCTTACCCCCGATAAACATAGGAATGTCGATTGACTGCGATCGGAATTCCTGGATTTTCTGTTGGAGGGCGAGGGACTCGCTGCTGCCGGGGGCATAGCTTCGCACGGCTTCGTTGCGCGCATGGGGTGGGGTGAAGATTCCGTAGGACATGGATTAATACTGAATTTGGAATGTGCGGACGGGAAAATGCAAAGATAAGGACTAATGCAGGCTGCTGCCTATTTTTGGCACATGAAGGCAAATCAACGGCTGACTCGTGATGCCCTGTTGAGAGGCAGTTGGGAGCGGGCAGAGTGGCTTGCGCTGAATGAGTCACGTCTCTTTTTTGGGGCACTCGTTATGCTCTTACTCCCAGTGTGGGCCACAGAGGGATGGTATACATTTGACGGGCCGGCGCACCTCTACAACGCCCAGTTGATCGGGGAGCTCTTGTGGGGGATCGATCATCCGCTTTTGGACTCCTTCTACCAGCTCCGTTGGCCACCGGCTCCCAATCTTGTGTATTATTTGCTGGCCGCCCCCCTCTCCCGGATATTAGAAGCGGAGTGGGTCGACAAACTCTGGGCAAGCCTGCATGTGCTTGTGTTTGGACTAGGTTTCCGGTTTTTTCTATTGCAGATCGTGGGCGGCGAGCGGTTCTCTCCTGCCGGACGATTAGCCACGTGGGCTTCCTGGGTGGGTTTGTATGGGGTGTTTCATCAGCATTTTTTCCTGGGTCAGTACAATTTCGCAATGGGTGTCGGGCTGCTTTGGTGGACCCTGGGCTATTCATGGCGCTGGCTGGCGGGAGGAGGTAAGCAGGGGGCAGGGGGAGCGGTGGGCGGGGAGGTGGCTTTGGTGGATGGCGTATATGAATTTCGAGCTAAAAATAAAGCGGGCAGCCGCTTTTCAACCCTCTGGCCGCTATCCCGAATGGGCGGACTCCTCACCCTGCTTGGGATTAGTCACATCGTCGGATTCGCCGCGGCTGGAATTTCGCTCGCAGTCATGCTAATCTGGTTGCAGGGGCGTGACCGGAGGCGGCTGTTGATTCATATGCTATGCCTATTAGCCGTTTCTTTGCCGGTGTTGGTCATCAATGTTCACTATCTGTGGCACAGCAGCGGCACAGGAACCACCCGGTTTATCGACTTTTCTGATCTGGCGTTGCAGTGGATTCGGCTGGAAGCACTTACCTCCTTTAATCCCCCTGTCGAGTGGCGACCTATGGCCAGCCTTTTTCTGCTCGGCATACTCACACTCCCCTTGGCCTTGTTGACTACCACCAGAAAGCAGTTTAGGTTGACTGAGTCTCGGCATACGGGTGGAAATGCGTGGGCGTATCTCCTGACCTGCGCAGGGCTATTTTTGTTGATGTATTTTATATTACCGGATGAAAGTCGCAACTCTGGCTATCTCAGCAGTCGACTCGCACTTATTGGTCAGCTTTTCTGGCTGGCGGGGGGTGTACTACTACTTGGCGAAGTTCCACGCTTTGTTCGGCATATTTTGATTGCCCTTCTCCTTCTGTTGTTGCCTGTTCGTGTGGCCTATTACTGGAAAGTAGAACGCAGTCTGGGCCGCGATCTGTCAGAAATCCGGGTTGCAGCTGCGGAAATCCCTGCAGCAAGTGTTGTTCATCAGGTCAATTTCAGCAGCAACTGGATGTATGAGCATCTGAGTATGTCGGTTTCCGGCAAGGACATCATCCACCTGAAAAACTACGAAGCCTACCTCGATTACTTTCCGGTGGGATGGCGCAATGAGTCGATCCAGCCTTGGATGACCCACGGTCACTTCTGGAAAAACTGGCCTCCTTGTCCCGACACGACAGAACTAGAACGACTTACAGTACCCCCACTGCCCGACTATCTGATCGTTTGGGACGATGGATCGCAATCCGATTCCCGGAACACAGAATGTCGCCAGAGGCTAAATCTATGGCTAGAAGAGCATTATCAGAATCACCATGTTACCAGATCCAGGCACTGTCGAATATTGAAAAGAAAAATCGGGATAGAACTACCCAATTGATTTTGAAAAGGTCTTATTCCAAAATCAATCCCGACTGCAGGCTCTAACGAGAATGTTGGGAGTAAACACTATTCCGCGACTGCTTCTTGCGGTTGCGAGCAGCTCCAATCGCCAACGAATCGACAATAAACCATAAATCAACTGCCTAACCACTTCTTTCCACCAAGGGGATACATGCATGAGGGAGGGATAAACGCGAACCTCATGGTAGCCCGCTGATCCCAGCAATTGGCGGACGGAGGTAGCGTTGAGCAGCGTTTCATGGGTAAAATCACCCGCAGCAAACAATTGAGGCCAGGGCGAATCCATATTGGGCGTACGAAGATACAACCAACCATTTGGCCTGAGAGCCTTTCGGATCAGGAGCAGTAATTCAACCAGCTCCGATTTGGTCAGATGCTCTATGAGGTCTATGCAAAACACGGCGTCATACACTGCAGATTTATCCGTCATGAAGGTAATGGCATCTGCCACTTCAATCTGGGCCAAGCCCGACTGCTTTGCAATCTGGACCTGCTCCTCGCTTATGTCGATTCCGTGTGTTTGATGAAATCCCAATTGATGAAGCGCCCGAATCAAACTCCCGTTTCCACATCCCACGTCCAATATCATAGAATTGCGATTCAATTCTTCCAATATGGGTTGCCACTCACGCTGAAAATGATGCGATTCGGTCGACTGCAACGAATCGGCATTCATACCACTGTGTTGGCTGGTATGTTGACTATGGTAACGGTGGTACAACAACTCCCTATATCCCATGGCCGAAAAATAAGGCGGAAGCCGCGAATTGGGACAAATTTCTTTACAATTCCGAATTATTTCGCTATACGCATCAACGCACGAGGTCTGCGGTTTGCCTCCTGGTTGCGGTCGGCGAGATTGCTCAATGTTGTTTGCAGGAAATAATCACCCGAAATTCCGAGTGAAACCTGACTTTCACCTATAAATCGGCTCAATATCGGGGGGTTCCATGATTGCCTGAGAAAAAAGTCGCCCGACACCTCGAAATGTACCTGCATCACCTATGAGCTCAAAGGGAATGCGGCACACAGAAATAGTAGCGGAGTGTTATCCCAAGGTGGCATATTAGATTTTCGATACTTCTGTGCACCATAACTTTGCGCGATTCCGTTGATGCCTAAATTGAGTCGGAATTCGGGTGCAAATCTGGGATTGCCAAACATCATGATTGCTATGAAAAGAGCCGTACAGAATCGCTGTATGGGTATTGTCGGGCTACACCGGTGAAATCAAACAATGAAATCCTGTCCTGGATCGTGTTAAGGTCTCGTCAACCGGCGATACAATAGAGTCCCGGTTATCCCCTTCGAGAGGCTTGTCACACTTGTGTCAACTCCAACCCCAGGTCAACCTGGGATAATTGATCAAAAAACCGTCGCATCCGCACGGATAAAACAAATAGTTACGCATTCCTTAATCCACAATCAGCTGAAGCGAACGCGGCGCGTGCCCTGCTCCAGCAACAAACTGAACGATGTAGGTTCCCCTAGGCCATTGGGCAACAGACCATTCCAATCGACCATCCTCCTCCCCACATAACTCGACAGGAATCTGACGACCCATCACATCCTGAACCCGCAAACTACCCGATAGGATCGGCTCATTCACCGCATCCAGGCGCCCCAAAACAACCCGATCTCGGGTCGGATTTGGATATAAGACAAAATGACCCTTCACTGACTCCTGCAAGGATGTGCTGAGCGCCCCTCTCACTACATTCCAAACATGAGCACGCTCGGCACCTCTATGTGAGGATGCCACATAAGCGGTTGCAGTCCATACAAGACCATGTGCAATCGCGGTCGACAAACCCGCGGCCTGCATTACCGAGTCCAAATACGCATATGTGAAGGTCAACTGACTATCCCCCAACGTATTTCGCCACAAGAGCGTATCGCGATTTGGCGCTGGTCCATACAACACCCAATCGAATCGTAGGCTACCCGCCGCGGAAGGACCAGGTATGCTCCAACGAAAAGTCAAATTCTGTGAACCCGATCCCTCCAGGGTTTGACTGGCTTCGTTTGCCGGGGCCACCAAAGAAAAACGGCCCATGAAGTTCTCGACAGAAGCTTGCACCCCCAGCGCAAACACCCCGCCGGGTTGACCCAACACACCCAGATTGACTAAGCCGTTCAGAGGCGATTGCCCACCCTGATAGCGCAGAGTTATGCTCGCCACCGCACCCGGAGCAATGCTCACTGGAAGAACCGACGGATTCAGCACCGATAATCCGGAACCCACCGGCTGAATAAAGGTAATCCGAATCGAGTCAGTGCCCGGATTGCCCAGTACAACTGGATACACAATCGTATCTCCCGGCAAAACCGCACCCAATTGAATCACCGAATCGATTACCACCAGGCCGTTGTGGGGCGGCACCGCGGCCATACCCCGAACTTGAGTCATGCGATCGAGAAAGGCGGGATAATCGATGAAGGGATTGCGGTTCAACTGGGCTGACTGAATATCATCGTTGCGGCGTCGCAAAACGCTGTCGGCCGGGAAAATATGCAGCCAGTCACGCAAATCAATTTCCTGCACGGCACTCAGGAACGACAAGTCGACCCCGGCCTGGTTCATGTGGCGAACGGCAAAATACAAAATGGCTGATGCCGCGGCCGTTTTGTGGGCATCGCGCGGCTCGAAAGTTGTGCTGTTGGCCTTGGAGCCCCCTGTGTAGGTAAGCGTAGGATTGGGTACCCATCCGAAGGGCTTATTACCCCTAGCCGAATTGGTGGGTCCATCTGAAATAAAAATATGGTGCAAGTCGCTCACCATCGGCTCGTTTGTAGCACCCAAACTCTGCGGCCAGGTATGTTCTGTATTCATGGAATAGGGTGCATTGTTGAGGGTGGCGGTACTAAAATCCGTTGCCGTGTAGGAAATGGTACGGCCCGTATACACGCATTCATTTTTGTAGGGATTAGCATGTGCAGGCTCCCGGCCATTCACCTTCCAGTTGTCGATCGTTCCAAACATCCGCAAACGGGCGTTGTTGGTGCCGCTGTAGCCCAATTGTGTGTAAGGCAATGAAACCCGCTGCCGCAGCGCCTGACGCAGATCCTCGCCCGACAAATTCTGGGTCGAACTGTAATATGCCCGCGAATACGATGCTTGTCCACCCAAACCCACAGAGGCTTGTCCAGCCCCAGCCCCAATCAGCAACGACGACACATTATATATGTTGTGGCTAGGCCTAAACCGAATCGGAATTCGTGTGACCCGCCCCGGCGGCAAAATCAATTCTGATGCTGGCGCAAAAAAGGCCGGTGATCCGAAAACGCTCAAGGTATTCAAGGATACTGGAAGAGAATCGCTCCCCGGATTGAAAAGCGACACCCAGGCGGTATCGTCGGCCAATTCGGTGGTGGCCATAAAGGGCACCGATTGCGGATAGCCAAAAGGAACTTGCTGGGCCACTAATTCTGGGGAGAAAAGAAATGAAACGAGCAGTAAAGCAGAAAAAGATGGCTTCATATAAGGATAAAAAGGGGACTAAAATACCAATTTCCTACTACGACCGGGCATCCTTTCGTGTCAGTCATATCGTATTTTTGTAGGTGTGACATTAATCGACTTCATCGAACAATACGACCTCGAAGGACCTGTGGTGCTGCTGGAAGGAAAGCGGGGGGTTGCCCCTAAAGATGGCTTCCTGCTCACCGAATTGGGCCGGATGCTGGCCTCCCAAACCCGGCATATTACCTTTCGCAGAGGCAATGCATCTGGTTCAGATGAACTTTTTTCCAGCTGGGTGACAGCCGTCGACCCCAGGCGTATGCAGGTCGTGACCCCCTACAGTGGCCACCGCAGCAAGGCTAATCAGTCCCAACTGACCTTTTCGCTCGACGAAACCGATCTGGCCGCGGAACCCGATATCGTGTACCAGAGCAAGACAGGGGGTCGCAACTACAAGCTCATTGACAGATTTGCAGGCGGCAACCGCGATCGGGTAAGTATTAAAGCTGCATATCTGGTACACGACTCCATTAAAGTGATCGGATCCTCCAGCGCGATTCCTCCCGCCAGCTTCAGCATTTTCTTCGACAACCTCGCCGAACCCTGCACTGGAGGTACAGGCCATAGCATGACCATATGCACCAACAATCAGGTGCCCTACATTGATCAGTCGGTTTGGATGCAATGGCTCGACACGCCCCCGACTGGAAGTTGAAGGAGTACAGGAAATCGAAGATGTCGAACCCTAATCCAAACAAACCCACGTCACAATCCCGCACATATAAGCACATCGCCGTTGAGGGTATGAGTTGTGCGGCCTGCGCATCAGGCGTGAAACGCATTCTGGAAAAACAACCCGGCATTCAATCGGCCGACATCCAACTGGCCAACCATACAGCACGAATCGGCTACGATCCTGATGCGGTAGATTGGGAAGCCATTGGGCACAAACTGCAGTCAGCGGGTTATAGTTTGGTACAATCAGAAAGCGATGCCGAATCGACTGCTGCAGAACTCTTGCATTCGGAATTAAAAAAACTATCCCATCATACCCTAATGGCGGCAGTGCTGGGATTACCCTTAATGGCTGTGGGGATGCTTTGGATGCACACCGAATGGGCCCGATGGCTGATGCCCGCACTTGCCACGCCCATCATGCTCATCCCTGGTCGTCAGTTTTTTGTGAAGGCAGTCGGGCAATTCCGAATAGGTACCTGGGGCATGGATAGTCTGGTGGCGCTCAGTTGCACAACAGCATTCGCCTACAGCCTATGGAATACGCTGTTCCCCCACCTACAGCGTCAGCAGGGTCTGGAACCCCATGTGTATTACGAAGGAATTGGAGCCATCATCGGTTTTCTGCTGCTTGGGCGCTGGCTGGAGGGAAAGGCGCGTCTCAAAGCCACCCAAGGTATTGGTGAACTTTTCAGCGATCAGCCTGCCGTGGCTCTGTGCTGGAGAAACGAGGCCTGGACAGGGGTTGCAGTAGCCTCCCTAAATCTGGGCGACCGGGTTTTGGTACAAGCCGGAGCGCGCATACCCGTGGATGGTAGGGTCGCAGCAGGCAGCGCTGAGGTCGATGAGTCGTGGATTTCCGGTGAACCTTTTCCGGTATCTCGTGGGGTAGGCGACGAAGTATGTGCGGGAAGCCAAACCACTTCGGGTAGCATGGAAGTGGTGGTATCGCGACGAGGGTCCGAAACACTACAGGGTCAAATTCATCAACAAATACGAGAGGCACAGGCAGCACGGGCGCCCATTCAAGATCGCGTGGACCAAATAACCCAGTGGTTTGTGCCCGGAGTATTGGCATTAGCATTCCTTTCCGCTGTCATTTGGTCGATTTCTGGTGCCGAAAACGCTTTATCATTGGGCTTATTAGCTTTTGTCAACACCCTAATTATCGCTTGTCCGTGCGCCATGGGTCTCGCCACACCGACCGCGCTCGTGGCCGGCGTTTCGAAAGCCGCCCGATTAGGTGTTTTGGTGCGCGATGCCTCAGTATGGGAAAAAGCTGGAGCCATAGATATTCTATTGTGTGACAAAACAGGCACCCTAACTGCGGGTTGCCCGATCGTGCGATCCATACGTTGGAACCCAACCCTTACACCCATCCGCCGTCGGGCGTTGCTCAATCTATGGCAGTCAGCCTCCCAACATTCCACACACCCGGTGGCACGGTCATTGACCCAATTTAAGGGAACAAGCGTAGACAACCATATAGGGTCAGCAGTCAGTAGCCAAAACAATCCCCCACCCCTACATATAACCGATACCGAGGAATATGTGGGCCTCGGCCTGTCATTTTGCCACCAGAAAACCGAATACCGTTCGGGTCGACTATCATTCGTGCGAAACGAAGCGACAACATCGGTACAATCCGATCGTTACGATCATTCCGCGTATGACAGTATTCACACAGATCAGTGTGATTCATCACGTGAAATAACCCCCGCAGATCTAAAAGAATCATCACATCAAAACAATCCCTCGGATCAAAAACATTCCTCACGTGAAATTATCCACACAGATCCAAAAGAATCATCACATCAAAACAATCCCTCGAATCAAAATTCAACTACGCGGGATCCTTCTTCCTCAGATTCGACCGATTCAACTCTCGGGGCTTTTCCCCTCGTCACACACCGACCTTCAGATGCAGTAGATTCAACCCCTGAGTTGGATTCACCCCAGGGTACGGATGATTGGAGCGATTATATCCAAAATCAAGCGCCAGCTTCCGCTGAACTCTGGTTTGCGGCGAACGGCACCATTCTCGCTTGTGCGCTGGTGGATGACCCATTGCGGACCGATGCCCGGGAATTTGTGTGTCACCTGAAAAATAGGGGCATACAAATGATGATCATCAGCGGTGATGGTCGGGCCCGGGTGGCATCGCTAGCTCAAGAAGTTGGTGTGCAGGAGTACAAAGGCAATCTGTTACCGAGTGATAAGCTCGCCGAGGTGCATGCCTGGCAGTCAAAGCGAAAGGTCGTAGCCATGTTGGGCGACGGGCTCAACGACGCCGGCGCGTTAGCGGCTGCAAACCTGAGCATTGCCATGGGTACTGGCAGCGCCCTGAGCAAGCATCAATCCGGACTGGTTGTAACCCGCAACGAACTATCCGCGCTAACGACCTTCTTCGATCTGGCTGCTCGCACCCACCGCATCTTGCGCCAGAATCTGGTTTGGGCCTTTGCATACAATGTCATTGGGATTCCTGTGGCTATGGGCCTACTTTATCCCTTTTTCGAAATCCTGTTGCATCCATCCCTCGCCGCCGCCGCCATGGCCATTAGCTCGGTGAGCGTTGTGGGAAACAGCATACGTTTACTTAAAAAATAGAAAATGAAAAAACTTCTCTTTCAAACCGATCTCCATTGCGGGGGATGCATACGCAAAATCGAAGCTGGTCTCAACCAACTTCCCGGCATGGATCGATGGGAGGTGGATTTGGCCCACGAACATCGACTACTCAGCGTTTGGGGCGACAAGATCGATCCTCAAGCAGTGCAAGTCGTTTTGGAGTCCTGCGGTTTTGAGGCCAAGGCGGAAAAGCCTTAAAACACTCAATAATTCCTCTCATACTTTCTTTCATTTCATCGCATATCAAATCTCATTAGTCCAGCGACCTTTTGATGCTACACAATGAATTGAATGGGCTCAAAAAGCCTTCCCCAATTCGTTTCGGGTTTCGGGAAGATTGCTACGATTGAAACAACTTTAGCGGTCGGACCGCTGAGATTATCTATGGATAAAAGGAGAGAATTGAATAGAATATTGAAAATACTCCTTAAACAGATTGAAGGGCACTCGCCTCAAAAGGCCCTTGGGCGAAAAAAAAATACCTGTCAACCTGAAAATTCTTGCCATCCCTGCTTTTCCAGATGATTGGCATCCTTTTCTACTTGCTGTCGAAGATGGTTGCGGTAGGCAGCAAGGCGCTCCGCAAGGGTCGAATCGGACGTGGCCAAAATCTGGGCAGCTAAAATGCCGGCATTCTTCGCCCCATTGAGGGCCACCGTGGCCACGGGAATTCCGGCTGGCATTTGCAAGATGGAAAGCACAGAATCCCAACCATCCATGCTTTGGGAAGATTTGACAGGTACACCTACTACTGGCAGTGGACAAACCGAGGCGATCATACCCGGCAGATGCGCTGCGCCTCCTGCTCCTGCGATGACCACCCGTATGCCTCTTGATGCGGCCGTCTGTGCATACTCCACCATCCGAAGTGGGGTGCGGTGTGCCGAAACGATTCGTACTTCGCAGGGCACATCCAGCTCACGAAGCAACTCAGCGGCCTGTTTGAGTACCGGAAGATCCGATTTACTACCCATAACGATTCCCACTACAGGATTTTCAGGCCCCTTACCCACTTGCCTCCTTTCGGATTGTGCAGATAACGTGGCGATGGTGGTATTTCCCACCATATTACCGGATTTTTCATCAGAATGGGCTTTTTTTCTCAAAGAAGTAGTGGCTTTCATCATGAAATGTTCTGAATTAAACTATGGATTGGCCCTAGACTTACCGGAAGTGGCAACCACCCGAATGCGCTTTTTGAGTTCTCTCGCCCGGTGGATAATAGTCTCTGGATCGCTACCCACAATGGTAAAATGGCCCATTTTCCGCATCGGACGCGTTTCAGACTTCCCATAGGCATGCAAATACACCCCCGGCTCGCCAAGGAGCGCGTCTGCACCCTCAAACCAGGCCGGCCCGACGTGGCCCTCGGCCCCCATCAGATTCACCATAAGTCCGTTGTGCAGGCACTCCGGTGTATGCAACGGCAAATTCAAAATACCCCGGAGGTGCTGCGCATATTGGGAATAGTTACAAACCTCGATTGTGACGTGACCACTGTTATGAGGCCTTGGAGCCATCTCATTGACCAGCCAACGGCCATCGCGGGTGTAAAAAAACTCGATGGCGAGCAATCCGCACACGTCCAAATCCGTAATAATGCGCTTTGCAATGTCAACGGACTCTCTCAGCCTGTCTGCCGGTAGTCGCGCCGGCATCAGCACCTCCTCCACCAGATTGGCATCAGGATGAAAAACCATTTCACAGGGAGGAAAGGCCGTAGTTTCGCCCCAAGCATTGCGGGCCACCAGTACAGCCACTTCGCTGGCAAGATCCACCGCCTCCTCCACCAAACAAGGCAGATCGGGTAGTCCAATTATATCGGCCTCTGAGCGAATGGAGCGAACCCCTTTGCCATCATAACCCAACCGGCACGATTTCCAAAAGGCTGGCAGGGATTGACGGCCCAAACGAATAGCGTCCCGAAGTGGATGTAGACCATCGTAGAAATGCACCGGGGTGGTTGGGATTTCACGGGAAATCATCCACTGTTTTTGCAGCGACTTATCCTGAATGGTCGTGAGCGCCTCCGGATTGGGATGAACCACCACTCCTGCATCACGCAATTTGCGCAGGGCGCCCGCGTGCACGTGTTCGATTTCCAGGGTAAGCACATCACAAGAGCGGCCAAAACGAATCACATCCTCCTCATGCAATAGGTTTCCCAAAACATACTCATCGCACACATGCGCGCAAGGCGCATCGTGAGACGAGTCGAGTACACGTGTTTTTAAATTGAGCCGGCGTGCTTCATCCAGAAGCATTCGTCCGAGCTGCCCGCCCCCCAAAATACCCAAAACAAAATCTGAAGAAAATGGCGATTTCACCAAACAAAAATACAGGATAGGCCGTTACAAATTATTAGAGAAACTTTGAATACTATGGAAACTTTGAATACTAAAATAGTTTCCTTAGTTTTGTACTCCAAATGAAAGATCCCCATAAGTCCCTGCTTTCACGCATTAGAGAGCTCCTCTTTCTCTACGGCATCAAGAGCATCACGCTCGACGACATCGCCTCCCGGATTGGCATTTCCAAAAAGACCATCTATAATTGGCATCCCGACAAAAAACACCTCGTAGACCGCATCGTGCAAGACTACCTTTCTGCCCATAGAGATGATGCCGAACGGGTGCGGTCTGAGGCGCGCCACGCCATCGATCAGGTTCTGCAGATGGCTCAGCTGGCCCGTGCGCGCATGGAACAGGTGTCGCCCGCCTTCCTGTTCGACCTCAACAAATCCTACCCCGAAATTTGGGCACGCTTCGAACATTACCGTACACACGAAATCTTCGCCCAAGTAGTAGACGTGATCCGACGGGGGCAACAGGAGGGCTTATTTCGCGCGAATCTTGACATAGAAATTGTAGCCACCATGCATCTTCAACACATCCGTTTGCTCACCGAACCTGGTCAACAGCCGAGACTGGAACGACCGGTGGCAGACCTGATCCGCAACATCATCAGCGTGTTTCTCCATGGGATTGTGACCCGTAAGGGACTGGATGTGATGGCACAAATGGAAAAAGAAATGAATTAATATTATATAGTACAACATTTTTTAAATGAACACTCACACTTGTCAGACCCCCCTAAAGAAAACGTTTGTCGGTCAGTTTATTTTCCTGATTCTCTGGGCCATACCCACATTAGCGTTAGCCCAAAACACGTCAAATCCCAATCTCCACTATAGCCTGTCGCAGGCCATCGACTTCGCACTTGAACAAAACGTCGCGGTCGAAAACGCACGCCTCGATGAACAAGCAGCAGATTTGAAGGTACGAGAAATCACCTCCATCGGCCTTCCGCAAATCAGCGCATCCTATGGGGTGAGCGACAATTTTATCATCCAGAAAGTAATTGTGCCCGACGGCTCGCTGTTTAACCCCGAAATACCCAAAGGGCAACCTCTGGCACTTCAGTTTCAACCCCGATACGGAGGCAATGCGGCCGTCTCCGTACGCCAGTTGCTCTTCGATGGGAACTACCTCATAGGACTAAAAGCAGTGAAAACCTACCGTATACTGGCCGTAAAAAACAGCGAAATGACCCGCACCCAAGTAGTGGAACAAGTGAAAAAAGCCTACTATGGCGCCTTGGTGAGTTTCGAACGACTGCGCTCCCTCGATGCGGCCCTCCAAAGGATCAATCAAAGTCTTATCGAACTTCAAACCCTCAACAGGGAAGGCTTTGCGGAGCAACTCGACGTAGACCGCCTCCGTGTACAGCAGAACAATCTACGCTCGCAGCGGGAAAAAGTGGCTGCCTTGTGCGACATCAGTCTCAACCTATTGAAATTTCAGATGGGCTACCCCGTTGCTCAGCCGATCGAACTCAGCGACAGCCTTTCGGTACTGGTGAACCTGCACGCACTACCCCTCGAATCGGGATTCGACATCCTCAAACGCCCCGAAATGCAACTGTTGATGCTGCAGCAGACCGGGCTGAACTTCGAAATCAAGAGCCTTAAATCGGGCTATATGCCCTCTCTGGCCCTCCAGGCCCAGCGCGGCGCCCTGGCTGGATCAAATACGTTTAGTCAGGTTCGCGACCCCGGTGGCTCCTGGTTTGCCTATGGATCGGTGGGACTGGGCGTGAATTGGAATGTATTCGACAGTTTCAACAGGAAATATAAAATTCAGCAAAAGAAAATCGAGTTGATGAAGTCGCAGCACCTGACCGACCAATTCCGGCAGGCTGCCTGGATGGAGGAAGCGCATGCTATCACCCAACTGCGCAACCAAATACGCTCACTGGAGGTGCAGGAAGACAACCTCCGCTTGTCGCGCCAAGTCTTGTCGGTTACCCAAATCAAATACCGGGAGGGTGTGGGCTCGGGATTAGAGGTAACAGCCGCCGAAAGCGCCCTCACAGAAGCCGAATCAAACTATTTCGGTGCGGTCTACGACTGGTTGATGGCCCGTGTTGACCTCGAAAAAGCACGGGGAAGCCTTCTCGAAAAACATTAAACCCCCATAAACATTCATCATCATTAGTTTATAGCACATCATTCACCATCTATCATTCATAATTCATCATTTATCCTACAAAAAGATGTCGCCCAAGCACGCCCATCCCCTCGTTAGATCATGCATATTCCTGGCCGCAACCCTCATCGCTCCTTCCTGCGGCGAGCAACAACCTCCGAAAAATCCCACTGAGCGCTTGGCCGAACTGCGCGCCCAATACGCGGAAATCGGCAAGGAAATTAAGGCCCTGGAGGCACAAGTATCGAAGGGCGAAAGCGGCGGTGGTAACGTACACCTGGTGGTGACTGAAACCATAGAGACTGGTCCTTTCACCACCTACATCGAGGTACAAGGTCGTGTAGATGCCCGCCAAAATGTGGAGGTTACAGCAGAAGCCATGGGGGTTGTCCGCTCCGTGAAAGTCAAAACCGGCGATATCGTCCGCAAAGGAACGGTTTTGGCCGAACTCGACCCCAGCGTGTTGCGCAAGAGTTTGGAGGAACTCGAAACACAGATCACATTCGCCGAACAGATGTACCGCAAGCAAGAACGGCTGTGGAATCAGAAAATTGGAACTGAAATGCAGTTTCTACAGCAAAAAACACAGTACGAGGCCCTGCTCGCTCGGCGTTCAACGCTCGAAACCCAGATCGACATGTCCCGCATAAAGGCGCCGGTCGATGGCACGGTCGACGATGTATTCCTCAAAATCGGCCAGGCGGTTAGTCCCGGCCTCCCTGCCTTTCAGGTGGTGAACTACAACGAAATGCGGGTGGTGGCCGAATTGTCGGAAACCTACATCGCCAAAGTGCGGACAGGCGATGCCGTGCGGCTCATGTTCATGGACTACAACCGAGAGGAGGACAGCCGCCTGAGCTATGTGGCGCGCAATATCAACGCCATCAACCGCACGTTCAAAGTAGAATCAGATCTGCCATCGGGCGGACGCTACAACCCCAATATGGTGGTGGTTATGAAAATCCGCGACTACAACAACCCCAAGGCCATACGCATTCCGGTGAACCTGATCCAGCAATCGGAGCAGGGTGTCTACACTCTCGTGGCCGTTACGCAGGGAAAACAATGGGTGGCCGAAAAGCGGATTCTCAAACTCGGAAGCAGCTATGAGGGCTTTAGTGAAGTGCTTGGTGGACTACATTTGGGCGACCGGCTGATTACAGTAGGATACCTTGATGTGGCGCCCGGACAAGCCATTCGTACCTCAAACCCCAATTAAGCGCGAAATGACTGCAGAAGGTAGACCAAAAGGATTCGGCCCAAGCAACTGGGCGATCGACAACCGTTTCACCATTTTCATCATCACCGCAATCCTGATATTCGCAGGGGTCACAACCTATGACCGCATCCCAAAGGAGCAATTCCCGGAAATCGTGATACCAACCCTTTACGTGAGCACGATCTATCCCGGATGCTCCCCAGCCGACATTGAGAATTTGGTGACGCGGCCACTCGAGAAGCAAATCAAGGGCATCACAGGCATAAAAAAGCTCACCTCGACCTCACTGCAGGACTTTTCGAGCGTGGTGGTGGAGTTCGGGACAGAGGTGGACATTGCAGAGGCCAAACAAAAGGTGAAGGACGCGGTCGATAAAGCGCGGCCAGACCTGCCTACCGACCTCCCCGCCGACCCCAATGTTATCGATGTGGACCTCTCCGAGATTCCGGTGATGAATGTGAACGTATCGGGAAACCTTGAGCTGAGTCGATTGAAGACCTACACCGAGGAAATCCAGGACCTCATCGAAGGCGTTAAAACCGTGAACCGCGTAGATCTGGTGGGGGTACTCGACCGGGAGGTACGGGTTGATGTAGACATGTTTAAGATGCAGGCTGCCAAACTCACCATGGACGATATTGAACGAGCCATCCGATTTGAAAATATGACCATCTCGGGGGGCGCTGTCAATACCGGCAATATGAAGCGCTCCATACGGGTTGACGGCGAGTTTGAGCGGGCCGACGAAATCGGGGGCATTTTCGTGACCTCCATGTCGGGTGCAGGGATCTATCTGAGAGACATTGCGGTGATCACCGACGGCTACAAGGAACAAGAGTCATTTGCCCGCCTCAACGGCCAGCCAGTATTGACCTTAAATGTCATCAAACGCTCAGGTGAAAACCTAATTACCACATCCGATGAAATCAACGCCCGCCTGGAGCAGGCGAAAAAACGCTTTCCCGACGGGCTAAAAATCACCATAACAGGTGACCAAAGTACCCGCACACGCACCACAGTGCACGACCTCACAAACACCATCATCATCGGCTTTTTGCTGGTGACGCTGGTTCTGATGTTCTTTATGGGCACCACCAATGCCATGTTTGTGGGTCTTTCCGTGCCTCTTTCGAGCTTTCTGGCCTTTCTGATCATGCCTGGTATCGACTTCACCATGAACATGATTGTGCTGTTTGCCCTCCTCATGGCCCTCGGCGTGGTGGTCGACGACGCCATTGTGGTGATCGAGAACACCCACCGCCTGTTTGCCAACGGGAAAAAACGCATCGACAAAGCGGCAAAGGAGGCTGCGGATGAAGTTTTTATGCCCGTTTTGGCCGGCACCCTAACCACCATCGCTCCCTTCCTTCCTCTAGCATTTTGGGGCGGCGTAGTGGGTAAATTCATGTTTTTCCTGCCTATCACCCTAATCCTGACTCTCAGCGCCTCGTTGGTGGTGGCCTATCTGTTCAATCCCGCATTTGCGGTTCAATTCATGAAGCCAGAGGTTCGGAACCCGGGGCCTGCTCAATTGAAGCGCCGCAACAAAACACTCTATTTGGTTTCGGGCGGATTGGTATTGTCCGGAATCCTAGGGCACCTCATAGGTTCGCCGGGAATGGCCAATTTCTTGATTTTAGTTGCCCTTCTCCTCTGGATGAACCGCTATGTGTTCACCCCCCTCATCATGGGTTTCCAGAACCGATTGTGGCCCTCGGTTCAGGCCGCCTACGACCGATTTCTGCGCATCTGCCTGAGGGGTCGCAATCCGATTAAAATCGTAACCGGCATGGTGTTGTTGTTTCCCTTTACCCTGTTTATTACGGGATGGGCGGCGAAATATGGCCGGTTGAAGGTCGATTTCTTCCCCAGCGGTGATCCCAATTTCGTATACGTTTATTTGAGTACACCCGTCGGGTCTGATCAGCAATACACCGATTCGCTGACCCGAATAGTTGAAGGCAAAGTGGAGCGGGTATTGGGGCCAAACAATCCGCTGGTAGAATCGGTAATCGCTAATGTAACAGTGGGCGCCGGCGATCCTATGGCGGGTGAGCAGGCGGCTGCCACCAACAAGGCAAAAGTAACCGTGGCGATGGTGGAGTATGCTCGTCGCAACGGGGTGTCCACAAGACCGCTGCTCGATTCGATACGTCTGGCGGTGCGTGACCTCCCCGGCGTGGAGGTGTCGGTCGATCAGGAGCATGCAGGGCCCCCCACGGGCAAAGCCATCAACATTGAGATTGCGGGGGATGACTTCAGCATCCTGGCTTCTACCTCTGTGCAGTTGAAGAAGTACCTCGATTCGCTCAACATTGCGGGGGTAGAAGAACTCAAAAGCGATCTGGAACTCAACAAACCGGTTTTGACCATTAAGGTCGACCGGGAACGGGCCCAACATGAGGGCATCAGTACCGCCCAGATCGGCTCGGAGATTCGGGCCGCTGTATTTGGCAAAGAAGTGAGTCGGTTGCGTGTGGGAAATGACGAGATTCCGATTCAATTGCGCTACGACACCCTCAGCCGGAGTCAGGCCGACCGACTTATCAGCGCGCGGATTACGTTTCGCGACATGAACAGTGGTGGGGCCATCCGGCAGATTCCTTTGTCGTCGGTTGCGACCTTCGAATATGGCAACAGCTACGGCTCAATCCACAGGAAGAATGAAAAACGAGTGGTCACTATCAGCTCCAACGTGCTGAGTGACTATACTGCGAATGAGGTGGTTGCCGAGATTAATGAGGCTTTGGAGGGTTTCCCGGCGCCAGACGGCTATTCGATTATGTTAACAGGCGAGCAGGAAGAACAGGCAGCGGCCGCCGCATTTTTGTCACGCTCTCTCCTCATCAGCATCTGTCTCATTTTTCTGATACTGGTAGTACAGTTTAATTCGCTTAACAAAACGCTGATCATCATGAGCAGCATCGTTTTGAGCATCATTGGTGTACTTCTTGGCTTTGTAACGACGGGCATGAATATGTCGGTGGTAATGTCGGGCATCGGACTGGTGGCTTTGGCCGGAATTGTGGTGAAAAACGGAATTCTGATGGTCGAATTCACTGACTTGTTGCTGAAAGAAGGCCGGATCAGTGTTCGGGAAGCGATTGTTCAAGCCGGAAAAATCCGTATGGCGCCGGTTTTGCTGACGGCCTTTTCGACGGTGTTGGGACTAGTGCCGCTGGCGGTGGGACTCAACATGGATTTTGGTAAGCTTTTGTCGGAACTAAACCCGGGTATTTATCTGGGGGGCGACAGCGTAGCCTTTTTCGGCCCCCTCAGCTGGACGATTATTTTTGGTTTGAGCTTCGCAACATTCCTCACTCTGATTTTTGTTCCGGTATTATATTATATTACACATAGGAATCAGATTCGTCGTCGTTTTCTAATACGCAAACTGGAGCGCGCCACTTTTGGAATAGCAAAGGATGCCCCTTTGGTGGGTGGTCAAACTGCCTGATTGTGATAACCACTTCATTGCATTTCGTTGAATAAACGCCCATTTCGTAAAGTATCGCTACCCGCCGTTGGGCCATTTCGCAAGGACTCCGGTCGGAAGAGCAGCGCAGCCGTCGATTTTGTGCGGCCCAAAAAGCACTTGGGCCAGCATTTTCTGACCGATTCAGCCACCGCCGGGCGAATTGCGGGAGGGTTGACGGGTTTTGGCTCGTACACACAGCTGATTGAAGTGGGGGCCGGAACGGGCATACTCACTCGACACCTTCTGTCTTTACCCTATCAGCTGTGGCTTTCTGAGGTCGACGAGCAATCCATCGTACATCTGATTCACCAGTTGCAGGTGGATACTTCGACCATTTTGGGGGATTTTCTCCGGCTGGACCTGAAAGGTTTGCTGAACAACCATCTGCCGACGAGCTGTCCGCCTATGAACCGTACTCTTAAGGGTGGCGAAACGAATGCACCTCCCTCCAGTTCTTCGGATGAAATGGGGGGTGGACGTTTGGGTGATGCCGTGCATCCTCTGCCTCAAATTGGGGTGGTGGGCAATTTCCCCTATCACATCAGCAGTCAGATATTATTTAAAGTCCTGGAACAAAGGCTTTTCATCCCTGAGGTGTGCGGGATGTTTCAGCGCGAAGTGGCCCAACGCATCTGCGCCCCGCCGGGCAACAAGACCTACGGCATTCTGAGTGTGCTCACACAGGCGTATTACCACGCTGAGTACCTGTTTACCGTCAATCAAGGGGTTTTCAACCCTCCCCCTAGGGTGAAGTCGGGCGTGATTCGCCTTCAGCGTCTTCCACAACCCGCCGATTGCAATGAGGATCTGCTGCGCCGATTGGTGAAGGCCGGATTCAACCAAAGACGCAAGCGTCTTAGCAATGCTCTGAAAACGGTTTTGCCTGCCGAATACCCCGACTCGCTACGCCTAATGGATCTGCGCGCCGAACAGCTTTCGGTCGACATGTTTGTAGCGCTCACACAGGATGTGGCGAGACACATTCCGGATTCTTCAGTAACTGAAGTGCACTGAGGGAGGCTATATAGTTGATAAAGTACTGCTGGGGCATAACCCCGATGTTCGTTCCGGCCCGCTTCATGGCAACTCTACATACCAATCCGCGCCCGAACTTCGTTTCCTCTTGATCCCGTGATTGGTCAGATTTATTTTGCCTCCATAGAATTTTATTGGCTATTGTTCGTTTCAGTTCGTTATAATCAAATTGTGCAGACATTTGTGCGGTGGGGGCTTGAAAGTTCTAATTGACTCTTCTGCAGCCTCCTGTCTGGATTGCCATCCACTGCTTGCGTTATTCACTTAATTGGGATTATACTCGGAATGAATTCCCCTGACTCACCTTTGTTTAGCCATCGGTTTCGGTTGTTGGTTGTGGATGACGTTCACCCCGTTTTGTTCGACCATCTTCAGCACATTCAGGAACTGGAGATGGTGTATCGGCCTGATTTGTCGGCCCCTGAAGTCCTGAACCAGCTGGTGGAATGTCATGGACTTCTGATGCGTAACAAAATCCGTCTGGATGCCGATCTGCTGTCGGGACTTCCTCGGCTGAGGCTGGTTGCCCGTGCCGGAGCCGGGCTCGACAACATCGATCAAGATGCCGCCCATGCGCGGGGCATCACCTTGATCCATGCCGGGGAGGGGAATCGCCTGGCTGTTGCCGAGCATGTGGTGGGGATGTTGCTCGGTCTGTTCAATCGCATTCCCCAATCAGATGCGCAGGTGCGCTCGGGGGTTTGGGATCGTATGGGCAATCGGGGACGACAATTGAGTGGATTAACAGTAGGGATTATTGGGTACGGCAACAATGGATCGGCCACGGCCGCGCTCCTCTCTGGTCTCGGCTGCCGGGTTTTGGCCTACGACAAATACGTCCACGGGTTTTCAGACCGGGGGGTATTTGAATGCAGTCTTGAAGTGCTGCAACAACAGGCCGACATTCTGAGTCTGCATGTCCCATTAAGTCCGGAGACCCGAGGATGGGTCGATGCTGCCTTTTTGAAGAGCTGCTCCAGACAACCGGTATTGGTGAACGCTGCTCGGGGCGAGATCGTTGTGCTGGAGGATGTAGTCGCAGCCTTAGAGTCGGGTATGCTTTGGGGAGCTTGCTTCGATGTTCTGCCTGTTGAGGATCCGCGTAACTGGAACTCAACCCTTATGGGCAACCTGTTCGCCCACCCCAATGTTGTGGTGAGTCCACATACCGCTGGCTGGTCCGTCGAGTCTTACCAGGCTATTTCTGAAATCCTCGCTGCCAAAATATCTGATTTCCTACACAGAGATTCTCCCAACGCACCATTTCACCATTCCCACCCCTAACTTTACACTAATTGTATCTGATAACCAATAATCCTCTATTATTTATATTTATTAGTCATTTAGCAATAACAATTGATTATTAAAAATTAATCGCCCCTGCTTTTGCTCTCCCCCCGCCACCTTTCCTATCTATTCGCGTATGTCCCAACCCTGCTTTGCTTACTGGGTTTCGGATGGGGTGGGTATTGGGCGGCCATGAACGTGGTTTTTGTGGTGGTGTTTTTGGGTCTGGCCGAGTGGTTGCTTCCTCAATCGCGCAGCAATGTAGAGCAGGCGGATCCGAGTATTCCAAATTTGATTCTCTGGCTATCGCTTCCGGCTACTTTACTCGTGCTCGGATCGCTGCTTGGGGCCGCATCTTCCAGTTCCTTGCAGGGATGGCAGTTGGTGCTTGGGGCGTTGTCGGCGGGCTTCCATGGTGGTACCGTGTCCATTGTTTCCGCCCACGAATTGATCCACCGATCGGATAAAAAATCGGTCGGGGCTGGTAATTTCCTCCTTTTGCTTCAGGGAAATCCCTATTTTTTTGTGGATCACCTTCGGGTCCACCATCGGTATGTGGGCACACGGCGCGACCATGCCACGGCTCGATATGGTGAGAGTTTCTATGCTTTTTTGTATAGGAGTCTTGTGGGACAAGTGACTGAGGCTTTCCAAATAGAGGCCGAAGCGGCGCGCAAAAACGGGTGCCTACCCTACGGCTTTCACAATTATTTAGTGCGCCAATCGCTCTTGTTTATAATATTGCTTGCAATTTGTGGATGGGTATTGGGCTGGATGGCGGCTGCGGCTTGGCTCTTGTCGGCATTCACCTCCAATGTTCTTTTGGAATACACGAATTATCTGGAGCACTACGGCTTGGTTCGTCCCGACAATGCACGGATCGCATACCGTACTTCGTGGCAAAGCGACACCTGGTTTAGCCGATTTCTGTTGTATGATTTGAGTCGACACAGCGACCACCACGTGAATGGAGCCCGACCCTACCACTGTCTCAGGAGTATAGATGATGTGCCCGTACTCCCAGGCGGTTACGCCGCTCTTTTGATACCTGCATTGTTACCTCCAATCTGGTTCCGCCTGCTACATCCCCGGATTCCAGTCCCATCCTGAAGAGGTCTTTGCTTTAAATTTTATTTTCGGACCCATCATTACCCGCTTCGAACCCGACAACAAAGGCTCACGATCCATATACTGATTTTCTTTATTCAATCTAGGGTGTTACTCCATAGATTTTCTCAGTTCAATCCAAGGCTATGTCGAATTGCACCAAATCGATGAAGAGCTGCAGCCGGGCGTCGAGGTCCTCGCGCGACAAGTTCTCCAATCGCTCGATTCCGAATCGTTCCACACAAAATGAGGCCATTGCGGAGCCATAAATCAGCGCCCGCTTCATGTTTTCAAATGAGATGTCGCGCGATTTGGCCAGGTAACCGATAAATCCCCCGGCGAATGTGTCGCCCGCCCCCGTGGGATCGAATACTTCCTCCAAAGGCAATGCCGGAGCATAAAACACCTCTTGTTTGTTGAACAGGAGCGCACCATGCTCGCCCTTTTTGATTATGAGGTATTTCATACCCATTTCCAGTATGGATTTGGCCGCTTTCACCAATGAGTATTCATTAGACAGCATCCGGGCCTCTTCCTCGCTGATTGTGAGTACGTCGATTCTCGGGAAGGTGCGCTTTAGGTCCTCCAATGCTGTAGTCATCCAAAAGTTCATCGTGTCGAGAACCACCAGTCGGGGGCGCTTTTCGATGCGATCCATTACGGAGTGCTGTATGGCCGGCGTAAGATTTCCAAGCAGAAGGAAGTCTGGGTTCTGACAAGAAGCCGGGATCTGTGGATCAAAATCAGCCAGCACGTTCAGCCGCGTTTCCAGAGTATCGCGACTGTTCATATCCATATGATAGCGGCCCGACCAAAAGAAGGATTCTTCACCCTGTCGCACCAGAATGCCGCTGGTATCCATTCCATGCGCCCGAAATGTCGCCAGCTGTGTTTCTGGGAAATCGCTGCCCACCACCGATACCATGTGAACGGGTTTGGTAAGAAAAGAAGCCGCCAATGACGCATAGGTCGCCGCCCCCCCTACAATCCGCTCGGCCTTACCGAATGGTGTTTCTATCGAATCGAACGCTACCGTACCGACCACTAGTAAACTCATAACATCAAATATTTATTTGTGTGGCGCAAATATCGTGATAAATCGACTTAACTATGTTCACCACCTCTACTCCTGTTGATGTGTATACTAAACGCAGTACCCAATCAGTCTTCCTGATGAGAATTGCCATGAAACCGCTGAGTTTCTACCCGAGCCAAAAGAGAATGATAATAATGATACCACCTTTTGACTCCCAATTCCTTTGCCTCTCGGTGCAAGGGGTGCCTGGCCCATTCCGCCATATCAGCTTCACTTCGCCAATAACTGATGAAGGACCCGCGACTTTCGTACTTAAAACTCTCATATCCCAAAAAACCTGGCTGTTCTTTGGCTGCATAGAGGGTTTTTTCGTCGTATTCAGCATATCCCTCAAGATCGTCCGACAGATAGTAGTTGAAAATTGACGCCCAATAGGGGATATGAGGCATCTCGCCAGATTGCCAGTGTATCATATTGTAGAATTTAGTCGACTCGTCTTTTTTTCCCACACTTAGCTTCATTCTCCGCTTTTCGGAGCAGAATTTTACGCCTGATTAGGTCGTAGGAAATGGGTTCATCAATCGGTAACTGCACAGATCCTTTTCCCCGTTTGTAGCTCAATAATTTATCGAGAAATGCGCTATGGCCCGAGGTTGTTA
>VHAX01000019.1 GCA_016872215.1 Sphingomonadales bacterium | reverse complement strand
TCAGGTGCGCTCACGCGGGTGCCAGCAGGTGTCAACCACCGCATCGATTGGGAGACGCTCAAGGATGTGGGGGAGTTTGAGTGTGATTTGTATGCGGAGTTGAGCTTTGGTAAGAAGCTTATGATTGAAGTTAATGGTCGTAAGCTCGAGGTTGCAGAACAGGATATGCCAAATCGAATGAATTGGGATGATGCTATGAGAGCTTGTCAAAACCTCGGCAACGGCTGGAGATTGCCCAACAAGGAGGAGCTAAAGGCTATGTATGAGCAGCTGCACAAGCAAGGCAAGGGTAATTTTAAGAATGAGTGGTACTGGAGCAGTTCGCAGGGCGGTTCGGGCTACGCCTGGAACGTGAACTTCAGCAGTGGCAATGTCTACTTCAACTTCTACGGCGTCAACTCCAAGAACAGCGACGGCCGAGTGCGTGCTGTTCAGGCTTTTTAACCATTCAACCATTTAACCATTGGCTTTGTGCGGTGGGGCGCGGCAAACGATTCCTTCGAGCCAGCTAAAGCCAAAGGACGAGTGTCAACCAAGCCATCACTCCTCTTCGCCCAAATTAAGGCGATTGAGGTTTTGACGCTTTCTGTATGCAAATTGTATGCACATAAAAAAAGGAGCTACCGATTTTTATTGGTAACTCCCTGATTATTAAGTGGGCCCTGTAGGGCTCGAACCTACGACCACCTGATTATGAGTCAGACGCTCTAACCGACTGAGCTAAGGGCCCGCAATCCGCAGATGTGGTGCGGGATGCAAATATAGCCAAACCCCTAAGAAATTTCGAGATCTGTGGAAGATACACGGTTGATGAGGCCTGTACAAATACCCCGGCTATTCAGACGTCTTGTTGGTCAATGACTCGCCACCATCGTCCGCGATAGGTTCGAGCGAGTCGGGGGTGAAATCGAAAAGTAAGGATTGACCGATCTGCTTCAAATCTACCCTGAAGCGCTGTCGATTGCCCTCAGCTACCAAAATCCCCTCCCGGCCGATAAAAGCGCCACGCGTGATGCGTACCCGCATGCCCGGTTGAAAGGCTATGGACCTGGCCTCCACCTCGTAGCCCTCATCAAAAACCCGCCTTAAAAAGTCGATATCCCGGTCGGGAACCACGGCCGGCTTGCCGTTGTAGTACACAAATCGACTGACCCCATATGTATTGAGGGTGCGGTGAAACTCATTTTCGGTGATGTGAACGAATATATAGGAGTTGAACACAGGGGCGTCGACTATCCGTTTGCGGTCGCTCCACTGCCGTTGACTGCGCTGCAGGGGTAGCCAGTTGGGTATTTCTTCCCGTTCCAAGAAGATGCGGGTTTTCTTTTCGAAGCGCGGGCGGGTGCAGACTGCATACCAAAGGCGGGGCAGATTTGCGGAGGATTTATTGCCCGGCGGAAGCCAGGGGCGTTTTACCTGGGGAAGCTCTGGGTATTCGGCAGACTCCAACCCTTCAGTCCTCGGCAGTTCTATTGATTCTGAACCCGTTTGCGTAATTGACCTTGATCCATCTGCCAGCGTCACTTCCATAGACTCTGAGGCCGTGTGTATAATTGACCCTGATCCATCTGTCATCTTCAGCTCTATCAACTCCGACTGCATCTGTGTCAACGGCTCGACCTCTATCCCATCTGCAGCTGTCAACTCCACCGACTCCAACCCCCCCGCCTGATTCTGTGCAGCTGATTGTGGCTTCACTTCCTCAGACACCCGAGGCCCGGCGGCGAGTTTGGGGACAGTTAAATCAGTTTCGCTCGAATGTTCGTCCATGTGCCTCCTTATAAAGCTCCTCTTCCGGAAGCGACCGGAAATAATCGTAGGTGATACGCAGTCCCTCCGCGCGATCCACCCGCGGCTCCCAATTCAGCAGCTTTTTTGCTAAGCTGATGTCGGGTTTCCGCTGTTTGGGATCATCAGCCGGAAGAGGCTTGTACACGATTTTCTGGGAAGTGCCGGTGAGGCGAATGATTTCCTCGGCAAATTCCTGAATTGTGATTTCCACCGGGTTGCCGATGTTCACCGGTCCGGTATAATCGCTCTTGAGCAGGCGGAAAATTCCCTCAACCAGATCATCAACATAACAGAATGAACGGGTTTGTGAGCCATCGCCAAAAACAGTGATGTCTTCACCACGGAGGGCCTGTCCGATGAAGGCCGGAAGGGCCCGGCCATCGTTTAGGCGCATACGTGGACCATAAGTATTGAATATGCGTACAATCCGGGTTTCCAGGCCGTGGTAGGTGTGGTAGGCCATGGTGATGGCTTCCTGAAAGCGTTTAGCCTCGTCGTAGACCCCGCGCGGGCCAACCGGGTTCACATTGCCCCAATAGGACTCATTTTGGGGGTGTACCAGCGGATCCCCGTAGATCTCCGAAGTGGAGGCCACCAAGATGCGCGCCTTTTTCTCACGGGCTAGTCCCAACAAATTATGGGTGCCCAGCGAGCCCACCTTCAGGGTTTGAATGGGGATTTTCAGGTAATCAATCGGACTCGCAGGTGATGCGAAGTGCAGGATTTTATCTATCGGGCCCGCCACATGCACAAACTTGCTCACATCATGATGGTAAAACTCGAATTCCTTTTGCTTCATAAGGTGCGCGATGTTGCGCAGGTCCCCTGTAATGAGGTTGTCCATTCCCACAACCCGATATCCCTCACGAATAAACCGATCCGATAGATGAGAACCCAAAAAACCTGCGGCTCCGGTGATTAATATTCTTGGCATATCCCCAGTTTCGATTTTGTTGTGCAAATATAGGCCAATTCAAACCCCTCCCGCGCAGGAATAAATGAAAACAGCCATTTGCCGTGCGATAAGTAAAGAATGCTGACTACAGCGCTATGTAATCCGCATCGATGTTGCCGCTGAGCATCGCCCGCACCCGATCCTGTTCGGTATGGGTGAGCAGGATTTGGTGGTAGGGCTCGGCTGAAACCCGGTCGAGCAGGGCCGCAACCCGCTGCTCATCGAGTTTCTCAAAAACATCATCGAGCAGGAGAATGGGTTGCGTGCCGGTGGCCTGTCGAATGAGCTCGGCTTGAGCCAGTTTTAGGCTGATGACGTATGTTTTTTGTTGACCCTGCGACGCATGGGGCCTTAGGGGATGACCATCCAGACAAAACTGCAGGTCGTCGCGGTGGATCCCCCACAGACAGCGACCGCTGCTTTTTTCTTGTTGCAGCATCTGCTCCATTTTGATGGGTTCCGGCGCTTCGTCGTCGTTGTATGTTTTGTTAATACCGGGTTGAACTATACCTTCTTCGTTCTGAGGCAGATTTGCGTCTTTATGGCTATTGGATATTCCAAGAGCGGCACTAATTTCTGAGGTGCTGGCAGATGCCGTTTGTTCAGCTTCGAGCGGCCATCCAGGCCGGTATTCGAGGGAGGGAACTTCATGTCCACCCGAAATGTGCCGGTAATTGTCGGCAAACAAAGTGGTCATTTGCGCGGTCCACTGCCGGCGCCGGCGGCTGATGCACAGATTCAGGGGGTGCATCTGGTCGGTGAGTACCCGCAGCAAATGCTTGTCGCCCCTACCCGTTGTCTGCCAGCCGCGCAGAACCGCTTGTTTTTGTCGCAACAGCCGGTTGTAGCGACTCAGATCCTCGAGGTAATTGGGGTCTTCCTGGGAGAGTGTGAGATCCATAAGTCTGCGCCTTTGCTCGCCACCCTCGTGGATGAGGTTGATGTCGATTGGTGCGATCATCACCGCCGGAAACCGGCCCACATGGTCCGACAGGCGGCCATAGGCCTTGCCGTCGCATCGAAACCCCTTTTCGCCTGGTCGCCATGCGCCGTGGATCCTGAATGTTTGGCCAGCCCGGTCAAATTGTCCGTCGACCCACAAATACGACGCGCCAAACCGCATCAACCGCTCGTCGTGTGGGTGAAAATAGCTTCGCGCAAGGCATAGGTAGTGAACTGCATCGATCAGGTTCGTTTTTCCCCGCCCGTTTGCACCGGTAATGGCGGTCAGTTTAGATCTAAACTCATACGAGGCCTGTTCGGTCAACCTAAAGTTGGCCAGGGTCAACTGTTGCAATTTCATGCTGTCCAGTGTGTTCTCATTCGTTTAAATCGAAAAGCCATGTATATTTGCGCCCTGTTTCACCCTTCATCATTGGTTGCAAGCATGCCTCGGACAAAATTATCGAAAGAAACCTACCTTCGTTGGTACGAACAAATGCAATTGATTCGTCGCTTCGAGGAGAAGTGCGCACAGTTATATGGTCAACAAAAAATCAAGGGATTTTGTCATCTTTATATCGGACAAGAAGCAGTGGTGGCCGGTACCTATTCAGTCATTCGCAGCGATGATTCAGTGATCACGGCTTACCGCGACCACGGCCATGCCTTGGCGTGTGGATTATCACCCGGATCTGTTATGGCTGAGTTGTATGGCAAAATCACGGGCTGTTCCAAGGGAAAGGGAGGTTCGATGCATATGTTCAGTAAGCAGTTCAAAAATTTTGGGGGCCACGGAATCGTGGGTGGACAAATTCCGCTGGGTGCAGGCATCGCCCTCGCTGAGCAGTATAAGGGCACCGATGCGGTGAATGTGTGCTATATGGGCGACGGTGCAGTTCGCCAGGGCGCCCTTCATGAGACCTTCAACATGGCCATGTTGTGGAAACTACCCGTCATATTCGTGGTGGAAAACAACTTCTACGCCATGGGTACCTCATTGGAGCGGACCACAAATCTGCTCAACATCTACAAAATGGGTAGCGCCTACGATATGCCCTCCAAATGGGTCGACGGCATGAGTTGTGAGGCTGTACATGAGGCCATGCAGGAGGCGGTAGACCGCGCACGCCGTGGCGAGGGCCCCACCCTCCTGGAAATACGCACCTACCGATACCGCGGCCACTCCATGAGTGACCCCGCTAAGTACAGAACCAAAGAAGAAGTAGAGGATTACAGAAGTCGCGATCCCATCGCCGAGGTGCGCGCCACCATTCTTTCCAAGAAATACGCCAAGGAGGCAGATCTGGATACTATCGACGCGGCCATCGAAACAGCTGTAGCCGAGGCAGTAGAATTCGCTGAGCAATCACCCTGGCCCGAAGCCAAAGAGCTCTTCACCGATGTCTACCAGCAGAGCGATTATCCCTTCATAACCAACTAACGCCTGGCTGAGCAGCCACATCCCTTCAATCACATTCAAAAAACCTTCGATTTTACCATTATGTCAAATCCAAACAAAGACAGAGGCAATCCACTCGATTTTGGATTGGAAAACCTGGATGTACAAGAGACCTTGAGCAAAACCACCATTTTTTTTCAAGCCAACCGGAGTAAGTTCATACTATCTGGCATCATACTATTGGTGTTGACGGGAACAGCATATGCGGTATTTGGAGTATTTCTCCCCAACCGACAGGAGGAGGCTCAGAACATGATGTATATGGCCGAGCGTTATTTTGAGAACGATTCCATCTCAAAGGCCATCAACGGAGATGGCAATTTCCCCGGTTTTCTGGAGATTGAATCGGACTATTCCTGGACCGATGCGGGTCGATTGGCACGCTATTACTTAGGGGTGTCCTATTTGAGGCAGGGTGCATATGATGAGGCCATTCACTGGCTCGAGAAGTTTTCCTCCGACGATGTGTTGTTGATGAGTGTCGCTAAAGGCGCCACGGCCGATGCCTATTTGGAGAAGGGTGAAAAGGAGAAAGCCGTGGAGTTGTATTTGAATGTGGCGGGTGACTACAAAAACGAGTTTACCTCCCCAATCTATCTTGCGAGGGCCGCCGAATTGACGGAGAGTCTGGGCAACTATAAGAAGGCCCTGGAGTTGTATGAGCGTCTGCAGCAAGAGTATCCCTCAAGTACTGAGGGTTCGGGCGCAGAGAAGTATATTGCCCGTATAAAGGCCCGCGGGATATAATGTCGGGTAGTTCCGGTATAGGGGGAAGGAGGGAACTCAGTTTCACCGCCCAACAATTATCGACCCTCAAGCTCGGCCTGGTTAAGGCGGAATGGAACAGCGAAATTACCGATGAACTAGCAGCCGGTGCCCGCCGTGTGTGGCTGGAGCATGGCTTTACGGGCGAGCAACTGATTGAAATGGTAGTCCCGGGCAGTTTCGAACTCCCATTGGGCGCCCGTTGGCTCATAGAAGACAAGGGCGTGGATGCTGTGGTGGCCTTGGGTTGCCTGATCAAAGGAGAAACCCCACATTTTGAATACATCAGTCAGGCCGTTTCCACTGGATTGATGCAGGTGGGTCTTTCGACCGGTGTGCCTGTGGCTTTTGGGGTTCTAACCGTGTTGACCGAGGCTCAGGCGCGCGACAGGGTTGGGGGTTCCATTGGTCATAAGGGTGTGGAAGCGACGGAAACCGTACTGAGGATGCTTGCTCAAAAGCTGTATTGAATTATTTTTCACGTGTGTTCAAGGCCCACATGAGATGCCCCGACAATTTTCGCGTCTATATTTGCGCTTTTATTGCCCGAGGCTTTTCTTTTTTAGTTCCCACATAATTAATAATCCCATGAATTTGAATTCCCCGTTAGGTAAAAAATTAGCTTTCCTTTCAGCCGCTTTTATTTTTTCTGCGACATCATGTTCCATAAAGATGCTGGAGCAACCTGAGATGTTGGAATATAAAATGTCTCCCGCCGTTTGGGTGCTCAAAGGGGATTCAGTACAAATGGAGTCGAGGTTAAGCATTCCAAACAAGTTCTTCCATAAGAAAGGGATGTTAAAAACCAAGTTGGTTGTGGTTTCACCTTCGGGTGAAGTTGTTTTGGATCAAATTGATTATGTGGGAGAAAAATCGAAGGAAAAAGGAGTTACTGTGCCATTTGAAAATGGAATCCGCAAATCGAAAGGATATGCATTACCCTACAAATCCGAGTTTGAAAATTCGAAAATAGTTGTTCGGGCCGAGGCTAATGTAAAGAAAAAGTCGAAGCAGTTCCCGGATGTGCAGGTGGCCAGCGCAACCATCACCACCCAAAATTTGTTTCGTCCGGATTTCAAGGCCCTCAGCGCAACCGAACCTAAGCCGAAGCCAATTCCTCCAGCGAACGCCACTGTATTTTTCGACATCAATAAATCGAATATCAAGAAAACTGAGTCTGGGAAAAGCGATGTACAAGCGTTTTTGGGTGAGTTAAAGTCGAGGCCGGTCATGGGTCGGGTGCGGGTTCAGGGATATGCCTCACCCGACGGCAGGCTCGACAGGAATAATGTTTTGGCTGAGCAGCGTGCTGAAAGTGTAGCCGGATTGATGTCGGAGACTTTGGAGCGTAAGTCGAAGAACAAGAAGCAAAAAGCAAGTGAGTGGTTGGTTGAAAAGTTGCCTTATGAGCAGCAAAGCCAAACAGAGGACTGGACGGCCTTAGCCTCTGCTATTCGTTCGTCGGGTGATCTTTTCGATAACGCAAAAATGATGTCGGTTATTCAGGGTTCTGGAAGCAATACGGATAAGCAAAAAGCTCTTAAGAAAATGGGCACCTCCTATAAAGTGTTGGCCGATAAATTTTTGCCCACGCTCCGGAGAACACAAATTGAATATATCGTGGACTTCGATCCAGAGAAAAAGGCTCGCGAAGTTGCGCTTGCAGCTATGAGTCCGGAAGACGCAGAAAAAACGAAACTGGATCAACTTGTTGTTGATTTCCCCGATTCATATGTGGGTTACAATAATCTGGCTGCCTGGAATATCCGTAAGGGCAATATGGAGGAGGCAGCCCGCCTGATGGATCAGGCGTCCAATCTTTCGCCTAATTCTGCTGAAGTGCTGAACAATATGGGCGTATTGGCCGCTTCAAAGAAAAATTACCGGGCAGCTTCATCGCAATTTGCTCAGGCGGCGCGGGCAGGGGCTAAGGTTGATTACAACCAAGGACTTTGTGCCATTCCTTTGGGTGACTGGGCAACGGCAGGTAATCGTATGGCTCGTTCAGAGGATTCCTACAATAAGGTTTTAGCGTTGATCCTATCGGAGAACTACGCGGGGGCATCGGTCGCATTGGATAAGATATCCGAGAAGGATGCCGCTTATTATTACCTGAGGGCTATTTTGGGTGCTCGGATGGACAACCGCGAAATGATGACTACAAGTCTGACTCGTGCGGTTTCATCGAGTGGATTGTATAGAGACAAGGCCCGCAAGGATGCAGAGTTTGTGAAGCACTGGGATAAAGACTACTTCCAGGCCGCCATTCGATAACTCAGTTCTGAGGGCATTCGAATCTGCCGGTTTGGGGCCTTATTAGATTTTAAGATTTTGAATTCGCGGTGTAATGTCGATTCACGCGTGTTGAAAAACGTCCTGTTCGATCTCGGCGGACTGTTTATTACGGTATACACCGATCGCTTCGAGCGCTGGTTGTTTAGCACATACCCCGCAGAGTCGCATTCCGTATTATTTCGCCAACGCTTCGACGAGGCACACCATGCGTATGAAAAGGGAGGATTGTCGACCGCCCGGTTTCTTCTGGAAATCCGTTACTTATTAGGTTATCAGGTGGAGGAACAAGAAATTGAACAGGCCTGGAACTCCATTTTGGGGGCGTTTTCGCTCGAAGATCTGTCATGGGCCTCAGGCCTGCGTAGCTTTTTTCGTACCTCGCTGCTGAGCAATACCAATGAGTTGCACAGGGAGTCTTTCGAGGAGTCGCTCCGGCAGCAAACGGGTGGAAGAGAACTGACGGATTATTTTGATGGGGTTTATTATTCGCAGAGGTTGGGCTTGCGGAAGCCCGCCCTTGAAATTTATTTCAGAGTACTGGAGCTTCAGGGATGGCGGGCCGAGGAGACCCTTTTAGTGGACGACAACCCACAGAATGTTCGGGCCGCCGCCCAATTGGGTATGGGTGCTGTATTGCATCCCTGCAACGCGCCGCTGCGGCCTCAACTGGAAGCCCGGTTGGATTTGCCTTTTCATCAACTTTCCTTATTATCTTAGCCTTTTAAAGCATTCGTATGAAAAGCATAATTCTCTTATTGTTGGGCTTGTTTTTGTGGACCGCCACATGGGCGCAGTCGTATCGCGGCACTTTGCTGTATGAACAGGAAATGGGTGGGGTGAAGACCCCTGTCACCATCACAGTGGAAGAAAATAAGGTTACAATTGAGCGCAAGGAGGCCGTTACCATTCAGTATATAAGCGGAATCGCGGGTACCCTCGACGTTCGGGTCGACGGCGGTCCTGCTGTTGAAGTGCCCCTTCCCGAATTGGATCTGGCTACACAGATGAAGTACGGTACAGAGGTTAAAATCGTAGGCGGGTTCGCCTGCAGGAGTGTGAGCCAAGGCCTCAATGGCGGTGCTACTCTGGAGGGATGGGCTACAGAATCAATTCCAGCACCGTGGAATCGCCTGATTCGTTCGGTGCAGGGACAAGAGTGGGGACAAACATCAGGATTCGGCGCCATGGTGGAATGGGAGGTGAAGGGCGCCAAAGGGGATTTGATTCTGCGCGGGCGTCTGGTGAAGTCAGAGCCTTCAGGTTCCCGCTGATCCGATCACGGCCGATTCCTGATGGAATTTATGAGCGACCACGCATCACCCTATTTCACGAAAATCGAACACATAGGGATTGCAGTGCGCAGTTTGGAGGAAGCCATTCCCCGCTACGAGCGTCTGATGGGTGGACGGGTGTATAAGAGGGAAATGGTGGAGCGTGAGGGTGTGGAAACCGCCTTCCTGTTGTGTGGCCCCAACAAAATAGAGCTGCTTGAAAGTCGAGGGTCGGACGGTCCCATTGCCCTGTTCTTGGAAAGGCGGGGTGAAGGGATGCACCATGTGGCCTATGCGGTGGCGGATATTCGGTCGGAAATGCACCGATTGAAACAGGAGGGATTTCAGCTCTTGAGCGATGAGCCTAATCCAGGCGCCGATGGCAAATGGGTTTGTTTCATCCATCCCCGTGGCGTATCTGGGGTGCTCACGGAGCTCTGTCAGGATCGGGACTGAGGCCGTTGAGGGGGTTTAGGGAATGGATGATTGATCCACTGCGAGTGAAGAATAGAATAGGAATGCCCTCTTGTAACACTTCATCAATCGATATTTAAGCACTCTTTTTCTGTATTTTTGCGGCTCTAAAATAAGTTTATGAAAATTGTAGTCGTCGGCACCGGTTATGTAGGGCTTGTTACAGGCACCTGCTTCGCGGAGGTGGGAATTGATGTGACGTGTATCGACATCGATCAAAAAAAGATTGATGGTTTGAAAAAGGGGGCCATGCCCATCTATGAGCCTGGGTTGGAGGAAATGGTGAAGCGGAATTATGCACAGGGGAGGCTGCACTTCGGGACATCTTTGGTGGAGGCGCTTCCGGGTGCGGAGGCGGCCTTCATCGCTGTAGGAACCCCCCCGGGCGAGGATGGCAGTGCCGATCTGAAATACGTTTTGGCAGTGGCCCGCGAAATCGGCCAACATATAACCGACTACCTGGTGGTGGTTACCAAATCGACCGTGCCGGTGGGCACCAGCGAGAAGGTACGCACGGCACTGGCTGAGGCCTTAGAGTCCCGTAAGGAGCAGTTGAGTTTCGACGTGGCCTCCAATCCGGAGTTTTTGAAGGAGGGTGCGGCGATTGAAGACTTCCTGAAGCCTGACCGCATTGTGGTGGGCACGAGTTCAAAGCGGGCCGAAGAGACTCTGGGTAAATTGTATAAGCCATTTACCCTCAACGGGCACCCGGTGGTGTATATGGACATCCCATCAGCGGAAATGACCAAATATGCAGCCAACGCCATGCTAGCTACGAAAATCAGCTTCATGAACGACATCGCCAATTTATGTGAGTTGTTGGGGGCCGATGTGAATTTGGTGCGCAAAGGGATCGGCAGTGATCCCCGTATTGGTCACCGCTTCATATATCCGGGTGTAGGCTATGGTGGAAGCTGCTTTCCCAAAGATGTTAAAGCTCTGATCCGTACAGGTCGTGAGCATCATTATACACTGCGGATTTTGGATGCGGTGGAGGCGGTGAATGATGACCAGAAAATGGTGTTGCCGACCAAGATTTTGGGCCATTTTGGCGAAGATTTGAAGGGCAAGAATTTCGCGGTTTGGGGGCTTAGTTTTAAGCCACGCACCGACGATATGCGGGAGGCGCCTTCGGTAGTAATCATCCAGAAGTTGTTGGCGAAAGGGGCCCGTGTGCGTGCCTACGATCCGGTGGCTATGGAAGAGGCCCGCCATCAATTTGCCGACACCATCACCTACGCTAAGGATCCATACGATGCCCTTTTGGATGCTGATGCCTTGCTGCTGGTGACGGAATGGCCTGAGTTTAGGCTGCCCAATTTCGAGGTGGTGAAGAAGTTGATGCGTGGACACGTCGTATTTGACGGCCGCAACCAGTACGATCGGCATGAATTGCGCGCGATGGGCTTTTCCTATTACGGTATTGGACTGCATTAAGGTATGAGGCGGATCGTTTGGTTTGTATTGCTTTCGGGGGCTCTATTTGAGCTATCTCTTACGGGTTGCGGGCAAAAGAGTGGTAAAAAGGCGGAGGTTTTGGAGCCGCAGGAGCAAATTGTGGGAAGGATTGATAGCCTGGAGAGGGTTTTGTTGAACGAGGATGTGGCATTGAATGATTCTGCGGCTGCACAGGTAATTAAGGATTATCTGCGCTTTCAGGAGCGCTGGCCGAATGATCCCAAGTGTCCCGATTATTTATTCAGGGCTGCGGATGTCATGCGGGGGATGTATCGGGTGCAAGATGCGTGCACGACTCTGGAACTGCTCGTTAGACGCTACCCTAAATCGCCCCAAGCCCCGGAAGCCTTGTTTTTTGCGGGATTTATGTTGCACAACGACATCAGCGAGCAGCAGAAGGCGAATGAGTTTTTGCAGCGGGTAATCGATGAATACCCCCTGCACCCCCGAGCTGTGGAGGCGCGACAAATGATTCAGGTGATGGGAATGGATGAACAGGATTTGTTGCGGTACCTGGAGGATCAGGAGTCAAAGGACACCATTTCTTAGTCGGTATCAGTGGTATGTTGTGGCCTGGATTGTACGATCCTTGCCTACTTAAGATTTTTAGGGTTTGAAGGAGCAAACACCTTCAATGATGCGGTCTTGAATAGCTGGAGTCAGCTCGCTGTGCATGGGCAGTGAGAAAACGGTGTTGCACAGGCGGCGCGTCACCGGATAATCGCCCGCCTGCGCGTAGGCTTTTTGCTCGTTGAGGGGAACCGGGTAATAGATCATCAGGGGGATGCCCGATTCGGCCAGATGATCGCGGAGTTTTTCGCGCGATACACCCGCGGCCAGTTGGAGGGTGTATTGGTGGAAGACGTGGGTCGACCAGAGCGCAGTGGAGGGGCAGGTGAGCCAGTCAATCCCCGAAAAGGCTGCGTTGTAGTACATCGCCGCCTGATTTCGCGAGCGGTTGTAGCGGTCGAGGTGGGGTAATTTAGCTCTCAGTATGGCTGCTTGTATTGAGTCTAGTCGCGAGTTTACCCCTACCTCGTCGTGGTAGTATTGCATGCGTTGCCCGTGGTTGCACACCATTTGCAGGGTATGGGCCAGCTCGAAGTTGTGGGTAAACAAAGCCCCGCCATCGCCGTAGCAGCCCAGGTTTTTGCTGGGGAAAAATGAGGTGCAGCCGATGGTACCCAGCGTGCCCGCCTTGCGGATGTTGCCTTCACTGTCCAGGTAATCGGCACCGATGGCCTGGGCCGTATCCTCAATTACGGCGAGTCCGTGCCGTTCGGCCAATTGGAGGAGAGGCCCCATCTCTGCACATTGTCCGAACAGGTGCACCGGCACAATCGCCCGTGTGCGGGGGGTGATGGCCACCTCAACTGCCTCCAGATCGAGGGTGAAATATTTAGGGTGGACATCCACCAATACCGGCTTGAGCCGGAGGAGAGCGATGACTTCGGCGGTGGCCACATAGGTAAAATTGGCCGTGATCACCTCATCGCCAGGCCTCAGATCGAGGGCCATCATGGCAATCTGGAGGGCATCGGTGCCGTTGGCGCAGGGAATGACCTGTGCTCCGCCCAAATAGGTGCTTAGTTCCGACGCAAAGGACTTGACGGCAGGGCCGTTAATAAATGCGGTGTTATCAATGACCTCCCGGATCCCCCGGTCGATTTCTTCTTTGATCTGAGTATACTGGGACTTTAAATCCACCATTGGAATCATGCTCATCTTCGGTCATGTGTTTGAATTCGACAAAGATACGGGCCTTGGGCGAACAGAGGGCGACTGAATGAAGGCGGTTATTTGTATGAATTAAGCCGAATTAGGGGGTTAATAAGGGCGGGTGAACCCAGGGCTGAATAATATAGGTGAGAACAGGGGATGGCAGAATGATTGGGTGAAAACATTACAGTTGAAGTAAGGGAAGGTGAAATTAACAGGTGGGAACCATAGGGGGGTGGTTATTGAGGGCGTGTGAACGGGGTGGGTTAGAGCCTGTTTGCGACGTAGGGGTGGGCGGTAAAGGGTATATTTGCATTATGAGCAGTTTATTGAAGAAAGAGGGGGGTGATGGTCTCACCCCGATCGGACAAATTGGAGTGGCGGCGCTGATCGAGCGGATCACGACCAATGTGGTTCACCGCCAAACTTCAACCCGACAAGGCGTGGGTGATGATGCCGCCCGAATTCAGTCCATACCCGGAGAGGAATGGGTGGTTTCGACCGACCTGATGGTGGAGGGGGTGCATTTCGACACGACGTATTTTCCCCTCAGGCATTTGGGATATAAATTGGTGGTGGCCGGAATCAGCGATGTGGTGGCTATGAATGCGGTGCCGCGACAAATACTTCTGGGTTTGGCCATTTCCGCTAAGTACACTGTTGAGGCAGTCGAGGAACTATACAAAGGCGTGCATGCTGCCTGTGCGGATTACGGGGTTGATTTGGTGGGGGGTGACGTAACTTCATCGACGGGTGGACTCACCTTGTCGGTTACGGCCATTGGGAGCGCCCCTGCCGATCGATTGGTTGGCCGCACCGGAGCACGTAAGGGCGAACTCATCTGTGTGAGTGGCGACCTCGGGGCTGCATTTATGGGGCTGAACTTACTTGAGCGTGAAAAGCGAATATACCGCGAAGACCCCGGAATTCAGCCTGATTTTGGAGCCTATGAGTATTTGCTGCAGCGGCAGATTCGTCCCGCCGCCCGCACCGATATGTCGTCCATTTTCGACACTATAGGATGTATACCCACTTCGCTGATTGACCTCAGCTCTGGCTTGGGCCACGACATAGCTGCTCTTTGTCGCGCCTCAGGCGTGGGTTGCCGGCTCTATGAAGATCGGATACCGATCGACCCTCAGGTACGCGAACTGGCCACCCAATTTCAAATTGACCCAACCCTATGCGCCTTGAGTGGAGGTGAGGATTATGAACTGCTATTCACGCTCCCATCGTCGTTGAGTGATAAGTTCGAAGGACACCCGGATATCTGTATGCTGGGGTACATAACGGATGCTGAGGATGGACAAATCCTGGTGTCGCACAGCGGGCAGGAGCATGAATTGCATCGTAGAATGTATACCCATTAGGTGCTATAGTGAAGGGAGTTTTGTCTCTTTTTCCTTATTTTTCGGTCTTAAACAGTTTTTTATGTTCAAAAATGACTTTCAGAAGCCTGTTGGATTTAATCGGGGGAAGCCATACGTCTTTTCATTTCAGGGGGTTTTCTTGTTCTTGTTACTGGTTGGTCCGTATTACGCCTTAGCCCAGCCAGGCTACACAATCTCCCAAGCCACGTGGGTCAATCCACCAGCTCTTACTGGCGGCACACAAGTAACATTTACAAGTCAAAATGATGCGGTTTCATCGGCCATTACACTGCCATTTTATTTTCGCTTCTATGGTACCTCATACAACCAGCTCTACATCAACACAAATGGCTGGGTTGCCTTCACTCCTCAAACACTCGCCACCGCAAACACCAATGCAATTCCGGTGACGCTGCCCAGCGCGGCCAACACTACACCCAAAAACTGCATCATGGCTCCGTGGCAGGATTGGAATAATATTGGGGGTGTAGGTTCGGTGCGTTACCGAACCGATGGCGCCTCGCCCAACAGACAGTTTGTGGTGACCTACAACGTCTGGCCAATGAATGGATGTTTGACTTCTAATGGTACCTTCCAAATTGTGCTGAATGAGTGTACGAACATCATCGAAGTCTACATCTACCAAAAACCGGCTTGTACGGTCACAAACGCCAATCGTGCTGTGCTTGGCTTGCACAACAACGCAGGTGACGTGGCACACGTTGTAGCCAATAGAAACAATACGGCATGGAGTGTTGCCAGCACGGCACCTGAATTGCATAGATTCACGCCCGATAATCTCAGAATCAATGGGGATTCAACGGTTTGCGTAGGTGGCACCACGCAAATGAATCCCAATTCAGCTGGCGGGCAATGGCAATGGAGCAGTTCAAATCTTTCTGTATTGGCCGTAAGTTCTACTGGAGTGGTTACAGGCATAGCCATCGGACAGGCACAGGTAATCTACACCCTGCCCGCATCCGGACCGAATGCCTGTCAGCGCACGGTAAAAAATATTTCTGTTCGCTCAACTCCACAGATCAGCGTACAGCCTCCAACAACCGTGTCTGTGTTGGCTGGGCAGAACACCTCCATATCTGTATTATCGCCCGCTGCAACCGGCTTTCAATGGTTTTTAAATCCGGGAACAGGTTGGGTGCCTGTCATCGCAGGATCGGTATACACGGGCATCAATACGGCAACATTGGGCATCTCTAATGTTAATCCCGGAATGACAGGCTATTTGTTTAGATGCAGGGTAAGCAACGCCTGTGGAGCAGATACTTCGTCTGTTTGCACGCTTCAGGTTACGGGCTTGAATGGCCCTGGTTTGTTTATCGACACAGCTTTTGCTTGTCAGGGTGGACCAGCCGATACGCTCGTGGTTGTGCCCGTTCGGGTTCAGAATTTCACGGGCATTGGAGCCGTTTCGTTGGTCATCGATTATGACTCATCTGCTCTTTTATATCGTGGTTTCCAGAACAGTCAGTTGAGTGGCAATTTGATTGTGAACTCTCCCCTGCCTGGTAAGATATATTTAGCTTGGTACAGTTTGGTTGCGTCTAATATTGGCAGTGGAACCCTAATTGAGTTCAAATTCCTGGCCTCATCAAGTAGTGTTATGAACTTTGATTCGGATAATGGTGGAAATTGTGAAATTGCTGATTCATCAGGGAATACGTTGACGAGCGTGTTTGTAGACGGCTATGTACTAGTAACGCCTCGAGATACAGTCTTGGCCAGTGTTTCAGCGTGTAACTCTTATACTTGGTCTGTGAATGGCCAGACATACACCCAATCGGGGTATTATCAGGCCCAGCGTGGTTGCAGGAACAATAGATTGACTTTGTTGATTAATCGGTCGTCCTTTGATACTGTGGCTGTTTCCGCATGTGACTCGTTTGTTTGGGCATTGAATGGACAGCGCTACACAAGCAGCGGATTGTATCCTTATACGCTCACCAATTCAGTTGGGTGCGACAGCACGATATTTCTGAATCTTCAAATCACGAATCGGCCGGTGACCGGACAACTATCCGGAAGCCAGGGAATTTGTGTTGGGGCGACAACCGTTTATTCTGCAGCGACAAGTGGGGGGGTGTGGAGCAGCAGCGATACGTCAGTTGCACGGGTTAATTCGGTGACCGGATTGGTTACGGGTATCGGCGCAGGAACGGCAACCATTACATACACGCTGTTTGGAAATGGAGTTTGTCCACCCACCTCCGCCACTCGGATTATGACCGTGAATGCGCGGCCCCTGGCTGGTATACTTTCCGGTAACCAGAGCCTTTGTGTTGGGTCACAAACAGGCTTTTCATCCAGTATTTCTGGTGGCAGGTGGTATAGTAGCAACCCTGCGGTGGCCTCTATCGGTCAGGTCAGCGGACTATTGAACGCCATCTCTGCAGGTTCAGTGGCGGTTAAATATGTTGTGCAGGATGCCTTCGGGTGTTTGTCGGATACGGTGAGCAGGTCTGTAACGGTCTTGCCCGTGAGCAATACATCTATTAACGCCGCTGTTTGTTTCCCGGCAACCTACTTCTTCAACGGCCAGATTTTGTCGAATGCGGGTACCTATACGTACATCACCCCCAATTATGTGGGGTGCGACAGTACAGTAACCCTGAACCTGACCGTTAATCAACCCAGCCAGTCGACACAAACACGTGTTGTGTGTGATAGTCTACTTTGGAATGGTCAGATTTACAGGACAACGGGGGTTTATAGCTATCAGTCAACCAATTCCGTGGGTTGCGATAGTCTGGCGATGCTCAATCTGACCGTGGGTTATACGGGGGACACGTCATTTAGTTTAAGTGCGTGCGACAGTTTGGTTTGGAATGGCCAGGTTTTACGCCAAAGCGGGCAGTATTCTACGATTTTTCAGAGTTCAACTGGTTGCGACAGTACGGTTAGGCTCACGCTCAGTATGGGGCGAACAGACAGCATGGTAGAACAGACATTTGTTTGCGACTCCCTGTTCTGGCCCGTTTCAGGCATCTGGATTAAGCAATCCGGGACTTATGTCGTGCGCCGGAGTTTCGCCAGTCGCTGCGATTCGGTTTATCGTTTGAACCTGCTGGTTGACCGCACCCCTGCGTCTGTTGGGGGGTTTGACTCATTGATCTGCTGGCTTCCAGGCTATGAGCTTTGGTACCTCGACCGCAATCGTCCGGATTTGGTTTGGTATGAGCCGGGAAATCCGCTCAATGTATTGGCCAGAGGATCCCTGTTTGTGCTTAATGATAATTTCGATGTATTGGATCTGGAGGTTTCAGCGTCTTCACCTGGTGGGTGTTTATCGCCCCCAACCCGCATTCGTGTGCGCAATGAAGTGTACGATGCCTTCGCCCCCATGCCCAATGCGTTTAGCCCGAACGGCAACGGAACCAATGACGTGTGGTTTGTGGAATCGGAATTCACCATGGAACTCAGAATTTTTGATCGGTGGGGGCGTCTGATCCACCAGGATTCGGGGCTACGGGTTTCGTGGGATGGGAAAAACTACGACCCAGGCGTTTATCCCTATGAAATACGCCAGAACAATTGCGTTGGCCAGAAAGTGTCCACCAAAGGGGTCATCAATCTGATCCGGTAGGGTCGAAAAAGTGCCGTGGTATTGCGTGGCCCCACCATTGAATGAGGTGGTTGTGGTCTCTCCCGTTTAGGCCATTTAGACGTATTTTTGCGGGGTGAAACACGTGCTGAATCTGCGCTATCATTTTGGCGGTCGACTATTGGAGCATTCCGAGCCCGTGTTGCTGATGGGATCGTGCTTCACCCGACATGTGGGCGAGGCTTTGCAGGACCGCATGTTTCGGGTCTGGCACAACCCCACCGGCATCTTGTTTGATCCAACCGCGATTGCGCGCCACATGCATATGCTGCTGGAAGGACAGCCTCCAAGGCCCGATTGCCTTGTTTTCCTGAATGATGTGTGGCATTCCTGGGCATTTCACAGCCGTTTTTCGCACCCCAATGCCGATGCTGCGCATGCACTTCAGGCGGCTGCCGTGCGGGAAGGACATTTAGCCCTTCATAGCGCAGGCACGCTGATTCTCACTTTAGGTTCCGCATTTCGGTATGTGCGGTGCGACACGGGCGAACCGGTGTCCAACAACCACCGGGCACCGGCCGGGGAATTTGAGCGGGAGTTGCCTTCTGTCGACGCACTATTCGATGAGCTGCTATCGGCCATGCTTGCGGTTCGGGGGGTCAACCCTGGCCTACAGGTATTGCTCACGGTGAGTCCGGTGCGCCATGCGCGTGATGGGTTAATCGATAACAACCGCAGTAAGGCACGCCTGATCGAACTGGCGCATCGGATGTGCCAGGCCTTGGATGGGGTTCATTACTTTCCCTCTTATGAGTGGGTGATTGATGTGCTGCGCGACCACCGTTGGTATGATGTGGACCTCATTCACCCCAACCACGCGGCCACACGCGAGGTTATCGATCTGTTTGTGTCGCATTGTCTTGGCCGTAAGGCACAAGACCTCGCCGAGCAGGCGCTTCGCTTTACTCAAGCTGACCGGCATAGGCCACGGTTCCCTGAAACGCCCGCGCATCAGCGCTTTTTAGCGCGGCAACAGGTGGATCGTGAGGCCTTCCTTGTGGAACACCCCGAGCTCACCTGGTATCCGCCCTGCGTGGAAACGCAGTCCGTTGAGCTGGAGGATGAATAGGGTTTTGGCAAGTGTTTATTTTAATATATATATATTATTGCAAATAACATATATGAATCGATTTTCTTTTCTGATTCTGGTGGGTTTCCTGTTGGCACTTGCACCCGTTTGTGTTTTGGGTGTGCATGGCGGGCATAAGCTTCCACATACAACGCGTGGAGTGGAGGGTGTGGCCGAACGTCCCTATTTTCAGCAGCGGGTCGACTACCGGGTCGAGGTGGAGCTCGATGAGGTGGGACACCAGTTGCTTGCGCGGATGGAGATGAGCTACGAAAACCGCTCGCCCGATACTCTGTCTTTCCTCTACATTCACCTATGGCCAAATGCGTACCGCAACAACCGAACGGCTTTTGCGCGCCAAGAGGCCGCGTCGGGTTCATGGGATTTTTATTCAGCCCACGACAGCCTCAGGGGAGGGATTGATAGCCTCGATTTTCGGACCGGAGGTGTGGCTTTGAAATGGGCGCTCCTGCCAGACACCATCGATGTGGCCCGCGTATGGCTGTTGAAGCCGCTTTTGCCAGGTGAACGGGTGTCGCTCACGACCCCCTTCCGGGTGCAGATTCCGGGTAATTTTTCACGTCTGGGACGCGACCGGGGGCAGTACCAGTTGTGTCAGTGGTACCCCAAGCCGGCAGTATATGACCGCGATGGATGGCACCCCATGCCGTACCTCGATCTGGGCGAGTTTTACTCAGAGTTTGGGGATTTCGACGTACAAATTACCGTACCTGCGCATTTTCGTGTGGCTGGTTCGGGTGAACTCCAAACCGCATTGGAGCAAGTCTGGCTCGACTCCCTATCGGCCGCCTGCTGGGCGCTAGATAGTTTTCCGAAAATGAAAAATACTGTCGATCAGATGGGGGCGGGGAGACGCAAGACCCTGAAATACCGCCTCGAAAACGCCCATGATTTTGCCTGGTTCTGCGGGCCCGATTATTACGTCCGACAAAGCGAAGTGCGCCTGCCCCACAGCGGCCGGATGGTGAAAACGGCTGTTTTCTTCACCCGGAGCAGTAAGTTGTGGAAAGATGCGGCGGCGTATATCGATAGTTCGGTCTATTATTACTCTCTATGGGTGGGCGAATATCCTTGGTCGACATGCACCGCGGTAGACGGAGCTTTGTCGGCCGGCGGAGGCATGGAATATCCCACAATTACCGTGATCGCCGGGGTAAACAGCGCGCGTACGCTTGAACTGGTGATTGCGCATGAGGTGGGCCACAATTGGTTTTACGGAATATTGGCCTCCAATGAGCGCGACCACCCCTTTATGGATGAGGGATTCAATTCCTATTACGAGAGTCGCTATATGAGACAGCGTTTTGCATACGATTCTAATCCGGTGGGACTAGGTTCAGGGAAACTGGTGGAGCGATTGGGCTTGGCCAATGTAGATGGGGATCAATTGACCTGGCTTCTGTCTTGCAGACGAGGACGGGAAGCCGCATTGTGGTCGTCGGCCTCGTCCGACTACGATTCGGAGACGTACGGCACCCTGGTCTACAAAAAGACCGCTCTGGAACTCAATTATCTCGATGCCTATGTGGGTCGCGAGCGATTTGATCAGATGATGCAGGCTTATTATGAGGAATGGAAATTCCGCCACCCCTCACCAGCCGATATGAAGGCATCGTTGCAATCGGCACTCCAAGGGGCCGGGGGTGGACGAGCAACGGAGTGGTGGTTTGCGGATCGCTTGCAGGGCCAAAGACCGGTCGATTATCGTCTCGGGCAGGTTGTAAGGCTGAAAGCTCCGAAGGCGGTTGACAGGCAGAGCAGTTCATCACCCACATTTCGCTACCGTGTGCGTGTGAAGGGCATGGGAAGTCGGACCCCTTTCCTGCTGGCCGCTATTGATGAGCAAGGCCAGGTGATGCGCCAGGAGTGGTATGAGCCCATCAGTGGTCGACAAACCTATGAAATCGGCTTGAATGAACGGGCATCCGAATTTGTGTTGGACCCCAATCTTCGCATGCCCCTGGCCTTCCGCGAGCGATCGAGGGCACAAGCGGGTGCGCTTTTTCCAGCCTTGCCAGGGATCCGGTTTATGCCCGGACTCGATGCAACGCGCAACCGCCTCTGGTTGTTGCCCGTGATGGGCACTAACTTCTCAGACGGGGCTATTATTGGCTTGTCACTGATGACACCACCCGTTTTCCCCCGAAATTTTGAATACACTCTGATGCCGGCATTCGGGGTGAAATCACGCAGTTTGGTGGGACAAGCCTCGGTGCGGCAGATGTTTCGGCCGAACTCGGGCCTCTTTTCCGAATGTCAGTTGCGGGGCAACCTATCCCGCTACACAAATTATCAGTTTAGTTTGAACTATCTTGAAAAGCAATCGAATGTGTTTTGGGAAGGATCGGTACAGTTGAAATTGCGGGAGGAAAACTTGTCGGTCCGCCGCACCCGCCAGCTGACGGCCGGTGTATTGGGTAGCCCGTGGCATACGTACCCTATCCCCACTATGGATTTGTTGCCCAATGCACACACTCCTCGTTTGCTGATGGGGTACCTGAGCTATCTTGCAGAATATCCCGGCCTGGTGCACAGTTTTCGGTGGCAGGCCGACGTGGAGTGGGGTATACTGAACAAATTGTTTCAGGAAAGGGGTAGCGTAAATTCCCGTGTGAGCGCTTCGGTTTTGCACAAATGGTACTACAAAACCAGAGGCAATCGGGCCTATGTGGCGCATCGTTGGTTTGCGGGCCTGGCGAAGGTGCAAGATCCAATCAACCCTGTTGGGTTTTTGGGACACGGCAGTGGTATTACAGGGTGGTTGGATTATGGTTGCCGTGACATCTTCTATGGTCGACAGGTTGTGGATGGAAATGGCGGGTCTATGCCGTTGAACCTGCGACAGGTGTCGACACGCGATGCCGGTTTGCGGTCGGTCATGAACCCCCAATTTATCAGCGCCCTTCAGAATACTCGTAATGCTACCCGTCTACTGGCGACCAATTGGGTAGTTACCATTCCCCGTTTCCCCCTGGAAATCTACGCCGGGGTGGCCCATACTGGTTCATCGGATAGTGTCCTTGTCAACTATTTTGAGGGAAATCCACTTTATGAAAACTACCGCGGGTACATGGGCGAGATCGGCATTTCGTTGTCGGTGTTCAAGGGCCTGCTGCAGATCAACCGTCAGCTTGCCGCAACTTCAGAGCTCAGGCCTGGATTTTTGAGCAATGACCCTAAACCGGAATGGTACGGGTATTTCAGCTGGTCGATCGACCTAAAAAGGCTCAATCCGCACGATCTTGTGCGCAATTTCAGATTGTAATTCAAAAAAACCATATGTCAAAATTAACCTTGAGAAAAGAAATGCGGAACGTTCTCGATGTTTTGAGAATTTCTCCAATCAGCCATGGCGTGCACACCGGAATCGGAGGTTGGAAGCCCGGAGGCGCTTTGCTTGAATCACTTTCTCCGGTGGACGGCGAGCTGATCGGTAGCGTCTACCAGGCCGATCGGAGCGACTATGAAAAAGCGATGAAAATGGCGGTGCAGGCCTTTCAGGAATGGCGTTTGGTGCCGGCCCCGCGTAGGGGAGAGCTCGTGCGCCTGGTCGGACAAAAACTACGGGATTTCAAGGATCCCCTGGGTCGTTTGGTGAGTTACGAGATGGGCAAGAGTTTGCAGGAGGGACTAGGGGAGGTACAGGAGATGATCGACATCTGCGATTTCGCAGTGGGTTTGTCGCGTCAGCTCTACGGCCTCAGCATGCATTCTGAGCGTCCGGGGCACCGCATGTATGAGCAATGGCATCCACTGGGTGTGGTGGGCATCATTTCTGCCTTCAATTTCCCTGTGGCTGTGTGGAGTTGGAACAGCATGTTGGCCTGGGTTTGCGGCGATGCCTGCATTTGGAAGCCATCAGAGAAAACCCCACTCACAGCCATTGCTTGTCAGAATTTGCTGACTGATGTATTTCGTTCCTTCGGCGCACCGGAGGGCTTATCGTGTTTGTTGGTGGGCGACTACAAAGTAGGCGAGTGGATCTCGTCGGACGAACGCATACCGCTGGTTTCGGCCACGGGCAGCACACGCATGGGCAAGTTGGTTGGTGAGGCGGTAGCGCGCCGATTGGGGCGCAGCCTGCTGGAGTTGGGGGGCAACAATGCCATCATCATCAGTGAGCAGGCTGATTTGGATTTAGCTATAGTGGGTTCAGTCTTCGGTGCAGTGGGCACGGCCGGACAGCGTTGTACCACCACCCGTCGTCTCATAATCCACCGCTTGCGCTATGAGGAGATGAAGCAAAGGCTTGTGAAGGCCTATGGGCAATTGCGGATAGGAAATCCGCTCGATGAGGCCAACCACGTGGGACCGCTCATCGACTCGCTGGCTGTGCAGGCCTACAAAAAGGCGTTGGAGGCGGTGCGTCAGGAGGGAGGGTCATTTCTCGTGGAAGGAGGTGTCTTTTCTGATGGGGAATTCGAATCGGGTTGCTATGTAAAACCTTGTATTGCCGAGGTGAAGCCCCATTTCTCCATAGTGCAGCATGAGACTTTTGCGCCCATTCTCTACATCATGCCCTACGATACGCTGGAGGAGGCCATTGCCATCCAAAACAGCGTTCCGCAGGGCTTATCGTCGGCCTTGTTCACCCTCAATATGCGCGAGGCGGAGCAGTTCCTATCGACCGCGGGCAGCGATTGTGGTATAGCCAACGTCAACATTGGCACATCGGGTGCCGAAATTGGGGGGGCCTTTGGGGGCGAAAAAGAGACAGGCGGTGGCCGGGAATCGGGTTCCGACAGCTGGAAGGCCTATATGCGGAGGCAAACCAATACCATCAACTATTCCACCCGCCTTCCGCTTGCGCAGGGTATCCGATTTGATGTATAAATAATATAACAATTATACGAACCTGAGTGATGTTTAGTGTACCATATCTACCCATTAAAATCCCTTTTATGCGCCTTCATCCCTCTATAATCTTTCCTTTTGTGTTGCTGATGACCGGTTCTTGTCAAAATATGATGAATACATCCACCCAATACCCCGATTTGGTGCCGCCCAAGGCCGATGAGAAGCCATACGAGTTGGTTTCGGCGCATGGTCACAAGCGTTCCGACCCTTATTTCTGGTTGCGGGAGCGGGAGAATCCGGAGGTCATCGCCTATTTGGAGGCTGAGAATGCCTACTACGACAGCATGATGGCGCATACGCGTCCGCTTCAAGAGAAGTTGTTTCAGGAAATGAAAGGCCGGATTGTGGAGGACGACCAAAGTGTACCCGTGCGAAGAGGTGATTATTTCTACTACGTGCGTTACGTTAAGGGCGGTGAATACCCCATATATGTGCGCCGCAGGGGAAGCATGGAGGGAGCGGAGGAGGTTCTGGTTGATGGAAACGAACTGGGGAAGGGACAAGCATACCTGAGTTTCTTTCTATCGGTGAGCGACGACCATCGTTTTGCGGCGGTGGTGGTGGATACGGTTGGCCGTAACTTCTATGAAATCCGGGTCAGGGATTTGTCGACCAGCACTTGGTTGCCCGATCGTATTCCGAATACCCGCGGGGCTGTAGAATGGTCGACCGATGCTACGGCCTTTTATTACACACTGCCCGAGCCGGTTTCTCTGCGCACGCACAAAGTGATGCGCCATACCCTGGGGTTGACTGTTTCGACCGATGTATTGGTCTACGAGGAGAAGGAATCGACCCTCAACTGTTCGGTGGGTCGGAGTAAATCGCGTCAATACATCCTGATCACATCCGACCGGACCGATGCATCCCTTGTTCACGTTTTGGATGCTGGCAGGGCCGGATTTGGTTCGAAACCCCGCCAAATCGCCCCTCTTCGCGATGGGGTCGACTATCGGGTCGACCATGCAGGAGGCGATCACTGGTTGATCTACACGAACCAAGACGCGGTCAATTTCCGTTTGGTGAAGGCTCCACTGAACCACACCCAACCAGATCAATGGGTGGATGTGGTGGCCCACCGCGAAGATGTTTTGCTGGAGGACGTAGATTATTTCCGCGACTTCATGGTGCTGCAGGAGAAGCGGGAAGGCTTGAGCCACATCCGCATTCTTCCATCCACGGGCTCAGCGGCCTATGAGTTACCCTTCGATGAGCCGGCCTACACTGCCGCTCTCAGCTACAACCCCGAGTTTGAGACCGATGTGGTGCGTTACACCTACACCTCGCTCACGACACCCGGAACCGTGTACGACTACGATATGAAATCACGCCGCCGTACCCTTATGAAACAGCAGAAGGTGCCTGGCGGTTTTGAGCCTTCGCGCTACAAAAGCGAGCGGGTCATGGTGCCCTCGCGCGATGGCCGACGGATTCCGGTTTCGATTGTGTATCGGGTGAACCGGTTTAAAAAGGGGGGTGGACAACCGGGCTGGCTCTATGCGTATGGCTCATACGGCAGCTCGATGGATGCCCGCTTTTCGTCGAATCGACTCAGTTTACTCGATCGGGGGTTTGTTTTCGCGATTGCACACGTACGTGGTGGGATGGAAATGGGGGGTTCCTGGTATGAAGAGGGCAAGATGTTGAACAAGAAAAACACATTCAACGATTTCATTGATTGCTCGCGCTGGTTGCAGGAGCAGGGCTATGTTGCGGCCGATCAGTTGTTCGCCCAGGGGGGCAGTGCAGGGGGTTTGCTGATGGGTGCGGTGTCGAACATGGCACCTGAACTGTATCGGGGTATTATTGCGGATGTGCCATTTGTGGATGTAGTGAGCACGATGATGGATGAAAGCATACCGCTCACGACCTTTGAGTGGCAGGAGTGGGGCAATCCCAACATTCGTGAGCAGTACGATTATATGTTGTCTTATTCGCCCTACGATCAAGTGAAACGCAAGAACTATCCCCATATGCTGATCACCACCGGCCTGCACGATTCTCAGGTGCAGTATTGGGAGCCCGCCAAATGGGTAGCGCGCCTCAGGGCGATGAAGACCGACAATAATCTATTGTTTTTGCATACAAACATGGATGCTGGTCACGGCGGCGCCAGTGGTCGATTTGAAGCGTTGAAGGAGGTGGCACGCGAATACAGCTTTGCCCTTGACCTGCTGGGTATTAGGAAGTAAGGTTTCGAATACGGCAAGTAACCCAGACAGGCCAAAGTCTTGCCCAGAGAAATGGTGGGAGTAGGTGCGCAACTCTGTTGCTTTTCGAGATAATAAGGTATTTTTCAGCCATGTTTCGTTTACGAAGAGTCAAATCCGCCATTTTTTTAGCATCTGTATTGTTTGCTTTCGATACTAATGCACAAACAGACACGACTTTCTGGTTTGTGGCGCCTGAGGTGGCTCAGGCGCACAGTGATCGCCCCATTGCGTTTCGGTTGACTTCAGGGGCTACTGCTTGCAGTGTACGGGTGTATACCCCGGCTGACCCGAGCATCTACGACAATACAGTGCTTGTTCCCCCACAAACGGTGGTTTCACTCGATTTGACACCCCAGATCAACCTGATCGAGAACGATCCGCCCAATCAAGTGCTGAACCGGGGGTTTCGGATCCAGTCGACCGCCGAAATTACGGCCTACTATGAGGTCATTTCCGCAGGCAACAACACCGATATTTTTGCTCTGAAGGGGGAAACGGCCCTAGGGTCACATTTTCTGATACCAGGGCAACGTACTATGTCGAATGTTTATGGCCACGAACGGGTCGATGTTGTGGCCACCCAGAACAACACTACGATTTATTTCACCCCAACAGTCGATTTGTTTCAAACGGGAGGTGGGGTCATCGCGTCTGGGACCTTGGTGTCGGTGACTTTAAACGCCGGGCAGACCTACTGCTTCCGTGCCGCGAGTCAGGCCGCCAACATATCCCTCGCGGGCAGTACAATCACATCGGACAGGCCGGTGGCCGTTACCTACATCGACGATTCAGTGTTAGGAACCGCCCTAGGCGGGGGTGGTTGCCATGATTTGCTGGGCGATCAGCTGATTCCGGTTTCTATTTTAGGAAATGAATTTATCGTAATTAAAGGGTATCTGGCCAATTCAGACCTCGTGACGGTAACGGCCCTCATGGGTAATACACAGATTAGCATTAATGGAGTTGCACAGGCGCCACTTGCGGCGGGACAAACTCTTGAGCGTACGTTCACAGAAAATGTATTGTACATCACCAGCAGTCAGCCGATCAATGTGATGCACGTGTCGGGCTACGGATGTGAAACGGGCATGGCCATCCTGCCTCCCATTCAGTGCACAGGTTCGCAAAGCGTGGGATTCCAGCGCACCACATCCGAGAGTTTTGCTATTAACCTCATCACCAAGACCCAATATATCGGAGGATTCATGCTGAACGGCATCATACCGGTTCCTGCCTCCCTGTTTCAGCCGGTGCCGGGCACGAGTGGGCAATGGCAATATGCGCGGGCGGAGTATACGGGGACGGGTACGATTGGCACCAACAATGCCTATGTGTTGTCCAATTCCCTTGGCAAATTCCATATGGGATTGATCAACGGAGGTGCAGCATCGGGTTGCCGATATGGGTATTTCTCCGACTATGCACGTTTCGAATTGCAGGGAAGCACCAACTTCACTCCTTTGAGCCCGGGTTGCCCTGGCGACCTTTTGCGCTTATTTGCCGACTCCCTCACAGGGGCTACATATACCTGGCGCCGACCCAATGGCCAGTTTTTTTCAAGCCTTAGAAACCCAACGGTGGCTGGATTTTCTTCGATTGATACGGGCTTATGGTCGGTGGTGGCAATTGTGGATGGATGCTCCTCATCCGTTCGGCAGGTGACAGTGGCCATGGGAGTTTCCGATACGGATACGCTCCAGCAATCGACCTGCGACAGCATCCGGTGGAATGGCGCTACCTATCGACAGTCGGGCTATTATCCCTATACAACTACCAATCGCTTTGGTTGCGACAGTACGGTGGTCCTGGAGTTGCTCATTCGCCGCAGTACGGTAGCCGTGGTTCGCGATACGGCCTGCGACCGATATGTGTGGCCGTTCAATGGGCGAACGTATGTAACGGGGGGAGTGTACCGCGACACCATAGCCAATGTTCAGGGATGCGACAGCGTGGTGACGCTCCTCCTTTCACTTTACCCCAGCAGCCTACAAACCGATACGGCCCGGGGGTGCGACCAATACCAATGGCGTGGGAGAACCCTCACCAATTCGGGCACCTACTTTGATTCACTCGTGAGCCGCAGGGGATGTGATAGTATTCTTGCGATTCAGCTACTTATGGACGATACCCCCCTTCCTCCTCAGCCGTTCGACACAACTGTGTGTATGCGACTGAATTTGCCGGTCACCTATTCCGGCCCCTATTATGGAGAGTTGCGTTGGTATGCCGACTCCCTCCTCACACGTTTCAAGGGTATTGGACCAGTGTGTTTGCTCAACGACTTAGTCGATTCAATCGAGATATACGCCGTTTTCCGTAGTCCCGGCGGCTGCTTGTCGCCCATCACCCGCTTTCGGGTCTACAACGAAGACAGTCGCTTCGTACAAAACCTACCCACCGCGTTCACTCCCAACAATGACGGCTTAAACGATGTGTGGGAGGTGCAGTGGGATGAGGTGATGGATTTAGAGGTTTTTGATCGGTGGGGCCGCCTCGTATTGCGCGACACTGGTACGACCGTGCGTTGGAATGGTGGCGACCTCCCGGCTGGGGCGTACCCCTATATACTTCGTTATTCGTCGTGTTCAGGCGGAAAAAAACAGGAAAAGGGACTCGTTCATGTGGTGCGTTGATTTGGTTAATCCTCATGCGGTCATCTGTTGGCTGTCACTTTTGATGCTGCCAAACTACGCCTGTGCACAAAACTATTTTTTAACGGCCCAAACATTCGCGCCCTTACCTGCCACAGGCACACAATTGGCCAACGCTGCCTATATTCCTGATTCAGACGATGGCGTTACGGCCGCATTGCCAATAGGTTTTACATTCAACTTTTATGGGGTCAACTACACTCAGGTGTATATAGGCACCAATGGATGGATTTCCTTTTCATCCGGACAACCAACCACTTATACCTCAGCCCCCCTTCCGTCAACGGCCGCTTCTGTTCCCAAAAACTGCATCATGGCTCCGTGGCAGGACTGGACGCTCACATCTACGGGCAATATCCGTTACCAAATTCAGGGAACGGCACCGAACCGCAGGTTTGTGGTGAGCTACAACCAGATTCCTCTTTATTTATGTATGTCAACACGGGGCACTTTTCAGATTGTTTTACATGAATGCACGGGGTTCATCGATGTATTTATCAGCAGTAAGCCTGCTTGTACGGCTTGGTTGGGCGGTACCGCCGTATTAGGGGTGCACAATGCCACGGGAACTTCCGCCCAGGTCGCGGCCAACCGCAATTCCACCCAATGGGTTGTGCCCGCGTCCAATCCTGAAGGCTGGCGGTTTTCACCCAACCCCGCCATTCAGGTGCCCACCAATTTTCAGGCAACGAGTAATGCTAGTCCACCTTCTGCCCTGTGCCCGGGCGATACTGCCCGCTTTATGGCCGACCCACTCGCTGGAGCCACTTATTCGTGGGTTCGTCCCAATGGACTATTCTTTTCTTCATTGCGAAACCCGGTGTTGGCAGGGGTTTCAGCGGCTGATACGGGTAATTGGACGCTGTATGTCGTTCTGGGGGGATGTACACTGGCAACGCGCAGTATTATAGTTGCTTTAGCAGCGCCCACAACTTCTACTCAAAGCCTATCAGCCTGTGATCGGTATACCTGGAACGGACAAACCTATACCCAATCGGGAACCTACACGTATACCACCACCAACAGCCGGGGCTGCGATAGTGTGGCAAGTCTGCAATTGACCATCAACCCAAGCGATTCGGTTCTGCTTAGCCGCACCCTTTGCGCACCAGATAGCTTTCTGATGGGTGGACAATGGTACCGCCAATCGGGCGCGTATTTTTCGACGCTCATCAATCGACTTGGCTGCGATAGCGTGGTGCAATTGAATTTGACCGTTTACCAGCCCAGCACTGTTTCGATCTCCCGCACCATTTGCTTTCCTGGCACATTCATTTTCAACAATCAGGCACTGGGTATAGCGGGCGTATACACCGCCATATTTCAGAACCGCTGGGGGTGCGACAGCGTGGTGACGCTCACGCTGATGGTGAATCAACCAACGCAATTCGTGCTGAATGTAGTGATCTGTGCCCCCGACACATTTGTCTTCCTAGGTCAGGCACTCACGAATGGGGGCACCTATTATGCAACGCTCTCCAACGCCCTCGGATGCGATAGTTTCATCACACTCAACCTCACCGTTAACCCTTTTAGCCAAACCCAACAAACCCGAACCGTGTGCGACAGCCTGCTGTGGAACGGGAGAATCCTGCGCAGCACGGGCAACTATAGGTTTGTTGGGGTGAACTACCTGGGTTGTGACAGCATCGTGGACCTTCAGCTTACGGTTCACTACTCGAACCGCATCAACCTAAATGTTACGGCATGCGATAGCTTTCGGTGGAACGGACAACTGTTCACCCAATCGGGGGTTTATTCCGCTCTGTTTGCCAACAGGTTCGGTTGCGACAGCAGTGTTACGCTAAACTTGAACCTCGGCCAGACAGTGGTGAGGAACTTTACAAGATTTGGATGCGATCGTTTCATTTGGCAAGGCATTCCGAGAACCCAAACGGGCATTTATCGCGACACCACCGTGAAGGCCGATGGCTGCGACAGCATCAATGTTCTATTGCTCATCATCGATACGACCCCGGTCGCACCCGCTTTGGTCGATACAGAAGTGTGCGTGCGAATGGGACTACCCCTTCAATATGGACGTGACATAACGGGTCGCTTGCTGTGGTATACCGATCCAAATTTAACAAGACAAGTGGGCGAAGGCGATCTGTGTTTGCTTCCTGAAATAGGCGAGAGACTGCTGTTTTATTTGGTTTTCGTTTCGGCGGGTGGCTGCGTCTCTCCTTCTTCCGTATATAGTGTGACCAATGTTTTGCACCCTGCTCCGGAGGCAACGGCCAATTTTTTCTCACCCAATGCCGATTCCTACAACGATGTGTGGAAAATCGAGTGGAGCCACCCCATGGAGCTTAAGATTTTCGATTGTTGGGGCAGGCTGATTCATTCAGATAATGGAACGACCGTTTTCTGGGACGGTGACAACAAACCGGAGGGATCTTACTATTACATACTGTCCTATGCCGGCTGCAATGGTCCCGATAAAATCAGGCAGGGTGTGATTTTCTTGAGGAGGTGATGTTATGCCTGAACCAATTTCAGGTCATCGCCTCCTCAATGAGCAGCTGCGAACGCTTGTAGCGGGGGTCACCCGTGGCTGATTGTAAGCACTGAAGCATACGCGATACTTCATGGAGGCCCCACCGCTCGGCCCATTCGAACGGTCCACCAGGATAGTTAGTACCCAATTTCATCGCCAAGTCGATGTCGCTGCGACCAGCGGTACCCTCTTGCAGGGATAGATAGGCCTCATTGATGATCATGCACATTACGCGTGGGGTGACGAGGCCCACACGATCAGCCACCCGTTCGTACTCAAAGCCAACGGTCTTTGACAGGTGCTCAAGGGTTTCGTGTGCAGCATCGTGGCACGTGCTCATTTCCCACAAGGGACCATCAAGGCAACCAGGCCAGGCATTCACTCCTGCCACACGGTGGAGTAGGTGTACCAAATTAAAGGAATGCGCTGTTTCCCGAAGCGAAAGGGTATTGGCATGCAGGATGAAAAAGGCTTCTGGATGAGTTTTTTCCAGGTATACACGGAGTATTTCCGGATGCATGTCGAACTCGAGGTCGATGAGCAGGTCGCAAGTCGACAAAACCGCCTGATCAGGGGTTTCGGTGAATGCTATACTAAGTGATTCGTGGCTCGATGGTTCAGTCAGAGCAGAGAGAAGGTTGCCTCGACGATCGGCAGGGCCAGTGACCAGAATGTGCATGGCGGGTGCTATATTTCCGCAAAAGTACACAATTAGAAACCATAGAGCTATGAAATACATCCAAACCCCCGCCGCCCCGGCCCCGATTGGTCCCTACAGCCAGGCTGTCGAAAACAATGGAATGCTGTTTGTATCCGGACAAATAGCATTGAATCCGGCTACCGGAATGATGATCCAGGATAGTATTGAAGAGGAAGCGGAACAGGTGATGAAAAATCTTGAGGCCATCTTGTGGGCAGCCGGGACCTCCTTTCATTCCGTCCTGAAAACCACCATTCTATTATCCGATATGGCTCATTTTACGACGGTGAATGCCATTTACGGCCGGTATTTCGAGGCCGATAAGGTGCCAGCCCGGGAGACCTTCGCTGCCGCGGGACTCCCCCGGCAGGCCAACATCGAAATCTCAATGGTGGTGGCCGTATATCGCTGAACCGTGTTTTCGAAATCGCGTTGAGGGCATCTTAAACCGGGGAGTCTCTTTTTCGAAATCCAGATGGTGGTGGCCGTATATCGCTGAACCGTGTTTTCGAAATCGAGGTGGAGGGCATCTTAAACCGCTGAGCCTCGTTTCAATTCAGTGCGAAGAATTGTTACAAGTCAATAAAGTGGGCAAATCTAAGTTCAATGCATTGAGCCTCGTTTCAGGAATATAGAGCTCACTACAAGAGCCATACGGAAAAAAAACCGTCGGATTGTACTACTTCAATATGCTCCTGTAGGGTGGTGGCGAGCGACAAGCCTACATAGTCGGGGTGGATGGGATGGGTTTTATGGGCACGATCCACCAAAACGGCCACTTGGAGACGAAGGAGTGAGGTGCCCAGAAAGGGGCGCAAGGCATGGAGCAGGGTTCTTCCCGTATGGGCCACATCATCTACCACCACCACTACACCATTGGTCCAGGGCACTACATCCACCCCAATGTTGACCGGGCTTTGGTCTGGGTGTAGCTTATCCAGTGTGATGTGTGTGACCTCCACCACCAATTCAGGATTTAACGACTTCAATTCACGCGCCAACTGGTCGGCAACCCCATCACCACCACTACGCACCCCTGCAAGTAGAATACGTCTCTCCTCATAATTTCGTTCCAGGATCTGGCAGGCCATGCGCCGTAGCGTCTGTCGACAACGATCGGGCGATAAAATACACGTACCGCCGGGAAACGGGGCTTTGTGTGATTCAGAAGTTGAGTTGGCGGTATTCATATGCAGAAAATTTAGGAACGACCCGAAAGGTCACGGTAGCGGTTACGCCGAACGGCCGATTCGCCTTTGCGGCGACGAAGATTCTCCTCGTATTCTGTATAATTTCCTTCAAAATAATAGAACTCGCCCTGACCCTCGTAGGCCAGCATGTGTGTGCACACCCGGTCGAGAAACCAGCGGTCGTGGGAAATGATGACGGCGCAGCCCGCGAAGTTTTCGATCGCTTCTTCCAGCGCACGCAGGGTATTAACGTCGATGTCGTTCGTGGGCTCGTCCAGCAGCAGCACATTCGCACCCTGACGTAAGGTCATGGCAAGGTGAACCCGGTTGCGTTCGCCACCACTCAACTCCCCGATTTTTTTACTCTGGTCGTTGCCACTGAAATTAAATTTCGATAGGTAGGCCCTGGAATTCACCTGTCGGCCGACCAGCATCATGGTCTCAGTTCCACCAGTGACCACCTCGAAAACTGACTTTTCGGGCAGTAATCCCTCATGTGACTGGTCGACATACCCAATTTGCACAGTTTCCCCAACGGTAAACGAGCCCTGATCGGGGCGCTCCAGTCCCATAATCATCCGAAAGAGGGTGGTTTTACCGACCCCGTTTGGACCAATAATTCCTACCACGCCGGCTGGTGGAAGTGAGAAGTTGAGGTTTTGAATCAGCTGTCTGTCGCCATAACTTTTAAATACGCCTGTTGCATCGATCACATTTTGCCCTAAACGTGGACCAGGAGGGATAAATAGCTCCAGTTTCTGTTCTTTTTCGGCCACATCCTCGTTCAAGAGGTTGTTGTAGGCATTGAGGCGGGCCCTCGACTTTGCATGGCGGGCTTTGGGTGCCATGCGCACCCACTCTAATTCCCGTTGCAGGGTTTTTTGTCTTTTGCTTTCACCTTTCTCCTCCCGGGCAAGGCGCCTCGACTTCTGTTCCAACCAACCGCTGTAATTACCCTCAAACGGGATGCCCTCCCCACGGTCGAGTTCGAGGATCCACCCGGCTACTTTATCGAGGAAATAGCGGTCGTGTGTTACGGCGATGACCGTGCCTTTGTAGCGCTGCAGATGTTGCTCGAGCCAATCGATGCTTTCCGCGTCGAGGTGGTTGGTAGGTTCGTCGAGTAGAAGTACATCCGGTTCTTGAAGCAGAAGTCGACAAAGCGCTACTCGGCGGCGCTCACCGCCGGAAAGCACGGAAATAAGGGTGTCCGCTGGTGGACACATAAGTGCTTCCATAGCAAGCGATAGGCGGTGGTCGATCGTCCATGCATCGGCCGCATCGAGTTGCTCCTGCACCTCGGCCTGGCGCGACAACAACTTATCGAAGTCGGCATCGGGTTCCCCAAAGGCATTGCTGATTTGCTCGAACTCATTGAGCAGGTCTATGATGGGCTGAACACCCTCTTGTACCACCTGGAGGACGGTTTTATTAGGGTCGAGTTGGGGCTCCTGCGAGAGATATCCGGCAATATAGCCTGGGGAAAAAACAACTTCACCTTGATAGGAATTGTCAATACCGGCAATGATGCGCAGCAAGGTCGATTTACCCGCACCGTTGAGCCCAAGCACCCCAATCTTGGCTCCATAAAAGAAGGATAAATAGATATTTTTGAGGATGGTTTTCCCGGTCGGAATCGTTTTGCTGACTCCGGCCATGGAAAAAATGATTTTGTGGTCGGCCATGGTTTAGAATGAAGAATGCAAATATCGTGATTAATGGCGAACAGAAAGGAAAGGGTGAGGTGGCAAATGCCGGACAGAGGGGCGAAAAAAGTTGACCGAAGGTTTACAATTGTGGTACGGGGGGTGACAAATGCCGGACAAAGGGGATGTGGTAAACGTTGGATTTGGGGTTGATAATCGTCGGACTTGGGGGTAATCAACTTCAGACTTTTGGGCTATGACATACTCATACAACCTATCGGGTCATATGCATCAACTAACTCGCTAACATGATCAGGTTATTGAGAATCGACGAGTAAAGCAGCCGCCTTGTCGGCAATTCGCGAAGATGCCCCTCTGTTCAACTCAAACCAGTTGGATAGTCCACCGCGAATCCTGAATTGCTCCGCTTCCTGAACCACCGAATTCCATGAATCGCTAAACGATTGGGGATCCTGCGCACAAAAGGCCCATTTATGCTCCAATAAGACATGCGCCTCAGCAAATCGATGGTAATTAGGCCCAAATCCGACGGGTATGCCGTAGACCGCGGGCTCTAATATATTGTGGATGCCTACCCCCAACCCTCCCCCGACCCATGCGCAGTTGGCGTAGCGGTACACGCGCGACAAAATGCCCATTTGATCGATCCATAAAATCCGCGCGTCGGCAGCCAACATGGGGTCGGCGGTCGACCAGCGAAGCATTGCACCTGTAGCTCCGGGGTACAAACTGATTAACTTGTCGATCCGTTCCGTGTCGGGGTGATGGGGCACCAAAATCAACTTCACGGGAGGCTCCTGTCGACCTTCCATCGGCTCTTTCAAGCCTGCCATCAAGAGTTCTTCATCCTTGAGCCAGGTACTTCCGGCCACCACAACATGGGCGCCTCGGCTGAAGGCTTCGAGTATGTGGTCGGAAAACGACTCATCACGGATTTTCAATACCCGATCGATGCGCGTATCGCCATTGATTGTGACCCGGTCAATGCCCAATTCATTAAGCAAAGCAGCCGATTCCGAGTTGAGTACGAAAAAATGTGTAACCGCCTCAAGCATTTCACCCCAAAATCGGGCTGTAGGTCGGCGAAAAAAGGGTTGTACTCGGCGAAACGGAGCGGAAACCACCCACAATGGAATACCTCTACTTCGATGCGCCCGGAAATAGTGGTACCAATATTCATATTTAACAAACAAGCTGAGGTCGGGGCGCACCATGTCCATCCAGCGACCGACATTCGAGGGGTTGTCCTCCGGCAGATAAACAATGCAGTCGGCACCCTTGTAGTGGCGGTGTAGGTTGTAGCCGGAGGGTGAAAAGAAACTCACCAGTATACAAAGGCCGGGCAGGCGCTCCCTCAACGCGTCCAGGATCGGGCGGCCCTGCTCGAATTCACCTGCAGAGGCAGCATGAAGCCACAGCACTCGTCGACCGTCCCGCTTTCGCTGCCAATCCGACAACTCCGTCCACACTCGCTGGCGTCCATCCACCCACATACGGGCTTGTGGATTTCCAAACAGGGCGGAGAGCCGAACCGCTGCACCATAGACTCGTATACCTAAATCATAAAGACACTGCATCGAGGGTCAAAAAAAGTTGACCTCCTTTTCGGCCCTACGGTATAGGGGCAAAATCCAGCCAGCGCGAACCCCCCAAAGCGCATCGCGGCGTAGTCGATGGTCGGGCAGACCCGTGTCGTAGTTGACCGTACGCCTATTTCGGGTTTGAGCCAGGTTCCCTTCCAACCTGATAAAATAGTTGATTCGTCGGTTGGGGGCATAATGGAGATAGCCCAGGGCGGGACTCAAACAAAGACCATTGCTGAGCCGATCGTAGCCCCGCTTGTAGTCGGCCGACAACTGCGGGCTGTTCAGAACGGGGGTCTCAATTCTAATCTTGTGTTGCATGATCCCCACGCCAAGTTCAATGCTGAGTCCACGGTTGGGCCGGGATGGGTCGAACAGGATCAGCCTGCCGATTCGGGCCGACATCAGCCAACCAAACAGCCTCAGACGGTAGTCTTCGAACACCCCATCGCGGGTGATGACGTCGCCCGACTCGGTGGATATATTCGAGAATATGTCCTGCTCCCGAACACTATTGCTGAACAAATGGGTGATGCTGCCGCCCATAAGCCACTTGCCTTGGGCAATCCGACAAAAATCCAGGCCTACTTGTCCGGCTGCTCCAAAGCGTTGCGCCAAATCACCCGCCGTCATCAGGATTCCCATATGGGTCTGAACCGAACTGATGGAAAGGGGTGTGGTCGCGATGACAGGCTTACGCAGGTTTGGAATGCGCGGTGTTATGGGCATCGGAATAGGTTGCTGTGGGGGTACGGGTTTGGGTTTAACCTGGGAACCCGCTGCTGTTTGTGGTGTGGATGAAGTTTTGACGGCATCAATTTGTGAGGGTGTCGTCGACGGTGGGGGTTGCGTCTGAGGGGACGATGTCGGCCGCGGTGACGGCTGTGGTGGTGAAACCTGGGCCATACAGGGCATGACCACTAAGAAAAATGCCACCACCATTCGCGTTAGGCCTAAGTCAATACCAAGGTAAAATAAGGCTGATGGCGCAAAACTGAGAGGCATGGGTCGATGAATTTCAGGCATTTTCTGCGGATGGAGCCCTCATTTTGGTGGCCAAAGGCAGCATAATACGCATGCATGTGCCTTTGCCCGGTTCGGACTTGTGCACAAATATGCGGCCTTTGTGGTATTTCTCTACAATCCGACGCGACAAGGCCAATCCCAATCCCCAGCCGCGCTTGCGGGTGGTGATTCCGGGTTGAAAAACCGACATATGCTGGGTAGAGGGAATGCCTTTGCCGGTATCGATCACGTCGCACACCGCTTGCCGGCCCTGCTTTCCCAGCACCACACATAAGGTGCCTTGTCCACCCATAGCATCTACCGAGTTTTTGGTAAGGTTTTCCACGACCCATTCGAACAGGGCCTGATTCAGCATAACAGGAAGCGCGTTTGAACCCTCGGATAGTTCGATGCGTGCGTTGCCACCGACGCGACCATCGAGGTAGGCCACTGCACGTCGCACGGAGTCGCGCAAATCCATCCGCTCCAGGTTTGGGGTCGATCCGATGCGCGAAAACCGCTCCGTAATGGTCTGCAGCCGTTCCAGGTCGCGCCCCACTTCTGTATTAATTTGACTTTGGAAGGGGTCGCCCGATTCTTCTGCTTGTCCCTTCAACACCTCATGCCATGCCAGCAGGCTGCTGATGGGCGTACCCAGCTGGTGGGCAGTTTCCTTGGCCATGCCCACCCACAGAAATTCCTGTTCGTAGCGTCGGTTGAGGCTGAAGGCGAGGTAGCTCACGAGCAGAAACACAACAATCAACCCGAGCTGGAGGTAGGGATAAAGGCGAAGTTGACTCAACAAAAGGGAGTCTTTGTAGAAGACAAATTGGCGGATGCCCTCAGCGGGCTCAATCGCGATGGGCTCATGCTGGCCCCTCATCAGATGCAGCTCGCGCTCGAGATAGCCCGGGTGTCGCAATTGCGAGGAGTCGATGTTGAGCGCCGATAAAATCCGAAACTGTTCATCGGTGAGGATCACCGGGATCTGGGTGTTGTCGCGGATGATATCAAGCAGAAAATCCACATTTTGGCCTTCCGGCGCCCCGCCCGACCCCAATTCTTTGGTAGCGCGCGACCACATCTGGATTTTTTTCTCTTCCTCCATCCGGAGCTGGCGTACCACCCGCTCCGTGTAAATCAATGAAAACACCCCCAAAAGCAAGGCGCACACCAGCAACACGATTTTCCAGTTGTTTTTTCGGTAATAGGCAGATATCATAGAGACGGGCGTTCAAATATACGCCCAAACAACGGAATCGACGGGTGCCTATTGCTGTGCCAGCGCACGCAGGGTTTTCAGCATGGAGTCGGGGGTCACAGAAATGCTGTCGATACCCTCCTCCACTAGAAACTCAGCGAAATCGGGAAAATCCGATGGACCTTGCCCACAGATTCCGACTTTGGTTCCGTGTTCATGGGCGGTGCGTATGAGGTGTGCGATGGCCCGCTTCACCGCGGGGTTGCGCTCGTCGTAGAGGTGGGCCACAAGAGCCGAATCGCGGTCGAGGCCCAACATGAGCTGGGTGAGGTCGTTGGAACCAATCGAAAAGCCGTCGATATGGGGTGCAAATTGATCGGCCAACAGGATGTTCGAAGGTAATTCGGCCATCAAGTAGATCTCCAGTCCGTTCTCTCCTCTTTTGAGGCCAAAATCTTCCATGGTCTCATACACCATAAGCAATTCTTCCACTGTCCGGCAGAAGGGAATCATCACCACCACATTCGTCAGCCCCATTTTTTCCCGTACCCGTTTAATGGCCTTGATTTCCATGCCGAATGCCTCGCGGTAGCCAGGGGCGTAGTAGCGCGACGCCCCGCGCCATCCAATCATAGGGTTTTCTTCGTCGGGTTCGAAGTGGCTCCCACCGAGGAGGTTTTTGTATTCGTTGGTTTTGAAGTCCGACAGGCGCACGATGACCTTATGCGGGTGAAAGGCGCAGGCGATCCGGGCAATTCCGTAGCTGAGTTTCTTCACGAAAAAGGTTTCCTCATCGGGAAATCCCCTGATGATGCGTTCAATTTCGGCGGTGAGTAGCGGATCGTTGAGGCGGCGGTGTTCTAGCAGTGCCTGAGGGTGCACCTTGATGTAGTTGTTGATGATAAACTCCTCCCGGGCGAGTCCCACCCCTGAGTGGGGCAATGCTGCGAATTTAAAGGCGATGTCGGGTGAGGCCACGTTGAGCATGACGGGGGTCGACACCACAGGCACCTGATCGAGGCGGGTCTCTAGTATTTCGAAGGGTATGTGTCCCGAATAGACCTGGCCTGTGTCGCCCTCGCAACAAGCGATGGTAACCGCTTGTCCGTCGCGCAGCAATTCGGTGGCGTTGCCACAGCCTACGATCGCGGGTAATCCCATCTCGCGGGCCACGATGGCGGCGTGACAAGTGCGGCCGCCTTTGTTGGTAACGATGGCTGACGCTTTTTTCATAATGGGTTCCCAGTCGGGGTCGGTCATCTCAGTTACGAGCACGCTTCCGGTCACAAATCCGGAGGCATCGGTGGTGCCATCTCGCCCGTCGAGGCTGTAGAGCACTGAAACTTGTCCGTATGCAGCCCCGTCGCCCACGGCGATGCCACTCGCCAAGGGCTTTTGGGTGTGCTCATGCAGGCGGTATTCGGTTAAAGTCTGCGTGTTTTTACGGGAGTGAATGGTTTCGGGACGGGCCTGAACGATGTAGAGCTGTCCGTTGAGTCCGTCGATGGCCCATTCCACATCCATGGGGCACCAGGCACCTTTGCGTTCGGTATAGTGGTCCTCTATCCGGCACACCCATCGGCCAATTTCCAGGGCCTGGTCGTCGCTGATGCTGAATCGGTTGCGTTGTTCGGGGTATAAGTTGACGAGTTTCGTGGCTTTGCCACCATCTTCGCCGTACACCATTTTCTGGTCTTTTTGTCCGATTTTCTTCTCCACGATTGAGTGGTGACCTTGCATTAGCGATGGCTTGAAGAGGATGAATTCATCGGGCGACACTGCGCCCTGCACCACCAGTTCACCGAGTCCGTATGATGCGTTGATGACCACCACATGGGGGAAACCGCTTTCGGTATCGAGTGAGAAGGCAACTCCGGAAGCGGCCAAATCGGAGCGCACCATTTTCTGGACACACACCGAAAGTGCCACATCGAAATGATTGAAGCCAAACTGCTGCCGATACACGATGGCACGGTCGGTGAACAGTGAGGCGAAACAGTTGCGCACGGCGTCGAGCACGCCCTCAGATCCCCGAACATTGAGGTAGGTCTCCTGTTGACCGGCGAAAGAGGCGTGGGGTAGGTCTTCGGCCGTGGCAGAGGAGCGCACCGCTACATCGGTCATCTCCTGTTCGTAGCGGGCCGACAACTCAAGATAGTGCTTGCGAATCGCAGCGCTGATTGCTTCAGGGAATGTGCCGTTGCGGATCAACTGACGCACCTGAGTGCCCTTTTTGCGGAGTTCCACCATATTTTCGGTGTCCATACCCCGCACGATTTCCTGAATCCGCGCACGGAAATGATTCTGGTCGATGTACTCCTCATACGCCTGTACGGTGATAGCAAACCCGTCGGGCACCCGAATGCCGAGGTGGGTCAGGTTTTGGATCATTTCCCCCAAAGAGGCATTTTTGCCGCCCACACGGGTCAAATCGGCCAGGGCGATGTCGCGGAGCGGTATAATATATTCCAAAAGATCGGGGCGTTTTATGCGGTGTGAAAATTATCGAATAATTTTTAATAGCGAATATTCGCTAGGAGACCTCTATTAATAATATTTCTAAGTTGCTCCAGTTTCAAATCCGAGGACTTTTGAGACTCGATTCCAAAACAACAACCAAAAGTAAAGAATAATTTTGTTTTCTACCTTAGAAATCAGTTAATCGTGACAAAATTATTTGTCGCGCCCTGTGTTCTCAACAAGCTTCGCGCAATTTTGTGGATAAGTGTGCCATTAGGCCAGTTTCAGCCTTTCGATTTGCTCCAGTCGAAACATATTGTAGGTGAGGTTGATCAGGCCAATCACGCCTTTGGCTCGATCCATACCCACACACCGGATCATAAGGCCATGCATCGATTGTTCCATAAAGGCATATACGTGTTCCACTCTTGCCCTGGTCTTTGATTTCAACGCATTGGATTTCTTTTGATCGTCTGTTAATGGCCGATTGCGGTATCCCCTCTGGTGAATTCGATTGATCATTTTACAACGCTTCACTACTTCATCAAGTTGCTCGCTGGCATAGGCTCCGTCGGCATATAAGGCCTGTCCTGCATCCTGCTCGCTGATTAAGTCGCCCAAAGCCTGTGAATCGTGTACAGAGGCATCCGTAACCACATATCCATCAATCAGCTTGCTTTTTGCGTCGACCTTTGTGTGATTCTTGTAGCCATAATAGGCAACATCGTTCTTTTGTGTCCATCGGGCGTCGACATCTTTCTGCCGTTGTTTGTTGGGCTGATCGCTCCAAAGTTCTTTACCGTGGCCCTCTTTAATGGCCTTGTTCTCGTCTCGTGTGTTGCGTTGTCGAGGAGCCGTTGTGAAACTGGCATCCACCATTTTCCCCTCGTTCATGATGTAGCCCTTGTTTTGGAGTTCGGCCATGAATAAATCAAAGACCTCCGTCACCAGACCGGATTTCGTCAGTTTTTCCCGAAAAGCCCACACGGTTTTCTCATCAGGCACTTTGTCGCCACTCTGTAGTCCTAGAAACAACTTAAAGCTGCTGCGATCCAGGATCTGAAACTCAATCTGCCTGTCTCCCAAACCGTAGTAGCGCTGCAAAATCAAAATCTTGATCATTAAAACAACATCGAACGGTCGCGCTCCCGCATTATTCCTTTTATTCTGATTGATCAGCCGTTCTTCCAAAAGCCGACGAAACATTTCAAAGTCAACAACCCGGCTCAGCTGTTCCAGCGGATTACCCAAAGCCGATAACTTCTCCCGATCCTCTTGGGCGCCAAAGAGTCCGGCTTTGCCAGTCATTTTGTATTTCTGAATTTTCATAATGATATATTTTGCCTATTCATTGCGAAATATAATCATTATAATTGATTGACAATCAATTGATTAGGAATATTTATGCTCAATTTATGGGTAATTTATGAACAATTACCACCGCCATTCAAAAGAAAAAAGAGAAAATTGAGACAAACATTAGAAAAGCATATCTATCTGATTTACAGGGCTTTAAATTTTAGAGGTGCCCGCTAAATATAAAGAATAATATATCCTCATTCTGCGTGTTTAAATCGACAGTGCTCCAGGTGGTCATTCACCATGCCCAGGGCCTGCATATAGGCATAGCAGGTGGTGCTCC
>VHAX01000018.1 GCA_016872215.1 Sphingomonadales bacterium | reverse complement strand
TCGCCATCGCAGAATGGAACGGCGCCGCACCGCTGCACGTGATCCTGGGATGGAATAAATCGTGGTGGTTGAGGGCATCGGCGCGTTTAGAAAATACGTCCCGGGCCGACGGTATAGGGGATCTGATTGATACGCGTGTGGATCTGACCAATCGCCTGCTGCAGCTACAAACCGAATGGCAGATCTCGCCCGAATGGCAGGTTTTTGCTGAGTGGAGAAATTACTCGTCTCATGGCCAGGATTTCTATGGGGTGCGCAACGCCTATTCCGAAGTCATCGACTATCTCCCGATGAGCATGAACCGCACCGAACACTGGGCAGGCGTTGGACTCAACTATCGGGTTTCGAACCGGTTTCAGGCACAATGCATGGCATACAACTACCAATGGATGCCCCCCTCCGAATCGGTTTCACCCAAAATACGTTGGAACTCCGCCTCCATCTTGTTGGTCATGAAACTATAATCTAGAAGGAACTGAGCCCGCCACCAAGTAACTGAGCCCGCCACAAAACAATTCGATCCATCTCGTCTCTGAAATATAAAGTGCCTCATCATGAAACACCTCCTACGCTTGCCTGTCCTGTTGTTGCTGCTGACCTACGGCTGCAGCAAAGACATCCCTGTTGATGGCCCGGAGCTCCTGGACCTATTCGGCGATTTTCAGGTCTTACAACCGGTTCAAATCAACCAAAAACAAGCCGATTTTGCACAGGGTGATTTGTTGTTTTTGCAGGCACGTTTTAATAAGCTCACCGATTGGGAGCTCGTTTGTACGGGTCTAAACAGCGGGGCCCGGAAATCCATCACCGGAAAAACGCGCTTCCTCGATTCTACCAATTGCCGGTGGAACGGCAGCACGACCATTTTCCCCATGTTTAAAGAGGAATCGGTTGAAATGAAGTTAATCATCGCAGAAGATTCTGTCTTATGGCGCGATACCGTGTCGATCACGAGCACCCGCTTGATTGAGGGCTTTGTGGTGGCCGACTTCGAAACGGGTATTCGTCCGGGATGGACCAGCTTCGTACAAAGCGGAGCCAACATGAGTTTTGTGGTCCGCCAAAACAGCAGTGCGGCCCAAGGCAATCGCTATTACGATATGGGGGGCTTGGTAAACTGGGACTGGCTGATTGGAATGATTGAATTTCCTGCCTCGGCCTACCAAGCACCGCGCTTTCCGCTGATCTCCAATCCCGAAAAGCTCTACTTCAATACCCTGCTCTATCTTCCCGATTCAGTAGAAAATGCTCTGTTGCTGTTTCAATTCCGTGAGGACGACAATGGCAACGGCACCTTTGAAGCGGCAACCGAAGACCTCTACTCGCTCCAATGCGCGGCCTACACAGTTAACGGCGCTCATCAACGTCTTCAAAAGGGGTGGAACAAAATCAGTGTGCGCTACAATGAATTGGTTTCTTTGGTGAATGGCCAACCCTCTACACCAGCGGGTAATGGCCGCCATGACCCCGACAAACTATCCAGAATTTCTGCCTTGTTTTTGGCCAACCCTACTTCTGGCTATTCTCAAATGTATATGGATTATATCATCTTCACAGAAAATGCCCCGCTTGAGCCCTAAATTGATCCGGTATACGATTGGTTGCGGGCTATGGATGCTCTTTGGCAATGACGTCTCCTTGCAGGCCCAGCCCGTGATCCAATTAGATCGTGTTGAAGTGACTGCCCGCAAGAATCGAATGAGTGGTCAATCGCTCTATTCGGATCATTCTGAGGAGGAAGATCCCAACATTTTTGGTTTTCGAGCACTTGATGTGTATAAAGGGGGCATGAGCAGTGAAATTTGGAGCAGCAGAACGCCTTGCTTGAATGTTTCGCCCTTCAATGACCCTGATGGATCTCAAGGATTGGCCTTGGAGTGGGATAAGCTCGCTGAAGGTTGCCCAAACTGGATCGGTCTCGGCATGGGATGGGATGCTTGGGCGCCCAAAAATATGGAGCAAGTAATCCATCATGCTGCACTTAATATTCGCCTCAAGGCTTTAGAGGGTCAGCCAAAGAACATACCTGTGGCTTTTGCGCTTGAAGATTACAGCGGAGCCCAGTGCTGGCTTGGATTTCAGGCCAAATACCTGAACAAAGCCGGACTAAACAGCACAGAGTGGAATGAACTGCGCTTGCCTTTAGAAGATTTCGAATGGGAACGCAGCCTGGCCCAACCTGCCCAGATTAAACAACTCATCATCCAATTTGAGGCGCGGGGAAATATGGCGATTGATGAAATTACATGGGTACCGCATTCAGGCAATCCCCCCCATACGTGGAAAGGCTTATGGAAAAATGGGAAGGAAATAGTGCTTTTCAGTCCGTTTGATACGCTACCTACTGGTACCTTTACCCTTTCTGCTCTACCCGAACAGGCTAGAATGAGACGCGCAGGCAAACTCAGTGATTTCGTCTTTCTGTCCGAATCTTCTTTCGTTAAAAGGAGTGTTACGACCGTTGATGACGGTTTTACTCCTGGGATTCCCTGTTTGCGCATTGACCTTCCCCCTGACCGACACCCAGGTATCCTCAAAAATCAACCTTATTACCTCTCTTTTCAAGCAAATACTCAAAAACCTACTCGCCCATTGATTTGGGGTGCCCTCCAAGCGGAAGAGTTTGCTCGTTAATGGTCAACTTTTTCAAAATTATTCCGGTCAACGGTCAGCGTCAAATGCATCAGAAATAGTTCATTCCCCGAAGCAATAATCCACCCTCCATGCAAATCAGAACGATCATACGCGGTATTTTTGCTTTATATTGCTTAAGCGCTCTGTTTTGCTTAAACGCTTTGTTTTGCTTAAGCGCTTTCTCTGTTTCGGCCCAAAAAACCAGTACCCGGAGTCCCTATCACCGCGAAATCCAAGCAGCGCTCCAATCCCTGACGCTAAAAGAAAAAGTAGGGCAAATGACCCAGCTGAATCTCGATGTCGTATCGGTTGGTGAAATCTACAATCTGAAAGAGCCGCACAAGCTTGATACCGTAAAATTGAAGGAGGCCCTCCATACCCGGAAAGTGGGTTCCATTTTGAATTGCGGCGGACACGCTTATTCGCTTGAGCACTGGCGCTCCATACAATCCACCCTCAACAAGCTCGCTAAGCAAGCACCCGGCAGCTTTATCCCGCTTCTTTATGGGATCGATGCCATACACGGCGCAAATTATCTGCATGAAGGTCTGCTTTTTCCACAGCCATTGGCTCAGGCGGCCTCCTTTGATTCGGCACTCGTGCGGCGTGTGGCCATGGCAGCCGCTTATCAAACCGCTGCCTCAGGCATCCCATGGAATTTTTCACCCGTACTCGATGTAGCCCGACATCCGTTGTGGTCGCGCTTCTTTGAAACCTATGGTGAGGACCCCCAGCTCGTTTCGCAGCTGGGCGCCGCTTGCATCAGAGGTTATCAGGGATCAGACCCCTCTCGGCCGAACCAGGTGGCCGCAACCATGAAGCATTTTCTGGGTTATGGTATGCCCCGCACAGGAAAGGACCGAACGCCGACCTACATCCACCCAAGACAATTAAGGGAATGGATATTACCTCCTTTTGTAGCCGGCATCCGGGCCGGAGCCCTCAGTGTGATGGTCAATTCAGGCGAACTCAACGGCATTCCGGTCCATGCAGATCCTGAAATATTGACCAACCTACTGCGGAAGGAATTGGGATTTCAGGGCTTGGTGGTGTCCGATTGGGAAGACATTGAGAAGCTGGTGACCGTTCACCGTGTGGCGGCAAACTACAAGGAAGCCACGCGAATGGCCGTGATGGCCGGGGTCGATCTGGCTATGGTGCCCAATGACTACCGATTTACGGATGCCTTGATAGAATTGGCCGGGTCGGGAGAAGTTCCTATGAAGCGAATCGATGAAGCGGTCTACCGAATTCTTCATGTGAAATACAGCTTGGGCCTCTATAACCGACAACTTCCGGAGCCTTTGAGCCAATTTCCTCTGATGCAGACCGATACCTTTCAAAAACTCAATATGGAATCGGCCCGGAGTTCTTGGATTCTGCTGAAAAACCGCCGACAGCTGCTGCCTTTGACCAAAGGCAGCCCGGTGGTTTTGGCTGGCCAAGCCTTGGATGAGCCTTTTTGTTGGAATGGTGCTTGGTCGCGTACTTGGCAGGGCGTCGATCCGAAGTGGGACACCATTAATGCGGGTATTTCTTTAATCGAGGCGCTTAAGGAGTATTTTCAATTGGGTCTGACCATTCCCGCACCCCGTGCGTTCGCACCCGAAGCGAGGGTAGAGGCCAACACCCTTCAATCGATGCGAACAGATAAAGAACAACCACCCCTGATCCTGGTACTCGGTGAAAAACCATCCACAGAAAAACCGGGCGATATTGAGCAATTAAGCCTGCCCGCTGATGAAATTGCGTGGATTCGGCGTCTTTGTGCGGCCCACGCGGGCCCAAAAATTCTGGTACTCGTGCAGAACCGCCCGCGGATCATATCCAGTATCGACTCATTATTCGATGCAATCCTCCTCTCCAACCAACCGGGGGCGGCAGGTACGCGCAGCCTAGCGGAACTCCTTTGCGGTAGGTATAGTCCATCCGGCCGTTTGCCCTATACATACCCTGCCCACGAACATAGTTTGATGACCTACGACCACAAGCATACGGAGCGGCTTCATACCGATTTCTCTATGAATGCCTTCCAACCGGCATATGCGTTTGGCCACGGACTCGGCTACGCTCCCATCCGCTATGAAACCTTGGAACTGCTGCAGCCCCTGCCTGCCCGTGCAACGGACAGTTTGCGCGTGCGTGTTCGTCTCCGCAATGAGGGTGGCTATACCCAAAAGGAGACCGTTATGGCATTTGTAAGTGATTCCGTGGCGAGTATTACCCCCCCTGCGAAGCGATTGAGGGCAATCAAACCTGTTGTGCTTCAATCCGGTGCCTCTGCGGAGGTTGATTTGGTGTTTCCCTTGGCATCATTGGGCTTTGTGGGGCGTGACCTCAAGCATACCCTCGAGCCAGGATGGTTTACGCTTCAGGTTGGCTCGCTACAGACACGATGGGAATGGATTCCATGATTTTCAATTTTATAACATGTCTTTAGTGATTATTCGTGATGTATGCGCCGCCCTTCGACAGCGGATGTTTCAATTCCCCTTGGTGGGGTTCGCTTTCGTTCTGATTTTTATTCAGTCTTGCGAACTGGAGCGCCCGCCGGATTATGGACGCGTGGGCAATGTGGTGCGCTTTTCAGGTAAGGTATGGGATGTGAAAACGAGCCTCGGAAGCGTTGGCCCTGGTCCCAATTACTTTTCGGGTCGGGCCGAGGATCTTTTTCTGGATGGAAAAGGCTATTTGCATTTGCGTATTGCCGAGCACGATGGTCGTTGGTATTCAACGGAACTGGTCGGCCGCGATACCTGCGGCTATGGCACCTACCGCTGGGTAATTGAGGGTGACCTACAGAACATCGCCAACAATACGGTGGTGGGCCTCTTCACTTGGAACGATAGTTCTTTTCGAAGCCAGGCCAACAGTGAGGTTGATATTGAGTTCGCCAAATGGGGGGAGAACAACGCGCCTACCCTCAACTACGCCGTTCAACCTGTTAATTTTGGTCCATATTACCCCGAGCGTGTCCGTGGAGTAGCCACCTACCCCGGCGACCTCATCGGGGTGACCACCCATGAGTTTGTTTGGCGCGACACCTTGATTGAATGGACGAGTTGGGCCGGCGAAGGCACAGGCGGCCGGGTGATTGGAAAGTGGAAATTCAATTCGAATAACCCTGCCCGCATTAAAAATGAAGGTGGACAACAATCGGTACCCATTGTGATCCCTGCGCCCGAAAACAACACCCGTACCCGCATGAATTACTGGCTTTTGGGGGGCGCTGGCCCATCAGATGGCAAAGAACATGAGGTGGTGATTCGGTCCTTCACCTACATCCCCATCGAGCCTTAGCAAGCCCCATCGAGCCCTTTCGAACCCCATCGAATCTTTGTGAAATGCATCAAACCCTGGCGAGCCCTTTCGAACCAAAGCAAACTGCATCAAATTCTTTCGAACCTTAGCAAAATGCATCAAACCCTGGCGAACCTTAGCAAAATGCATCAAACCCTGGCGAGCCCTTTCGAACCAAAGCAAACTGCATCAAATTCTTTCGAACCTTAGCAAGCTGCATCTAACCCTGGCGAACCTTAGCAAAATGCATCAAACCCTGGCGAGCCCTTTCGAACCAAAGCAAAACCCATCAAATTCTTTCGAACCTTAGCAAGCTGCATCTAACCCTGGCGAACCTTAACAAAATGCATCAAACCCTGGCGAACCCTTTCGAACCAAAGCAAAACCCATCAAACCCAAATCTACCCACGCAAAAACATTATAAAAATTAATCGCCCCATTGCATTTGGATAATTGTAAAAAAAACACTTATTTAGCAAGTGTAAAATATACACTTTTTATCAACCAAAACCCCTTCCTAAATCATCATTTATGTTTAAACATTTTTTCTTAATCTGCCTTTCGTTGCTGATGTCTTTCGGCGCGATGGCCCAAACATCCGATATCACCTTCCGGGTGAATATGCGGGGTTATTCGGGCGCGGCCTACACCACTGTGAATGTGAATGGAACATTCAATGGTTGGTGTGGCGGATGTAATCCGATGACCGACGTCAATAACGACTCCATTTGGGAGGTGACGCTACCCCTTCAAGCAGGAACCATAGAATATAAATTTACAGTTGATGGGTGGACGGGCCAAGAGAACCTCACTCCCGGTGGCTCATGTGTGCTTACCACAGGCGGATTCACCAATCGTGTCTATACAGTTGCTGCGACGGCCACACTCGATGCAGTTTGTTGGAACAGCTGTAATACCTGCACTGCTCCACCTCCGCCCACCTATAATGTAACATTTCAGGTTAATATGCGGGGCTATACCGGTCCGGCCTACAGCACCGTAAACATCAACGGCACCTTCAATGGATGGTGCGGTGGATGTAATGTGATGACCGACGCCAACAACGACAGCATCTACGAAATTACCCTACCCTTGCAGGCCATGACCATCGAGTATAAGTTTACCGTGGATGGATGGAACGGACAGGAGAACCTGACAGCTGGTACATCGTGCGTGCTCACCACCGGACCAAACACCAACCGTGTGTACGCCGTGGCCGGTACGGCCACCCTTCCTGCAGTATGCTGGAACAGCTGCAACGTTTGTGCGCCCCCAACTTTTCCCGTCACTTTCAAAGTCGACATGCGTCGGTATACGGGAGCAGCCTACTCAGGTGTTTTTGTGAACGGCACCTTCAATGGATGGTGCGGAAGTTGCAATCCCATGACCGATGCCAACAACGACAGCATCTGGGAGGTTACCCTTCCCTTACCTACTGGTGCTATAGAGTATAAGTTCACTCTCGACGGTTGGAATATTTCTGAGAATTTGACTCCAGGCGGCACATGTGTGATCACGACGGGAGGCTTTACCAATCGTTCATTCAATGTGGGTGGAGCCACAACCCTCGATGCCGTTTGTTGGGAATCTTGTTCGGCATGCGTTTTCGCGCCCCCAACCTTTGCCACTACCTTTAAGGTGAATATGCGTGGATACACAGGAGCAGCCTACACTACGGTGAACGTCAACGGCACCTTCAACGGTTGGTGTGGATCGTGTAACCCATTATCCGACGCCAATAACGACTCCATTTGGGAGGTGACGCTACCGCTTCCTGCTGGTTTGATTGAGTACAAGTTTACGGTTGATGGGTGGACGGGTCAGGAGAACCTCACTCCTGGTGGCTCATGTGTGCTCACTACAGGCGGTTTCACCAATCGGGTATACACCATCGCTGCCGCTTCCACATTAGACGCCGTGTGTTGGAACAGCTGCGCGGTTTGTACCACCGCTGCGCCCACACCAGTCAACGTTACATTTAAGGTTGATATGTCTGACTACAACGGCGCCGCCTTCACAGGCGTTTTCGTTAATGGCACATTCAACGGATGGTGTGGTGCATGTAACCCCATGACCGATGCCAACAACGACAGCATTTGGGAAGTAACGCTTCCACTCTTGCCTGGTACCATTGAGTACAAGTTCACCTTAGATGGATGGAACGGTCAAGAAAGCCTGACACCCGGCAGCTCTTGCACTCAAACCAATTTCGGCTTCACAAACCGGGTATTGACCTTCACAGGCGCCACAACATTAGACCCTGTATGCTACGGCACCTGCGCTCCTTGTACGGGAATTCCTGTTTCAGCCAACGTAACATTCCGTGTCAATATGAACAACTACACAGGAAGCATAGGTCAGGTGAACCTCAACGGAAACTTCAATGGATGGTGTGGCTCTTGTGCGGTGATGACCGACCCAGACAACGATGGCATCTATGCACTTACGGTGAATGTTCCAACCACAGGTGTGGAATATCTATTTACTGTAAATGGCTGGGCAGTGGCCGAAGCCATGACACCTGGAAGCTCGTGTGTGCTCACCACTGGTCCTTACACGAACCGCTACCTTGTTCCAACGCGCGACACCATCCTACCCGCAGTTTGCTGGCAGAGTTGCAGTGTTTGCCCAAGCGGCACCAATTTGTCTGGGACCATCGTCTACGACAACAGCGCGCAAGCCACTTTGTCGAACTGCGTAGTTAGTCTCGTTAACGCCCAAGGCGCATCGTTTATGTCTGCCACAACCAACGCAGCAGGACAATACCAGTTCACCCAAGTGCCTTCCGGAACCTACACCCTGCAAACCACCACCAACCGCACCTGGGGAGGGGTTAACTCGACGGATGCCTTAAACGTAGCCCGTCATTTCTCCAATACCCAATTGCTCTCAGGCATTCGGATCAATGCAGCCGATGTGAATGCAAGCAACAGCATCAATGCGACCGATGCCCTCCAAATCTCGCGCCGTACGGTCAGTCAAATTACCTCTTTCACCGCTGGAAATTGGTTCTTCCAATCTCCAACAGTTACGCTTAGTGGTGGGGTACTGCAGCAAAGCGCTATCAAAGGCATCTGCATTGGCGATGTAAATGGCAGCTTCAATCCAGGCGCACGCACCATGTCTGGCGTTGCTTTTGATTCCCGCCATGAAACCAGCAGCACACTTCCATCCGGAACGCTTGCGATTGTGGCCCCGGAGTTGATGCACTTGGGTGCTGTAACCCTTCATATCCCAATTCCCACTCATTTGGGAGAAGCACGCTTCTCATCTGATATATTAGGCGGCAACCTGATTTGGAATCAAGAACAAGGGGTACTGCACATTTCATGGTATGATCTAAAAGGTGTGCGGGTATCAGCCGGCAGCACCTTAGGTTACATCAGCTTTGAAAACGCACCGAAACAAGCCGATTTCTCATCGATTCAGTTGACAGAGAACAGCGAGATAGCCGACCTACAAGCAGAGCCCATTCAAAATGCAGTGCTACGCTTGGTGGGGAATGCCGATTTGGCCCATTTCTCGGCTGTAGTTTACCCGAATCCAAGCCGTGGCGCATCAACCATTTCCATTTCAATGGCGCAGAATTCTGACGTTCGTTATGTTCTTTCGGATCTGATGGGAAGAACCATCACTTCGAGCGATTGGACGGCCTTAGCCGCTGGCAAGCATAACCTCAGCATCGATATGCCTTCTGCCGGGCAGTATCTTTTAAACATCGAAAGCCGCAACACGGCTGGAAGCGAGTCCAAAACGCTTCGCATCACGCGCTTGCCGTAATTGACAAATCCTGGATTCAGGGTTTTGTGGTGCATCCCCGGGTTTCTGATCCGGGGATGTTTTTTTTTAGGGGAAGTTTTTTTTGGACATATTGTTTTAAGTGCATGTTGTTATTTTTACCTCATTTCATCAAAATCAACTACCTTTACACCGCAAATACAAGCCGTTATTTGCCATGCTCGATTTCACACAAAAAGTCGCCGGAGAGGGTCTTACCTACGACGATGTACTTCTTATACCAGCCTTCTCTGAAGTACTCCCGCGCGACACCGATATTTCTACGCGATTAACCCGCGACATCCGTCTCCATGTGCCATTGGTGTCGGCCGCCATGGATACAGTCACCGAATCTGCATTGGCCATCGCCATTGCACAGAGCGGAGGCATGGGTATGCTCCACAAGAATATGTCGATCGAGCGTCAGGCGCAGGAAGTAAGGAAGGTGAAGCGTTCAGAAAGTGGTTTGATCGTGGATCCCATAACTCTGCACGAAGAGGCCAGGCTGGGCGAAGCACTAGACCTGATGCAGGAAAACCGAATCGGAGGCATTCCCGTTACCGATAAGCAAGGAAAACTCACAGGAATCGTCACGAACCGAGACCTACGCTTTGAGTATGACAGAAACAGGCCCGTAGCAGAGGTGATGACTCATGATCGACTCGTTACCGCCGCCGAGGGTACATCGCTGCAGCAGGCCGAGCGCATTTTACAGGCAAACAAGATCGAAAAACTCCCTGTGGTAAACGAGAAAGGGGTGTTGGTGGGACTCATCACCTATAAGGACATCCTTAAACTGAAGGCTCATCCCAACGCCTGCAAAGACAATCTGGGTCGACTTCGGGTGGGGGCCGCTGTTGGGGTAACGCCCGAAGTACTCGATCGCGTACAAGCTTTGGTGCAGGCCGGGGTCGACGTGGTGACCATCGACACGGCACACGGGCATTCCATGGGCGTGATCGAGCATTTTCGTAAGATCCGGGGCGAATTCCCCGACGTTCAACTGATTGTGGGCAATATCGCTACCGGATCCGCAGCACGAACTTTGGCAGAAGCAGGCGCCGATGCTGTTAAAGTTGGCGTTGGTCCGGGTTCCATCTGCACCACGAGGGTCGTGGCCGGCGTAGGCGTACCCCAACTCACCGCTATTATGGAAGCTGCGGAAGCACTCAAAGGCACCGGCGTTCCCATCATAGCCGATGGCGGCATACGATACACGGGCGATATGGTGAAAGCCCTGGCCGCAGGGGCTGAGAGCATCATGGGCGGTTCCCTGTTTGCAGGAGTGGAGGAGTCGCCCGGACAAACCGTAATTTTTGAGGGACGAAAATTCAAGATCTACCGGGGAATGGGATCAATAGAAGCGATGAAAGAAGGTTCGGGCGACCGCTACTTCCAGGATGCAGAAGATTCGATTAGTAAATTGGTACCCGAAGGAATCGTGGGCCGCGTGCCCTATAAAGGTCGTTTGGATGAGGTATTGTACCAATATGTAGGTGGACTCAGGGCGGGGATGGGCTATTGCGGTGCCCGCACCATACCTGAGCTGCTGAACGCACGTTTTGTACGGATAACCAACGCCGGACTGCGGGAGAGCCACCCCCATGGCGTCACCATTACCCATGAGGCCCCTAACTACACCCGATGATGCAGGCACAAATCGATGAAATCCGCCGCGAGGCAGAAGCTTTCAAGCTTGATGATGCAGCAGCGTTGGAAGATTTCCGCTTGCGTTATTTAAGCAAGAAAGGCGCACTTAACGGCCTTTTTGAGGCATTTCGCGGCCTTTACGGCAAAGAAAAACGCACCGTTGGTCCCGCCATCAACCAATTGAAAAACGAACTAGAACAGAAATGGGATGATGCCAAAAAGTTTCTGGATGCAAATTCGACAGCGGATAACAGCGCAACCAGAACGAGCCGAAAGAAGGGAATCGACGAGGAGGATCTCAGTCTGCCGGCAGCTCCCATGCCAAGAGGTGGACTACACCCAATTAGCTTGGTGCGCCGCGATGTTGTGAGCTTCTTCGCTACACTCGGTTTCACCCTAAGCGAAGGAATGGAGATGGTTGACGACTGGCACAACTTCGGTGCCCTTAATTTTGCAGAGGATCACCCCGCACGCGAAATGCAGGACACTTTTTTCGTTCAAACAAACCCCGATATTCTGCTGCGCACCCACACATCGTCCGTACAGGTCAAAGAAATGCAGCTCGGCAATTTGCCGATCCGCACCCTTTCCCCGGGCAGGGTCTACCGCAACGAAACCGTATCCGCCCGGTCCCATATGCAATTCCACCAAATCGAAGGCTTGTATATCGATGAACAGGTGTCGTTTGGTGACCTCCGCCTTACCCTGAACCTGTTTGCTGAGCACTTTTTTGGTTCCGATGCCAAAATCCGCTTCCGGCCTTCTTATTTCCCCTTCACGGAACCCAGTGCTGAGATGGACGTGAGCTGCTTTTTGTGCAAACAAGAAGGATGCACCGTGTGTAAGCACACCGGTTGGGTCGAAATATTGGGCTGCGGTATGGTCGACCCCCAAGTATTGGAGCACTGTGGCATAGACAGCCAACGATATTCTGGCTTTGCCTTTGGCATGGGAATCGAACGACTCACGATGCTCCGCTACCAAATCCGCGATATCCGTCATTTTTTCGAAAACGACCTTCAGTTTCTTCGTCAATTTTCAGGTGAATAGCTATGACCGGTACCGATGATCTCCATTTTGACCCCAAAAGAAGCCGGATTGCCGTCATCGGGGCCGGCACAATGGGCGCTGGTATTGCCGACGTTTTCGTGCGCGCTGGCTACACAACGCACCTATGCGATGCATCCCAAACAACTGTGGACCGCGCCGTTGAAACATGGAAAACGCGGCTTAAAAAGGATGCAGAAAAGGGGAAAATTTCTGCTTCGCAGGCCGCGGAATGGAAGGATCGCTTGTTGACCTGCACACCCGATACGTTACCCGTGGCCCAATTGTATATCGAGGCCATTGTGGAGCTTCCTGACGTGAAACAACAGCTGTTTGGTCGACTCGAGGAATTAGCCGGGGGGAATGCCATTTTGGCCACCAACACTTCATCGCTGCCTGTGACCGCCTTAGCCCACACCCTCCGCCATCCTGATCGACTTGTGGGTATGCATTTCTTTAACCCGGCGCTCCTGATGCCCTTAGTGGAGGTGATTAGTGGCGAGGCCACCCACCCCGATGTGGCCCAAAGCATCTTCAACCTCGTCCAGCAAATCGGCAAATGCCCGGTGATGGTGCGCGACGAACCGGGGTTTTTGGTGAACCGCGTGGCGCGCCCCTACTACACCGAAAGTCTGTTACTGGTAGAAGAACAAACAGCATCGCTTGAGCAAGTCGACCGACTTCTGGAGTCGCGCGGCTTTCGTATGGGTCCATTCCGACTGATGGATCTGATTGGGGTTGATGTGAATTTTTCCGTAACCTCCAGTTTGCACGAACGATTCTATGGCGAACCACGTTTTCGTCCGAGTCGATTGCAGGCCCGAAAAGTGGCTGCTGGTCAACATGGCCGAAAAACAGGAGTCGGATTTTATCGATATGATCCCCCACCATCCCCTTAATCCATCTGCTTATAACACTATTCATACACCATGGATACAGGATTTCGTTCCATACTTGTGTTGTTTTTCCTCGTTCTATCAGCAGGAAGTTGCAGCGATGACCGGCGCGATGTGGTGCCCAATGTGTTTGTGGATGTGACCCTCAATCTAAATCTCCCCACCTACCAGGCATTGACGCTCGTGAACGGGATGCTCATTTATCCACAGGCAGGGTACCGTGGAATATTCATCCACCAATCAGCATTTCAGGAATTCAAGGCATTCGATTTGGCTTGTACCCAACAACCATCCGAGCCCTGCCACACCTTGGGCATCGATACCGCAATTCTCCTTTTGCAGTGCCCCTGTTGCAGTTCTCTCTTCAGTGCCGATGGATTCCCCGCCCGGGGTCCGGCCACCTACGCGCTGAAATCCTACCGTACCTACTATTCGCCCTCGGCCAACACCTTAAGAATCACAAATTAGACGGTTTTGGGTAGGACCCCCTTAGCGGAAATCTGAAATCCATCTACAATCAGATATTATTTGCAACTTATCACTCAGGATCACCCCTTTTGCTTCACCAACCACGCCAGGCAGTCGCGCACCCTAGTGGCCAGATAATAAGGCAAGCTCAACAGTAGAAAGGACCTACCACTGGGTGTGCGGACTTCGGATATGTCGTTGCGCCCCGCATAGAGACGAACCACTAAGTGGTGGGGGCGATTTCCATCGAAGATGAGTTTTTATCGCATGACAAAATGACAGGCGGCTCATAGCCTCTTATCGATGAGCCAGTAATTCTTGTCCACTCAAATGCTCCATCATGATTCCCCGGTAGACACTGCTGAGGTCCTTAGTCATCAGAATCTCTTTTTGCAGGCCCACAAAATGATTGAGGAGCCCTGTGTCGAGGATTTGTAGTCGTGGTGACTTTCGAATGTCGGGGATGAGGGGCAAAGTTGCTAAGCTCGTTAGACATATGAACTGCAAGAGCCAGCCCTTTTCCAGAGTACGGAGTGCCTCGCCCATTTCGCGTGAACCATAGGTAGATTGACCGGATTTCGCAAACTACATTCGTTGATCAGTGTCAGCGATTGTTTCTCGAAAAGAAAATTTGCTACATCAGAAAATGCCTGTTTTTTCTATTTTATTACACAAAATAAGGGCAATTTTTCAATATATGTTACAAAATAATGGCAATAAATATGGGATATGTAGTGGCACTATGACCAAACCACGCCAGCCACAATGCCCATGCTCACCAGCAGAATAGGCGGAATGTGTAGTGCATACATCCCCAGAAAACTAAGTGCAACCACCATCAAATTCAGGGATTGAAAACCCAATGGGCGCAACAAAATCACTGCCGACGCTGCGATGAGTCCCGCCGCAGCTGCGTGCACCCCCGCCAGGGAGCGGCGCACGCCGCGGTTCTTTTTCAGATCATCCCATCCTGGGTAGATAAAGAAAATCAGCAGGGTACCCGGAAGGAAAATGGCCACGGAGCCCACCAGAGCTCCTAAAAGCATCGAAGGGAAACCCGAGTCGGAAAAGGCCCCGGCCCCAACGAACGCCGCAAACGAAAATACTGGTCCTGGTATGGCCTGTGCCAGTCCGAGTCCCGACAAAAACTCCGCGGGCGATAAATACTTCTTCACATCTACAAACTGCTCAAACATCATGGGGAATAAAGAGTGACCCCCGCCGAAAACGAGGCTGCCGTAACGGTACAGGTTTTCAAACAGAAGTACCCAATGGTCGCGGTACACATTTCCCAGAACAACTGCCAGCAAAAGAATGACCCCATATATTATAAAATACTGCCATTGAATGCCCCCCAATCCATATTCCTGCTTTTCCAAGGGCTTGCGGTCTAAAATCATACTCACCAATCCCCCCATGAGTAAGACAGCCGGGAACGTGATGGAGTTGGTCAACACAATACAGGCAGTCAGCGAACTTAAAGCCACCCCCCATTCAGTGAGGCTGTGGACCGAGGCGCGGAACAGCCGAACGGCCGCAACCAGGGTAAAGCCCACGGCAATGGGCCCGAGGAAGCGCAACAGGCGCAGTTCAAAGCCAAAACTCTGAACATAACCCATCATCAGGGCAATCATGCTCATCATCAGGCAGGCAGGAAAGGCCCAAACTAATAATGTAAGCCAAGCCAGGGAGTAGCCTCCAAGTTTAAAGCCGATGGCCGTAATCGTCTGCGTGCTGGTGGGCCCTGGCAACAACTGACAAAGGGCGTTTAGTTCCATCAACTCCTCAGCCGTCAAATACTTGCGGCGTTCCACCAATTGGTCGAGCATCAGGGCAATGTGAGCCTGAGGCCCTCCAAAAGCCGATAGACTCAACAGAAGCACGTCCTGCAGAAAAACACGGGCACGGAGTTGACTAACGCGGCCCATATGGGTTTATGCCTTGAGTCCGATTTCCCGCAGACGCTCATCCAGATAATCGCCCGCTGTAATGGGTGGATAGGCTAGGGGATGCGCCTCATCTATGCACTCCGGAAGACAATCGAGGGGCATGGCCGAACGCGGGTGGAGGAAAAAAGGAATGGAAAAGCGCGAAGTTCCCCACAGCTCCCGTTGGGGATTCACCACGCGGTGGGTGGTCGATTTCAACTGGTTGTTGGTGAGCCGCTGCAGCATATCGCCTACATTTACCACCACCTGATTGGGCAGGGCCGTTACGGGAACCCAGTCACCCTCGCGGGAGAGCACCTCCAATCCATCGGCGGAGGCTCCCATCAGCAGGGTGATCAGGTTGATGTCTTCATGCTCCGCCGCCCGAACCGCATCGCGGGGCTCCTCTGTGATGGGCCCGTAGTGGATCGCCCTTAAAATGCTGTTACCCGCCTCAATGTGCGCGTCGAAATACCCCTCGGGCAAACTCAGGAAGAGCGCAATGGCTTGAAGAATCGAGCGGCCCGAAGATTCCAGAGCACGGTACGCCTCCATGGCGAGCCGATGAAAATCCGGCAGTATTGGTACCCTAACATTTTGTGGGTACTCCCCAAAAACGGGGTCGGACGGATCCGGCTCCTGACCGAATTGAAAGAATTCCTTGAGATCGCCCGCGGTGCGGCCTTTTGCATGTTCGCGACCAAACGAAGTATAACCCCGCTGCCCTGCTAGTCCAACTACCTCATACTGCAACTTCACCCTTGTTTCCAGCGCAAAAAAGCGCCGAACTTCGGCATAAAGGGCATCAGAAAGGGCATCAGAAAGGGTATGGCCCGACACCGCCACAAAACCTACATCTTCATAGGCATGACCGAGTGAACGAACAAAAGAGGCGCGCCGGGTAGCATCGCCGCGGGTAAAATCGTAAAGGTTGAGGGAAGGTATGGCCGACATAAACAAACAGGTTCTGAAGTTCAAACCTTCAAAATTATAAAAATCCGCTTGTAGTTTTGCAATCTTATGGCATCCCGCAACAAAGAACTCCTGCGCAGCGCCTGGCAGCTTATGGGCACCGCCCGTGCTATGGCCGATTTATATGATGAGCAACGAAGCATCACACGATATGTACACTCCACCTCGAGGGGGCATGAGGCCATACAGATCGCCTGCGGGATGCAGCTCACTGAATGGGATTACGCCAGCCTCTACTACCGCGATGAGTCGATCCTCCTCGCCCTGGGGTTTCGTCCACTCGATCTCATGCTACAGCTGCTCGCCAAGTCCGACGACCCCTTCTCGGGTGGGAGGACCTATTATGCACACCCCTCCGTGCGTCGGCCGGGCATGCCCACCATTCCCCACCAAAGCAGCGCCACTGGAATGCAGGCCATTCCCGCCACTGGTATGGCGCAGGGGCTCGCCTATCTTGAGAAACAAGGTCTGCTCATGAATGCGAAAGGGGAAAACAACCCCAACAATGCTCGTCCACTGGTACTTTGTTCGCTGGGCGACGGCTCGGTCACCGAGGGGGAAGTGGCCGAGGCCTTCCAAATGGCCGTACTACACCGATTGCCGATCGTATACCTGGTGCAGGACAACCAGTGGGGCATCTCGGCACATGCGAGCGAGATGCGCGCGATGGATGCCTATGAATATGCTGAAGGATTCAAGGGGATGAAGCGCCTGCGTGTGAACGGCTCCGATTTTGACGACAGCTATAAAGTCCTGCACGATGCGTTCCGGCATGTACGCAACCGTCAGGGGCCCGTGCTGGTGCACGCTATCGTACCCCTACTCGGCCACCATACATCCGGTGTGCGCCGAGAATGGTACCGCAGCGAGCAGGATTTGGTCGATCACCAGCGTCACGACCCCCTGCCCCACCTCAAAAAGACCCTGCTCAAGGGTGGATTTTGGGAGGAAGAGCTGGAAAGTATACACGAAGAATGCAGGCAGCAGGTACTGGCCGACTTTCAGGCCGCCGTTGAGGCTCCCATTCCCTCCGACGACAGTCTGACCCTGCATGAATTTGCCCCAACACCCATCACTCAGGAAGTAGGTGAACGCAGTCCCGCCGGGCGCGACAAAGTAGTTATGGTGGACGCCTCCCTTCACGCCGTCGAAGAAATTTTAAGGAGGCACCCCGAAGCTCTGTTCTACGGACAAGATGTAGGTCGACGTTTGGGCGGTGTTTTCCGTGAAGCGGCCACGCTCGCCGAGAAATTCGGGGATGAGCGCGTGTTCAATACCCCCATACAGGAGGCATATTTAATTGGATCTACCGCGGGGATGTCGGCCGTCGGTGCCCGGGCCATCGTGGAAATACAATTTGCCGATTATATATGGAGCGGGGTCAACCAGCTGGTGGTGGAGCTCTCAAAAAGCTGTTACCTGAGTAACGGACAATTTCCAATATCCAGTGTCATACGCGTGCCCTGTGGTGCCTACGGCGGTGGCGGACCCTATCATTCGGGTTGTATTGAATCGGCAATCCTGTGCATCCGCGGCATCAAAGTGGTGTACCCCTCCAATGCCGCCGACCTCAAGGGTCTCCTGAAATCGGCCTACTACGACCCCAACCCTGTGGTGGTATTCGAGCATAAGGGTCTTTACTGGAGCAAGGTACCTGGCACGGAAGCAGCCAAAACCGTGGAGCCCGATGAGCACTACCGTGTGCCCATCGGAGTGGGACGGGTGGTATTGGAGGCCCATTCGGATCGGGTGGAGGAGGGCGACAGCTGCGTGGTGGTCACCTACGGCATGGGTGTGCACTGGGCCATGGCCGCCGCAGAGCATCCTTCGCTCAAAGGCAAAGTGGAGGTGGTCGACCTCAGGAGTTTGTACCCCGCCGATGAGCGGCTCTGTTTCGAACAGGCCCGCCGTCACGGCAAGGTATTGGTTCTCACCGAAGAGCCACTGCTCAACTCCTTCGCCGAGTCGCTGGCGCACCGTATTTCAAAGCAGAGCTTTCAATCGCTTGATGCGCCGGTCGACACTTTGGGCGCCGTTCCGATGCCTGCCGTTCCCCTCAATGAACACCTCGAGCAGGTGATGCTACCATCGGTCGAACAGGTGAGAACCCGGATTTTGTCGCTCTTGGCAGAATAATTATATTTTCCTCTTCATCGGCGAGCAATAATTTGAGTTTGTCGGAACAAATCTTGTTATTTGTGCCCCGAAACATGGTCATTCGACGGATTTTTAATCCGATTTTTCAATTACCTATGATTTATCATATACAATTAACACTAAATACCAAAACAATTAGACATGTCTTACCTATTCACCTCTGAATCCGTTTCTGAAGGGCATCCCGACAAAGTAGCCGACCAGATTTCAGACGCCCTGCTCGATGCCTTTTTAGCCCAGGATTCCGCATCCAAAGTGGCGTGTGAAACGCTGGTGACCACTGGACTCGCCGTTCTGAGCGGGGAGGTGAAGTCGACCGCCTACGTCGACGTTCAAAAAATAGCACGCGATACCATCCGCAGAATCGGCTATACCCGCTCCGAATACATGTTCGATGCCGACAGCTGCGGAGTCATCTCAGCCATTCATGAACAGTCGCCCGATATCAACCAGGGTGTGGAAAAGGCCCGGCCCGAGGAGCAAGGTGCAGGCGATCAGGGGATGATGTTTGGATACGCCACCAACGAAACCGATAGCTTTATGCCCCTGCCATTGGAAATCAGCCACATCATCCTGCGCGAACTGGCCATACTGCGCCGCGAAAGTCGACCCATGCGCTATTTGCGCCCCGATGCCAAGAGTCAGGTAACGGTGCGTTACAGCGAGAAACACAAGCCTGAGGCCATCGATACCATCGTTATTTCGACCCAACATGACCCCTTCATCCAAACGGGTGATGAATCGCGCAATCAGAAGGCTATGCAGGAACAAATCACGGCCGATATTCACCGCTACCTCATACCCCGCGTGCTCAAGCGCCTGCCTGTGAAGGTTCGCCGCCTGTTTACCGAAGAAGTGAAGTACTTCATCAACCCGACCGGCAACTTCGTGATTGGCGGTCCCCACGGCGATACCGGCCTCACGGGCCGCAAGATTATTGTTGACACCTACGGTGGTAAGGGTGCCCACGGCGGCGGTGCATTTTCGGGCAAGGACCCCTCCAAAGTCGACCGTTCGGCTGCCTATGCCGCACGCCACATCGCCAAAAACATGGTGGCCTCCGATGTTGCCTCTCAGGTTTTGGTTCAGGTGGCCTACGCCATCGGCGTGGCCGAACCCGTCGGACTTTATGTGAACACCTACGGAACGGCCAAGGTTCGGGATGTGGAAGGCCGCAAATTATCAGACAGCGAAATCGCCCGCCGGATTTCCGGAATTTTTGATATGCGACCAGGTATGCTCATCAGGCGACTCAAACTGCAGCAGCCCATCTATGCCGAAACGGCCGCCTATGGTCATATGGGACGCCGCTCCCAGGTGGTGAAAAAAACAATTTCATGGGGCAACCAGCCGGATGATCAAAAAACCATACAGGTTGAGTTGTTTACCTGGGAGAAGCTCGACTTCATCGGGGAGATCCGCAAGGCCTTCAATAACTGATTGATGTTCTAATATAGGAGTAAACAAAAAATTACTCTTTTTTTGGTATTGTAAAATTTTCTTTACGCAACCTTCTTTACACAATCATCATATACAACCCTTCAACGCCCGTTCGGACTCCACACCGACGGGCGTTGTTGGTTTTACTCCTTTGTTTTCGATCGCATCTTTTCCCGGGACAGGTAACCTATAACCCCTTTTGATTGGATCTGGCTTTTTTTGATCCTTAAAACCATTCTGTCATCCGTTTGGATTCAATAATTGTAGCCTTCTCAAGCAATCTCCGTAAATTCAAAAATCTATCGGTTAAGTGCGTTAGCAATAAGATCTTTGAAGAATTCTATTGAAAAAATGCTGTCTGGTAATCTCGCCTGATCAATTGCCCGTGGAAGGCGGCGTGCCAGGCTAGAAAATACGCCATCTCCCGAAGGGTGCATTTGCCCATCAAAGGGTGTGGCAACAGTAAAGAATCGAGATCCGATTCGCTATAACGATGCAGCGAACTGCAGTAGCGGCCCAGCATACCCTTGAGGCGGGCGTCGACCGTGTCGACGGATATGGCCGACTGCCGGGCTGGCCGCAACATGGGAGGTGCCTCAACTTTACTTCCCTCTAGCTTGCACAGATAGGCTTCTGAAACCTGATCGTAGTTCCGCGCCACCCGATTTGAGCGCCCAAAAATCCGGGCATGCATCCAAACCGGAAGGAATGTAGTGACCCACACCAGTAGGATCGACAAAACCAGATGTTGGGCGTGACCAACTGCACTCCATTTGCCAGTAGCGGGTTGACGTTCCGCCTGCAACGGGTCGATCGACCGTAAGGTTTTTAGAAAATCGGCGTGAGCCGTTTGAATCCGAAGTTCCCATTCCTTCTGGGCACCAACCCCTGCCTGTGTCACGGTAGCCTGTCGCTTATAAATCGAGGGTGAGCATCAGGTAGGCGAGACGGCCCACGCGGGGTCCGCCATAGACCTGGAATACCTTTTTGTTCAGAAGATTGGAGGCCCCCAACTTCACATTCATTTTGAGGGACGGGATGTTCTTGTTGACCTGGGCATCGACCATATCATAAGTAGGAATGCGGCCGGTAAACTGCGGCGAACCCTCAAAAAGGAATCCCTCTATCCACTTGTAGTTGATGTTGAAACCCCAATCGGCCAGGGTAATGCCCATAAACTCGGTCACCATCTCCCGTCCGCTCAGGCCCATGTTGAACTTATGCTCGGGGGTGTTGAAGGCCGGGATAATGGGATCGTCTGTGCCCTCCACATTCAGGCGGTTCCAGCTGTAGTTGAAATTGAACGAGAGCCAGCGGTTGTAGTAGTAGTTACCCCCCACCGCGAGCCCCTGAGTGGCGACTCTACTCTCAGCGTTCGCCGCCACCCGATAGGCCTGAAGACTGCTGATTCCAAAGTCGGTGATGTTCGCATCAAGTCCCAACTGGAAGCCGATGAAATTGGTGTACCAGGAGTAATAGTAGCCCAAATCGACATACAACTTCTTGTACATGCCACGGTAGCCAAACTCTATGGTACGCACCTGCTCAGGCTGAATGGGTGCCACGTTGAAATAATCGAGTCTACGACGGTCGAGGCTGTCGAGGTACTTCACAAAAGAGGGAACGCGGATCAGGGAATCGAATCCGGTGAGGTTGCCCAACAAAATGGCCCGGCCTACGTTATAATAGAGGTATTGATCGGCCAGGGTGGGGTTGCGCAGGGCCGAAGAAAACGACGTGCGCAACACATGCTTTTCGGAGGGCTTGTAGACCACAGAGGCGGCTGGCGACACCACATACCGGAAATTCTGGTTCTTATCGAGGCGCACCGTCGCATTGATCTTGAAGTCACCCCAATCCTTCTCCGCCCCCGTATACAGACCAAATTCACTGTTGCGGATCATCCGGTAGGTCGAGTCGGCCTGGAGCGTATCCACGAAAATGCTGCCTCTGCTATCGGGACGGAACAATCGGACGTTTCCGCCCACAACCCAGGTGAATTTAGTAGGCTCCCAAAGAAAACGCTTCTCGGCCTGAGCGTGGTAGAGCGCCGAACGATCATAGAACATGGTGCCGCCTTCGCGGGGCGTACGGGCGGTAACCGCCTGGTACAAGGAGTCGAATTGAGCCGTACCAGGCACAAAAAATGGTCTTTCGGTGAGCCTGCCCTGCACATCAGCATTGTTGCGCGCCTCCTGATGCCACAAACGCAGCAGATCGATGTTGGCACCCAGTACGGAGTCGACCACGCCAAACTGACTCAGGAAATTGGGGTAGATGGGCATTCCTGGGAGGGCATAAACCCGGGCGCGGTTGATGCTGCCCCAATAACGGGCATAATCGAGGTTCCAGTTGCCGTTGCCCTTGGCAGCATCCTGCATGCGCAGTGCAGTGAAGACCGCGTCGTAGGAGGAGCCAGCGTCCTCTCTTGTGGAATATGCCCGAATAAACCAATTGTCTTTTTTACGCAGTTCAACTCGGTTTTGAAAGAAGAAAATGTCGCGTAAACTAAAACGATTATCACCCTGATAGACCGTGGTGCCGTTGCCCATATTGGCTGCGGCAATCAGTTCCACATCGGGCTTCACCATAAAATGCAAGGACCCCGACATCTTCAGATTTCGGGTGTTGTAGTCGACCAGATCCTTCTCCTCGTAGCCCGTCCGGTAGAATATCCCCAAGCCCGGATAATCGCGGGCACTATAGGGTGCTGAGTAGTCGTTACCCCCCGAGAGCTGCTCGTCGCCATACCGGTTCACCGCATCGTAGCCCCCCGGATTGTTACGGGTTACGGGCGAAAAATCGACCGGATCCAGATTGGTGGCTTCCCAGTCGTTGGCCCTCAGGTGGTATAAATTCACCTTCCACCCGAACTTATCCCGACCCTGTTTGTCTTTATAGACCTGCGCATAACGCACGGCTGTCTCCAGCAGTGCACGTTCACCTGCCTTCACACTGGCCGTTAGTCCGGGGTGTGTAAACGGACTTTTGGTTTGCATGCTGATGACACCGTTGAAGGCGTTCGGACCATAAAAAGCCGAACTCGCGCCGACCACCAGATCGACCTTGAGCACATCGAGTTCGGAGGCCCCCAGGAAATTACCCAGCGAGAAATTGAGTCCGGGTGACTGATTATCGACCCCGTCAATCAACTGGAGGGAGCGCACTGGTGAGGTGCTGTTGAACCCACGGGTGTTGATGATTACAAATCCCAGGCTGGCCGTGGTGAGGTCGACCCCCTTAAGGGTACCCAGTCCCTGATAGAAGGACGGAGCCGGGGTCTCTTTAATGGCCAGAACGTCCATCGCCTCGACTGTAAGGGCTGATTCACGTTGCTTTTCGGTGATTCGGCTGTCGACCACCTCCACACTATTGAGCAGGACATTGTCGGCCTGCAGGCGAATGTTAAGTGGCTTGCCATCGCCCGGGGCCTGCACCTCCTGATTTCTGTATCCGATATACGAAACCAACAACGTGAGGGGGTAGGAACGATTGTGAAGGAGGGTGAACTTACCTTGTACGTCGGTTGTGGTACCGGTCAACGATCCCTTAATGACGACCGACGCGCCGATCAACGGCTCCCCACTCACCTGGTCCTTGATACTACCCGTTACCGCTGATTGCTCGCCCTGAGCGTGTAGATCGCTGGGCAGTACAAACCATAAAACAGCCATCAGGAGGCATGTAAAGAGAATGAAGGGTGACGGGCGGGGCGGACTCACTTTCAAAACAATACTTGAAGTGGTACGCGAAGGAGCACACAAAACTGTACGCGAAGCAACACACGTTAGGTTCATAGAAAACGGGCTGAAATAGGTTTGCAAAATACGAGACTAACCGACAATATATAGCAAATTGCCCGCAACTGAAAATTGACCGCAACTGATCAAATGTAATGGATCTGCACCTTAGAATTTCCCACAAAAACCCACTACTTTTGATTGAGAGAAACTATGAAGAAACTCCTTTTCTTTGTGCTGACGATGGCCTGGCTCTGGGCGGCCCAGCAAAACTGGGGTAGCCTACCCGTTTTGGCCCGATTTTTCACCTGGCCTACCTCTCCGCTTAAAATCGACCAGCGTTTCGACCAAAGCGAACGCTTTAAGCAGAGTCCGTACGGACCCGTTTCGGTGGGCTACGACAGCTTGGGCATCCCCCACATTTTCGCGGAGAACGACGAGGCGGCCGACTACGCTATCGGTTACGTACACGCCCGCGACCGCTTGTTCCAGATGGAAATGGCCGTTCGCGTGGTGAAGGGGCAGCTCAGCGAGGTAGCTGGTGAACGAGCGCTGAAGAGCGACCTCTTCTGGCGGAAATTTCAATTCGACAGCTTAGCGGTGACCTGGTATCGGGGAATGGCCGACAGCGTGCCCGAACTCGCCAAACGAATGGAGGCCTATGCGGCCGGGGTGAACCGCTACATCAGCCGATTATCGCCTGCAACCTTACCTCTCGAATTCCACCTGCTCGGCATACATCCCACGGAATGGAAAAAAGAGAATATGTTCTACCTGCTCCGGTTTATGTCGCACATCCTCACCTACAATGAAAACGACCTGGCCGCGAGTGAAGTCAACACCCGCATCGGACCCGAACTCACCTCTTTTTGGTATCCCCACACCACCCGTACCCCCCACCCCATCTATCCCAACTTCAGTCTCAATGATAGCATCATGCAGGGCTTATTGCCCCGGGTGGATGAGTCGATGGACCTCGTCGGTGGACACCTTTACCCCCAGGCGCGTGTGGTGAACCTCGACGATACCCCACTGGGCAGCAACAATTGGGTTGTAAGGGGAAGTCAATCCGCATCTACCTTTCCCCTGCTGTGCAATGACACCCACCTGGAAATCGCGCTGCCCTCTACCTGGTATGAAATTCATAAATCGGTGGGCGGGCAGATCCGCCGCGGATTCAGCATCGCCGGATCGCCCTTCGTGATCAGTGGCTTCAACAACGATGTGGCCTGGGGGATGACCAACGCCACCTGGGATCTGGTCGATTTCTATTCACTGGAGGTAAACCAAGAGGGTACCCACTACCGACTCGACGGCGTCTGGGTGTCCTTGAATCCCTTCACCGTAGAAATATCCGTGAAAGGGGCAAAACCCGTCAGCAAAACCTTCTACCACACCCATTTTGGGATCGCCGACACCCTCGCAGGACGCTACCTGGCCGTGAACTGGATCGGACAGCACCCCTCGAATGAGGGACTGACCTTCCTCGGTTTTGAAAAAGCCCGTAGTCTTGCAGAGGCGCAAGCGGCCTTGCAACATTATTTGCAACCCCCCCAGAACTTTGTATTAGCCGACCGAAGCGGCCACATCGGTGGGGTGACCGCCGGTGGGGCCTGCATACACCCCCTACCCGCAAAAGGAATCCGCAAAGGTAGCCGCCGCGATCAGCTCATCGGCTTCACCCGCATGCAGGGCTACCTCAACTCGGTCGATCCACCATCGGATTACTGGCACAGCGCCAACCAGGAGCAGGTTGACCACCCCCTGGCGGCCCACATCAGTACCCGCTACGAATCTTCCGGACGGGGGCGGCGCATCACGGCACTCATCGACACGCTGCCCCCGCTCGATTTTGACGGGATGCGACAACTGCACATGGATGTGGTGGATATGGACTACCCCATCCTGCGGGAAATTCTGCTGGATGTGAGCGGACCGATGCGCGTTTATTTGGAGGGGTGGGGTGGACAAATGGACACGGCGCTGGTGGCACCTACCCTACTCTACAGCTTCAAAAACCACCTCCGCAATCGGGTGGTGGCGTATTTGGGCGGGGGTAAACGTTTACCCCCCCTGGAGCAGCACATCTTTACAGTGGTGGCCACCGACGACAGCGTACCAGTCGGGGGCGGACGGCAGCTTTCATCGCTCGAGCTCGCCAGGGAGGCGTGGGACAGCAGTCAGGCTGATTTGAAATCGCGTTTGGGTAAAGATCCCGCGACTTGGCTGTATGGCCGGTTCCATACCACTCTGGTGACTCACCGCCTGAAATTGCCCGCTCTCGGGATTCCCGAATTCGCCTCACCCGGCAGCAACCGCACCGTGAACGTAGCCAGTCACCTTCCCAGTACCCACGCCGCCAGCATGCGCACCATTATCGAGATGCGGCCCGACGGACCCCGGGCGTGGCTGCACCTGACGGGTGGACAAAGTGGCCGGTTCAACAGCCGCAACTATTCCGATCAGGTGCGGACCTGGCTGGAGGGTGGCTATCACACCTTTCGGCCAGTAGCCACCTTCCAAGACACCGACTACGTATCCACCTATCGCTTCGACCGCTAATTATTTGTTGTTATGCCAATTCCTTCAAGATTTTTCTGGTATTTCCTGGCTTTGGTGACCCTCATCCATGTACAGTTCAATATGGGCAGCTTCTGGCTGCTGGTGGGGGCCTCGGTAGCGATAGGCTGCCTGCCCATTCGGGGCGTTCGGTGGTGGCACTACGCGTTGTTGTCGCTCTGCTCACTCTTGTGCTGTATGACGCTCAAATTCCCTGAGGCTGAGACACTCAGCATACTCACTGCGGTTAGTCAACTCCCCGCCCCCCTACTGATCGGGCTTACGGTGGTGGTGACCGCCATCACGGTAACACTCACTTCCTACACCAGTCACCTTTTGCTGGCGTGTAGTTTTTATCCCCCTTCCCTGTGGAAGCGGTAAAGGGCACGGCCTACGACTATATCATCGCCGGCGCTGGTGCGGCTGGTCTGAGTCTCGCGCTCCGCCTCTCCCATCCCGATTTCAACAACCGCCGCATTCTGCTGATCGACCGCAGTGCCAAAACCGAAAACGACCGCACCTGGTGTTTTTGGGAGGAGGGGGATGGACTTTTCGACCCGGTGTGCTTACGGCAGTGGTCGCAATTCGATTTTTTTGGTCCCTCCGCGTCGCGACGACTGGAATTGGGGGGATACCGTTATAAAATGCTCCGTGGGCCTGATTTCTACCGGTTTGCCCAGGATCGATTGTCAACCTGCAGCCATATTGAATGGTGCCAGGCCGAGGTCTACCACACCGGGCATGGCGAGACGGGTGCCGAGGTGCACACCTCCGCCGGCAGTTTCACCGCTCGCTGGGTCTTTTCCAGCCTGCTCGAAAACGACGTCCTGAAGTCGGCCCAGCAGGGGCATTTCCTCTGGCAGCATTTTCTGGGATGGGAAATTCAGACAGAGCAAGCGGCCTTCAATTCCGATTGCCCGGTTTTTATGGACTTTCGCACGCCGCAGCGCGATGGTACCTGCTTTGTGTATGTGCTGCCCTACACAACCACACATGCCCTCGTAGAATACACGGTGTTTTCTCCGGAGGTGTGGCCTACCTACGCCTATGAAGATGAACTCCGCGCGTATTTGTCGACTCACCTCAGGCTGGGCTCCTGGCAGGTTGGGCATGTGGAAGAGGGCAAAATACCCATGAGTAGCGCGGCCTTCCCCGTGCGCCGCGGGCACGTGCTGTTTTTGGGGACGGCGGGTGGACAAACCAAAGGCTCAACTGGCTATACCTTCAGCAACATTCAACGCCACAGTGATGCCATAGTCGCGTTGCTTCGTCGATCACAACCACCGATCGTGAACCCCGATTTCCGGCGCCAGCGCTATCGGCTCTACGACAACACGTTGTTGTCGGTCCTCTGCCTCGGCGATTTCAGTGGGTCCGAGCTGTTTGAACGGCTGTTTACCCGCAATCCCGCACGCCGCATGCTACGCTTTCTCGATGAGGCTGCCCATCTGGGTGAGGAGTTGCTGGTGATGAATAGCGTTCCCCGCCGTCTCTTTGCCCGCCGCTTCATGCAGGAGTGGTTTAGGAAGTCCTGATGGCCCTTATCCAGAAATTTGATTGTTGCCGCTAAGAGGGATGGCTTACACCCGATAAACCGAATGACGCGCCCCCGCCGCCGCTGTACCTATACCGTCATAATATCCTTTTCCTTCACCATAAGCAGCTCATCGATGCACACAATCTGCTTATCCGTCAACTTCTGCACACGCATCTCCCCCTCTTTCACCATATCCTCGGGCACCCCATCCTTCTGCAGTTTTTTGATGACCTCGTTGGCTTCTCGACGAATATTGCGAACTGCAACCTTGGCCGTTTCCCCTTCGTTTCGGGTTCGCTTCACCAATTCGCGGCGGCGCTCTTCGGTGAGCGGGGGAACGTGAATGCGGATCACTGTGCCGTCGTTCGATGGAGTGAGCCCCAGATTCGCGGAAATGATGGCCTTTTCAATGGGTTGCAACATCGATTTCTCCCAAGGCTGTATGACCATGGTGCGCGCGTCGGAGGTCGACAAACCCGCTATCTGGTTGAGGGGCATTGGGTTGCCGTAGTAATCGACCTTGACACCGTCGAGCACAGCAGTATTGGCCTTCCCGGCTCTGATTTTGGCCATCTCAATCTGGAGGTGATGGATGACCTTGCTCATATCCTCTTCCGCCTGGTCGAGATATAGCTGGATGTCCTCGTGGATCATGGTTTACTGGGATGGGTTTGTTGTCACGAGTGTGCCGACTTCTTCACCTTGCACGACCCGGAGGAGGTTGCCCACCCGGTTCATGTCAAATACGATGATGGGCAGCTGATTTTCCTGGCAGAGGGTGAAGGCTGTCATATCCATAACCCTTAGGTTGTCGCGTATTGCAAGGTCAAACCCGATGCGGTTGTAGCGCGTAGCGGTCGGATCCATTTCGGGGTCTGCAGTATATATGCCGTCGACCCGGGTGCCTTTAAGAATCACATCCGCCTGAATTTCGATGGCCCGCAGGGAAGCAGCGGTGTCGGTGGTGAAATAAGGATTGCCCGTGCCAGCGCCAAACAGCACCACGCGCCCCTTTTCGAGGTGGCGGATGGCCCGGCGACGGATGAATGGCTCGGCAATCTGCTCCATTTTGATGGCCGATTGTAGTCGGGTCGACACCCCCATCTTTTCGAGGGCGGACTGGAGGGCCATACTGTTGATCATGGTGGCGAGCATGCCCATATAATCGCCCTGAGCCCGATCCATTCCCCCACTTTCGGCTTGTACACCCCTAAAGATATTGCCACCACCCACCACGATGGCCAATTCTGCACCAGCGTCCCAGGCTACTTTAATTTCCCGGGCATATTGATCGAGCACCTGCTGATCGATTCCGAAGGCTTTGTCGCCCATCAGGGCTTCGCCACTCAATTTGAGCAAGATTCGTTTGTATTTCATACCAAATGCGAAAGTAGGGATTTCCTGCATTGCTTCGTTGGCGTTGTGGATAAGAAATGGCCATAGGGGTGCTCTTCGAACTGCTTAGCTCCTCAAACAAAAATGCCCACCCCTCATGAGGCAGGCATTTCAGTTGATGTATTCTTTGGCCTTGTATGGTAAGCTTCTCGAATCAATGGTTCGGGTATTGCCGAAGGCGGGGCGTGTTAGGTACAAAAGTGTCACAGAGGCACTTAATTCCCGCTTTGGCAACACATTAATAGTGGTTTGTTGTTTTACCATCATCGTTTCTATATTCTAAAATGTCAGCTGGTTGGCAGTCCAAGGATTTACATATAGATTCCAATGTGCTAAAACGAATTGCTTTTGCCTTTCCTGTCTTTAAAATGGAAAGGTTTGATAATGTCAGATCAACTCTTTCTGAAAGTTCATTGAGAGAGATTTTACGCTTTGCCATCATCACATCTAAGTTTACAATGATTGGCATAACTTAAACGGTTAAATCGTTTTCGTTTTGTAATTCAATTCCTTTTTTGAATACCTGGGATATTATGAAAAGGATTGCAGCCATCATCAGAAATGCAGCCGTATCATTCCAGTACTTTTCTACATGGCTAACTTCATATCCGTTTTGGATAAGCCGTTTGGTAAACTGATGAGCAAGAATGCTGACAATAGCTATAGCAAATGCCTCATAACTTATTTTTTCAATCAGTTTTGATATTTCAACATCAAAAGGCTTTACCAGACTCAGTTTCTGGAAGATTTTCACTACAAGGTAAAACAGGTAAGCCTTTAGAAAAGCCAGTACCACCACAAAACTCATCACACCAAAAAATTGTGGAAAATGGTTTGCATACATTTCAGATAGGTCTAACCCCTTGTAGATATCGTGGCTGGCAATAGGTTTGAACAAGGCGTACAAGAAATTGAAAATCAAGGCTCCAGCCTCAATGCATAGCCCTATAAAGGCGATCCAAGACACAACATGTAACACTTTTAGAATAGCATCATTTTTCTTTGACATAAAATTAAAATTTATAAATTGATGCAAATATAATAAATATTTATTGATATACATTAAATATTTATTATTTTAAAGATCCTATTGTCAAATGTTCATTCTTGATTTGTCGACATTCACAATGACCGCAAACTATTGACTAGTCGCAGGATCTTGCCGTTAAAACTTGGATCAGCCGCCAATGGCCAGACGCACAAAACGGGTTACAAGCAGTCCCTTCGATGCCTTATCCAGCATTTGTCCGACCGTCATACTGCCATCCTTCACGAAGGTCTGGTTCAGAAGCGTATTGTCTTGGTAGAACTTGTTGAGTTTGCCCATAGCAATTTTTTCCAATATAGCTTCCGGCTTGCCTTCCTGACGTGCCTGCTCCTTACCAATTTCGATTTCGCGCTCCACAACCGATGGATCCACATCACCTTTGTCGACCGCCACCGGATTCATGGCTGCAATCTGCATTGCCGCATCACGGGCCGCTGATTCGATGGTTTCGTTCAGTGACTGGTTCAGGGCCACCATCACACCCAATTTGCCGTTGCTGTGGATGTAGGACACCACACCCGCCGACTGTATGGTTTCAAAGCGACTAACACTGATTTTCTCGCCGATTTTGCCGGTGTATTCAACCATTTTTTCAGCCACCGAGATGCCATCGATTACGGCCGACTGCAATTGATCGAGCGATGTGAATTTGTTGTCGATCGCCAATTGAGCCACCCGGCGGGCAAGTTGACTAAAATCATCGTTTTTGGCGACAAAATCGGTTTCGCATCTAACCTCCACAAGAATACAGAAGGATCCCGTAGCGTCGCTCATAGCAACCACCACCCCTTCGTTTGCCTCGCGGTCGGCACGACTAGCAGAAACCTTCTGACCCTTTTTGCGGAGAATGACCACCGCCTCCTCAAAGTCACCATTCGCCTCGGTGAGGGCTTTTTTGCAATCCATCATTCCGGCACCGGTCTGCTGTCGCAATTTGTTTACGTCTGAAGCTGAAATGTTCATGGGTTAATAAATCTAAGATGTTTGTTGTATTCGCTTATTCAGCCGGATCGGCAGCGACTTCGGCCACTGCTGTTTCGCCCTCAGCACCCTCAACGGTTTCGCCGACATCCTCTTCCTTAAGGTACTTGCGTTCCTGTATGCCTTCATCGATGGCCTGCATGATCACTCCACAAATCAAAGCGATTGATTTGGTGGCATCGTCATTCGATGGAATGGGGAAATCAACCAATCCTGGATCGCTGTTGGTGTCGACCATCGCGATGGTGGGAATATTGAGTTTTTGAGCCTCACTCACCGCAATATGTTCATTTTTGATGTCGATGATGAACAAAGCCGAAGGCAAACGATTCAAATCCTCGATTCCACCCAATACCCGCTTGAGCTTGTCGCGCTCACGCCCGATCATCAGGCGCTCCTTCTTCGATAAGTTTTGGTAATCAGCGGTTGTCTCCATCTTATCCATGTTGGTCATCTTCTTGATGGAGCGACGAACGGTAGCGAAGTTGGTAAGCATACCCCCGAGCCAGCGTTCGGTTACGAACGGCATGCCCAAACGGCGTGCTTCCGACTCAATAATTTCCTTAGCCTGCTTTTTGGTGGCCACAAACATGATTTTACGGCCCGACTTCACAATCTGCTTCACTGCTTGTGCCGCTACTTCGAGCTTTTCGGCCGTGCGGTGCAGGTCGATGATGTGGATGTCGTTTTTCTCCATAAAAATATATGGGGCCATTTTGGGATGCCATTTACGCTTGAGGTGGCCGAAATGCACACCGGCATCCAGCATTTCCTGGTAGGTGGGTAGATTCATGATTGAGGTCCGGGTTAACGCTTGCTGAACTGGAAACGACGACGGGCTTTACGCTGACCGAATTTTTTGCGCTCCACCATGCGGGGGTCGCGGGTCAGCATCTTCTCTGCCTTGAGCACACTGTGAAACTCCCCGTTAATCTGATCGAGGGCACGGGCAAGCGCCAGCTGAAGGGCTTCGGCTTGTCCGCTCACTCCGCCTCCGTTCAAACGGGCTTTCACATCGTATTGCCCATTAGTTTGGGTGGCGGTGAACGCCTTCAACACAACTTTCTGCAAGGTAGCAAGGGGGAAATATTCCGTGTAGGAACGCCCGTTTACCTCAATTTTGCCATTTCCCGGGGTCACATATACCCGGGCTATTGCATTCTTCCTCCTGCCGATCGTGTTGGCGAGGCTGATGTTGGGGGTTGCTGACATATTATTTTAGGGTGATGGTTTCAGGCTGCTGGGCAGAATGAGGATGCTCGCTGCCCGCGTAAACGTGCAAACTGCGAAACATTTCCCTGCCGAGGCGGTTTTTGGGCAACATGCCCTTAATGGCTTTCTCCACAACGTATGAAGGCCTCCGCTTCAACAGGTCGCGTGCAGACTCCAACCGCTTTCCACCAGGGTAACCCGAGTAGAAGAAGTAGTTTTTGTCTGTCAGTTTGCTGCCTGTAAACCGCACCTTGTCTGCATTGATCACAATCACATGATCGCCGCAGTCTACGTGTGGGGTGAAAGACGGCTTGTGCTTACCACGAAGCATGCCGGCTACCTTGCTCGCAAGGCGACCCACAATCTCTGTTTCGGCATCAATAATATACCAACGCTTCTCAACCGTTTGGCGGTTGACAGAGACAGTTTTGTAACTTAACGTATCCACTTAATTCAGCTGTTTTTTTAAGGAGCGCAAATGTAGGAAAAAAAACAATACGATATGCGAGAGAAAAAGAAATTGAGCCATCAGAGGAGGGTGTAGTACTCCTTATGCCCGCCCGTGTGCACCTCCAGGAGTCCGGCGCTGATGAGGCCTGCCACGATCTTTCGGGCCCGCCAGATCGAAATGTTCATCATTCGGGCAAATTCCTTGAGGGTCACCCGTCTGTGCTCTGCGAGGTGGCGCAGTAGCCCTTCCTCCTTACTGCCCAATTGGATAAGACGTCCGTCGGCCGACACCGACCGATGGAGGGCGTCCACTACTGTTTTACTCGCCAAAAGGGTTTTATCACCTACTCTTATATGCACCCACCATTTGTTGTCGTCGCCCATGGCGTATACCGGCTTCTCGATTGCGGCCTCCACCTTTACCGCCAGGAGGATTTTTTGTCCAATCTCGATGTGCATGCACCGTATGTCGGGCGCTGGTCTACAAAAATAAGTCGCGGCTGCCTCCATCATTTGCTGCTCTTCTTCAACCTGTATTCCGCGGAGACTGCGGTTGTCGCGCACCCCGATGAGTATTCGTCCACCCCGCGTATTGGCGAAAGCACATAGCGTTCGCGCAATTTTCCGCGAACTACTGATGGTCTCCTTAAAATCCTGCTGTTCGTGCTCCCCTTCGTCGAGCCACTGGTAGAATAAGGCTGTCGGTATGCCAGCCGGCGGCTGCTGATTCTGCTGCTTCATTGGCGATCGATTGTAGGGAGCGAGGGGAAGTATGGATCGGGTAGGTCGACTCAATCTAATAGCCTGCGCGACAAATATGATGAAAATCAACCCAACTCAGAGCGTAAGTTCCAGTGATGGATCCCAGAAAACACACTTCATATTCTGAACCTGGTCGTCGACCACCAACACCCCTTCCGCTTCGAGTCGCGACTGCATCGCGTCGGGCCCCTCAAAATGCATTTTTCCGGTCAGCCTGCCCATACGATTCAAAACCCTATGGGCGGGCACGGGCGGGCTCACCCAATGGGAGACATTCATAGCCCAACCAACCATACGTGCCGATTGTGCGCTGCCCAAATAACGGGCAATCGCCCCGTAGGTTGAAATTCTTCCGACAGGAATCAGCCGCACAACCTGAAATACCTGTTCAAAAAAGTCGGTCGTCGGATTTGGAGTCATGATTCGATTATTTTTGTCACTCTGCGAAACACCATCAGCAACGCAAACCTAATCAAATCCCCTCAACTGAAAAGCACACGTCCCATTCCCATGAATCTGCAACTCTACTTCCGCTCGGTTTGTCACCTCAGCGACGCCCGCTTTGCCTCAGCTGCAGGCGCCGAGTTTCTTGGGTTTCCATGGCATTCATCGGGCGCGGGGAAATTAACCCGGGTCGACTACCTCGACATTTGGCAGTGGATCAGTGGTCCTGTACCGGTACTGCAAATCCACGCCCGCGACCTGGCGCGATACGCATCAACACCCTCCTTTCCTGAATCTGCTCCCCTCAATCCCTCTTCGGAGTCTGCCACCTCCTTTTTCTCACCGAAGTCTACCCCTTCCAGTCTCTCTCCGGGGTCAATTACCTCCGACACAGCTCCTGAGATCGTTCCGGAGGCACTTGAAGTGTCATTGTCGGCCGTTGATACCTGTCCCCTCAGATTGCGACCCGATTGCCCGATCCTGTGGAAACCCGATCCCAAAGACCCCCGATTGCCGGTCTTGTTTCGAAGGGATTACGACTACCTGCTGCTCGACCCGGGTGGATTGCTCCCCGATTCATCGGATCACCTGATCCTGGCAAATCTGTCAAAAATCTGGGTTGACCTCTGCAGGCGACATCGCTGTTTTTTGGAAATCCCTACCCTCATCCGAAATCCTTTGGAGTGGGTGGGCGCGCTAAAACCGTATGGAATCAGCTTATCGGGCCAACCAGAATCGGCAGTCGGCAAACGAGATTACTCCGTCTGGCAGGATCTCACGGATCAACTGGAAAAGGCCGGGCTGCGCTGACCGGAAATTCATCGGTGAATTCGGCACACAAATAATGAATTTTCCGACCCTCGGCTAGGAACCTCGACTCATAGGTCGTTTGAATATCAACGGCGGGGCCCCTGATTGAACCCGCATAGAGGTCGGACGTAACCACAGAAATCTTCATTCGTGCGTTGTTCCAGGTATCCACGCTAAACGCAAACAGGTTCGGATCGTCGGTTTTAAGATGAATGCGTGCTCCGCCACTAAGTATTCGGTGGTAAATCTGCAAAAACCACAGAGAGGTGAGCCTTTTGCGTTCCCGAGAGGCCCGAGGCTGCGGGTCCGGAAAGGTGATCCAAAGCTCAGAAACCTCGCCCCGGTTAAAATAATCGGGCAGCTGTTCGAGACGGCAACGCAGGAAAGCCACATTCGCCAGATTCAGGTCGCGACTTTTCGAAGCACCGTGCCACATACGCGCCCCTTTGATATCGACCCCCACCACGTTCCACTCCGGCAACTGTGAGGCTAGTCCCAACACATAGTTACCCGTTCCACAGCCAACCTCCAATACCATCGGATGATCATTGCCCCAGAAATTTGCCCACTTGCCGGGCATATCGACCGGATGCTGCAGGACATGCGGCATCTTGTCCATTTCATCGAAATGAAGGAGTTTGCGACGTGACAAGATCCGCTAGGGTTTTATCTTCAGAGCTAGGTAGGATTTTCCTTCCTGCATATCAAACACCAGATCCGATAGGTTTTCGTTGCAGAGTGTTTCGCGAATGCTCTCACGGAGGAATTTAAATTTATGGTGAACCGGGCAGGGATGGTGGTCGGCGCATAACTTCAGACCTATTCCGCACCGCTCAAACAAGTCGAGTCCATCAATCGACGCCACCACATTTAGCAGGTTGGTCTCCTCCGGCTTTTTCCGCAGCGTAAAGCCACCATTGGGCCCCTTAACCGAGTTCAGCAACTTACTCTTCACCAGCATTTGCAGAATTTTGCTCAGAAAATGCACCGGAATGCCTTGGTTAGCAGCGATTTCACGCAGTCCAACATTTCGATCCTCCGAAGCATTCATGGCGATGTACAACATGGCCTGCAGGCCATATTCACATGATTTGGAAAACATACACCGGGCTAAAAACGGAAGAAGAACTAATTTAGAGAACAATTATAGTAAATTATCCGTAATTCGGTTATTCTCTGTAGGCCCGCAATTTCAATGCTACAATACTGGGTTAACCTAGGGCAGAAATCACCCTGTGGAGCGAATCAGGAAGCGGATGTAGCGCGCAGAATAGCCCTGAGGTACATATGGATGGTGTTTTCCAGCCCAAAATAGAGGGCATCGCAAAACAAGGCGTGCCCGATCGAAACTTCAAGGAGTCCGGGCACTCGCTCCACCAAGGTCGATAAGTTCTGCAGCGACAAATCATGCCCCGCATTGAGTCCGAGTTGACCCGCAACCGCCACCTCAGCCGCCTCAACATAAGGTTTTAGGGCCATTTCGGGGTTATGGGGGTACAAACGAGCGTAGGATTCGGTATACAGCTCGATCCGGTGGGTGCCCGTGCGTATGGCCGCCTCCACCATCACCGGGTTTGGATCTACGAATAGGGAGGTTCGAATGCCCGCCTCCCGAAACATTGCCACTGTATCGGTCAGATAAGCGTGCTCGCGCACCACATCCCATCCGTGGTCGCTCGTTAGCTGCTGCGAACCATCCGGAACCAAAGTAACCTGAGCTGGCTTCACCAACAACACCAGTTCGGTAAACGACCTCTCCTTCGGATTGCCCTCCATATTGAACTCCACCGAAAGCGCCGGGGCCAATGCCTGCACATCTGATCGACGAATATGACGCTCGTCGGGCCTCGGGTGTACCGTTATGCTTTCCGCACCAAATCGAATACAGTCGAGCGCTACCTGAAACACATCGGGATTGTTGCCGCCGCGACTGTTGCGCAGGGTTGCAGCCTTGTTGATGTTGACGCTGAGGCGGACACTCATATGAGGCCAAAAATACGGGCTTTTTTGTCCGGGTCCGCAAACCTGAATGCGCCACCCAACCCACGGAATATGGTATCTCAGGATCCTCACAAACCGCATCTGTGGTATTATTCCGAAAAGAACCGGCAACGTATTCCGGAAAATCCATGTCGGACTCAGACCGTTCCTCCTTAGGAAGCCTAAGCCCTTGAGCCACCGAGGGCACAGAAGCGGATTCGAGTGGCGACAATATGTCGCGCCAGATGTATTTGGGAACCCGTACCTCAATCCGAGCGCGTGTTAGGGCCACATAGAGCAGATTCACCTCCTCCAGCCATCGGCTTCGCTCCTGGGACGATAACATATTAGAGGCGGCCTGATGCTTGAGGCGCGATACCGTCACAAAATCCCCGGCAAGATCCACCTGATCGAATTCTAGTCCCTTACACCGATGGACCGTACCAAAAACACAATCAACAGGGCGTGCAGCATCGACTGGGCGTGCAGCCCGAGCGAGTGACTGCAGGTGGCCAATGAGACTGCCTCCATAGAGGCTAACCAATTCGGTGAGCGTTTTCAGCTCCGCATAATCGCCCTTTTTCAGGTAGGCCTCCAATTCATCGAGGTGACCAAAACCACTGAGAAAAGCATCCTGAACCCCCGATCGATTTCCCTCCTTCAAGGCCAGCAAATCGCGGATAGTGGCGTAGGTCGGCCCATCCACCGCGAATGGTAGTCCGCCTTCAAACCGAATATTACCCTCCCTCCCCTGCTCCAGCCAGTCGATCGCTTTGGCCAACAGCCCCACGTGGCTGCGGGCCACCACGGCCCGTGACTGCACGAAACCCCCCGGCGACCTGCCCGCGCTTATCCACACAGGATGATGTTCGGAATTAAGCAGCCTTTTCCATGACAAAACAGCCCGGGCCAGGCGGGCGATTTGCTCATGAAAACGATAACTGGTGCTCAGCGTGTAGGCAGGGTATTCGCATTGCTGAAGTGCATTGCAGGCATGGCGCCAGCCATAAATCTGCTGATGCTCGTCGCCCACAATGACCTGCACGGCCCGCTGCCTCGCCACCACATCGAGCATAACAGCACTGGCGTCTTGTCCCTCATCAAACAGAAGATAATCGTAGGGAAGCATCGACCGCTGCAGTTGATATTGCTTTAGATAATGGTCGTGGAGACAGGGAACCCGACCGCTGTTCATGGCCTCCAACATTCTCATGGAATAGCCGATGAGATCCTCGGCATGCCGGTCGGCAAACTGCCGTGCCTCCGGCTCCGAAAGTGTGGCGGCGTAGTTGACCGAATGTAGGTGCTCCACGCCACTGTTCCAATAGTACTGCAGAAAACCCATAGTGTGAACCGCCAGCAAACTGCGTAATTGCTCGTCGCGCGCCCGGATCCGCACGATGCCCGCCACTTCGGGCGGACGATAGCGGGCTACAACCCGCAAAGTTCCATGCGCCGATACCGACTTAAAGGCTAGCGAATGGGCCGTTTCGGTGCGCACATTCCGCACACCAGCCCGCCAGAACCGATCAGCAGCCTCATTGCGGATCGATCGGTTGAAGGCGAGATATAAAATACGCGGCCGGCCTTTGCGCGACTTCGCATATTCCACAAGGGTGGAGGTCTTGCCCGACCCGGCCACTGCATTGACCCGAATAGGGCCGCGCGACATCACAATCGCGGCTTGTTCGACAGATAAATTCAACATGCCCCAAAGCTCGCAACACCCAAGCCCAATAGTCGGAAAGCAGACGTCTGCAAACGAAAGCAAACGTAAGCCGCAATCAGAACGCGAAGTGGGCATAGACCGGACAATGGTCGGACGCGTAGGGCGGCAGTCGGCCGGGTGGGCCATCGACCTCATACCAACGGGGAGCGGGCAGGTTTCGATACCATATATAATCGATGCGCTCACCCGATTGATCGCCCATAAACCCGAAAAAGCTGCCTGCACTGCCCCCCTTTTTTTCCGCCTGCACACAGGCATCGAGCCAGCCGGCGGTCGACAAAGAGCGGATGGATGCCGCCTCCGGTCCGTCGTTGAAGTCGCCCATCACCAAAACCGGATCCGAATGCGTTACCCGGTCGACCATGGCCATAATCAGCAACACCGATTCGGCGCGCGCCCGCACCCCTCGGTGATCGAGGTGGGCATTGAACACCCAAAAACGGCGCTTGCCCCTAACCGATTCGAGTTGTACCCACGTGCAGATACGCGGCAGGGCGGCATCCCAGCCCTTCGATGGCTTTTCGGGTGTTTCCGACAACCAGAAAACCCCCTGTTGGAGCAGCCTATACTGCAGACTGTCGAAACTAATCGGAGCGTATTCGCCCGCTTCACGACCATCGTCGCGGCCTACACCCACCCACTGGTAGCGGGCCGGCATGAGCTGCCGCAGATCGAGCAGTTGGCTGTGGAGTACTTCCTGCATCCCGATGACCCCTGGTTGCTGGGCCATCAATTCCCGTACCAGTCGCTCCTTGCGTAGCGGCCATAGATGTTCTCCATCTGCAGGATTATCGTACCGTATATTATAACTCGCTGCTATGAGTCCCGCCCGCTGCCACCGCCCAAAAGCTACCCGTCCAACCCACGCAAAAAGGAAAAACATCAGGATCACCAGCCACAAGCGCAGAGGTAAAATGTCGAAATAGTGAAACCAGTAGGGCATCGGAATGGAAAAGGGGGAGGGATACGGGGAATGTGAGGAAAAAGGGGGAAGAATCAGGGGGGATTAGAGGGACGAGAAAACGGGATGGAAAGTGGGACTGGAAAAGAGACGAGGAAGAGGGAAGGTGGGCGGGGAAAAGGGATGGAAAGCGGGATGGAAAGTGGGACTGGAAAAGAGACGAGGAAGAGGGAAGGTGGGCGGGGAAAAGGGATGGAAATATGGAACGGGAAGTGGGACGGTGGACGGGCAAAAGGGATGAAAAATGGCACAGGTACGGACGCGACTAAAGCGAAAAGCTCTCGCCACAGGCGCAGGTGCGTGTTGCATTGGGGTTATGGAAATGGAAACCCTTGCCCTGCAAACCGTCGGAATAGTCGAGCTCGGTACCAATCAGGTAGAAAAAGCTCCGCTTATCGCACGCCAGCAGCAGGCCTTTGTCGCTGAACTGCTCATCGCCCGACTCCGGTGCGGCCACAAACGACATCCGGTAGGATAGTCCCGAACAGCCCCCGCTCTCTACCACCACGCGCACCACCGGCGTGTGGAGGTAGTCGGGCTCCTGGAGCATGCTGCGGACCCGTTCGGCCGCTCGTTCGCTGATGCTTATCATATCCTGCAAAAATAAGCGTATGCCCTTAATTTTGCGGCATGCAGCACCCGAGCCAATTAAAAATAAACGATTACACCTACGAGCTTCCCGAAGCGCGCATTGCTGCCTATCCCCTGGCTGACCGAGGTGCATCACGTCTCCTTTATTTCGAGGACGACACCATCCACGACCAGGCCTTCTCGGATCTGCCCCAGCTCCTGGAGTCCGGCAGCGTACTTCTTTACAACATCACCAAAGTGGTGCCCGCACGTTTGTACCTCCACCGACCCACCGGGGCGCGGGTGGAACTGCTCTGCCTGAACCCAGCAGGCGGGCAGCAGGGGTGGAACGAAGCGCTCAATCAGACCGGCAGTAGTCGGTGGAACTGTATGGCTGGTAACGCCCGTCGGTGGCGCGACGAGCCGCTCACACTCGAGGCACCCGGATTGAGGTTAACCGCCCGGAAGATTCTGTCGGAAGATGAGCGGATCGCGGTACAATTCCAATGGGAACCCCCCGAACTCAGCTTCTCAGAAGTGCTGAATCGGGTGGGACAAATGCCCATTCCGCCCTATCTGCGCCGCGAGGCTGAGGCGATCGACCAGCAGCGCTACCAGACCCACTACGCCCGAAACGCCGGATCGGTGGCCGCACCCACCGCAGGGCTACACTTCACCCCCGAATTAAGGTCGAAGCTCGACACAGCCGGCATCGGGTACATGGAGCTGACCCTACATGTCGGGGCCGGAACATTCTGGCCCGTCACCGCCGCCACCATGGGCGGCCACGATATGCACAGTGAGGAACTGCGGGTTGACCAAGATCTCCTCCAACGGCTTATAGACCACCTCCAAAAGCCCAATCGCGAACAGTCGCCCCTCATCTGCGTGGGCACCACCAGTCTGCGTAGCCTCGAAAGCCTCTACTGGATTGGCGCAATGCTTCAGGAAAACGACGAAAACCTTCCGTCACCCACCGCATTTACCCCATACCAAAATGAAAAAACCCAAGTCGACAGCCTTCCAGAACCAAAAGAAGCCTTAAACCGCATCCTCCAGTGGCTTGAAACGCGCAATCTGATCGCCTCCCAGGCCTATACCTCGCTGATGATTGCACCCAGCTACCGCTTTCGCCTCGCCGACCAGCTCATCACCAACTTCCACCAGCCCGGCAGTACCCTACTGCTGCTGGTGGCCGCTGTGGTGGGTGATCGCTGGCGTGACCTCTACACCCATGCGCTGCAACAAGAATACCGCTTCCTCAGCTATGGCGACAGCTCGCTTCTGCGCATACACCCCAACCACAAGTGGAAGAGAGGATAAACGACGATATGCACCCAAATCGAAAATACCTTTCCCAATGAACACGCCCTTACACGGAATACGGGTAGTAGAACTCGCCACCGTACTCGCAGGACCTGCCACTGGTCAGTTTCTGGCCGAGGCCGGAGCCTCCGTTACTAAAATTGAACCCCCCGGCGGCGACATCACCCGCAGCTGGCTCGCCCCCGGAGAACACCCCAAACAGCATCGCAGCGCCTACTTTTGCGCCGCCAACTGGGGGAAAAAAAGCAGGGTGATGGACCTCGCGCAAAGCCGCAATCAATCCGAATTGCGTGCGCTGTTGCCGACCACCGATATACTGTTGATGAGCTTCAAGCCAGGCGACGCCCGGAAATTCGGACTGGACCCGGGGCAACTGCGCAGCGAATACCCGCGACTCATCATCGGCAGCCTTACCGGGTACGGCGAAGACGACCCCCGAACCGGCTACGACGCCATAATACAGGCAGAATCCGGTTTCATTCACCTCAACGGCATGCGCAACGGTGAAGGCCACAAAATGCCCGTGGCTCTGATCGACCTGCTGGCCGCACACCAACTAAAAGAAGGAATCCTACTGGCGCTGCTTGAACGGGAGAAAAGCGGTGCCGGACAGTGGATCCGGGTGTCGCTCATCGACGCCGCCCTCAGTACACTCGCCAACCAGGCCACCAACTACCTGGTGGCGGGTTACGAGCCTCAGGCCATGGGCTCGGGGCATCCCAATATTGTACCCTACGGACAAACCTACACCTGCAGCGACGGCGTTCAGGTGGTGCTTGCCGTGGGCAGCGACAAACAATTCGCACTGCTGATGCAGCAGCTCCGCATCGATGCCCCTGCGGAATGGCACCATACAGCAGGCCGCATCCAAAACAGATCAGCAATTGAGTTGGTACTCAGCCAAGCCGTGGGCGAGCAACCGTCAGAGGCCTTGCTAGATGGGTGCCAGGGTCGACAAATTCCAGCGGGGCGGGTGAACACCCTACCCCAAGCTCTGGAATTGGCCAGAGAACGTGGTGTGTTGCACCGGAGTGATGGACTATCGGCCCCCCGAACGGCAGTTTTCCTGAAGGCAAACCCCCACATATTGCCACCTCCCCCCTTGCCCGAGACCGATTAGGTAAAAACTCTCAAAAATCAGGGGTTTTCAAAACGAGAGGCTAGTCACATTGAAACTTATGTCATTCCAGAATTAAGTCGATCAAAATCAACCTGAATTCTACAGGAAAAATGTAAATCTCCGTAACCTAAGCCCAAAAGGTTTAGCTTCAATTCGTAATTTCCCCCACTTTCTTCAAAATCGCTTCCACTTCTGAGGGTTCCATGCCAAGTATTTCAGCGATGCTTTCAACGCTCATTCCGTGTTTGTACATGCTCTGCACGGTAGACTCCACCTGAATCCGGGCACCTGTCATAAGTCCCTCCTCCCGGCCTTCTACTCGACCTTGTTCCCTGCCCTCCGCCCTGCCTTCAGTTCTGCCCTTTTTCATGCCTTTCATAAACCCCTTATACTCCCCTTCGGCCTCGCCATCGATCCAGGTCGACATGAGCGTTTCCTCTGAAATGCCGAACGCACTGAGTTTTTTCATGTATTCCTCTTTGACTTCTGGTTTCATAT